>CAUZBP010000034.1:0-46306 GCA_963578105.1 Planctomycetota bacterium
GCAATATGCGTGCAGGACCCTGGCCGATCCAAGGATTCTCTTCCGGTGCGAGCCGGTTAATCTCGGCCAGTAGCTGAATCATCTTCTCATGACCGGATGCCTGCTCTTGAACAGATGCCTGCTCTTGAACGGATGCCTGCTCTTGAACGGACGGCTCTTGAGCTGGCGGCGACAGAACACGAAATCCAAAATAACTTACCGTGGCCACCACGATGACTGACACGAACAGAATCACACGTCCGAGAAACGTCCGTCGCCAGTCAGGGTGTGACGCTGTTTCGTTGGAGCGCGATGCATCAGGCGGGTGAGGTTGTGCTTGCATAGCTCGACCAGAATCTCCTATGCGCGCACCTTTTCAGGCAAAGTTCGAGTTGGACCATGGCGATCGGAGGTCGCCTTGAGCATCTGCGCTGATCGGAAACGACCAACTGCTTTGATGCATAACGATGATCGATTGATGTTGGAACCCCATTGACGGTTGCCTGGAATTCTCGGCCGTCTAACGTTCAAGTATAGCATTCTGTTGGGACCATGTCTAACGACATGCCCGGTCGGCAACACCTCTCACGGGGGAACATTCATCACACTGCGACAGGCATCGCCACTTCATTCGAGAAATGGTTCCAAGGCAGCCAGGTGGGCGGCATAGTTTTCCCAACGTCCAACTGCCTTCGTGTAGAACGGTTGGCGCACTTGAACCCGACTTGCAGTGCGAATCGCTGTACGCTGACGATGGAATTCAAGACAGGCATCGGACCACGGGAGGCCACAGAAGTCTAACAATCCACGACACACGTTTTCGCTGTCCGTGACAAGTTCCTCGTAGGCCACGGAATGGATCCGACCTGGCAGTACCTGTTGCCAGTGATTCATCAGACGAGTGTAACCACGACAGCTTACGCCGATGTCTTCTAAGCGACTGGACCAGTTGACATCGGCAAATCTCTGAAAAAAACAGGAAATCGCAATGTCTCGTAGTTGACGTCTGCAGTAGATGATGCGGGCTTTCGGAAACATTGAAGCGATAAGACCCAGGAAAAGGAAATTGCTGAGCGTCTTGTCGATGATGCGTGTGGCGGCGGCTGCTGGATTTTCTAAATCACGCAGATACCGTTTCGCGTACACCTGCATCAGTTTTTCATCGAGAAACCTGGCATTGCGGGGGTCGTCTTCACAGGCGGCAAGAAAATGTTGAGATAGATCAGGTCGTTCACCAACTCCTTCGATATGAGGATGGGCAGTTAGAATTTGCTCCACCAGCGTCGTTCCACTACGCAACATTCCAACGACAAAGACCGGCAATTCTGACTGCAGACCCCAGGTAGACGCGCTCTGAAGAAACTCCTGATCGAACGCACACATTGTCGCCTCGATCTGGCTTTCAAACGTTTCGGCGTCAAACGTTGATCCCTCACCAGAACGCAGTCGGTACTCGATAGCGTTGGCCTTTGCATAGGCATGGAACGCCTCGTCGTACTGCGCATCAGCCGCCAAAATATCGCCCAGCGTGTGCTGGAGGGCACAAACGTCTTCATCCACTGCCGTGTTGCTCCCTATGAGTTCCCGCACACGCTGGATTTGATCGTCCGAGAAGCGATACTCTCCCTGACGCACAAGGTGACCGAGGGCGTGAAAGGCCGAGGCGTAGCCAGGCTGCAGGCGAATCGCCTCCTCCAAACAACGGATGGCCTCTTCAAAATCACCAAGGTCAATTTGAGCCGAACCGAGTGCCGCGTGAGACTGAGGCCAGGTCGGATCGGCAGTGACTGCCCTGCGGAACTCGGCAGCTGCTTCTTCGATTTTCCTGTTCGCCTGATATCTGTTGCCCAGGTCAAGATGTTTGGCAGCCAGAGGTGAAGGACCGGCCGGTTTCTGCAAAGAATCGGTCATGGAACGAAACTCAAGGTTTACGTCCGGGCTGACACACTTGCCATCCGGTTGACAGCGATTGGAGCTATTGCCTGACCACGGTTCGACATGCCATCGCCACTCTGCTCACTTTCCCGGTTCCAGGAGAAACTGGAAGTTCGGGAGAACCGTCCGACATGTCAGCCTGAAGAATTACAGATCGACGTTCAAATCACAAGTCCATTCCCGTTTCTCCCTCCCTGGGGAGGGAGAACAATGGTGGACAGTGTTATCAGGTTGTCGTTGATTGGCCACGCTGGCGATGTAGCGACGCGTCCACCACCTGGCTCATGGCTTTAGTGTCCAGGCCGCCACCGAGGAACTCTGCAATTTTCTCGGCGATCTGCTCGGGATGCTCGATCGTCTCCGAATGCGATACACCTAACCAGGGAACATCGTGAATGTGGAGTCTGTTCTTAGAACCGTTTAACTGCCCCGTCAAATAGACTTTCAGTTTTTCGTCGCTAAGATCGGCACTCTCCTCGCCCATTTTTTTAAGCATATGATGTTGAGACGCGACGATTTCATCAATATCTCGTTCAATCACAATAACTCGATAAGGCAAGCCTTGCGGCAGATAAGGTAACAGTGGTGACACTACCTTGATGGACTTTCCTTTAGCCTCATCTAGCCAGTTATTGGAACTCTTGAGCTGTTTAACTTTTTCAAGTTCAAAATAACCTTTCGGGTTATTTTCGTCCGCAGCACGTTCGCCATCGGTGAGAGGCTTGATGCCAACAGCGGACAACATTTGCATCACCATCGACGTGCCACTGCGAGGTAACCCGGACACGACCACAATTGCTTCCGATGGATCGGCTGACTCATCTGGCTTTCTTTCGGGAGCTTCCAGCAGAGCAGGCTGCATCGTTTCCTCTTCCTGAGCGGGCCACAACGGCAACTCTGCCTCATAGTTGATCGAGTCGCTGTTCTCCAAATCAGGTAAGATGCGTACATTGGAATACTTCTTCCGCTCTTCGTCAATCGCCTCAGCCATCGAACGGTGGTACTCTGCCTGGTCCTGATCGTTCAGGTTGTCGGCATAAATACGTGCCATTTCGGTATGCGCTTCGGAGAAATTGGGATTCAAGCGGATGGCCGTTTCAAAAGCATTGATCGCAGCGCGAAATTCTTTGGCACGGTCGTGGCAGACGCCCATGCAATAATGAGCCGGTGGCAACTGATACTTGAGGCCAATCGCCTTGCGTGCCGATATGCGAGCTCGTTTGTTCTTGGACAAGCTCAAGTAGACACGAGCAAGTCCCAGGTGGGCTGTTGCACTGTGCGGATCCAGTTCCAAAACCCGATCAAAACATTCCCTCGATTCTGTGTATTTCTGTAATTTGCGATAAGCTTCGCCCAGTTGAAAATGAAAAGCAGGGGCCTTCGTGTCGGTTTCACCGGCCGCTTTGAAGTGCTCGATCGCTGCCTCATTGTCATTCTTGGACATGGCAACCCATCCCGCCATGTAGTCAAGAGTGTGGTAACTGCCCCGGGCGACGTCTCGAATCTTTTTGCAGACATACTTTTCTTCAGCATTAAACAGCTTGTCAAACGTTTTTTCATCGTTGGACAATGCAACGCCTTCCTTTTCGCTGGCCTCTTCAGCTGCTTCACGCCGTTCCTTGAAGATCTGGTTGATCTCTTGCATGCGCGATTTGGCTTGAGTCGACGCCTTGAACCACCGGTTCTTAAGGTCGTTCACAACTTCATCTAAATCCTCAATGTGGTTTTGAGCTTGAAGACAGGCTGCCAATTGAATACCGAATCGAAATTCCACCGGGCACTCTTGGTACAATTTGGTCAGAACTGGAATGGCTTCGCCGTAAAGACCGTTATCCATGTAGGAACGTGCAAGATGGTAATCGAGTTCGATTTGGGTATCGCGAAGCGCTCGTTCATTGTCTTGGCTGACCGGATCGATGTAGCCCAGTGCGACCAGATGATCGATCGCCTCTCGTGACTCCTCGGGGGTCAGCTTCATGTCCTTCGGATGTCGGCCATCTTCGCCGGAAACCTCATCCCAACTAGGAATGGTTTTCACTTCCGGTGGTTCTTCGAAGACGTCAAGAATCGGCTGACCATCCATGTCTTCGCCGACTTCCAGTCCAAAGAGAGTCAGAATCGTGGGCGTCACATCTAGCAGACTGACACCGTGGACCAACTCGTCTTTACGAATTCCCGGTCCATTGATCACAAAAATTCCATGATCGCGGTGTTCCGCCTGAGGTCCCGCTGGCTCGTTTGGAACTTCTTTGCGACGCATGTGGTCAGGATGAAAACCATGATCTGACATCAAAATGATCGTGGTATCCTCACCCGCCAGTTCGACGAGCCGACCCAGCATCATGTCATGGTACACGTACGCAGCTGAGACACATCCCTTGTACAACTCGTAATCTTCATCGTTAACCCACTCCAATTGGGGCGGATGATAACGCATGAACGTGTGACTGAAGTGATCAATCGTGATGAAATATGCCGCCATAAAATCCCACGGTTCATTTTCCATGAGATAAGTGGCAGCCGACTGAATCGTCGTGCAATCCGCAATGAGTCTGGTGCAGTGAGCAAGTCTTTGGTCCTTATCCTGGTCAATCGTATGTCCCAGAGGAATGAAGGGATCCAAGTGCTCTCGACTGAGTTCGTTCGGGTGTACTCGCAGATCAGCCAGTGTCTGGGTGAGTCGAGGAGGATGGACCGTCCCACGCATCATCGGCCAGCCCTCTTCGAGCGCACCTTTCGAGTCGTAGTAGTGGTCGGAGACCATGACGCCATTGATCGGTTCGGCCGGATTACTTGGCCACCAACCCACGACGTTAGATTTAGCGCCATTTTGACCCAGAATATTCCAAATTGCTTTTGTCTTGCGCGACAAATTGGTGATCGGCTGAATGCCTTCCCCATTTGGCATCGGTTCCGAGAACCCCAAGATCCCATGTTTATAGGCTCGTTTACCCGTGGAAATCGAAGTCCAGAGAATCGGCGAAAGGGCGGGAATGAGCGTCGAAATATTAGCCATCACCCCGTTTTCAACCAATTTCTTCACATGCGGCATCAAGCCGCGATCCATGAATGGTTGAATGATTTTCCAATCGGCCGCATCCCAGCCAATGAGTAAGACCTTTTTGTTGTTCATGGTTTTAGACCCTGATTGAAGACGACAGACGATGAAGATTGGACCACAATACTGTCCCGGGAAAACACAATGCATGTCGACCACGGAAAAACAATATCAAGGTTTGATGTGCCTTTCAGGCAGTAGTTATTTATTCGAACCAAAACAAAACGTGATCATGAAGGGCACCCTAGCCGATCCTGGCTGATGTATGTGCGCCCGATCCGTCAGAATGACATACGGCAAGGAGTGCAAAAGCCGCATGAACTGCACTGTATGGTAGTATATTACAACATCGGTCTTCGTCAAACAAAACCTGCCTGATTCAGTGTGATAATCGCATGATCAACAGTTTCATCACATCACGCAGATCCGTACAAATCGATCATTTCCCCCGTTCACTGCCAACGTAGCCCGCCAAAATCAGAGTCATCCATACCGAAGGCATCACCATCCATTCCGGCAGGCAGGCCGTGCTCGCGGAGATCTGCCAAACATTCGGCCATCTCCATCCCCCCCTTCGCAGCTTGGCTTATTTCCTGTTTGTAGGACTGCCAGTGCTTTTCTTCCGTAGCTGAAATGGAAACTTTCCTTTGATAGGGAACCCGCTGGCCAACCAGCATCGCAAAGAATCCTTCGTTTGTAAAAAAATTCCGTTTCATGTCATATTCGAGCAACCTGAAATCGGGACCGACAGCTTGAAAATATTCCACAATGTCCGAGGCAGATCCAATGTCCACATCGTGACGAGCAGCCTGCCAAAACGGGGTATTCAGCCGACCATTGAATTTGTAATGAATCGCCAGAAAATCGCGGATAATCTCCCAGTTCTCCGTCGAGACTCTGTTGTAAATATCCCGTTGGATGGGCAACAGGAATCCATCGGAAGCCTTCAGTGCCCGAATGATGTGGGCTACAGAATCACAAATTGTGCCGATGGCAGTGGCCTCCAGCGGTTCAACAAAGCCTGCAGAATTTCCGATGGCAACGACGTTCTTAACCCACGACCGTCGGCGCGCTCCCGCCGGAAAGTTGACAACATGTGCACGGTCCACACGAGGATTTTTCCGCCGATACTCGGCTTCCGCCTGATCGTCTGAAAGAAAAGAAGAACTGAAGACATAACCTCGATTGATGATCTCGTCGTGTTCGATTTGCCAACACCAGCCAGCATCCATCGTTTCGGCTGTGGTGTAAGGGTGATAACTTTCGTCCGTCCGTTCCCAGCCCCCCACAACGGCCCGATCGCAAAACAAGACTTGACTGAAGTCAACGAACTCTTCACCAAGGGCCTTACCCAGTAACTCCGACCGAAAACCGGAAGCATCCACGAACATGTCCGCCTCCACTCGCTGTCCGGAAGACAAAATCAGCGATTGAATTCCGTGCTCGTCCTGCTCGACGCCTTTAACAACGTCATCAATTTTCGGAATTCCACATTCGTCCGCAACTTCTTCCAGGTATCCAACAAACGTTCTATTTTCCAGATGGTAGGAAAATCCACCACCGAGTTTCGGACGGCCATCGATCCGCTTGAGACAAACCTTATCGTGCAACATCAAGGCCGAGGAAAGGTCCGCAAAATCAAATGAATCACGGCAATAGTATCCCTTCGGCAGGGACAACTGGGAGTCTGGACTCGACAATTGCGTGGAAAACGTGTAATGAAAAAAAGGGCGTTCTCCCCACAGGTATTTGATGCCTAGTTTCAGGCTTGGTTTGGCCCGCTCATGGAAACGACGGGAATTGAGACCCAGATATCGATGCAGAAATTTAACAATCGTGACGATTGTACCTTCACCAACCCCGATGACCCCCATTTTGGTGGAACGCACCACTTGAACACTGATATCGGGTAGTTTCCGCTGAAGAGTAATCGCGGTAAGAAGTCCTGCGGTCCCTCCACCCAGTACGGCGATTCGCCGAATTTTCCGTTTTTCCTGTTGATCACGAGTACCGTTTTGAGAAACTTGCATTGTCACTGACCGCAGTCGGTTAGGAATGATGAAATCGAGTCAAGTCTCGCTCAAGAAAATGTGTCCAACGAAGCGGTACCTTTCAAGCTACCGACGAACATCATTGGAGTTGCTGTACATAAGGCCTCGATTGCTTGAACAACTCCAGCCTTCCCTGGATTGCATCGGCTGTCTCTTCTTGCCCTTTGGCCAGTTCCATGGCCCTGGTTGCAGTAGAAATAGCATTTTCAAAATCTCCCACTGCTGCTTCCGCTACCGATAGTGTGTCCAGCACCGCCGGATGTTTGAAATCCGTTAATTCCGCAGCCAGTTTCGCCAGCAACACACCGAGTTCCGGATTGCGTTTCCCGCTGTCACTGTGACAGGCCAGGTACCACGCGTGATTGTTGATCGAAAATAAGTACTGGTCGTTCCACTGGGCCGCCGCTCGCAAAAGCTCCAGTCCCAACTCCACTTCGCCTTCCTGCAACCGTGCCAATCCCAACACATACTTGGCTCGATTGATTGCAGTCGCGACATTTGAGTCGACATCGACACCCGGTGGCACCAAGTCCAATCCTTTTTGAAAACTCTGGAAGGCCTCTTGCTGTTTTCCGAGACCTTGCAGTGCTGTACCCAAATAGCAATAGGCCCGGGGTTCCTCAGGGGATAGTTCAATCGCGCGGCGAAGCGCTGCAGCGGACTGATCTAGTTTTTGTTGCATACCCAACGTAATTCCAAGTTTCAAATGTCCATCGAACAGTTGTGGATCGACACCGATGGCTTCACGAAACCTGTTCTCAGCAGCGGAAAATTTCCCCATCTGATGAAGACTAGCTCCGATTTTAACAAGCAGGCTAGGATACTCGGGCTCCCCTTTCTGGCTGTCGACATGTTTTTCGAAATAGGCGACGGAATCTTCCCGATAACCGGCCTCTTGCATCACCAGGGAAATCTGCACCAAGGGTATTCTCGCTTGATGGTTGAGCATCCATGCCCCACTAAAAGGGGTCGCAAGATCGCGAAGCGAGTTGCCCGACAGGGCCAGACGCGTCACGTCCTCCTGTAACTCGCTGACTTCGACAGGCCCCTGATAAAGTGCAGCAAGGTAACCTTGTCGGTCCAGCAGAAAACTCATTGGCACAACCGGTGACAGATCCATGGCGAAAAGCTGGCTGACCACCAACATGAGTTTGTCCACCAACTCCGGACTCGCTTTCCCGGAGATGAACGGAAATTTCAATGTTCGAATCTTTTCCTCTGCCAAAGATGGGCCAACCTGTTCCTCACCACCAACTCCATCCACAGCCAGGGCAACAATTTCGATACCCGATTGACGCAAGACGTTTTCGTATTTGGCAAACTCCTGCAACTCGGCCTCACACGTTTCACACGAGCTGAGCCAGAGCGTCAAAAGAGTTGGTTTTCCCGCTTCGTTCGCTAACTCTTTTGGTCCCTCCCCAAATGATTCGTAGCGAAATGTCGGAAGAGGAATTCGGTTTGCAAAGTAAGTCTTCAGGTGGCTACTCGGTACGGGTGGCACGAACTTCGACGGCTGGAGACGACTTTTTCGATCCGGAGGTGACCACCTCTCTGCCTGGCCTGTCTCCTGAACAATCCGATACCAGCCGTCTACCGAAAGGCCGGTAAATGACTCCGATGTCCCTCCCGGCCAATGGACGGTCAACTGCTTAATGCGAGTCGCCTGACCTAAACCGAAATTCAACCATTTCGTCGATTGACTTAAAAAACCTTCACCTGCTCGCAAGGTCTTGATAACTACCGTTGCCGGCTCATCGTCTCCGGTTTCCGTATTTCGTCGCACCGGCAACTGCGAATTGAGAACTTCCAACTCCACTCTAGCTCCAATGGCATCCCGATTCGTGGAGGATCCATTACCTTCCAATCGCAGGGCAAGAAAATGATTTTCACCTTCCAGGTCGTTCCGCAGGAAGCGTGCCCGTGGCGCATTGCGGTTCGTCATCCAGATGTCCAAATCGCCATCCAGGTCCCAGTCTACGGTAGCCATACCACGACCATCGTCTGGGAAGTCGATTCCGCTCGTGGCCGAGATGTTGGCAAAACGACCATCCCCCATGTTCAGAAAACCGCAGTTCTTCTCCCGTCCGCTGAATGATAATCCCGCGCGAATCAGTTTGTTCAAGTGCCTGTCCGCCCGTCGGTACTCATCGGTATCTCCGTCAGCTGTCAGGGGCGTTTGCGTCAGAACCTGACGCCAGAAAAAACTTCACAAGTCGGTCTGGCGTTTACCAGTCACATGCCCATTGGCAACAAGCAGGTCTTCCCAGCCATCGTTGTTCACGTCGACAAACAGGGTCGCCCAGGCCCAGCGGGCCCGCGTAACATTGGCGAAGGTACTGGCATCACGAAACGTCCCATCCCCTGCAGCTCGAAAAAGCGTATTGCCTCTGGAAAGATACTGGTACTGGGAGACGCCTCGTCGGTCGTCGGAACGAAAACGTTCCTGGTACGTCACGCGATTGCCCGCCGAAGACCACATGTTGCTGATGTACAGGTCCATCCAGCCATCTCGATCGTAGTCGGCCACCGTTACCGCCATACCCGTGCTCATGTCCTCCACGCCCACTTGTGCCGCCACGTCACTGAATTGCCCGTTATCATTTCGGTAAAAGTTGTTGCGACCAAAGTCGTTGGCAACGTACAGGTCATCGTCGCCATCGTTATCAAAGTCTTCCCAAACGGCGGCAAACGAAAATTTTGAATTATTTTGATCCAGGCCTACTTCCGTCGTGACATCTGTAAAATTCCACGATCCATCATTGCGATATAAAATATTCCGACTACCGTTATTCGCATCGTGATAGGGAACCGGCAGGGGCAACGTTCTATTTTCATAGTGGTATTTCTTCGATCGTGCGTACATGCAACCGAAAAGGTCCAGATCACCATCTCGGTCGAAATCGATTGCCACCAATGACGTGCAATCTCCTGAAAGGAGTGTCGTTCGGCGCGTGAATCGCCCCTGGCCATCGTTGGACATGATCAATATCCCGGCATCCGTGGCGGAGGCCAGGTCCTGGTTGCCATCATTGTCCAAATCAATGATCAGGCCACTGGTGGTCCTGTCCAAAATATCCACACCAGCAAGGCGCGATATGTCGCGGAGTGTGCCGTCAGGATTTTGAATCAGTAAGAGGTTGGGTTGCGCTGCCGGTTGGCAAAGATAGAGATCATCCAGATGGTCGCCGTTCACGTCACCAACAGCCAATCCATGGCGTCCGAGTCTTCCACCACCCAGGGTTCCTTCAACCCTCGACAACCAGTATTCAAAATCGTAACTCAGCTGCCGATGAAAACACTCCGCATCACCAAACACCGACTCCGTGCAATCGGAAAACATCTTGCGACGTGCACCAGCCACATAAGTGGCTGCTTCGTATTGCCTGACTTGCAGCCCGTAAAGTAGCAGAGACTCTCCGTCGTCAGACGGTTTCCAGCGGCAATGCCAGATCGAGTTCTGTTGTTCGGATCCCTGAGGGGTCATTCGACTGGCGTCATATATCGCCTCGGTTCGAATTTCCTCTCCTTCTGCTTCAATTCGAAAGACCTTAAAGTCGACACGGATGTCGGACGCTTCTTGCAGATCGCCCTGAAGTTCCTCCAGTGCTGTACCAAACCCTTCAGATCCCTGGAAAACATCATGCTCCGCCTCGGACACCGTGTCGTCCACTGCCACCCCGTGCCGAACTGTGATGCCCTGATCCTGATAAACCGTTCGATACTCGGCGGGGCACAATCTTCCACAGCGAAAATCGCTATGCAGGAAATGAGCCACTT
The DNA here is from genome assembly GCA_963578105.1 of Planctomycetota bacterium. GTDB lineage: Bacteria > Planctomycetota > Planctomycetia > Pirellulales > Pirellulaceae. Next base: position 10,801 of record CAUZBP010000034.1, read on the forward strand.
GGGATGCAACACTTTCCCCGGTCGATCCGTTTTCGCCGGCAATAATCTTTCCAATTTTTTTCAACCGAGTCTGCGCGTCGCTGGCAAGTGCTTCAGTATCCCAGCCATCCTCCTGGGGATCCAACAACTTGCTGTGTTCAGCCTTTTGACGTTGCGAGAAAGAACTGTCATAGGAAGACAAGCTCGCGAACGTTGTTGCAGAACCTGCGCCTTCGGTTGGCTGACTCGTTGTCCCACTGGTTGCAGCCAGTCCACGAGAAACCGACGTGGTTCCCTTGGTCGATTCACGCGAACAACCTGTGAACGACAAGGAAAATATGATCGCCAGCGATAAAAGTTGGTTTGACGAAACCACTCCTGGCCGGCCGACAAATGAACCCCAAAAGTAAACCAACCGGGCAATATCGCACATCAAATGTCTTTGACGGCACATCTGAGATGTCCTCGGTTGGATGCCTTGCGCTACACCGCTCCGGTAGGAGCAACCTAATCGTAAAAGCCTACTGATGGGCCGCTCCAAGGTGTCATAAGTCCAGAGACTACCGTGTCCAGGGCAAATCAGATCAGCAGCCGGGAGTCCTCCACGACTCAACACAAGATTACGCCACTGAACGCATGTTTGAATCCGCAGAAACGTTTATTTTACGCTTGACTGGCATCCGTGACAATTCCTGGCCACGATTTTAGTTCGTTTCCAAACTGACGGGTGGGAGTTTTCCGCATGTAGTCGCACGGAACCCATCCCACCGAATCGCGGCCCTCGGAAGCAAGTGGTATACCAAGGAATTGAATGGAGATACAACGCAAACCGGCTGTTGTAACGTTTCGAGAAATAGTGTCTTCCCAACTCAAACAGTTGGCATTTTATTTGCCAACGAACCGAACAACGCTCGAGGGCAGGCAACCACGATCACCTTTGCAAGGTTCACCGCTTTTTCTGCTGGCTGGCATTTCAGTTTGTGACACCTTGTGTCAACACACATCCTCAGGGCGATGAAGAGTCCGCCACCGACCAGGATTTTCTTGAGTATCCCTCGTTACGCCACTATCAGCAGGCACAAAATCGAGACGAATGGAACGCCAACATCTCAAAGTCGGCAACCTGACAACGGCGGCCGTTCCGGCTGCAACTCTGGCCTGCGATGATGTAGGTTCCTACTCCTGTGCCTGGGCCATGTCCTGGCTGCCCTGTTGCAGTTTTGCCAAAACAGCCTCCGTGATGTCAGCAGACGGTTCGATGCTGAGAAGATTCTGGGGATTGTAAAGCAAGATCGCCGTTGCACCTCTGGCTTTTGCGATTTCGCTGGCAATGAGTTCTACTTCAGCACGAAAACCGTTCATCAGTTCCATGCGGAACTGCCGTACCCGCTGACTGTTGGCTTGTTTTTTTTGTTCCACCCCGTTCCGCAAATTACTCAACGTCGTGGCTTGTTCCTCCGTGGGAGATTCGCCAAATTCCTGCTTTTTCTGCTGAAGTTCTTCAGCGATGGTCGCCAAATTCTGGTTCAGCTCTTCGTCCCATTCGGCTTTTGCCTGTGAAACGGTCTGGCTGATTGATTCATTTTTTCCCAGTCGTTGACCGATCTGCTCGAGTCGAATGACTGCAACCCCTCCGCCGCCTTTGGTAGTGTTAAAGTTCCAGAAAACAAAAACCACCCCGGCTGCGAAGGCGAGAATGATCACAATATCTCCAATGTCAAACCCGCGTTTCATAAGACTCGCCCCTTTCAAAAATTGGAAATCGGCAATGACGGACGCCAATCAGAATAACTGATAAAACATAAGTAATTGTCACATTTAGTGTCTGTAACAAGTCCGCTCCACAGCGGTACCTGTCACGTCGCACGTGACCCTTTCGAGCCACGATGTACTTCAATGTAGATCCCAAAACAAACACTGTCAAATTTCTACGCTGCTTCGACCCGGAAGCCTTTTCAAGAACTATGTAATCACTGTCTTTTGTTTTAGCCGGACCATGCCCGCTTTACCGCGGAAACCGGGCGCAGCGCAACGTTCTTGGCACACATGGCTTGGGTCGAGTGCTGTGAATACCACTTCGCACACAGCATGAAAAAGGAAACCACGGGGCCCAGAATCGACAGGCCAATTACCGATGTGGGCAGGGAGCGGCGCAGGCGACCTTACCGGTATCTGCCCGGATGACATTGTCTTTCCCCGAGCCCGCCACCGGCTGCCAAACAACCAAGGCAAAGTCGGGGAATTCGAAGCCTCAAAGATTCCCGGTGAAGGAAGTAGCACAACGCACTTCGTTGACCCTCAGAATACGAGGATGCTATACTTTAATGGTGGTGGGCACCGCTTGCCGATGCGACACTCGGTGGCAATCCGCTGGAGCGTGTCGCAACGGGGGCGCCGGCAGCCTGGGCGGTGAACGAGTGTCACATGGAAGTGGGAAAAGCCGGGAGGAACGAAAAGAAGATGGGCGACAAACCAACGACACCTCAGGCTGGCGATTCGACTTCACAACAGGGCGTCCCATCTGACGGACCCACCAAATTTGTAGCGATCAATCCACCTTGCTTTTCCAAAGAGGAACTTTCGCAACTTCAGTCATTGGTCATAACAGAATCACGCGACGCCATTGTGAGAGGCCGGGCAAAGAAGCCTGCCGACAGCATCCGTCGTTCCAAGATTTTGTGGCTCAGGTCGGACCATCATCAATGGGTGATTGACCGGTTGTGGGATGTGGCCGTCAAGGCCAACGAGACCTACCGGTACAAGATTGACCGGTTTCAGGGACCTGTTCAGCTGGCCATTTACGACGAAAAGAATCAAGGCTTCTACCGCTGGCACATGGACATTGCCCCACGCTCCACCACGCGTAAGATCAGTATCACGATGCCACTCAATGAGCCGTCTGAATACGAGGGTGGGAATCTGGAATTAAATGGTGCAGGCGTTCCCAACAAGGTACCTCAGCAGCAAGGAACGGTGATCACTTTTCCCAGCTTTATCTTGCATCGCGTCACACCTGTCACCAAGGGCACACGCTACAGCCTGGTCGCCTGGATTACCGGGCCTGCGTGGAGTTGAAGCAATCCCGGAAACAGCTTGCTGCCCCCGGGCAGGTCCTGCAACAGGCGGGCTACTCGCAAAACCCAACCTGCTTCAGTAGGCATGCACCAATCGAAAACAGCTCAGAGGTCCGCAGAATCTTCCCGATTTGAGAATCGCTTACACAGATACGGGTCAAGAGGCACGTCGCTTGTTTCTCCCACAATTGATTGTGCCACGATTCGACCGGTCAACGGCGAGGCGACAATCCCGGTACGAAAACCTCCTGCAGCGTTGCAGTAGCCTGTGACCTGTGGCACGTCTCCCAGGATAGGCAGTTCATCTGGTGTACCCGGACGCAAACCAGCCCAGACTCTCTTAACACCAACCCTGCGTAACATGGGAACAGCCCGTACGGCACCGCGACACATCGAGGTAATTGCCTGGGAAGTTACCGAAACGTCAAATCCCACCTTCTCGGTGGTACTGCCAATCAGCACTTCGCCATGAGCTTTTTGTGCGAGATAACATGCCGATGTACTGAGGCAGCCGCGTAGTGTGGACGGTAGTCCCACAGTCAGTACGACCTGTCCACGCACCGGAATGATCGGCAACTCGATGTCAACAGAGGCTGCCAGTTGACCCGCCCAGGCACCCGCCGCGTTGACAACGGTGTGGCAGGATATTCTGTCGTTGTCGAGTACCACACCGGTAATGCGGTCGCCTCTCCGTTCGAGGTGCCGCACGATCGTGTCAGGACGAAACTCGGCACCACCCTGAATCGCTGAACGCTTCAGGCCTTCGGCAAGGGCCATGGGATTCACCTGATACTCTCCCGACAGAAGAGCTGCCCCTAAAAGATCGGATGTCAAGTGCGGCTCGATGCGGTGGACTTCTGCCGGTGTAAGCAGTTCCACACCGTCCGCCATCGGCACGGAGGCACGAAGCTCTTTGACCCAATGACGTTCCGCTTCTTCGTAGATCAAAAAAATCAGGCCGGCACCTGGCTCGTATTCAATGTCAACACCGGAACATTCTCGCAGCCGCAGTGCCAACTCTGGAAAAAGGCTGTTACTACGGACAAGAAAATGCTGAAACTCCTGAGGCAGGACGCCCGGATGCGACTCTTCGGCACCTTCTTCGTTCGACCGGCTTTTCTGGTAGATCACACCACAGCCTAACCCCACCGCCTCACCCAGCGGCCAAAGGCCCCCTGCTGATGCGGACGTGGCCCGTCCGGGCAACCCCTTGTCGATCAACACAACGCGCATCTGACGCTGTACCAGTTCGAACGCTACGGCGGAACCGATGACCCCACCGCCTACAATGACCACATCTGCCGCATCGGTCATCTCGATCAGACCTCCACCCGCAGAGCTTCTGCAGCATGAGGGGCCAGCGAGTTGGATTCGTTAAGCAAATCACCAATGGCGAGAGGCGTTGCAGGCGGGCGCACACTGATCGGACCCACGGCATCTTGACGCTTCCCGGTTTGGCAGGCAATGCGCCGCGCCATGGCCGGCCAGCACATTCGCCCCTGACAGGGGCCCATTCCCAGACGCGTCATGACCTTCAAGCTCCGCTGAGTCGTGCCGCCAAAATGCGCGGCCGCTTCGACTTCTTCCAGTGTCAACTCTTCGCAACGACAAACGATCGTTTCTTTCGTCGCAAGGTCGTCGAGTCCTGCACGAACGTGATAAATCTGATCCAATGCCCTGCGAAAGCGACGGAGAGTCGCCAACCGTGCACGCACCCGCTGTTCAGTGCGGATCAGGTCCGGCGTCTTGATTGAATCCAACTCGGCCAGGATGCGGAGCCCTACCAGCGTTCCTTCCGCTTCGGCCACGACGGATCCGGCAACACCGGCACCGTCACCGGCAACCCATACACCATCGACACTGGTCTGCAGATTGGTGTCCACTTCGGGAATCCATCCTCCCAATTCGTCGGCGTATCGCATCCTGCATCCGGACAAGCTTGCCAGTTCACTTCGGGGGACAAAACCGTAACCGACACATAGCGTGTCGACCTCCACCGTTCGGCGACCCACAGACACGGGGCGCCACTGCTGATCACAGGGTGCAATTTCCACCTCTCGAACCAATCCCTCGCCTCGGGCCTTCGTCACCACGTGGCCCCAAAGCAATGGCACCTGGTTCTGCTTCAGCGCCCGTATATACTGCCATCCCTGCCGGAGCATAGCGGGACAAGCCAGCAAACCTCCGATATGAGGCAACATGTCGCGTCGACGCACAGCCTCCACCACACCGACCACTTCAACACCTGCCTCCTGAAGTTGTCCGGCCACGACCAGTAGAAATGGTCCGCTACCAGCTACTAACACGCGCTTTCCGGGACGTACTCCCATCGACTTGATCATCGACTGGGCCCCACCGGGCGTCATCACCCCGGAAAGTGTCCAACCCGGAAACGGACAGACATACTCATAGGCACCCGTTGCGAGCATCAAGTGAGTCGCCTGGATCATCTGCCAACCATCCGAACATTTGACGGCTACCTGTTTGTGTCCAAAAATTCCCCACACCATCGTATCGGTTAAGAGTTCAATCTTGTCCTGAACATCACCCATTCGACGTCGCAACTGCTGACCCCGTTCACCGTCAGCAGAGGAAGGTCCGATTGCACCAGTCCCGCTGGTCATAACGGTTTGACGATAGATTTGACCTCCCACCGCCGGATTTTCGTCAATGAGGGTGGGCCGCAAACCTCTCTCTGCCAGCGTCAGGGCCGCCGATAGACCGGCTGGACCCGCCCCCACGATCACTACGTCTCGACGGATCATGCGTCTCTCTCCCACACAGCATTACCACGTTGGCTGCGGACCGACATCCCTTCGGTGACGCGCGTGCAGCAGGCTCGTAAACCCGGGCATCCGTCGATCTCGACGAGGCAGTCAAAACAAATCCCCATGTTGCAAAACAGCGCACGGGGCTCGCCACGGCGTGCCGTCCAGCGCAAAACTCTCTGGTCAACTGCCACCAGAGCAACAGCGACTGAGTCACCTTGGAAGGCTTCCACCTCATGACCGTTGAACGTGAATCGGACGAGTTGGCGGCCCGTCGTCGCGGCAGGTAAACGCCGATTTCCCGTGTCTATCGAAGGACCGGAAGTCGTGTTGCCAGACTCGGGAACAGGCTGTGGCGTTGTGGGCGGGTGTTTCATTTCCACCTGAATCCAGGGAGGACGATGCGATGGCGGCGTGCTGAAAAAACCTCCCAAAAGGCTGCTCACTGATATGAACAAACACAATCAAGCACGACCGCAGCGATCGACGAAGGCAATGTGAACTGCACAACTCACCCACGGAACCATCGACACTACACTCTTTCTATTCTAGTTGCTTACCATACAAATCCGAACAAAAACGTCGCGTTTGGAGAGGCGACAGCGGGCACCCGGACCGCATGGAACCTATGACCGCTGCCATCCGACAAAAGCCTACCTTACGGCCAAGGCGTTTCGAGAAATCAGACGACAGATGTCAGCGGCTACCGGTTGCCCGCCTGAACCTTTACCTTCCACGACAGAGAAAAGAACCAGCGAGTACTGCTCGTAGCGCCTGGTCGTTTTGAAACGGTTCTAGCATGCAGAACTTTCAGCAGGAAACCGGTTCTCGACGCAGGAACACTGCCCTGGTGACCCGTCAAAAACGTTCGCCCCATGAGGTTGGAAGAAAACAACACCACGACTCACCGGCCACAGCGGAACAAACAATTTCTTTGTGCAGGTTGGTAGGGGTAAGATCTCACCTCTGATCGGCGCAGGTCGTTGACGAGAAGCAAAAAACGTGTTAAAATAGGAAGTGTGGGTGCAAGGTAAGTGATTTGTCCACGCGCCAACGGTAAACATAAATTCAAACTGTCCCATGGCAGTCAAATTTGCCGACCGCTTGTTGTTCGACTCCTCTGCAACATCTCCCTCGCATCGTTCACCCCCCACTACAGTTTTGGCTATCTTCTAGTCCGACCCGTCTGCGAATCAGGTCTGTTTTCATTTAGGTAGATCAATGTGCTTTAGTACTGCGAGACTTCGGAAGGCCCGATCTGCCAACTTAACGGTCAAGGTTCTCGGGTGTTTGATACTGTGCGGGATGGTCGTGTTCTATGCCAGTCACCTCTTCAAGTCTTCGCTGGACTCTGGTCGCGACGATCATGAACTGGGGGACACCAGTACAGAGGGCCCTATCGATCTGTCTGAAATCACCTTGCAAGTCGGCTCGGGCGCGGCATCGATCGTGAATTCCATCATCACGTTAGAATCGGCCCGAGACGCCAAGTGCCATTCGACAGCATGTCGCTTGGAAGACTATCTTTACGGCACACCTCTGGACAAGGCGGCTCGAAACGCCAGGTGGGAATTCCAGAGAGAACTCGCTCGTTCGGTCTGGACGCAGGCATCACAGGAAGCTGCCGGTCAGGGACGAGAGGAACTTACGAAAGATCAGTTGCAGCCGTGCATTGCGAAATTTTTGCAGACGAGTCACTCAGAAAACGGGCAGATCTCCGTTACATTCTGCAGCGAGAAACCGATCACAATCTCGCAAGTGCGGTTTGATCAGTTTGCGTCGATTGCCTACTCACTGCGGGCCATTCAGAGTGTCCAGTTAGATGCATCGACAGGAAACGGTCCCGATCTTATCACGCTGTCTGGCGACGGGCTGGAAGCGCTTAAGAAAACTATCGACACGGTAACTGTCTGTGCTCTGTTGGTTGCCGACGAGCGGGCTCGCCAAGCCAACGAACGGAAGGTGAGTCTTGTGAACATGCGCGAGGCATGGCGAAGCCTTATACGGGAAAGTGTGATTCAACCTGTTGTAGAAAGTGTAACTCGACAGTCGCTCTCCAAGGCTGAAATACGCCGCAAAGCGATGGCCCTGCTCAAGGTGACTATTGAGGGCAAGTTGGCAGCTTACCGCGCTTACAACGACGTGTCGGAAGGCATGGCGACAACCTTGATGCGAAAAAATACGGAACGGTTTTATGCCAAGTATCCGCCACCCAACCCCACGCATCAGCGGCAGGCACTGGACAACTATCGAAATACACTCATACGTGTCATGAACGATTTCGCGCTCGAACTGCTTTCGAAGGCAGATCAACATGCCCAACAAATTGGGCATCGGTTTGTACGGGCCGAGGATGCGGAATGGGCCGTCGATCAACTGATGGCACCTGAAGTCGACGATATTGAGGATGTTCACTTTTTCACCAACCTGTCCAACCAGGGTGAAAACATCATGCTCGAGTCCTACGACTGTGATTCCTATCGCGACTTCGGCATGCATTGGATGATTCTCAAGACGACGCTCGACGAACTCCCCGCCACGACCTTACTTCCCGATTCGTTCGCCGTGGAAATCGTTGTTGAGGCTATTTCACAATATGGCGTCCTGTTACTACGTGTGGCAGGTCAGCACGCTCACGAGAAATTGACCGCCAAGTTTTTGCAGCCCATTGACGTCCATCAAGCCAGGGAAAAAATTCGCAACCTGTCCAAACGTCATCGTGAAGCCCCGCCCCAAGTGTCCACCACTGTGGGTATTGTGTCATCTTCCCAGTTGCCGGAGGTCACGGAACGTAAAAAGACTTATTTCACGGATAACACTGAGGATTCTGGCGTCAATTACAAGCATCGCTCCTCTCATTGGTTGAGTAATTTTCGTCACCAGCATCCTGATAGTCCGCCCACCTTTTCCGGCGGAGGGATTGCTGCTGAAGACATCAACGCTGACGGTCATATGGATCTGCTGCTGGTCGGGGGAACCGGAAACAGGCTCTTTTTTGGAACGGACCAGGGAAACTTTCGAGACGTCACCCAAACCGCAGGCATCACGTTTCTACGACCAGATGGAAAACATGCAGAAGCCCGAAAACCGATACTGGCCGATTTCGACAATGATGGACGAACCGATATCCTCATCACCTGTGCGGCGGACAACCATCTCATCTATCGCAATTTGGATGGTCTCCATTTTCAAGATGTGAGTAAAACGGCACGACTGGGAGGTGCTGGATTGATCGGTGGGCCGGCAACCGTGTTTGATTATGACAACGATGGCCTGCTGGATATCTACATCTGTTATTTCGGTGATTACATTGCCGGAAAGGGTCCGCTCAATGGACACGACAGCAATAATGCCCTACCCAACAAGCTGTTCCGCAACGAGGGAGATTTTCATTTCCGCGATGTCTCCGCAGGTAGTGGCGCCGATGACCAAGGCTGGTCCCAGGCAGTTTCACACACCGACTTCGACCGAGATGGCAAACAGGATATTGTCATTGCCAACGATTTTGGCAGTAACGCTTTGCTGCGAAATTTAGGAGACGGGAAGTTTCAAAACGTCTCCAAAGAACTGGGAGTCACCAAGTTCTATCACTCCATGAACGTCGGCATCTCCGATTTGAACGATGACGGCTATCCCGATGTGTACTTTTCTAACATCACGACGTATGTCAAGGACAACAAGTACGTGATGCCCAACGAAAACACACAAATGAAATTCGACAACCGCGCCATGGCGGCGATGCTTTGGAAGGAAGCCAACATGCTCTACCTCTCGCAACCTGGCGAGGACGGGCTACAAAGTTACCAACCCTCGGATGCCATCGAACGCGGACCCACCCACACAGGTTGGGCCTGGGACGCAGAATTCCTTGATTTCGACAACGATGGTGACGACGACCTTTACTGTGTCAATGGCAACAACGATTACAATATTTTCGGGCACATTGTGCCGGGCAGTGAATTGCTTGATGTCGAATCAGGCGACGTCGTAGGAGAAAAAGGGCGCTACTACTTCTTCAATCACACTCACCAATCCAATGTCTTCTTTATTAATGAAGGCGGCCAGCTGAAAAATCGGTCACTGGCCAGCGGTGCTGATTTCGTCGCCAATTCACGCAGTACCGCCTACATCGACATGGATCATGATGGCGATCTGGATATCGTGGTCAATAACTTTCACGCGCCAGCCACCGTATTGAAAAACAACAGCCAGGAGTTAAACAACAACTGGGTGAAAATTCGCCTGATCGGAGATCCGAAAAAGAACACGAATCGAGATGCAATTGGAGCAAGGCTTATCGCCTCTCGGCCCGGTGTAAAACAACGTGTCATGCGAGAAATTCAAGGTGGTTCGGGTTATCTCTCGATGGATCCCAAACAACAGCACATCGGACTGGGCAAATCGACTACTGTCGACATCGAGATCATTTGGCCCAACGGCGATCGGCAGGAAGTCTCCAATCTGCCGTGCAATCAGGTTCACACGATCGAGCAAACCAGTTCCGTTCTGGCCGATGATGCGCCGTCAAGCAATCAGGTTGTCCGCGGACGGGCAAACTGAAGCGTCTGATTTCTGCTCGCAAACCAAGTGCCATGGCCCCTTTCGTATGGACAGGATCAGGGAGGGCAGGTCGGCAGCCGCAAGCTCACGTCACTTGCATCACATTAAACGAGATAATCGTCTTGGATTGGGAATGTTCTCCTGTCGTGACCGGGGATTCATGCTCCAGGTAGCCAGGAAATGTGACGATATCTCCCTCTTGGACAGCCGGTTGCAGTCGGGGAGGTGAATCTGACTCAAGGCAGCCTCGCAACTCAACCCAGTGTCGTGACGGGTGATAGAAAACCGTCCCGTTGGCCGGATCGGACAATTCCAAATAATAGACGTTGGCCCAAGTACAGCCTCCATGGGTGTGAACGTGATGCATGTTTCCAGGATCATATGACTGAAACCACGCTCGCTGCAGTTCCCATTTGGGTGTCTTCAGTTCCGCATAGACTTTCGATAAATGCGGTCGGGCTGCATCGAAAAAAGTCCTTCTCCATCGCTGGTTCAACTTTACATGGTCGTAGCTGGAACGGGCGATATTCAAACCATGCTCTGTCCAGGCTGGCGCGTCTAATTCATTGATTAGCTCCAGCAATCCCTCCCTGATTTCCTCGTGATTCGGCAGGTGGGAAATAACAACCGGGATTTCAAAGCCTTCTTTTCTGAGCTCCATCGGCATTCAGTCCGTTCAGAGAAATGCATATCACTGCTGAAAGCGTTAACATCTACTCACAATTAACCAACCTGGATCATGGGGAAGAGTTGAGCCACACGACTAGCATTTCGTACACTGGTTGTGACGCGATGTGGCAGGAATTCCCTGTTCAGAACCTCTGTTGGAAGTCTAGCTGCCTACCTGTTACCTGTCAAGAATTGACGACTCTCGCCTGCAAACGTGAATCACCACAGAAACAACCATGCCAATCTCGCAAAGGTTTTAATTCACATTATCCGATTCTTCTAAAACTTTTTTCAGCGTTTCGGACACCACCTTTTCAAACGTTTGGTGACACAACTCATTGCCCTGCTGGTTGAAATGACAGTGGTCGGTAAAAAGCGTCGCGCCAGGCCAGCCATGCGGCTCCTGCATTATGATGTTGCGTTCAACATCAGCGAGCGGAACATCGTACTGTTTTGATAATTGGCGAATAATTTCATTTTCATGATCGGAACTCTGATGTCGACCGATTGTTTCACGCAAAATTTTCCGCGCCAGACTCAATCCGTCTTCAAACTGTTGGGACCGATAGAACTGAACCACTTCGTTAAATCGCTCTCTGGACTTCCGAGGCAAGTAGGGTTTGACCAGGTTCGACGGAACGGAACCAATAATCACCGGTACATTGGAGCGCTGACAAAGCTGAATGATACGGGTCAAATTTTCACGAAACGCACTCATCCGTTTCGCTACGTCTGAGGCAGTGAACGGATATCGCCAGGCACGAGCCACATTGACATTGGCATCAGCAAGTACCCGCTCCCGATGCTCTCGAGCTAACCGGGAGACCTGCCGGTCCGTCCAACGATCACGAAGCAGCCGAAACAAGGATAACCTGGAAAGTGTCCGGTTCAGTTCCACACGGTTCAGTTCCGAAAGGTGAAGTTGCTCGACTTCTTCGAATTCATTGTGTCCACTGTAGACCAAGACCAAGTCGGGTTCATATGCCAGCATTTCTTGCATTACCTTGACCAGTCGATGTGATCCGTAGGACCGGCCACCCACATTGATGATTTCAACGTTCGCGAACTGGGGGGCAAACTGCTTCTGCAGTTGTTGCTTCAATTTCTTCCATTCAACCTGCAAATTGTTTATCGACGAACCACCCAGGGTTACAATACGTAACGTTCCAGGTGGCTTAGGAACAAGAAACGTTTGGTCATGAAAAGCACGTCTCTTGTCAGGCCTGGTACGAAACAACTGTGAACGATTCTTGTCTGCTGAAAATATCCGGCTGGCATGATCGAATCCCTGACCGTAGTCAATCCTCTCAGTCGGCAACCAGATCTCGATGATCCTTGCTCCCGACTCCAAGCAGACACAAAAAGTAACCAGGACAACGCTTGAAAAAAATATTTTCTTTCCGCGAGACGTCTTGTTTGCCGCTGGCATGCCTGTTTCCTGTGTCATCGTCTACGACGTTCGCTGCTGACGTGGACGTACAAATTCCTACATGCATCGGGCCAGAAACCACCGGTGATTTCTGGGGAACAACTTCTCTGCGCCCTTAGCAACTGACATGTTTAAAGCTCGACTCGAAGCGTTTATTGTGAAGGGGGTTGAAAGCACCCCTGCAGCCATCTCGACAAGTCCCCTCGTCCCGCCACTTTCGCTGCGTAGATGCGTCGATGACCATCGGAAGAGAAATCCATTTGATCTGCAGTCAGCGGACCGATCGGGAACACCAAGTGTCACATTGTCGATCCCCGGAAGAGACACTCCTTTTATCTTAGCATGTTGATTCAACGAATGACTATCACTGGTCATTTCTTCGGAAAACCTGATACAATGGCGCAAAGCCACAGAAAGATCTGGCAAGCGGGAATTCTTCCACCCGGTCAATGATTGTCCGGTCGTTCGGTTTGGCTCGCAACACGCGCGACAGATGCTGGCCACATGCGGCCCGCTCTGCCAAGTCTGAGCTAACACTTCAGGGTTCCATGGGTCATCACTGATCTCCGCTGCAACTAAGTCCAAACGATCCAAAATAATACACAATCGCATCATCCGAAGTTTCTCACTCGACGGGCCGCTCTGAGAAAGAGTAACATCACGGAAAACCCGTTCTCGTTAACGATGGCACAAGACAATCACAGGCTGACCACTGGGTTTTGACCTGTCCCATGCAATGTTAATCACTGGCGAATATTAACAAACATGCGCGCCCAGCACCTGAAATATCTTAATCTGCAGGAGAACGAGGATGGACTCGTCAAACTCTGTGTTTCACTTCCTGACGGTGGCACAAAGGAAATTGAAATCAATAAGGACTTCAAAACAGGATCGAGTGATCTGACAGAAGAAGAGTATCAGCGATTTACCTTGCGAACTTTCGACTTTAGCACACCCCAAACTCTCATTTTCGACGTCACTGGCGGTCTGGGTGATTTCATCATCGTTCTGGAAACGATCCTTACTCTGCAGCGCGAGATCGCCTCTCAAAAAGCTGCCGACTTTGAATTCATTACCGTGATGCCAGACGGCAAACTCCAGCGGTTTCGTCGCTTGTTAACCGCCCTGTCCATCTTCGACCGAATCGTATCCAAAGAAAAACCGTCTGACTGGAATCCCAAATACCAGACTCAGCATATGCGAGCCAGTCCGGAAGGCGCTCGTCCGGCATATCTTTACATGGGATCCTTTTGGCAATTCCTTTGGGCCAACTGGGGGATCCCGGGAAGGTGTGAGAATCCCGAAGCCCTCATCACCCACGGAAGTGTTCAAACACTTCTGACCGAAGAGTACCCAAAAATCGCGCGCCAGTTGAATTTACCCGAATCGGGACAATTCGTTCTGTTTTGTCCCGACGCCTATTCGATGAAAGACAACAAATCATGGCCGGTCGAATACTGGCTGAATTTGACAAAACAGGCTGCGGCACATGATGACCTGAATATCATTGTGAACAGCACGGATACTGCTTTCGACGAACATTTTCAAAGCTTACCCAACGTGACAAGATTTGACCGCATGCTCGACGTTGTCGGCTTGGCCTCGATTATTCACAGTGCCAAATGCGTCGTCTCGGTTGACTCGGGTCCGGCTCACCTGGCGGGCACCCTGAAGACGCCCTGCATTAGCTTGTGGGGACCCACAACCCCCCTCATCCACGGACACCGTAACAACCATAATTTGCGCGTGTCAAGTTGCCCACCATGTTACGCCGGACAACGTTCCCGTCTGTGTATCGACAATGTCTGCATGAAAGAAATAACGTCTGATAGTGTCTTCATACTTCTCCAAAGAACCCTCGACGGTATCTATCATCCTCAATAGTGTTGGATCCGTAGGATGTTGTGCCAAACCTTTCATTTTGAGCATCTTGGAAACCAGTTATTTTTTCCGAATCAGTACAACGTCGAATAGGAAAGTCAAATGGCTTCGGAGAAAACACTCGTCCACGCCATACAACATGTCGCTGCCAACCTCATTCGCCGACCACTTACGGACGAGGAATCTCAACACCTTACTGAACTGTTCGAGAACATGTCCGGGACGCCACAGGAACGCGCCCATCAAGCCGTACTCGAATTCACGGGCATGACGGATGTCCAATTGCAACGGCGGGGTATCAGCTTCCGTTAACCCGGGCTACCCGTAATGCGGGCTCGTTCGGTTCCGTGCCGACACCCGCTCCTTAATCTCGTCGGCAATCCCTTCAAGTTGGATCGCGCTCGTAGGACGCATAAGATTTTTCTTCAACAAAACTTGATCCCAGTTTTTGATTGATGGTGCGTTTAATTTCGGCCCGTTCGTCATTGCTGACATACACGGATCGGGCCAATTCGATGAAGGCCTGATCGAATTCTCCCTGCCCCTCTTTGATGCGGATCGCATCTTCAATTTCCCAAAGCGCTTCATTGGATTTTCGCAGCGCCGCAAATTCGTCAGCAACCACATCCAAGGAAATATTGGCATTTTCTAGTTTTGCATTCAAATACGCCAGCTCTTTGTTGATGTTTTCCAATTTGGCCGCATCGGTGATCTTGTCTTGTTTGATTTGCAAAATGGTCAGCTTGTCGAAAAATTCTCCTATGGATATTTCGATGTCGATATTCATATCGGTTTGTTACCTCGTGTAAAAATTCAACTTGTTTTCCCAACCTGCCAACAGGCCATAAAACAAGTGTTTCCAGAAATCAAATTGGCTATTTACCTTCACTGACAGGATGAACATCCGCCTCCATCAGATTGATTCGATGATCGTGATGCTGGTCCCTTCGGCTTGTAAAGAAACCCGGTTAACTCCTCCTCGACGATGTGCGATGCAACTTTGTTACCGTATTCATTCCAATGGTAATCATGCTTGCGAAAATACGATTTAACTTGACATTTCCCAGCCCGCTGGTACATCGGTGGCAAAAGATCGACGATCCGCAGGGAAGGCTGGCTGGCTGCCAACTCCAGCAACTTTTCCGTTAATGGTCTCTGTTTGGTTTCACGAAAACGCATGAAGTCATTAAAAACCGGAATCAATACAATGGCCACCCTTTTGCCATCGGCTTCTTCGACCATCCTTTCGATACAATAACGCAACAAGTTAAACTGTTCCTCGCCAAGATCATAGTAGTAGGAAGGAAAACGTTTTCCGGAGTTAACCGCAATCTCATCCACATTTTGCTGCTCCTTTGCGGACAGGCTGCGATAGAGCGTGCTGAAGGCATTGAACGTATAGAGTCTCCGTCTGAAAAACTGCCTTAGCATTGACTCACGATAGTCAAACCGCTCGTAGTGCGGATAGTTACCCAGCAAGTAAGGACGAAAACGATACTCGTAGCGCAAGGCGGTTTGCGCGGATTTATAGTCCAAGTCCCAAAAATCATTCAATGGCAAAACACCGACTACCAACCCTTCGTGCGAGTACTGTTTTGCCAGCTTGCGATAGACAAGAAGGGATTGATACGGACCGAAGTGTGACATACCGAAATTCAAATGCTCCAGGCCCGTTGATGTTTCCAGCAAATTCGTCAGGCGGTGAGCTTCGGAAACTCCCCAGCCCTCGATGAAAGAGTCGCCTAACACGACCATACGGGAACGGTCCGAATTCCGTTTGCGCTCGACATCCCTGGCACCTATGGAATTCGTACGATAGACAACTGAAAATTCCTGACGTTTGTGAACTTTATTGGCGTGAGCGTGATGCCACACCCCAAATTCTGAATGTGCCGGATCCCAAAGAGTCGAACGGGCGGGAGGAGGAGCCGGAACACTCAGTAGGCCACCATCAACAAGCCAACGAATTGCAACTTCAAGAAGCACGGCCGCCGACACAACCGACACCGCGAGCATTGCCGTTCGGTACAGGCGGGTTCGTTTGGGAGAAATTTGAGTGGTCACGATCAGCATCAATTGCGTTGGCGACGTGGCCACCTTGGTGTTCAAACCTTTGCGACGATGTCGCAGGCCAGCCCGTCGCGAGCTCGTTTATAACACAATTGGGTAATGCATCCAAGAGATTTGGAGACGCGTACCAACACGGATTCACCCTCCTGCTTCAGACGGGCCAGTGCCCTGACGGGCGCCCCGAAAACAGATTCCCCTTGGCAAAATTCGCGGCCGATGCTGAAACCCTGCTGAGAAACACAGACACACAAGAGTGATTCGATTACTTCCTCTGCAAATCAAAGTTTTGGTACCCGACAACGGTCCTTGCTATTGCACCGTCTGGCAACTAAGCTTGATCTCTGGGAAGGGGGGCAGTACGATTCGGATCATTGATCCGTACACCAACGTTTTCCGCACAAGTAACCCAGCGGTATGGCACCCACCTACGATATCCTCGCGTCTGCCGAAAACAATATCTACAACGCCTGGCAGGCCATGCTCTTTCACTACTCCTGCCAGAAGTACGCAGGACACACCCCCATTATTGTTGTGCATGGCAACGACCGGCCGCTGATGCCCGGATTCCAACTGATTCAACGCGCGGGAGGGCGTGTTCAACTGACGCGCAACTTCCGTCGCAACCGGGGATTGGTTTATGCGCGCCGGAACACTGCTGGAACTTTGGCGTGTGTGCGCAGTGATGCCGATTATCTTGTCCTGTGTGATCCGGACACCATTTTCTTCCGCCCTCTGCCTATGGATGAGTATTTCCTTACGGAAAATCAAGTCAGTCTTGATTCCGTTCCGTACTTGAATGTCAAAAGAAACAATTTGGCGGTCTTGGAAAAAGTTTGCAACAAGGCGGGTCTGCCGCTGGAACTTCTGTTGCAATCTCCGATCAGTGGCAGCGTACCCCACATCGTGCCAGCCGCCTGCCGCGAAGCGTTGAGCCAACAATGGCTGCAGAACATCGAACTGTTCGAGGTCCACGCACCGGAGCCTCGAGCCTCCGGTGTGCAACTACCCCTAACTGCCAGCATGTGGGCACTCGTGCTGGCAGTCCACCAACTGAAACTCGAGCCGGTGATCACAAATTTCAGCATCTTCAACCGAGACGGAGGACGACAATTCTCACCTTCATCTTCAAACATTGCGATGCTGCATTATCGTTACGGTGATTCCGAATTCGACAAGAATCATTACAGCCGGCAACAAGACAAGTGTGACATGGTATGGCAGGCAAGCGCCCGTGAAGGAACCGTCAACGGATTTTTGTGTGAACAACTACACGAAGCGGACAACTACTACAAAACTACGAAACTGACAAGCATTCAAGAAAACCACTTTGTGCCACCTGAGAACATCCCTGACCAGGTAGATGTGCCCGACGACACGTTGTTGGTGATCTCCCAACGCGAGGAACTGGAAGAGTACGCATCCCTCATTGAACCCCTCAAGGGCCAGAAAGAACGCGACTGGTTCGTTCAACACGCTTACTTCTGTTTGCCCCTGACGATGGCCAATCAACATGGATTTATTGTGCGCAGCCTTTATGATTTCTGGGTCAAGTGGAACGGAGGACAAGCTGCTCAAGACATCGCCATTCGAAAGCGGCCCGAGGATCGTGATCTGTTCAACGCTCAACTCGTCCAGTCACATTTTGGAATGAGTACGGTAACGATTCAAAACACATGGACCTTCAGAACGCCGAAAGGAATCAATCTGATGGTGGTCACTCCACCAAATTTTGCCATCGATGGCATTGCTCATATGGCAGCAGTCATCGAAACCGACAATCTTCGCCGCGATTTCACCTTTAACCTTCGGGTCACTCGGCAAGACGAAGAAATCTTCATTCCGAAGGGTTCGCCTATCGGTTGTGTGTTGCCCTATCCGCGACATTTCATCGATCAATACAAAGTCAAACTGGCGTCGGAGATACTAGAACCTGAAGTGGCGGAAAACGAACGTCGCACCATGCGTTATCATGCTATCGAAAGATCCGAGTATGACGTTGGCAACAAACACTCCATCGGACGTCGATACATGGTGGGTGAAGACATCTACGGAAACAAGTTCGAGGACCACCAAATCACCCTCGACGCCGACAAGAAAGACTGACACCACGCCCCACCTGGCAGGAACCCTCCGGTCGGGGCATTTCAACTGCCACATCGCAAGATAGCAAGTACGCCTGCTGCAAGTTATCTCAGCCTGCGATGGGGAGTTCAGTTTTTTGGGGTCAGTCTTGACTGCCGACAAGGCTGGGCCAGGTGTCGATGGCGGCCAGGGCCTCATTTTGCGGTAGGGCCCTCAACTGAATCTGGTCCCAAACGACTGCTTTGTTTGCCAAATCGACTTGCTTCTTCGCGGGTATCTTCATCGCGGATTCGTGCGGCAGTTCACCTTGGCCCAACATAAAAAGATCGAAGGCATTCCACGGAAAGATCGTGTGGCGTGCAAGTTTCCGGTAGTCCGGATTTTCGTCAATACCGTGTTCCAGAAACGGCCCCTGTTCATAAAAAAGCTGACGGATCGTCTCAAAACCAGAAATGTCAACTTTTTCGCGACATGTTTTCCAGAATTCTGTTTGCAAACGTTTATTGAAGCGAAAATGAACTCCGAGAAACCAGCGGATGTTGTCCCAGGTCGCATTGGTTGTGCTGTTGATCATTTGTCTTGAAGCCACGTCGTTGTCACCCTTGGGAAAGTTGCGCACGAATTCCATGATGGTGGTGATAATCATGTGAATCCCTGTACTCTCCAGAGGCTCGACAAAACCAAAGGAGTTGCCAACACTCATCACATTGCCCACAATCGCCTGTTCATGCCTGCCTGTCCGGAACTTGATGAGTTTTGGATTTGTGGCATCAGGATATTTTTTCTTCATTTCAATAAGGGCTGATTCATCATCACAAAAACTGGACGAATAAACGTATCCCAGGTGATCTTCCGTGCGGATTGGAATGATCCACATCCATCCGTGATCCATGGTAACGGCCGTCGTGTAGGGATTGGGCCGTCCGTTGTTTGTTTGGTTCATCGTCCAAGCACTGTCCGTGTAAAGACTGTCCGCGTAGCTGATGTATTTCGACCCCATCGCTTTTTCTAGCAAAGCAGACCGAAAACCGCTGCAATCGACGTAAAGATCGAAAGACAAGTTTCCCAATTCAGGGCTGACAAGGTAGTCGATCGCCGTACCATCCTCATTCAGCTTGGCTTCCTCGATCGTGCCGAGTCGCCTCTCGACCCCCGCATCCTTCAGTTTGCCCCGCAAATAGCTGATGAAGCATTCATTTTCAAGGTGATAAGCATAATTCGTCTTATTATGGATGGGTGTCGGTTTGCTTCCACCTGCCGACCTGAGCATGTGACTCTTGTCGTTTTTCATCAGTACGGATGTCAAACATCCGTTTCTTATATCTCCAGTCTGCTGGATTGCATTCCAACTGTCATTACGATCAAACGGGTAGTGGAAAGCATAGTCTCCGGGCAGGCCCCATTCAAATTTGATCCCCAGTTTCCACGTCGGTTGCACCACTCTGTAAAATTCACCGGCATCCAGTCCCAGACCCCGATGAAGAAACATTACAATGAGCGGCGTCGTAGCCTCTCCCACACCAATCACGGGGATGCTCTCAGATTCCACCACCGTGACTTCCAGATGTGGGATCTGTTTCTTCAGCGCCAAAGCGGTCAGGTATCCAGCCGTTCCACCGCCAACAATGCCAACCTTGCGATAGGTCGAATTGGGGGTTTCGTCTGCCATCAGAGTGATCCTCTTGTGTCTGTATGATCCCGCCGCTTTGTAACGAAGGGTACACTCCTGTTCCGTCGATTTTCGTCTGTCATACTGACATCCTGAAAAATGCCGCTTGTCCCAATTTCGGGTCGAGCGGACCACGCCCATTCTGCCACACCCTACACCACAGTCTAGGTGGGCGAACTTCAAACACCTTTTTCGTGAAAGCCGAATTCGCCACTTTCAGAAAAAAGGCCTCCCACAGTATGAAATCCAGAACAATCTCGCAGGGTTTCCGCCTGGAAGCCATCACGCAATCCCGCGAACCCCATTGAACAACAGGGTTTTGGACACCCTTCGGCCCACTGATAGGTATTATAATTTTCGCGACTGTTCGTCACAATCTTTACTATGTTTTTTGCCATGATTAGAGAAACGGTTTTGCGGAACTGACGGTCTTTACTGTTTTAACGTCGTCAACGACACCAAACCACCTCAGTCGCCTCACTTGCCTACGAGAACTGACTGGCTTGTTTGCCAAGTGCAATTCGCAAGGAATAACCAAGGATACATTCCTGGCAGCACTTTTCCAAGCGACACCAGCCATGTCACTGACTGCTCGGCCTCGAAGGTACGAGCGAGAGGTAGTTCGCATGGTTTCGTTCATTAAATTTTCGGAAATCCACGTCGAACCTACAGCTGGGAAACCACATGAGGAACAACGTTCTCGCTTGGAATCCACCAAACATCTTTCTGCCAAGTTGGACAGCCTTGATGTTGGCTTGCGCTATGATTGGTTGCTCATCTCATGCCAAGCAACAGGCCAGGGGTTTGATCACTTTGGACGGTCAGCCGCTAGCAGATGCAGTGATTTTTTTTCAACGTGAAGGTGACGAGACGGCCACCGCCATGGGGAACACCAATCAGGCGGGAGAAGTCTTCATGCGCCGCATCTCGAGCCTGAAAGCTATTCCGCCTGACACGTACAAAGTGGTGATCATGCCAATGCAAGAGACAAGCATCCGCGGGCAGCCTGCAACAGGCCCCGTGGTCCCCCGAATATATCGCAACGCTTCAACAACTCCCCTA
This sequence comes from Planctomycetota bacterium, assembly GCA_963578105.1. GTDB lineage: Bacteria > Planctomycetota > Planctomycetia > Pirellulales > Pirellulaceae. The sequence goes on from CAUZBP010000034.1 coordinate 32,044, forward strand.
TCCATCGAGGTACCTGCCGAAAAAGAATACAGCCTGGCGTTGTTCTCCCAATAGCCGGCGTCGGATTGCGCACCTGTCGGCCCCTCACTTAACGCTCTCTGCAATCACGATGGCGGCGGACACGGCCTGTATAAATCGGCCGGGCCCCCATCTCCTTCATCGACAGGGTTACTCTCATCGGGCACGATCTTCAACAACCAGACCTGCTGATCGATGTCCGTGGATACCGTGTGCACACTCCCGTCGGCATGCGCTGCATTCATTAATCCGGGGTGCATCGTCATCGCCCGATGGTGCCAATTACCGTCAGGACGCAGGGGACTGGTGGGCGGTTTCAGGGCATCTGCAGTAATATTAATCCAGTGCGGCTGATCAATTGAGTGAGGCGGAATTCGAAAGCCAAAAATAGCGGAGTAAACATTCAAACGCGCCATCGCCGGCCACGCATAATTAACTTCATGAGCGGATTTTGAAATCTCCGCAAACATGACCACATTCGAGGTGCCGTTGGGAACGCCGCCCAGTTTGTATTTGGCTTTCCACGACTCAGACGTCAACCAGGCACACTTCAGCGGCTTGGGTCGTTTACGTCCCAAAAGTAGATAATTCGCTCCGTAGCTGGTGTACTTATTTGTGGCCTCCGAGGCTAAGCCGGTGTTTTCAAACAGCATCGTGTCGGAGGGGCAGATGTACTGAGGAACATGGCCGTAGACGTCCCAGTAACTTTTGCCCGCTGGCGTAGGGTGACCGGGAACATCTGAATGCACGCCTATTTCCCAGAAGTACGGACTCTTGGTTGCCACGGCATGCATGTAAGCCGGGTCAAATAATTGCTGCTGTTCCATGTGGGGCATGATGATATGAAACAGACTCATCGCGAGTCGGGGGTTGGCCCCAAAACGAACCAACTCCGGAAAGCGTCCCTTACTCATTCTTGAGGACTCGTTGTGAACAGCCAGCGCCAATTGCTTCATTCGATTCGCGCAATCGATACGGCGCGCCGATTCCCGGGCGACCATCACGGCCGGTAACAACAGAGCCGTCAGGATGGCAATGATCAGGATAACTACCAGCAGTTCTACCAGGGTAAAAGCAGCCCGAGGACAAGACACAGCAAGCTTGTCATTTTCTATCACGACTGAATTGTTTGCGGCTTGGAACACAATCAACTAGAAACTACTTGCTAGTTTTCCCAACGTTTTTCTACCATTTGGATAAGTTCGTGGGGACGCGCCCCGTACCGTTGTCAGTATAACATGAATCGTGGCTTAGGGACGGCGAGTGATTGCGAATAAAGAATGCAAAGGACCGACTCCCTGCATCACAGCGCTGACCCGTTGGATAGCGCGCAGCACCGAGTGCTGGAAACAACTCGCGAACATTGAATCCTGGCTAGGCTCCTACAACTGGCTCGCTTCGGGCGAAAGTGATGACAACGACTGTTCAACATGATCCGTTCCTCAACGTGAAGCCCGTTGCCTGGCAGGTTGCGATTTTTCCGTGTTCATTCTGTCCCGTACTGGCGATGTTCTTTTTGCTGTGCTGGCTGCTGGTTGCATCAGCAAGGTCCGAAGTTTAGCGAAGTTCAGGAGTAGTGCCGGATCGTAGCACGTAGCGCGTCCATCTCGGTTTCTACTTTTTCCAACGTCTGCATACCGGTACGAAACTGGCAGAGCCGCTTCCGAAATGATTCCACATTGGGACAGTCCATCTTGCTGTAGCCTTTGACATTCCCCCGGTACCGGGGATCATGATGAGGCGCCCGTTCGGGCGGACCAAAAAACTCCATCGTCTGAAAGATCGGTTCTAAATGGACCGGTGAGCAGGCACCGTACAACCCGTCACCACCGTTCTGGATGTAGGTTTGTCGAAAAGTGCGCCAATCCACGCCAATCGCGTCCTCGTCGACGAGGCAGGAGTACGTGAAAAATGAATGGGTCGTACCTGCTGGCGTGAATGGCGGGATCAGCCATTCGCATTTCGTGTCAAAAATCACGTCCTCGTAGCGCGAGGCAATGTAACGCCGAGCCGCCACGAGACGGTCTAAACGTTCCAACTGGGCCAGGCCAAGTGCCGCCTGCAGGGCGGACATGCGAAAATTGTAGCCCAGGCGATCATGTCGTTTAAAACTCCAGTCCTGCCGTTCGTCACGTGGGATCGAGGATTGACCGGCTGCCGCTCCCAATGTGCGGTAGCCTTGCACCGCTGCCTTACGAATGTTACCGCCCAACAATTCATTGTCGGTGATCACCATGCCCCCATCCCCACCGGAAGTCATATGCTTGGATCCCTGAAAACTGAAACTGGCCGCATGACCAATCGTACCAGCCACTTTTCCGTGGTAAGTTGCCAAAAAACATTGCGCACTGTCTTCGATCACCGTCAAGTCGGACTGCCTGGCCAGTTTCATGATGGGGTCCATATCAGCCGGCAAACCAAAAAGATGGACGGGAATAATGGCGCGGGTGTGTGGCGTGATCTTTCGCGCCACGTCAGCCGGGTCGATGTTAAAGGTGCGGGGATCGCTGTCAGCAAAAACAGGTACCGCACCGCATTGAATAACCACGAACGCCGTAGCCGCCATGGTAAGGGTGGGCACGATCACTTCATCACCGGGTCCTACACCAGCCGCCAACAGGCAGGCCAGCATCGTTCCAGACCCCGAGTTGTGCGAAATGGCATAGGGCACCTCAAATTTCTTTGCATAGGCTGACTCGAAACGGCCGATCATGTCAGCCGGCTCCCAGTTGCCAAAACCGGCGTCCAGGACCTCTCCGATATATTGGCGGTCCAAATCTCCACAGCGCGTCGACGGCAAATGACCGAAAAGCTCCACAGCGTCCAGTTGTCGTGGATCGATTGTCAATCGTTCGTTGCACATCAGGGGTTGTCCCAAACCGGCACGTGATATTATCGATGGGGGCCGAAACACCCCACTGCAAATCCAATCAAGTACTACGGGTTCCAATCAAATTCGCCGTCCAAAGGAAATATGGGCCGTGCGACGTGTTCGAATAAATAGTTTTTCAGGTTGTAGGATTGAGCACCCGGGCAGTCGGCTCGTAGTACGGCTTTCGCCACATGTGCGTAGGTCATCTTGTAACCAATCCCTGTCTTCAAAACAACGACCTTGGCTTCAAAAGGCTCGATGCCAACCGCCCGAAATACCGACGGTTGCGGACCCAGGATGACTCGTTCGGTCAACACCAGCCGCACATTGTCGATTCCGAGGCACAGGATGGGCCCTGTTTCAATGGTCTCCTGGAAACCGGCCGCCGCGTCGTCCTGGATGGGTCCGCTACTGACACACAGCATCTCGCCAGTCACTGTCAGCGGTTGGCAGAACACTCGATCCCGCTTTCCTCCCACCGCGACAGTGGCCGTTTGGCCGACTTGAACATTCTTCAACTGCTCGACGGCGTCCGCATCAGGCAGGTGCAGCAAAATCAAACCGTTGATCGTGTGCCGATGTGCCAACACGGCATCCAGAATACAAGTGTTGTCTCCCGGCGCCCCACCTCCCACGGTGTCCGCCGAATCGGTGATCACAACCGGTGCCCCTTCAATGGTTGCCGCGTGCTCCAGCGCCTTGGCAGGACTCAACATGGGATCGGGTAACAACTCGTGGCGCACATCCCAGAACAGCCCGGCCAGATCATCGACCAATCGATTCGCCAGGTCTGCATCACCATCGGTGACGGCCAGCGCCATAGAACCCTGTTCGGACACATTCTGAAACGGAAACGCCGGGCACATGGAACAAGCGATGACTCCCTCCAAATCGTCCCAGCCGATGAAGGTATTGAAGACTTTCTTGAGCGGATCGGCGGTGGTACCGTCGTCCGGCGGGGGCAGTATCAGCGGTACGCGCCGGGCACGGGTCAGCGGATGGATCTTTCCGTGAACCGTATCCATCAGCACCTGGGCACAGCGGGCACCCGTCTCGACCAGATCGGTATGAGGGTGGGTCCGATAAGCAATCAATGCATTCGCCAGTTCGACCATCTGCTGAGTCACAATCGCATGACAGTCCAGCGCCACCACGATCGGTACCTCGGGGCCAACGTGCGAGCGTAACACCTGCAGAAAATAGCCGTCCAGATCCGGTGTTTGTTCGGCACTCATCGAACCGTGCAAAGCAATGCAAACTCCGTCCAGTTTACCAGCCGGCAACAGTTGGCTGAGCAACTGCTGCTCCAAATGGTCCACCGTGTCCTGACTAATCAGTCCCGCAGGTAGCGCACCCGCACTGATCAGAGGTACCATTTCGGTATCGTCGCGCCCGCTGAATACTTCCACCATCCCCGCGATCTCATCACGCCGTTCGGTGTGTTCCAACAACTGGGACCCGATCAGTGTCCCACCTTGGTACTGCTCAAAATCGCATATTTGAGTGGGTATTCCGGAAAAGCTGTTGGACTCGTGCCAGAATCTGGCGATGGCCAAGCGATAATGCGCCATTACATATCCTCATTTAAACTGCCAACCAGAATTCGGTTTGGACAGCCCTGCTGATGTGAGTCATCACTGGTCGGTTCATGGCCCGTAGACGACGTGAAGACCGGAGGCTTGTAAATCGTATTCACCCGGTCAGACAGTCCGGCAAGGGTCTTGATTCCCAGCAACTCGACCGGCCGCACACGTTTTATTTGTCATCCTCACCCAGGGCGTGTTTTATTTTCTGAACATCCGATCCGACCAATAGAAAAAATGGGCGTGCCAAACTCTGGCATGAAAATTTTTCTGCTGGAATCCTTGACGGATGTCCGTGGTTTGGGGGATACTAGAAGACTAGGCACCCTATGGGAAGCCCTGCAAATCCTTTCCGTGAAACTAACCGAAGACATTTTGCAACGCCTTCGCTTTAGCATGGTCTGTGTTGAAACAGGGTCCCAGAACCCTCCGACTATTTACCATCTCATAACAATCGATTTACACCAAATCATGACCCAATACAGAAATTATCTTCCGGCTGGTCCCAAATCATTTTTGTTCGCCGCCATCCTTACGTCGTTATCATACTCACCATCCCTGCTGGCAGCACCCGGTGACCATACTTGGATCGGTCCGACTTCGGGTACCGTCGACTGGGACAACCCGGCCAATTGGGCCAATCCAGAGGGGGGCGGCAACGGAAACGGTATTCCGGACTATGGAAATGAAAAGGCAGTCCTGAATTCGACGCTTACCGGAAACCGCGATATTCGCTGGAAGGGGTTCGCCCCACTGGATGGTCCCCTCGTATTCGAGTGGACGGCCAATGGCAACTTTGTCGACAAGCTGACGCTGGACGAAAACATGCATCTCCACGATGCTGGAACGCCGCCCATCCGATTTTCAAACACTGCAGGTAATTCAGGCCAGATGGTATTTGACCTGAACGGGTTCACCACAACTCGTATGCCGGCATCTTTCATCGTCCCGGGGATGACATTCACCGACTCGTCGGCCGAACAGACCGGCGTGCTCGATTTCTCTCAAGGGTTCAGACTGCGAGGCGGAGACGGTACTTCGGCCGCCGAGGGCGCCCATCCCATGGATATTGTCTTTGACCCTTCTATCAGTGAAATTCGATCGGGTCCCGGCCGGATGGATCTCGTCGGCCACTCCGTACCGAATCTCACTCTTTATAACAACCGTGACACCAATCCTTTGAATCCTGCCAATTATTATCATATAGCGTTCGCCCCGGGAGGCACGATCGACGATTTGACAATTGAGGATGCCGGTTATTTTTCTGTCAACGGCACGACCACCCAGATTAACGGTGACCTGACCTTTCCATTGGACCCGGATGGTTTCACAGGCCTGTTGGGAGGACCCGTTCAAACATGGGTTAAAGTCACTGGCAATGTAACCGATCCGAACACAACATTCACACCACCTAACGGGTCCGACTTTACCTCCTACGATCAAGGTTATCTGGTCTTTAACGGAGGTGGAAATATCCAAACTGTTGACATCGCGCAAACGGACTTGGGATTTCGCTTACAGGTGGCAGACAACAGTCACCTGCAGTTGTTGAGCGATTACCATCAAACGAATCCCCTCGGAGAACACGTTGGTCACTGGTCCAAACTTGGTGCTGACACCACCCTGGATGTTGGCAGTCATACCTTGTCGGTTCCAAATTTGACGGCGCCCGGTCATTCCGAAGGAGGTCCATTGGTGAATTTAATCTACGGAGAGGGTGGCGCCATCAACGTCGAATCAAATCTCGTCAACTTGGGTAATCTTGCAGTCGAGATCACCAATCTCGACTCTCACACGTCGGGCGATGACTTCACCCTGATTACCTACGGTGATTCTTCCAATCCTGGTGTAGGAACCAATACTTTGAATCCCATTCTGATCAATGCAGTGCTTCCGCCCGGCTGGAGCCATGACGGTCTGGACTGGGATGGAATCACGGGCGGCACGATTCGCTTAATGAACGTGAACGGCGACACGCCTCCTCCTCCACCACTCCTCTGCGACTTTGACGGAGATTCTTTTTGCAACGTGAGTGATGTGAACCTGATGTACTCCGAGAACTTTCATAATCTGGTCAATGGAGTTGCCACGACGGAGGCCACGGAAAAGTTTGATCTGGTGGATGACGATGTGATTGACAACGTGGACCTGGATCAGTGGCTCGTACAGGCCGCGACCGAGAACGGTTACGATTCACCCCACCTTCGCGGCGATGTGGATGACCTGGCAAACCCGGAATCAAGAAAAATCGACCTCAGCGACTACACAACCCTGGCCGTTAACTTTTCTCCATTAGGCACCGGCTTGAACTGGGACCAGGGAAACTTCGATGGAGATGGTGATATCGACCTCCGGGACTACAACGTGCTGGCGTCAAGTTTTAATCCCAGCGGCTATGGGGCCCTCACGACTTCCGTGCCTGAGCCGTCATCGGTCGTTCTGTGTATCTTCGGTCTGATGTTAGTGGCAGGCTGTGCTGGTCATCGTCCATGTGACTGATCTAATTTTCATCCGGTGAAACAACACCCGGGCCAGCACTGCTGTGCGACTTTAACGTCGATTTCTTCTGCGACGTAAGAACCCCAGCCATGATCGTTATCCGATCGCGCCGGAGCTGGGTTGACGAATCATCTGGCGCAACCGACCAATCTTTTAGCAACACCCGGTTGCCCGCACCCAGTACGGAGAAATTCGAAACCCTGCCGGTAAAGCGATGGAAGAGGCAGATGACGACGCCACCGGTCCCCTCCAATTCCCGCACACAAATTTAGAACCGAACTAGTTCTGGCGACGCCGTCGGGCACTGACTAGCGCCAAACCAGCGAACCGAGCTCATTGCTGGCTTGTCAGATTCGGAGAGAATTCCCCACTCGAAAGCAATTCGACAGGAAGGACATCGTCACTGCGTCACGGTATCTTCGCAGACCGGTCTACAGCTTTGAGAATTACCGATCGATAACGCAAAAATAAGATACAATGCTTGACGATACCGACTTACTACTTTTCCCAGCGACCCGTTAGCAGCCGCCCGAGATAGCAGCACCCCTTTTGTAATCTGCCGAACTGAGGAGATATCGATGAAACATATGATTCACAATCGCTTGGCCTTCAACATCAGGTGCGCATCGTATCGGGTTGTGATCTTTCCATCGACTTGCTATCCGATCTTGGCGATATTCTTCCTGCTCGTCTGGCTACCGGTTGCATCAGCACGGCCACAGAAGACCGTAGTCGATGTGGCTTCCAAGTCCCAATTGTTTGTTGACCAGGAACTGGTCTACGAAGCAAAAGGCGTGAGCTTCACGTTACACCCAGGTCGCAAAGTTTCCCGCGAGCCGTTGGTGAAAGTCGATCAGCCATGTGAAGGATGGAACTTGCAAATGTACGGATCGGTGCTGTACGACAGCGACGAAAAGCTGTTCAAGATGTGGTATCTCGGATCGGCCAGTGAATACTTTTCGCACGAGACAACCTTCTACGCTACCAGCCGCGACGGAATTCACTGGGACAAGTCTCACCAAGGAACGATTCGGTCGAATAATGGCAAACCACACAATGCCGTGACGGATAGACTGTTGGCCAGCGTCATCAAAGACCCACGGGACCCAGATCCGGCTCGCCGTTACAAAATGATCTGTTACCGGTACGATCATGGGTATTGTGCGATGGTTTCTCCTGACGGTCTGCATTGGAAGGAAGCGGCTCCCGGGACCATTTTACCGATTTCTTACATCGAGGACGTAATCTGCGCCTGTTGGAGTGAAACGCACCAGCAGTATGTTGCGATTTTCAAACAACAAATGCCGGTGCTGGGCCGCCGTCGCAGGTCCCTCTGGACCTCGACCAGCCACGACTTTTTGCACTGGTCAAAAGCGACACCGGCAATATGGGCAGACCGAAGAGACGATTACGGCACCCGTATCCGGGCCGCCAAAGCTCGCCCCTTGCTGAAATACCCGGACAATCCGAATGTGATGCGGACAGAAATCTATGGCTCGGGATTTTATGTGGCTGAAAGTTGCCTGATCGCCTTTCCCTGGCTCCTCAGCATCACCACTAATGTTCCCAATTCACTTTCAACGAACGATGGTCCGTTGGAAGTGCAACTGGCCGTCTCACGCGACCTGGAGCATTTCGAACGCCCTTACCGTACTCCCGCCATTGAACCTGGCCAACCGAGCGATTGGGACAGCGGCATTTTCAGCACTGCAGCGTACGCCTTCGATCACCAGGAAGAAGTCTGGTTGTATTACTCCAGTGCAAACCTTACTCACGGGGCGCCGAGATGGTTTGGGGTAAAAAACAAAAATGAACCTGATCACGAATCAGGAATCGGCCTGGTCAAATGGCGCAAGGATCGCTTTGTTTCGGCCGACGGACCGAAGGAAGGTGCCACTTTGACAACCGTCCCGGTCCATTTCTCAGGGCAGCGACTGGAAATAAACGCCAAGGTGCAACCGCAGGGAAAAATCGTAGTGGAACTACTTGGCATGGACCTCCGGCAACTGGCTACATGGCCCGCTTCCGCACCGATCCATGGAGACGACCTGCGCCACATTGTAACATTTGGCAACAAAACCAATGTCGCGGATCTCGCCGGGAAACCACTCGTGCTCCGCTTCCACCTGCACGACGCACAACTGTTCTCGTTCGCATTTCGTGATTGAGAAAACAAATGACCTCATCGCGTGTCTTCGCGCAGGGACTTTCGTCATCCGTGTCGATCCTAAAGTTACGCCCCTCCTTCGGGTCATATCGCAAGACCTCGAGTTCTCGCGGCAGCCAGCATAGGTCGTACTAGATTTCACCGGGCGTCCACACACGGGTCGTTCGGACTGGCAGGTGCTGGCAAGGTGGCGCCTTTGTTTAGGCAGGTGCGAAACCGACCCTGCGACGTACGCAGGATCCGTTCATTGATATCCTAGCGCCGATATTTTCCGCCTCGTATCGGGCGGCAAGTTGATCTCCTGAAGATCGGTTGTCGTCAACCTCAAATAGCGATAGATCGACGCTCTCAGATCCGGATGCTCCCGATCCTTGTCGGGGTTGTAAAAATCCCACACGAGTTCACCTTCGCGAGTGACCTCGAACACACGACCCTTGGCGGTTTCCGTGACGAGAATATTGTCGTTTGGCAATCTCTGAGCCATTCCACAACGTTTTGTAAAAAACGAGTTCTCGGGTAATCCATCATATTCCCAAACAATCTTCTCGCTCTGCGGATTGAACTCAATCACCCGTGAATGCCCTCGAAACCATCCGTTATCAAAGATCAAAATATTCCCGTTGGCCAGTAGTGTCGGATAATGCGGCCGATCAAGAATACGTTGTCCATTCTGCCACATCCAAACAATGCGTTCCCGCTCAGGATCGATCGTGCAAATCAGATTGATATTTCTCACACAGATCAGTAAATCACCCTTTTTCCCCACGAACGTGTCATCTTTGAGAATCTGTACCGTGTTGACGTGCAGAATGTCGTACAGGTTTTCCAGACCACATTTCCGACGATGCTGCTGGGCAAGTTCCGACCCGGGCTCCAGTCTCCAGATTGCGTCTAAATACTCGCTGGGTATTTGCCGTTGAACAAGACGCCCGATCGATATTTTCTTTTGCAACTCTCCCTTGTTTGAAAAGATGACAAGATTATTATCCTGGAAGGGAACAGAAAGACTCCTGTGATTCAGTTCGTGGAACTCTTTGTTCAGCGTGTAGACCTGGCCCAGTTCGTCAAAACAAATCTCGTGGTGATAGGTCCCTTCCTGATGCCAAATGGTGCTCGATTCCTCCCAATTCGATTTGAGAAGATCGCCATTTTGCAGTCGAAACAAATGGCCGGATCTGCCTAGATTCAAAAAACTGACACCGGGCTTGAAAGCAAACAGACGTTCTTCCCGGGGACGTACGATCGGCGCAAAACGCCAGTCGTGCAGGACGTTACCGTGCATATCCAGCAGATGTCCGGTATCACCCCACAAGGAGGTGTACAAATTGACTCCTGGAAACGCCAGTGAATCGTCATACAAGGCAACGCCAGTCTTTTCAGGATTCTGCTCGTCCTCAACATACGATACATAGGGCAGCGACCGCAAACGGCGGAGTGACGCATTGGCCTGCTGGTCGTTTTCGACAACATCGACCCAGCCCCTGGCACTGCTGTCTTGCACCTCGTCCGGCGAGTCGTTGAACCAGTAGACACCAGTCAACGCAAGCAGCAGGATCAACAAAGCAGCCAGACCCATCTTCAACATGACGAAAAGCTTCCGGTGTACGGGGTGGTTAGACGACAATATGTGATTGTCTCATTTTGAAAAGATTCGTCCCGCGATTGAGGACGCAGTGCCCCGCAGACAAACCCCGGAGCCACAATTTCTGACAGCTTGTCCGTATCGTACCCTTCAGGACTCGCCAGAAACTGTGATATTTTTTTCAGCTGTTTCTTTGCAGCATCATGAAATGCTTCTGTTTCCCACCCGTCTTCCGTCGGGTCGAGATTTTTGTCTTGCTGATCCAGCTTGGCTTGAATTCGGGGCGTTAAAACAGCCTCGCCCAAAAGGTTGTTGCCGGTGCTCAATGGTGACTTTGGCGAGGTCTTCCCAGGTGCCTCCGGTGCTGAATCCTGAGGTCTCGATTCCCCTCTGGCAGCCGAAGTCGATGCCGACTCTGGAGGTTGCTCACCGGACAACAGCGAGGCATCTTTGCAGATGACATTGCCGATCCCCGAATCCCAGATCGCAAGTGCAACGACGATGGTGGTGACCGCCACCAGGGGAAACATCCACCAGGCACGTCCTACCCGATGCGCAGGATTGCCACCCAACTTAACCGATCTGTGTTCCGTTCGAAGTTCGTCAAGTCTATTGCGAGACACGAATACCTACCACCTTCACCAACCTCGTGGCGCTCTACAGGGCCTGACTCGCAAAACGCCGCCGCGGGGATTCGTCCATTATCTCTATTATACCATATACCACGAGCATGGCTGGCCGGACTGGAGATTCCTGGAAGCAGACCCCAGACTTCGAGCACCCATTTTGACAAGCCTGTACAGAAATGACAAAGAGCCGCGTGAACCGTTTTACAAACTTGATTTTACTCCCGACAAAAGCGGTCGTCTGCCACCTGATTCGATGGAAAGTGCCGGCCATCATTCAACATTCGGCTTCATCTTCACGCTGTGTGTATCTACCTCAAACACCCGAACGTGTCAGGCAAGTAGGTCGTCAACATGTCTCGACAAAATGGCCGGGGCCGCCCTGTTTTCTGCCATCGAACAAAGTCTTCCATTTTTGTAACCTGTCCGAGGATCGGGGGAAAACATCCATTGAAAAAATCGCGCTGTCTTCGTTTGCTGACACGCTGGGAATGATCTCTTGTTATGCGCGACGGTTCTCGCGTTTACCCCTTTACTCTGCATCTGGGCATACTTATGTTGGATTCAATCCAAGAGTCGACGACAAGTTATAGCCTGTGAACTGGCAAATCCGAGCAACCTGGAATCCCAGCGGGAGTCGATGTATCCTGAGGGACTCCTGCGACGTGTGTCTGGATTTTCACGACGACCGTTTTTGTTTGTTGAGCGGTGTCCATCGTTCGCCTGAACCACCACAAACTCAGCGAAAGGATCGATCAATCCGGAAGTGATCGTTAGCGAAGTGGTGCTCCGATACAAAGAGCTGGTGTCAGCTATACGGATCGGGTAACAACCTGGCGCTGTCTCTCATGCAATCAGACGGTTTTCTGGGCGACTAGCATGGGAAATAAAGGAGGAAGCGGTTGATAATTCTGAATCAGCTTCATGGGCGGAGCCAAAGGGTCGGAATGCAATTCGCGGGACTGTCAACGTTCTTGCCAACCAAGGCCCGGACGCTCGAAACAAAGTATGACCATGGTCTGACCGGCCATCGTCTGGACCAGTCACCTGCCGATTTAAACGTTTTGGACGGAAACAGCGTGGCAGGTGACGTGCCCATCGTTCCGCTTCCGTGTAACGATGGGAAGCGACGACTGAGTCCGGCCGTATTGACTGCAACACAATCGTCTCCGCCGGCCTTCGATTCCCATGGTCCTCTCGGAACGGGTCGATCGCGCGCATATCCGGCCACCCGCGCCCTTTTTCCCTTCGACCGAAGTGTGCGGGAGCGCTGGGCATGAACCATTCGATGTCAAAGTCGAAATCGAGTCTCTGGGAGCCACGCTTTGCAATGATCGGAGCGACGATTCTGATTGTGGGAGTGCTGGTCGCCAGAGGCGTGCTAACCGGAATCTTCGACGGCCACTTGAGCGACGCCGACTCTTACATGTGGATGACGCGTGTTTTGAACCTGCAGGAGACAGGAGACTGGTTCAATAAGACCCTGGCTTGCGTGAATCCACCCCACGGATACGAGCAGCATTGGACACGACTTTTCGATTCCATTCTCTACCTGGGTGCCTGGGTGGGAGCCCCTTTTTTCGGATTCAAAGAGGCGCTCTACTGGTGGAGTTTGGCCATCAGTCCGTTAAGCGCCGTGCTGACTGTCGTCAGCCTCTACTGGGGATTTGCGCCGGTGCTCGGGAAGCAGCATCGGGCACCACTGGGTCTTCTCTTTTTATCGCAGCACAGTCTGTTGATCATTTTCCAGATCGGCAGGCCGGATAACCATCTCCTTCAGATACCCTTATTCGCTCTCACTCTAGGGTGCATCATCCGGATTCTTGTCTATCCGTTTAATAAGCAGGCCTGCTACCTGGCCGGACTCGTTGCCGCCGTCGCGGTTTGGGTCAGCGCCGAGGGCCTGCTAGGAATCTTTGTCAGCCAAGCCATCCTCGGAATGTACTGGCTGCTGGTAAAACAGGATTTTGGAGCGAAACTGTTTCGCTATAATCTTGCTCTGTCGGCCTGCAGTCTTGTCGTTTTACTCCTAGAACACGGTGTTGGCGGATTGTCGGAGACGGTCTATGACGAACTTTCGCGGGTGCATGTCAGCCTCTTCGTCCTGATCACCGTGTTCTGGTGGCTGATCGTACGTCTGGAGAAAACAGGCCGGGGACAGACAGTGCTTACCCGACTCGGTTACGGTTTGGCCGGCGCCGCCCTGTCGGCACTGGTCATGCGATTTTTCTTTCCCGACTTATTCGCCGACCCCTATGCAGACATCGATCCACTCTTCAGGCGTTTGCACCACATCTACGTTCTCGAACAACAACCTCCGGTACGCTGGCAAGCGTTGGTAGAAGGCCAATTTGGAATCTCCTGGATGCAGTTCCGCCACTGGCTGGGTATTCTCCTTCCCGCGATTCCGACACTCTTCTACCTGGCCAAGAAATCTCCGTCGCCCGGGTCGCGAGCCTGGATCTTTATTGCCTGTGCGCTGCTGATTTTCCTTCCTCTGGCCCTGTCCCACCGCCGCCTCTGCCGCTACATCTCAATCCTGTTACTGCCATGTTATTCCTACCTGGTCGGTTTAGTTCTGTTGGAATTCAAACGGAGACTTTCCCGGACCTGGTCGCTCCCGCTGCAACTGGGAACCGGATTTTTAGCGGTGGCCATTTTGTGCTCGCCACAGGTCATGCTTGGCCTTCATGAGCGGGGGGACCGTTTGCAGAGAAATCAGTTCATCCAGCTTTGTGAATTTCTCGATCGGCCCGAGGGATTAGGACAACAACCACAACGGATCTTGATTAACATCAACCTGGGTCCTGAAGTTATCTTCCGCACAAAACACTCCGTCTATACCATCCCTTGCCACCGCTACCACGCGGGTTTTGAGCACAGCCATCGCATCCTGTCGGCTCGCGACGATGACGG
>CAUZBP010000035.1:0-45914 GCA_963578105.1 Planctomycetota bacterium
ACGATTTGTCCAGCGACGGAAAAGAGTGGGTCATTCATGGAAGGTCCTTCATCGAGAGTAATAGCGTGTCAGGGCGACCCGGCGGAGGTCCAGCGAGCAACCCCTCTTTTACTCGCTGGCAACTTGACGCACAAGCAAGCAGCCCCGGCCGCTTCCGGGCCACTGACAGGCTTGCGAGGCGCCGGTTCCGTGTTCCAGGTCGGAAGGCAACCATGGACGCTTGTCCCGCGCCGCGATGTTCGCCCCCGGAAGCTTTCCCTGCCAAACGCGAAACGTGGCGATGGTGTGGGGGTGTTCACCGCTGTGCTTGCAGAACGGGCGACAAGACGTGACTGGGAGAACATCTTTCCGGTATCCAGCAGTTTGCTTTTCAACGGGCGTTTCCCGGGGAGTGAGGGACCGCGGCTTTTCCACCCTGTTGACCGGTGCGATGCCCTGGCAACAATGGATACCAGCTAAGACACGCGGCCCACGCGAAATTCTCTGCGTCATCGGCGAACCGATCACCCGGCGACCGTTCGTTTTGTCGCTGGTTGTCGGACGTAACACAAAGGTTCGGCGGCGATGTTTCACGATGGCAGTCTTGTAACGGGGCAACGCCAGTTTCGCTGGTGAAGGAAGGAACTTCTGCGATGGAATTGACATGGAAATATCCGCTTTACATCATTCCATTGACCACCGGCTATGCCTCGGTCGTCGACTCACAGGATCCCGGGCAGCCAGTCCACTACCTGGTTATCTTCACGGAGTTGGAGAAAGCGGAAGGTGTGATGGCTCAATGGGAAATTTCAGGAAGCCCACGGGCCCTGTCGAACGCCCGAGAATTTGGCTGGCTGCTGCGTAGTCTCCAGGCACCAGTTTCACAAATTGCACTGGATCCGGAACCGACGGATGACGAAGTCAACGCTCGCTGGTCCATTTCGGTGGACGAAATGCTTCAGCAGCACCTGGTGGTCGACTATTCGCCCTGGAGCTACCCGGTCTATGTCTGGGCGCAAAAAGATGGCTTTGCCTGTATCGAGGGGGTTGGTCCTGACGGGGGACAACTGGCGGCCCTTGCGCTCTTCGCCAGCGAGGAGAAACTCACCCAATACGTTGACGACACTCAGGAGGGGGGGGAACTGTTCGAATTGTCTGATCTTGAACAGACCCGTGAATTTCTAAGCCGGTTGAATGCCAGGGTCACGGCAGTCGCTTTGAATCCCCAGTCTGTCGACGGAAAACGTTCGGCCAAGCACTGCTTTTCCCTGGACACGCTGCTGGCCAAATATCTGGTGAACGAAGCACCCGGGTCCTAGATTTTGCCAATTCTCCCCTTTTTCGGCAGGCCGCGTCACTGTCGGACGAGTTTCCAGTCCGGGTCAAGGAGAAATCCGTTTCACGCCTGATGGCGAAAACGATTGTTTCAAGATTTTTCTTTCTCCAGCGGAGAACCGGTTCTAAACTTGATGAGGAGCCGCCCGTCACTCGGCGTCTCACAACGGGATGTCTTATAATGAGACACACGTGATCATTTGGACTACGCCCGAAAGCGGTCTGGAACCACCATTCGGGACCCCTTGGTAAAAAGTACAAACGACCTAAGTCGATATTAACGAACTGTATAACGTGATGCGGAGAGCTTTCCTGGGACACGAACTACAAAATTGGCACCCGTTTTGCTATCTACCTGTGGCGTGTCAACAAACCCATAGAAAGGTGACAACCATGATCAAATCGAACACTTCCCCGACACGGACTCAGGTGCGGCAAGCGTGTATCGACATCAGGAATCGTTGGACGCCTGGCGAACGTTTGTTTCGACAAGAATTAGCAGTCCTCCGGCAGCAGCAACTGGCAAACGAGATACTGAATCCTGGCCCGAAATTTGACGAAATGACCCTGGTTTTTTCGCAAGTCATGGCCCCTGAAAAACAAATTGCCTGAAAGGACGGGTTTAGCCATGATTGCCTCGACCAGGAAATTCTTAGAACTTGAACTGGGACGTGCCATTAGAACTTCCGAGAGACAGCGACTGCTCAAAGAACTTTGGCGACTGAACCAATCCATGGCGGCAGCACAGAAAAGTAAGTCGCCCAAGAGTTGAATCGGTGGGAAAAACGAACGGCCGGATCCCTGAGAAAAAATTCCCGCAGGAATGCATCGTTTCGGGAATCATTAAAAAACAAACAGAATTTCAAACCCCGTGCATTGGGGTGGAGCAGGTCAAGCCTGAACCACCCCTTTTTTTGTTTTTGGCTTCGGGTTCAGGTTGGTAGCCAGCGAAGGGGCTCTTTCTTATAGTGCACGCTGGGTACACCGTTGGCAGGGTACAGGTACCTGCCTCCCGGTACAGGTCACCGACCAGTGATCCGTTGGTGGCGAAGCACAACCAGCCATTTTGAACCCGGGCCTGGTCGGACTGTCGGGAATTCAAGCAGGTTGCCTTCGTTGTCCCTTGTACGTGCCGGTTGTCAGGAAACAGATCCCTGCCTACCCGGGGCAGTGTGTCAAGGAAACTCAGAGGGTTGTATGAGACGCTTCACGGTGGACCGGGTACTGATTACAAACGCTCTTCACAATTCCCTGTCTGGAAAAAGGTTTTCAAGATGTTTTTCTTTCGTTCCCAGCAGAATGTATGCTGCCTCGCCTGGTACCTGGCGACTGCCGTTGCCTGGACAAGCCGTTTGGTCACGCCGATGAACGCCCAGGAAGCACCGACGTTGGACCTTGCTCATCGCCAGTTCCAGGCCGGTCGACTTGAGGATGCTCAGAAAACTTTGACGAGGTTCATCGAGAAAAATACGGACAATACGAGTGCGTTCGTTTTGCGGGCGCAGATTCGTGAATCGCTGCAGGATTTTGTCGCCGCCCGTTCGGACTACGACCGCTGGATCGAATTAACGCCGCAGGAGGCTCAGGCCTGGAACCGTCGGGGGGGATTGCGGTTCAAGGCGGGCGATGTGAAGGGCTCCATCGAGGATTTTGATCACGCGATATCTCTCGATGAAAATCTGGAGCGACCGCATTGGCAGCGGGGCCTTTCCTGTTATTACGACGGCCGCTTTGCGGAGGGTGCGAAACAGTTTGAACTGTATCAAACCTACGACGCGACGGACGTGGAAAACGTTGTCTGGAAATTCCTCTGCCAGGCACGCCACGCCGGCATTAAAAAAGCTCGGCAGGACATGTTGCCCCTGGCGCAACCCGATCAACGAATTCCGATGATGCAGATCGACGCTCTTTATCGAGGTCAGGGTTCTGCCGAGGATGTGCTGGTCGCCCTCGAACAGGGAAATCCTGCGGAGCGGGAACGGCGACATCGCAGCTTCTACGCCCATTTGTATTTAGGGCTTTATTTTGAGGTGTTGCAAGACGAAGAAACAGCGCGGCGACACCTTCTGGAGGCGGATCGACTGGAAATCAGCCATTACATGTGGTACGTGGCACATCTGCATGCTGCCCGCATTCGAGGTCAGCATGCTGAACCGGGTGGCTGATCTTGCACCGGTCCTAATCGCTTGCAACCCAGGGGCCCTGAACGACGTATGCCTCCTGTTCGCCGGGCCAGGGGGGCATGGTAACTCCCAGGGCCACCAGCGGTTCGTCCGAGTCGCTTCGGAATTGAAAATGGGTTCCCGTGGGGATCGTCAGGGAAACGCCCGGTGAAACGGAGACAACTTCTTCCTGTTGGGCCAACTGTCTCCACATCCGGCCCTTCCCCGAGAGAAAAAACCAAATTTCCTCAATGGTTCTGTGGGCAACTGCCAGCGAGATTTGGCGGGGTGCCAGGGTGAACTGGGCCATCGCACCCCCGCTGCCTTCGAGGAGTAGACGCACCCGGGAACCATCAGGAGCCTGCAGGGTGGGAAGTTCCGGGACTTGCTCCGGTGGCTGCCTGGTCTGGAACGGAATCATGGTTGTGTTTCTCCGTTTGGCTGTTATCTGTTCGTGCCCACCGCGTCTTTTGCAGAGGATCGGGTTGGGGTGGTTGAAATGTTCGCCCAGGTCATGTTCCCTCGTCGGATTGGAATTCAAGCAAGCTTTCAGCGAGGGCGATGACGCAAGAACTACGTTCCCCGCCGATCGATGGTTTCCAGATATCGCGGGGGTAGGGCTGTCCCTCAATGGACTGGCCATCGCGTTGGACGGAAGCCGCATCGGTGAAGAACAGGAGCGTGAAATGTTCAGTGCCAGGACGAAACGTACCTGCGGCAATCACGGCGGGTTGGGTGATCTGCCAGCGTGCCACAATCCGGAACTCGCCCGTTTCGATGACCCATGCCGGGTCCGTCCGGATGTCGCCCTGGCGTTGGAACTGCGCATCGACCAGCGGCGCGTCCGGGTCAAAGTAACTGCTGGCGGAGAAAAACTGTTCTTGGGTAAATCGCCCCACTTCGGACCGGTCAGTGCAAATAACGCTGAGCGGCCGGTCTCCGGGAATAAAAATTTGTGCAGCGGTCCCTTCACCGGCAGGACTGTACCGGGTGTGAAACAGGCTGATCCAGGCACTCGGTTGCTGCACACCCTGTGGTCGAATTCCAAGGATCCAGTGGTCTCCGGACCAGGCCAGTTTTCCCGTATGGACACGCACAGAACCGGTCATGCCGTCACTCCTTGAAAGTGGCTGAAACGATTGTCAAACCACCGCTGAACGATTGGGAGTTGACAATAAATTCGGCCCAATTACAATGGAAGTAACTGAGACTCAGTCTCATTTTAATGCCCTGCCGTATTCTGGATTCCTATGAACGGTCCCAGCGAAGCGATACTCGGCACGCTCTCCTCGAGAGTGGACCACGAACGAACCCTCGTTGTGCACTGTCATCATCCGCAACGGGGTTCCTGGATGGAACTGCGCCAGCAGTCCTGGGGAGGTTCGTCTCTGGGTTGGTTCACACAGAGCAGCATTCGGCTGGATGTGCAACAAATGGCCCAGTTACGAAACGTGATGGCCGCAACCCAGGGTCCTGCCACCCTGCGGCAGGTGGACAGTACGGTTGCTGGATTTGTGCCCCGAGTGATCCACGCAGGTTCAGCTTAGGGTTCACCCCGGGCATGTCTGCTGACACCCGAACCGTTGCAGGTACGGTCTCCGGATGGAATTCCCCCGCCAGCAAGAATCGCTCCGCAACGGTACCGGGAAGACCGTTGTAGAAAATCAGCCCGCGCGACTGGCTGCTTGGCCTCCGCTGCCAGACTGGCTGTCCCGCAGCAGTTTGCCGATTTCGTCGACACCCTCCTGCTCTTCCTTCAAAATATCCTCCAGGTAGACTTCCAGGGCCCGGTCCCCTTGCGAGAGCTGAAGTGCTTCGTTGTAGAGTTGAACCGCCTTGGACTCGAATTCCAGCCCGATCTCGAGCAATTCCTGGACATCTTGTGACTGGCGGACCGGATTTCGTTCGACCGACGGAACGCCACCCAGGGCCACAATTTTGTCACCAATCAATTTGGCATGTCCGTAGGACTCCTCGGCACTTTTATGAAACAATTCGGCATACACTTCTCGCCACAATCCAGTGACCACAAAACCGGCCTGCGAGTACTGTGCCACCCCCGTCCACTCGTGCTGTAAAATATCGTTTAGTTTATCAATGACTATTACGTAATCCATATTGAAGCCCTTTCCTATGGTCTGCAACGGTAGCGCCGAGCGAATGATAGCGAGATGGGGACCTGCGTCCAGACCAATCTGTGACACCTTTGAATCTAGATCCCCCATTTTCACCCTGGGACTCCGAAAGCCTCTCACGCAGGCCCTGGGCCGCAATGGAAGGGATTGCGAGACCCGTTTTAAGAGTTCTGAATTGACCGGCCGAACCGTGAAGGGGAGTTGCAAGTCATGAGTTGAGACGAGACAACTTGAGTTCTGCCATGGACGAAGTCGGCGGAAGTGATCTGTCAACCCTTGGCTGGTTCCCGGTGCTGTGCATGCTTTCAACCCGGATGTTTTTTCTGTGAAGAAGCCACGATCCAGTGTGGGGAGGCCAACGTATGAGAAGGAGAAGAAGTCTCGATGGGCGAGAGTCAACACGAAATTCTGGATGAGTTGCTGCAGGAAGTTTTAGAGCACCTGGATCACGAGAACGAGATCCAGAAGGGAGACGATCCCCAGTTTGCCGCTCGAGCTTGGGAAGTCGTCAGTAAGTTGCGTCTGATTTCAACGAAAGTCTTTTTCGTTGAATTGACGATCGACGTTGAAGAAGACGAATTCGATACATCGCCTTTCGATGAAATTGCAAAACAGTACGACGGTGCTTTGTGCGATTCGTCACTGATTGGTGAGGGCTACATTTTTACGGATCCCACCCAAGTGCCGGACTGCATGAAAGCCTTGACCAAAAAGGCGGAAGAATTGCAGGTGAGTGTGCTCATCGAACGAATGACACTGGATGAACTGCTGCTCGCAGACATCGAGTTGAATTAGGTCGACGGGTTGGCCGGGGGATGAAAGAACTACATTCAACGACCACCGTTCCATCGGCGCAGGGAGATGTTCCGAACGGTCGATGTCACGAAAAAGGTGCTGTGGCATGTCAATCGGCCGCGCGCATTTCTCCTTTCTTGTGCCACCCCGGGGTGCCGTGTTGTTATGATGGGGAGATAGGAATCGACGCGACACCTTGTCGGATTCGAGTGATGTTCTAGAATCCCAGTTCGGGGAAGGCAGCGTCACCGGCAGTTTCCGGGACGGTGACGCCTTTGCGCTGGCTGCTTTTGTCGGCGGGTATGTTTGAAGAGAATCCTGGACTGTCCGGTCTGCATTCAAGTTGCCCGGTGCGTCGGAGAAGTGCGGACGCGAGAGTCTACAACGGTTGCCGAAAGATCATGGTGAACGATTTTACATCCCGTTACAGTTGGCTGACCCAACTTCTCCTTGTGCTGTTGAGATTTGCTATCGGCTGGCATCTTCTCTACGAGGGGTTGTACAAGCTGAATACGCATTCCACGAATGATCCTTGGTCTGCTGCAGCCTACCTGCAGAACTCTGAAGGACCGCTGAGCGAATCGTTTCGAGGGTTTGTGGAAGCGAGTGATCCGGGCAATATATTTGAGCGCCAGGCCATCGCTCGCCGCTGGGAGAAACTCTCGCAAGGATTGACGCAAATGGAACAGGATGGCGAAGGGCGGGAAGTGCCGGCGGAAGATCATTTGCAGTCGGTGAGAGTCAGGCTCCAAGAGGAACTTTTGTTGCAGGTCAACCGGCTCTGGCAGAATGATTTGCGGGACTTCAAGTGGTCCTATCGGCTGGAAGTAGAGCAACGGGAGTCGGTGCTGGGTGAGTTGAGTTACGCAAAGCAACGACTCCGAAAGGACTTGATAGACGGGCAGGACCAGGCAGCCCGGCAAGCGTTCGATCACTATGTGAGAGACTGTACTTTGCCCGCCGGGTCCTCCTTGACCAGGAGGGAATCGCAAAAAATGGCCGACAATCTGCAGATTGTCCAGAATCTGGTCATTCAATCGACAGCAGCCTATCACAAACAATTGGCCGGTTTGCTTTCCCCGGCGCAACTGCAGCAACAAACCCCGGCGATGGTCGGTGCGATCGGTTACGTCAATTGGGTGGTGATGGGCGGATTGATCGGTTGTGGAGCCTGCTTGATTCTCGGATTATTCGGTCGACTTGCGGCCTTGGGCGCCGCGACGATGTTGCTGCTGTTTTATCTTGCGATGCCGCCGTTACCGGGACTCACCGCTTCCGCGGTAGGCGGAGCCCACTACTTGTACGTCAATAACAACTTGATCGAAGCGATGGCAGCGTTGGTTTTGGCCAGCACCCCGTCAAGTCGCTGGATCGGTCTGGATGCCGTTGCCATGCCCTTCCTGAGTTTTTTGTGGCGTGGCCTGCGACGACGGGAGAAGACGACGGTCGCAGACAGTCGCTGAATAGGAGTGATTTTTGGTAGGGCCTTGGTTGCCGGTCTGGTGAACTCGAAGCGAGCCACCGGGCCGGAATGTGGACGAAGGACTTATTACCGTACAGAATAATAGAATCCATGAGTGCGAGTCGCCTCACCGGGCTGTTGGAAACGGGGAGCCAGCAGTACGGGCCACTAACCATCCTATGAGCAGGTACTTTTTATGAACCTCACCCCTGAACAACGGCAGGTCGGTCGCCAGAATTATTACAACGCACTGGGTGTGTCCCGTCGCGACGTTTTGAAGTCCGTAGCAGTTGCTCCTGCCGCTGGTGCGTTTTACTACGGCTACTCAGAACTGGAAGATGAAACGGTGCGCGCGGGATTAATTGGCACCGGCAGCCAGGGGAATTTGCTGCTCTCGGTGTCGAATCCGGATTTTCTTCGCTTTGAAGCTTACAGCGAGATCCGCCCTTCGCAAATTCAACGGGTCAGAAATGGTGATGCGGGTGATCCGATGCGGCTCGGTTTTTTGCGCAAGTACAACATGAGTGAAACGCAGTTTGAACAGGAAGTGCGTTATCACAAAGATTACCGGGAGTTGCTCGACAACCCGGATCTGGATCTCGTGGTGATTGCTTTACCCCTTCATCTGCACTTTTCCGTGGTGCGCGAGGCGTTGGACGCAGGGAAGCATGTTTTCTGTGAAGCTCCGCTGGCTGAAACAGGTGACCAGTGTAAACAGCTGGCAAATCTGGCCCGCGAAAAAAACCTGGTTTTGTCCACGGGACACCATCGCCATTACAGCATGCTCTACGACAACGCCCTCTCATTGATTGAGGATGGCGTTCTGGGAGATGTGCAGCACGTGCGGGCATTCTGGCATCGCAATCACAGTTGGCCGCGGTTGGATAATGCGACTGCTGCAGACGGCTCGGTGTTGCACGACGATCCGTGGCAGGACCCCATTCCGGCGATGGATGCGAACCTGGATTATCAGAGCTACGGTTACGACTCGCTTGAAGAACTCTGCTGGTGGCGGCTCCATCGACGCATGGGCGGGGGCCTGATGACCGAATTGGGAAGCCATCAGTTGGAAGTCTGTGGTCTGCTTCTGGGCGGGGTTCACCCTCTTGCTGTCAGTGGCGTGGGCGGTGGGTGTTTTTTTGATGGTCAGCGGGACATTGACGACCAGGTGTTCGCCACGTTCGAATTTCCCGGGCACTCTCATCCACAAGGTAAACATGCCGGAAATAATGCGGACGACATCGTCGTGGTCACTTTTTCCGCGATCAGTTCCAATTCGATCGATGGGTATGGCGAACAAATCATGGGATCGAGAGGCACGATGTTTGTGGAACAAGAACAAAATGTCATGCTGTTCAAAGAACCCGCTCCGGGTGAGAAAGCAACGCGGGCCGCTACCGAGATTTCTCTCACGCTCAGCGAGACGAGCCAGCCCGCGATCGTCGCCGCAGAGAGCGACAGTTCCGGCAGCGCCGGGGCCGGTTGGGCCCAGGCAGCCACCGTTGGAAATTCGAGTCGTGGGTATCGCGAGGAATTAGAACACCTGGCCTGGTGTATCCGTAATCCGTCGGCAGAGAACCAGCCGCGATGCAGTCCCGCTGCGGCGCTTGCTACAGCAACTTATGCCCAGGTTGCCAATCAGGCGATTCGCCAGCGGCGGAGAATCGAATTCCAGCCTGAATGGTTTGACCTCGGCAGCGACGAGGTGCCCCAGCTGGAAGAGGACCTGCTGGCAGGCAGGTAAACAGCATCGCGGGTTAACAGTATCGTTGTTAACCGATGGTATAGACCTGGTGCTTGATGTCTTTCTGCTCGAACACTCCCAGGCCCAGCAGTGATGCCAGTGGGACGTGTTGCGGCTGACGGATATGAAAAACTTCCGAGCGGGACCGGGCGCCGTTGGGATTTTGAGGCGTGGCCCCCGGCTGTGCGTCGGTACCCATGTTGGCGACCGAGGGCCAGCCATGTTGGGAACGTTTGTGGTCCAGTATGTTCCAGCCGACAGAGTCCAACGCCACAGGATCGGTGGCAAACAGCAGCGACTTGTACTCCCAGGTGGCAAACGTCCGATTCCAACTGCCGGGTCCGCCCTCGTAGGTTCCCAGCAGGCCGTCAAGGATTTGGAGCACACATTTGTCTCGCGTCTGAGGCAGTGAGACGGCCGCCGGAATAAAAGTCTGGCAGTGGTTCAGTGTTCTGCCGCGCCCACTTGGATTCGCTCCCCAGAAGATGTGACTGCGGGCTACATTATTGACCATGCCGTGTGACATATTCTTCAGGGCCAGGGTTACCCCTGCGGAGCGATGATCTTTGAGCACGGGAATCGAAATGACCTTGTCAACTTTTTGCGTGATGATTTTCGAAAGATGCGACCGGAAGCGGCGGTCATCCAGCGAGTCGTGAGTGCCCGGGGGCTGGCAAAAGGCTAACTCGCGAAAAACATCGCGGTCGTAGCCAGCCACATTCCGCCGTCGCGATTCGCCCCGGATTTGCCCGTCGATTTCCAATTGCGATTCGTCATAACGTGACGACGAGCACTCCCAGTGCACGCCGTCAGGCAACATCGCCCGATAACCGGCCTGAATGAATTCGTCACGGTAGCGATCAAAAACCATGATGTCGGAACGCTTGATGCCCGCCAATTCCAGGCTGCGGATGACCTCGTGGACCACTTCGTGACTGGAGACCGATCCGGGGCGTTTCAGGTCGACCATCGGGCCTTCGAAGCGAGCGCTTGCCCCCGCCTTGGGAACTTTTCCTACCGGGACCACCTTAATGCCGATGCGATCACCCTTCTCAAAAAAGGACCGCCATGCGTCCACAGGGGTCTCTGCATCAGGAACCAGTCGGCTCATGCCTTCTTCGATCATCGCTCTCACGGCGATCGAGTCGCGTTTACCTTCAAACATCGATCCAGCGTGTGCGACCTCGACCACGCGTCCCGGGTATTTGCCGGGCATTCCCGTTGACTTGCTGATCGAAGATTGCCTGCGCCCCGATGTGCCGAAAATGGCTCTTAAAGATGCGTTGTATTCTGTGTCGCCAGGACTGCACCCCAGGACACTGCTCGCCAGTGTTCCGGCTGTGACACCGCCCAGGAAATTTCGACGACTCACGCCTGATCGGCTACACGATTTCCGGGCTTTTTTACAGGGTTTCATGGTTTGACCTCTGTACTTCATTCTACCAGATCACCTTGCTGTTCCAATAGTAGATAATGGGCGAGCTGCAGATGAAAAAACAGGTAGCCGGGTTGGAGCGTCTTTTGAGAGCGTTCACGTTTGGGGTTTTTCCGGCACGGTCTGCAAAATCGTCCGGCCGTTGGTACACGCCGAACAGGTTTTTCTCCCTGGGATCAGTAGCATCTTCCAGGGGCTGTCGTCGGATCCCGGCTTGATCCAAGGAAGTCCGGCAGATTCCAGGTCGAATGATTTCACGGTGGAACGCAAACGCGGACCGGCCGCCGGCAAATAACGTCCCAGCGACAAGTGGCAAAGTTGGAAGCAGGTGTGCCACGGTCACGACTTCACTTTGACCCAGCAGTCGCAGGCGGTACAATTCTTCCACAAGGTCATTGGACCAGTGCCGCATGATGGATTCACGAGGTCCGGCCGGTGCGGGTTGCTGCCGCCTGTGCTGGTGCCGGAGACGTTTTATGAAGGCAGCATCCGGTTGGACCCTCTGATCGGATCATTCGCCGGACGTGTGATCGAGACCGGAAAGGACAAGTCGCTGTGGACAGCAGATTTCCCACCATTGCCCGCCTCGGTAGCGTCGCAGAGTTTCGCAAACGTCTACAAGCCTTGCGTCTTGCACTGCCCGTTGATGAAGAAGTTCTTTCCGTCCAACAGCACTCCCCGCTTGCCGAGCCCGGAGCCATCGGTTCTTTCACGGTTGGCAACCGGTGGTGCATACATCCCATGGAGGGTTGGGACGCCCGCGAGGATGGAACTCCTTCGGAACACACGTTCCGTCGCTGGGAAAATTTCGGAAAGAGCGGAGCGAAGCTGATTTGGGGTGGTGAGGCTGCCGCAGTGGTTCCAGAAGGCCGGGGTAATCCCAATCAAATGCTTGCGGTTTCCAGCAATCGCAGGGGACTCGCCGAACTGTTGGATCGACTGCGGCAGGTCCATCTTGAGAAGTTCGGAGAAACAGACGACTTACTGGTAGGGTTGCAACTTACCCATTCGGGCCGCTTCTGCTGCCCGCGGGAAAAAAGTCGAGTGGAGCCCCGGATCGCTTACCATCATCCTCTGCTGGACGCGAAGTTTCACATTGATCCCGATGATTCGTCCATGGTTTTGACAGATGATGAAGTGGAAGGGTTAATGGATGATTACGTGGCAGCTGCAGGAGTCGCACGAGACGCCGGGTATCAGTTTGTCGATGTGAAAGCATGTCACGGATACCTGGTCCATGAATTTTTAAGCGCTCGGAAACGGGTGGGCCGTTTTGGTGGTGATTTCGAAGGCCGAACTCGCCTGCTGCGAGAAACGGTCGGACGCATCCGGGCGAAGTATCCGGATCTGTCCGTCGCCGTCCGTTTGAGCGTGTTCGATGTTCTGCCCCACCAAACCAGTCGCGGGATTGGACGTCCGATGGAATATCAGCACTTGTTACCCTATGAATTCGGGTTCGGAATGTCGGCGGTCGACCCGCGACAGATGGATTTAAGTGAACCGATTCAATTGCTGCGTACTTTGGTCGACTTGGGTGTGGTCGCGGTGAACGTCTCCTGTGGTAGTCCGTATTACAACCCGCACGCCCAGCGGCCGGCCTTGTTTCCTCCCAGTGACGGGTATCAGCCCCCGGAAGACCCGTTGGTGGGTGTGGAACGACAGATTCAGATGGCTCGTCAGTGCAAGCAGGCGGTACCGGAACTGCCCCTGGTGGGTACGGGGTACTCTTACCTGCAGGACTACTTGCCCCATGTCGCTCAGGCAGTGATACGTGAGGGTTGGATTGACTTCGTGGGCCTGGGACGGATGGTCCTTTCCTACCCGGAAATGCCGGCGGACATCCTCTCTGGCGGGCAAATGCGCCGTAAAAGAATTTGCCGTACCTTCAGTGATTGCACGACGGGACCTCGCAACGGGTTGATTTCGGGATGCTTTCCACTCGATTCTTACTACAAGAATTCAGAAGCAGGACAGCAAATGCGGGATATCAAGCAAAGTCTGAAAGAATGACCCGACACCTTGGCCGGACGGGTCTCACACTCGTAGAGGCCAGCCGGTGGCGGCCAGCACGCGAGCTGGTTGTGTTGATCGTGCGTTCCGCCGTCTCCTGAAATGATCCATTGAAAAACGAAACAACACGTGGCAATGATGTTTCTGGCAATCGAAATTGGTGGTACCAAACTTCAGTTGGGGGTTGGTTCTGGTACAGGTCAGCCCCTGCAGGCTTTGGAGCGTCGGACGGTCGACCCGGATGGACGGTCGGCGGGGATTTTGCAGCAGATTGTGGAAGTAGCGCCCGACCTGATTCAGCAGCATGGTGTGCGGGCGATTGGTATCGGTTTTGGCGGGCCGGTTGATCGATCAGGGGGAACCGTTATCAAGAGCCATCAGATTGAAGGTTGGGAGAACTTTTCGATCACGGCCTGGAGCCGACAGAGACTGCAGCGACCGACCTGTTTGGGCAACGATTCGGATTTGGCCGGGTTGGCGGAAGCCCGTTTTGGTGCCGGTAAGGGGCACCGGGTCGTATTTTACAGCAACGTTGGCAGCGGGATTGGGGGCGCCCTGGTGATCGACGGAGAACTGTACCTGGGAGGAAAGAGCGGAGCCTCGGAGATTGGGCACTTGCGACCGCATTGGGGTCCGACCGGTTCAGATCACACCGTGGAATCATTGGCAAGTGGTTGGGGCATGACCGCAGCCGCCCGGGCCGGACTTCTCGATGGAGAACGTCAGGATGATCCTTCGGTGCGGGAACTGCTGGCACTCTGTGCTGACGACGTGAGCAGGTTGGATGGAAAAATTCTGGCGATGGCCCTGATCCGCGGTAATGCTTTTGCAGGCGATATTTTCCGTCAGGGAATCCGGGCCTACGGCTGGGGATTGGCACAAACGATCACCCTGCTGGGGCCAGACGTGGTGGTGGTGGGAGGTGGTGTCCCGCTGATTGGTGAAGAGCACTACATGGTCCCCTTGCGCTCTCGCGTTGAGGAGTGTGTGTTTTCTCCCCGCCGGGGTACCTACCAGCTAAAGTCGGCAGAACTGGGTGAAGAAATGGTGTTGCATGGAGCCCTGGCACTGGCGGCAGCGAGCGTCTAGTTTGTGTGGAGACTGACCGTTGTCCTGGCGTAAAGTGCAGGTAAGAGCGATTCAATGTTTTCTGCGGCCAGATTTTCCGTCGGCAAGAGGGTTTTTTTGACGCTTGAGAAGTCAGCCTCCTGGTGGTATTTTTTGAGCGATCCGTTATGGTTGGGACAGACTTCCGTTGCCGCTGGCGGGTTGATTTCCTGAGCCCGGCAAGGGAGGTAAAGGTCCGTTCGTTGGGGATGTCAAATTGATCGGGAGTGCGTAGAAATGGATAAGATTCGTGTCGGGATTGTAGGACTCGGGGGCAACTGCCACTTGCAGCACGTTCCGGGGCTGCGCCGTTGTCAAGGTGTTGAAATCACTGGCGTGGTGAATCGCCGTGCGGAGTCGACGCGAGCAGCGGCCGAGAAATACGGAATTCCCAAGACTTACGACCACTGGGAGCAGTTGGTTACCGATTCCGACATTGACGCTGTGGTCATTGGAACCTGGCCCTATTTGCATTGCCCGATTACGCTGGCGGGACTCGAGGCCGGTAAGCATGTACTCACCGAGGCACGGATGGCGGCCAGTGCTGTGGAAGCACGCAAAATGTATGCAGCCAGTCAGCAGCATCCAGAACTGGTAACACAAATTGTTCCCAGTCCCTTCGGATTTAGCGGCTTAAACGTCATCCGCGAGATGGTGGAGGCCGGATTCCTGGGCGAGTTGCGTGAAGTTGCCGCATTGTCGGTCAATCATTTTCTGGCAGACAAGGAAACTCCGCTGCACTGGCGCCAGATTCGGGAATTCAGTGGCGTGAATGTGTTGTCGTTGGGAATCCTGTACGAAGCGGTGAGTCGTTGGGTTCCTGCGGCCGAACGCGTGCTGGCTCAGACTCAGACCTTTACGTCCCGGCGATTGAATACGGAAACCAACGAGATGGCCGAGGCGGAAATCCCCGACAGTGTGCAGGTTCTGGGTGAATTACCCGGCGGCGCTCGCTCGATCTATCACGTGAGCGGAGCCATTCACCACGGACCAGGAGATCAGATTCATTTATACGGTAGTGAAGGCACGATCAAGTATTTGGTTTCACCGGAGGACAGGATATTCGCTGCTTCTCAGGGAGACAGCGAACTCCGGGAGGTGACGATTCCCCCGGAGAAAAAGTACAGCTGGCGCGTTGAAGAGGACTTCATCGACGCCATCCGGGGTGAAGGGGAAATCAGGTTGACTGACTTCGCAACCGGCGTGGCTTACATGGAGTTTACCGAAGCAGTTGCCGAGAGCGCAGCCTCCGGTGCTAGTGTGGAAGTGTCGGGTTGCGGAACTTGATGCCCGCTTGCTGCACTTCCGCTGCTCATCTTTCTGCGGTGTTGTCCGGTACCAGGCGATAAATGGCGCGCCCGTTGGGCGATTCGACCAGTACGTAGACTTCGCCCTGTTCATCTTCTCCGAAAGCAACGATCGGTCGCCCGATGGTTGCCACACTTTGATTGCTTTGTACCCGGCCTTGTGTTTGGTCGTAATTCAGTGCCCAGACCTTGCCGGCAATGTAATCACCGTAAAGGTACCAGCCGTTCAGCGCCGAAACTCGGCGGCCACGATAGACGCGACCTCCGGTGACCGACGCCCCCACGCGGTGACCGTATTCCCAAACAGGGTCAATAGCTGGGTCTTGCGGGGCTGACATATCAGTTCCGAAGGCGTGGACACCTTCACGCCGACTCCAGCCGTAATTTCCGCCAGATTGTACGACATTGATTTCTTCCCACAGGTTTTGGCCCACATCGGCAGCCCAGAGCATTCCTGTTTGACGATCAAACGCGATCCGCCAGACGTTGCGAAATCCGTAAGCGTAGATTTCCGGCAGGGCGCCGGGACGATCCAGGAAGGGATTTGTCGCAGGAATAGCGTAAGGCTTTCCCCCAGCGCGATGATCCACATCAATGCGTAAAATGTTGCCGAGCCAGGTTGTCAGATCCTGCCCGTTTTTTCCCGGGTCGTTGCGGGATCCGCCGTCACCAAGGCCGATGTACAGATAACCATCAGGACCAAATTCAATGGAACCCCCGTTGTGATTGGCAAACATCTGGGGAATTTCGAGCAGCACTTCTTCGCTCGTCGGGTCCGCTCGATTAGGGTCTTCGGAAGATACCCGGAAACGGGAAATGACCGAAGTGGTGGGAGATTTTCTGGAGTTGTAATAGACAAAGAACTGGCCGTTTCTGGCGTAGTTGGGGTGGAACGCCAGGCCCAGTAGACCACACTCGTCATCAGATCGCTCCTGGTACCACGCAGGAATGCGTTCCCTCAAGTCGAGAAAAGTTTGAGACTCCATCACTTCAGGATCATTTAAAAAAACTTCGATCAGTCCCCGCTGTACCACGGCAAACAATCGATCACTACCGTCACCAGAATGAGTCAACTCCATCAGCCGTAGTGACGAAAGGCGGCCTTGTTCATCCACCGGGCTCCAGCTGTTCCATTGGAGCTTGGGAAAGGCAACCTCTGCCCGCACCGGTAGTTTTCCGTCCACTGGATCGGAGACGCTGTCGTCGGGATCCAGCATTCGAATTTTGATATTTCGAAAGGAGACTTCGTTTCCATGGTCTTGAACCAGGATGTGGCCAGTGGGACTTTTTCCGAATGGTGGATACGGCGCGAACTTGCTCTTGGCAACCCGCTCGTTCCATTCTTCATCTCCCTTGCGGAAATAGTAATATCCAATCCCGTTGACCACGACTTCGCATTGTTCTCCGACTCGCAAATAGACGTGATTCCAATGTCCGGCGGGACGTGTCGCGTCGATGTGTTCGGGACTCGTCGCGCCCACAGGTTTTTCAAACATGGCCAGCCAGGCAGGCTTCTGGGCTTTGTAGAGACCGTAAAGCCAACCAGACTTTTGCGATTCATGGGCACGCTGGTTGTCCAGGATTTGAATTTCGGGTCCGCTGTGCCACGCCTCCTCCGACTCTTCAGTCACGTGAAAAAAGATGCCGCTGTTGCCTCCTGGTGAAATGCGGTACTCGATCGACAGTTCGAAGTTGTCGAATTGGTCGATCGTCATCAGGTCACCGGCACCGTCGGTGGCCCGCGTGAGAGCCTCGTCTCGAATTTGCCAGCCGGCAGCCACCTTGTCGCTGCGATAATTTCGCCAACCGTTCGTTGTTTTTCCATCGAACAGGAGCTTCCAGCCCGCTCGCTTTTCAGATTCGGTCAGCTGGTTGGGTGAGTTGGCGGCATCCGCGGTGCCGCATAAACCCAGGATCAAGGCGGCCACGAGCGGGAAACGAGATGAAAACCTGTTGCCACAGGGGAGGGAAGGTTGGTTGAAATCGTGGCGAGTCGTCCCTCTCCGAAACTCGGAAGGGCATCTCCTTTCCACCGTCTCGAGGCGGAAATCGTACCGGGGACATGACGCAACGATGGGGTACATGCGGGTTCCTTGGAATGGTCTAGTGAATAATTTTGAAAACGCACCGCTCCTACAGGCTACTGGTTAAGGGAAAGGGGGTCAACTTACCGGTCTGGGTGGGTTGTTGTCAGAAAAGATTGACAGTACTCTGCTCGGTGACGAGAATAGCGATAAACGTTAGTCTGGCCACTTTTAGTTTCAATATGAGATAGCCCTGCTATGAATCAGATGCCCAGTTCTTCTGCAGGTATCGTAGAATGTGGCAACTCAAACTTGAGCCACCGTTTTGATAGCCTGAGAATGAGAGGACACCGGAAGTTGTTGTTGAGGGCACTCACCGGGACACTGTTGATTTTCATTGCGGTTCTCATGGCCGGCGAGGTGGTTTGGAGCGCTCCGCCACAACTCACACGATGCATCCCCAACGCGGTCACACCCGGTGAATCTGCTGACGTGGTAATCTGGGGGGAACACCTGGGAAGCTTGTCTTCGGTTTGGACGAGTTTCCCGGCTCGTTGCGAAATTCTGCCGCCCGCCGAAGGGACAGATGCCAACAAGCAACGTACGATTCGCATGACCGTGCCCCGGGAATTGCAACTGGGTGTTGGAGCGCTGCGAACTGTCAGTTCCGACGGAGTAAGTAATGCACAATTACTCATGGTTGATGATTTGCCCAGTGTTGATGCGGTCGACAGCCACCACGAACTGCAGACTGCTCAGGCTGTAGCGGCAGCGGTTGCTGTCGTGGGTAAAACCACCCCTTTATTGTCCGATTATTACAAATTTCCAGCCGAGGCCGGACAGAAGATTTCGGTGGAAGTACTCGCCCAGCGGATTGGATCTAAATTAGATTCGACCATACGGTTGTTGGACTCGAATGGCGCGGAGGTTGCGATCAACGACGACGAAAGTGGAATGGGGGCCGATAGTCGCCTGCGTTACTGTGTGGCGGAGGCAGGTGACTACTACATCGAGATTCGGGACATTCGGTACCAGGGAAGTGATCTTCACTATTATCGTTTGCGGGTGGGGGACTTTCCCTTGGTCACCACGACTTTTCCACTGGCCGGGAAATCGGGCGAGGTCACGACGCTTCAGGTGGCGGGTCGTGCGGTCGAAGGGATTGGCCCGATCAACACCCAGTTCAGCAAGGCATCTCCGGAGATCTCGACCCTGAGTGTCCGGTTTCCGCAGGGGCAGGCAGGTGGTTTTGTCACGGTGTTATCTGATCATCGCGATGAGAAAATGGAGTCCGAGCCGAACAACGACCCGAAGCAGGCCACAAAGGTCACGTTGCCGTGCGCGATCAACGGTCGATTTATGGAGGCAGGCGACCGGGACTATTACGAGTTCGAAGTCAAGAAGGGACAACGCTGGTCTTTTCGCGGCCAGACGCAGCGATACGGTTCTCCGGCAGATCTCTACTTGGAACTCCTGAACGCCGATGGAGACCTGCTCAAGGAAATTGACGACGTTGGCAATCGCGAGGGATTGTTGGACTACGAGTTTTCAGCAG
Source organism: Planctomycetota bacterium (assembly GCA_963578105.1). Classification (GTDB taxonomy): domain Bacteria; phylum Planctomycetota; class Planctomycetia; order Pirellulales; family Pirellulaceae. The sequence goes on from CAUZBP010000035.1 coordinate 19,051, forward strand.
ATGGAACCTATCGCTTGCTGGCGGAAAACCTTGTGGAAGATGGAAGTCCTGCCCACGGCTATCGAATCGAAGTCGATCTGTTTAACGATTGGTTTACTTTGACACTGGATAAGGAAACGCACAATGTACCGCAGGGAGGTACGTTTGCGACGACGGTGACTGCGACACGACAGGGCTACCAAGGCGCCATTGAACTGGGGATTGATGGAATCGAGGTGGATGTTCGGGTTGAAAACAACGTGATTGCGAAAGATAAGAATGACACCCAGATGACGGTGACATTCCCCGAAGAAATTGAACCGGGTCGTTTGGAATTTGTCCGAATCTGGGGTAAGGCTGAAGTCGATGGTCAGCCTGTGAAAGTGTTGGTTTCCGGCCTGGATGCGTGGCGAACGGTAGTGCCTCAAACTCCGAATCGACCTGCTTCGCTTGATGACAGAATCGCGTTGGGTTTCGGGCCAGTTTTTCCAGAGTTTTTCAACGTCAAGCTTGCCTATGGTGTCGCCTACTTTCCGCAGCGAATCGGTGCCGCGTCGGTTCCGATTGATGTGACACGCATCAACTCGAACTTCAAGGAAGCTGTCAGTTTTGCGGTCGAAAATTTACCGGAAGGGTTTACCGCCGAGGTGAAACCCGTGGGGGATGGCCAGAAGCAATATCTAATTAACTTGAAGGGAAGCAAGGATCTGGAGGGAGGCGACTATAACTTCAGGTTGGTCAGTACGGGAACCTTTGAACATCAGACCAAGAAGGTTGTTCTCGACACGGTTCCTTTGCAGGTCGTTCAGCCACTGGTCGTTCTTCTGGAACCGCAGGGCCCCATTGCGCCGGATGGCAAACAGACTCTGAAGATACGGGTGGTGAGATTTGGTGAAGAAAAACATGCGGTCGCGTTTCGTTGGAAACAAGGGCCCGCCGTTATCAGTGCCCCGATTGAAATCGCCATACCGGCGGACAAGGATGAACTCGACATCCAACTCGTTGCTGCTCCAGAATTGACTGACGAAACCAACAACGAATTGGTGGCCATCGTGACGACGCAAGTGGACGGACAGGAAGTCTCTGTCGAGAGCAAGCCGGTACGCCTGGAAATTTCCAAGCCGTAAGGCTGTGGCAGGTCCGGGCGGCTGGATATATGCTGTTGTGGGCAGTATCGTTTCCGCCGGAACTCGAGGGGCCGTTTTCGGCAAGTTCAAGCCCCAGCCGGTTTTTCAACGTTGCCGGGGAAAGTTGGCCAGGGGACGCCCCTGGGAGTCCACCAGTTCTTTCATGTTTCCTTCAACCTGCGTTTTACACCCAGATACCGCGCCGCAAACTTCTGTGGTGGCGCGACAGCCCGTTCCTGGGAAATTGCTCTTTCGGCGACTGTCTTTTAAGGCTAAAGAAAGATCCAGTGCGTGAAAATAGAAATGGGTGAAGAAGTGAACGTGGAGTCACTTCAGACGCTTCAGCTTGTTTCATGCAGGACAAATGCCTTCGAATTCCCGGTCGAGCCAGGACTCCGTCACCGTCAAAGCTGCACCGTAGGACGAAGCGATGGGCGATTCTCTGCTACAACAATTACACGAGACACTGGCTCCCTTCAACCAAGAGCACGTTCTGCAATTCTGGGAAGAACTGAATTCAGAAGAACGTCAGTCAATCGCCCGGCAAATTCAGGCTCTGGATCTTGCGCAATTGGATGAGCTTTGGAAACGGCGTGATTTCCAGTCAACCCAGGAGGATTTCACCGGTCGCATCTCGTCGCCCCCCTCCTATCGACTCCATGACTCCAAGCAAGACATTAGTCGCCAACAGGCAGAAGATGCTGGTGAGGCAACGCTTCGAGCGGGTACTGTCGGAGTCGTGATTGTCGCCGGTGGACAGGGGTCACGTCTGGGATTTCCACATCCCAAGGGGATGTATCCCATCGGTTCGGTTTCCGGGGCCACTCTCTTTCAGATCCTGATCGAAAAAGTCCGTGCTGTAGGAAACCGCTTTGGTGTGCATCTGCCCGTTTACGTGATGACGAGTCCGGCAACCCACCACGAAACAGTTGACTTTTTCGACAAACACGATCGTTTTGGTCTACGGAAAGAGGACTTGGCCGTTTTTTGCCAGGGTGTGATGCCAGCTGTCGAATCTGCAACAGGTAAGCTGTTGCTGCAAGACAAGGCGTCATTGTGTTTAAGTCCTGACGGTCATGGAGGATTGCTGGCTGCGCTTGACCGGGCGCACCTATTTCAAGCGATGCGAACCCGAGGAGTCGATTGTTTGTTCTACGTGCAGGTAGACAATCCTTTGGCGCCCGTCGCCGAACCGCAGTATCTCGGGTACCACACCCTTTCTCATTCCGACGTTACGACGTTGGTGATTGAAAAGCGAAACGCTTTTGAGAAGGTTGGGAATGTCGTGGCGATTGACGGAAAACTCCGGATTATCGAATACAGCGATTTTCCCAAAGAACAAGCAGTTGCCCAGGCATCTGACGGATCACTCTTGTCGTGGGCTGGAAATATTGCCGTACATGTTTTCGATGTAGCGTTTTTAGAGGAGGCTGTAAGCGGTCGCATTGAGATGCCCTTTCATCCGGCCTGCAAAAAGTTGCCGTGTATCAGTCAGCTTGGCCAGCGTGTTGACCCGGCAGAACCGAATGCTGTCAAGTTCGAGCGGTTTATCTTTGACCTGTTGCCGGCGGCAGATCGGGCAAGTGTGGTAGAAGTTGACCGCAAGGAGACCTTTGCGCCCGTCAAGAACCCACCGGAAGCGGAACACGATACACCCGAAACTGCGCAGGCTCAGATGGGTAGGATTTATCGGAGTTGGTTGCAAAAGGCGGGAATTCAAGTTGAGGGCGGTGCGCCGGTTGAGATCAGTCCGCTGTTCGCTTGGGATGTGCAGGAGTTACGGGACAAGTTGTCAAGCAAGACAACAATAAACCGACCGACCTACTTGCGCTGAGTGAATGTCAGAGTGCGAGTCAGCACCACCGGCGAGCGGATCGCTCCCGTTTCTGGAGTGTTTAAGGATTGCGCGCGGGGCGCGCACTCCTAGAAATCCTCTTCCGGAGCCTAACACCGTCTCTCCTCTCGGAGCGTCCGAACACCGCAGGCATCCACCAGGTAATCCTAGAGACCACCGGTTGTAGCAACGGCTGGGTACGACCGGGAAAAACGGTTGCTTGGCAAAAACAGAAGCGAAAACAGGCAGCCAAAACCTGACACCTATTGAAAGGGGTCACGAATTAAAAGGGTGCCCGAAGACCATTCAGTTTTTTAGGCAGGCTTTACGTTTTCGGCGCGTGGACCCTTGGGTCCACTTCCTTCTTCGTACTCCACGAGTTGACCCTCTTGCAGGTTTTCAATCGTGGTGCCCACAAGGGCGGTATGATGAAAGAAAATATCACCACGTTCGCCTTCAATGAATCCAAAGCCTTTTTCGGAAATCACCTTCTTGACCGTACCTTGCGGCATGTCATCTCTCCTTACCTCGAGCAAGTAGTAACAGGTTTGGTTGTAGATTTGAAAACAAGTCACACAGACACAACCAGTCTGTCGACGTGACTGTGACTCATTGGAGATCCCATCCCACTTCGGCTGAAGTTTGACGAGACGCTACAATCTACTACTTAGAGTAGTTTCATGTCGAGAGCCCCTATCGCTTTCACAACAATCTTTCAGGGAAATCTCAATAATTTTTGGTTTTCTGGGGGTTTTACAGAAAAAGTAACGGGGGGGGCAGGACCACAGTCGAATGCCGCAGGCTTGAACCGGAGACTGAAAAATCCGCACTGTCTAGCGTAGAACACGGGTTTTAAGACTCGAGGACACGATTTGAGATCTTCAGATCACAGTTTTCGGGGTCTAAACCGCGTGGGATTTTTTTTTTAGTAACTGCCCCATTTTTGCACCATCGAACCGGTTTGAGGTCAATAATCAACACCAAGGAACACGGAAAGGCGATTCCAGGCAGGGGACGTTTAGAAAGAAGTGTTGCAGACGATCGACCTGGTGACTCTGACCGGGCGAGCTGGTTTGTTTCAACCCGTCGTTGACTGTTGAGTAGATTCTGTCACCTTCCGGACGATGTCACGATCGAAGTAGTTGATCGACATTCCAGCGTCGATGACCACGGATTGAGCATTGATTCCACTGGAACGTGAACTCAGCAGGAAAGCCGCAACGTTGGCAACTTCTTCTGTTTGAACCGCCCTCTTTCTGGGAATGACCTCCTCGGCGAACAGATAGGAATCGACGTAGCCGGGAATCCCTGCAGAGGCAGATGTCTTCAGCAAGCTTGGAGCAACGGCGTTAAAGCGAATGTTAGAAAAGTGACTGAAGGATTTTGCCAGAAAAACAAGTGAGGAATCTAAAGCAGCCTTGATCGGGGCCATCCAGCCATAATTTTCACTGGCCATGCGAGTCGTCGAGATCGACACCGTGACGACTGATGCGTCGGTATGCAATAAGTTCTTGAACTCATTGCAAAGTGTGATCAGTGAATAGCAGGAGACATCGAAGGAGCGCAGGAACGCTGTTTTGTCCGTCTCATGAAAAGGCCGGATTTCATCGGTGTAGTCTGCAAACGCGATGGAATGAATCAGGCCATGGAAGGTTTTGTATTTTTTGGAGATGTCGGCCTGCAGCGCTTCGATCTGTTGTGCGTGTTCAACGTCGCAGACGTAGATGTCTGAGTCCGGCAGGATTTGTTCAAGCGATTTTCTCCGTTGTTCAGACCGCACGACATAGACGGGATGTGCCCCGCAGCTTTCGAGTGTACGACCGATGTGGTAGGCGACGCTCTTGCGATTAGCGAGCCCGAAGACGAGGAAATATTTGTCGGCGAGTTCGAGGAAGTCCATGAAATACAGTGCTTGAATAGGGGTAGCAGGAAAGGATCTACCTGTCGGGTCCATGGGTCGGCGACGAGCCCTGCGGCCGGCCCGGCCGGCCGCAGTTTTTGTCTACACGGTATCTTCCGGCAACGCGGGGGTCAGGGTGCACGCAAATTCCAGGCGCGCTGCCAGCTTTCCATCGACCATTACTTTGCCATCAAGAAAAAATGCATCGGAAAGGTGTTCAAGGAGTCGAGCCTGGATCTCGATGGTGTCGCCGGGCTTGACCATTTTTTTGAATTTGACGTTGTTCAGCCGTGTTGCGACAGGGATTCCGGTTTCATCCTGGATCTGTTCCGAAAGTAAGATTGCCCCGGCCTGCATGACGCACTCGCAGAGAATTACGCCGGGTACAATGGGGTGGCCAGGGTAATGTCCTTGTAGGAAGAATTCGTTGTCGCGAATCGTCTTTCGACAGAGGATTTGTCCGGGCTCGAGACTGACGACCTCGTCGATCAGCAGCATGTGGTCGCGATGCGGAATGGCCGCCTGGATGTTAAATGCCGGAGCAGGTACGTCAGGAATTTTCGTAGCCATGTGAATTGTCTTGATGGGTTTCAGCTGAAGCCGATGGAGTGGTTAAGTCTCTGGTTGAGCAACGAGCGGGAAGGATCGTTACGGGTCAGCACGATCGGGATAAAACGGTTTCAGCTCCTCTCAGGGAAATACCGGTTCCCGTACCACCTTACGCTTCCGTGAGTAAATTCGTGACACCGGAAGACTGAGTTTCTACTTTGCTCAGCAGCGCGTCAACACCGTTAGCAACGATAACGCCGTAGTTGATCGCGCCCAGCCAGCCGGACATGATGATTCCCACACTTCCCGCATGAAACAGGCCTCGGACCTGTTCGGGTAGGGATCGACTGACAGCCAGTCCCTCGAACTTGGTGCCGAAACTTGAACCGTGAACGTGACGTGTATAGTGCTTAAAAGTCACCGGCGTGGCTGCTTCGGCATGATCCAACCGCTCACGGAAATTAGGGAGGTATTTTTCAATGGCGACTAACGTGGTTTCGACCAAATCCTTTTTGCTGGCTTCGTAGTCTTCGGGTGACAGTCCGCCCCAGTCACTGTAATTGGCATTGGTACTTGAGACTACCAGACATCGCGGACGACCTGTGGGCCGGGTGCGCGGGTAATAGAAGGAGTAGGTGCGGCTGGTGACATCGCGACTCAGTAATGCGTCGGTGCGAAACAGGGGCGCGGTCGAACTGAAGAGCAAGTCGCCTGTCGATTCGTCAATCCTTTCATCCTCCTTCAGGGCCATGTACACCTGCGTGCTGGAATTGTTGAGTCGCACAGCGCTTGTCTCGTTCACGAAATCGCTGTCCAGGTGTTCCGCGCCTACCAGATTGAGCACCGTGGACTTCAGGTTGGCGTTCGAGACGACCGCCCGGGTTCGGATCGTTCGTCCGTTCACTTGGACACCGGTTACTTGGCCACGACGAACCAGGATTTTTTCCGCGTTGCACCGGATACGCACATCGATACCGTTTTTCACCAAGTCATTTTTCATCAAACCAACGAGATGGTCGGTTCCGCCTTCGAACGTAAAGACCCCTTTGGACATGAAGTTTGAGAAAACGATGCCGTAGGTCAGGGCCGGGTCTTCAAGTGTTGAACCGTTGGCGTAGGTGATCGGTTCCATGAGCAGGCGAATGACGTCCTCGCGACCTGGGAAAAAACGATCGAAGAGCTCGCGGGTGGTAGTCGTTTGGTCGTCATAGAAATTCATCGATCGAACATGGTCGAAGAATTTCTGGACCGTCGGAGGTTCCAGCTGGAAATGTTCCGTGAGAAGTTGTGTGAAATCCTCTCGATTGAAGGTCGTGGTGAGGGAGAACATCGGATTGTCAAATCGAATGTTTTTCAGTTGGACGATGGAGTCAGCTATTTCACGAGTCCAATAACGCTTGCAGCTTTTGATCATGCCGACGGGGAATCCGTGGAGCGATATGTCGAAGATGTGACCCCCGGGCCTTTTGAACCATGTCGCCATGCCACCGAGTTTATAATGCTGTTCGAGCAACAGGACCGAATATCCTGCCCGTCCCAGCGTGTTGGCACAGGTCAGACCTGCAAGTCCACTGCCAATCACGACGACATCGTATTCCGGTTGGACACCTTGCAGGAAATCTTTAGGCATGTTGGCGGGCCTTCATGCCGTTTGCAGGCAGTATCGATTGGCGATTGAAATTCCACTCAGAATAGACCCGATGATACCGACGTAGCCTTGATCTGTCCCGCAGACGTAAAGGTTCTTCCAGGGGGTTGTTCCGTCCAGATGCTTGTTCGGAGCACCGTAAACAGCTCCGTTGTCGTGCCATGTGAAGCGACGTATGGTTTTGGGCGTGAACATGTCTGTGTCGATGACGTGTCGTCGGAAGTCAGGCATAAACCGGACGGCAGAAGCAACCGTGCGTTCGTGCCACCGCAATTTTTCTAAACGATATTGTTCTTCCGGGAGATTCTGCCAGGCATCGAAGTTAGCCAGAGCCGTGACGCGGATCACTCCTTCGGACAACTGCTGTTGTTTACCGTTGGCATCTTCGTACCAATAGTTGTTGGGCGAACAAATCACCCCCGTGCGAAGGTCGCACATTGTCTCGGGTTGTTCCCAGTGGAATTTGTCGGAATCGTTAAAAAAAACAATCGTCCGGTCATGCCCCAGTTGTCTGGGTTGTTTATCCAGGATGGCGATACTTTCGGTGAACGAAAGTTTGCCCGGCCCTCTCGTGGACGACGAAACAACATCGCCGCACATGCGCAACGTTTCGAACCAGCCTGCTGAAGAAAGGATATGTCTGCCAGGAATTTGTTCACCGTTGTCCAGGATAACCCCGTTGACCTGTTTCTTGTCGTGAACAATCCGGTCGACTCCGTGACTCAGCTTCAGTTCGCCTCCCAGTTCACGAAATCGTCTCACCAGGTTTTTAAGGATTAAACGTACGCCGGCAAATGGCCTGGAAAATCCCTCCATAAAAATGCTACGGAACATGATGCAGAACTGCCCGAAATCCATGTCCGATTCGCGGGCATTGCCATACCACATGAGCGGGCACAGCAACATTTCAACCAGCAGCGGGTCGCTGATGGTTGAGGAGACAACCTGCCGGGCTGAATCCTCAAACGTTTGCTGTTCCAATTCGTCGTAGTCCGCTATTTGACTTAAGAGTTGCTGGAAGTTGTCTTTTTGTGACGGAAAGTGTTTCTCGATTTCCGATTCGAGTAATTCCAGTCCGTTGCCCAGTCGGAGCTGGATGCCGGGGAAGGCAATGGATGAACCAATTTGTGGAGCCAGGGAAAAATCCTCCCAGCGGAAACGCAGTTGTCGCAGCAGTTTTGCCAATGGACCCCGGCGGGTCCCCTTGGGCATGTAATTCGTTACGGCGTGTAAGCCGACATCGTAATCACGCCCGTTCAGCCGGTAGAAGGAATTTAATCCCCCAATCGTGTAGTGTCGCTCGAGGATGCAGACCCGCCGGTCAAAATGAGCCAGACGAATTCCCGCAGCGAGACCCGACATGCCGGCGCCAATGATAATGGTGTCGTACATTCGGTTGAGCCCCGGCGAAATCCGAAAGGATGATTAGGGTTGTCCCACGGCAAGGATGAAGGGAAGGGAATCCACGGACCTAGCTGACACGGGCTACGTCCTTCAGTAACGGTTCCAGGTAAGTGACCGTGCGCTGCATACTGGCTAATTCGCCGTAGTCTTCTTCCGGGATCTGAACTCGATGACGTTTCCGCAGTTCCATGACAATGTCCAGGAAGTCCATGCTGTCCAGTTCCAATTGATCACGAAAAGTAACGTCATCCTTCAACTCGCTAAGATCTTCGTCAGGAGCGATGTCATGTAAAATGTCGATAATCTCTTCTCTGATTTCTGCCAATGTCATGAAATAGGGCTCCCAAATTACTCTGTCAATTTGCTGGTTGTGTCCCCAGCTTAAAATTTTCCAATGATCACCACCGAGTTGATTCCCAGCATGCCGAACGAGTTGTTCAGGATGTAGCGTATATTTCCTACTTCGCGTGGTTCGTTTACCACCAGTCCGGCCAAGTCACAAGCCGTGTCCAGTTCGTCGACGTTGATCGTAGGGTGGCAGATCCCGTCTTCAAAAGCCGTTAGATTACCGGCCAACTCAAGGGCACCTGCGGCCCCCATTGCATGTCCAATATAGCTCTTGGTGTTATTGAAGAACGTGTTCTCGCAATGTTCTCCAAAGACCTGCCGAAGCGCTTCGCATTCCTGCTCATCACCGCTTGCCGTCCCGGTTGCATGTGTACTGACAACATCGATCTCCTCTGGTGCCAGTCCGGCTCGCCGCAACGCTAGCTGTATACACTCGGCCTGCCGATGCGGATTCGGAAGAACAAAGTCGGAAGCATCGCTATTCATGGAATATCCCACGACTTCGCCGTAGATGTTTGCACCACGACGGCGGGCATCGTCCAGACGTTCCAGCGTGTAGAGGCATCCACCCTCAGCCACAACAATCCCGGATCGAGCAACGTCAAAAGGCCGAGAAGCCCGAACCGGATCTTCGTGTTCCGCCAGTGCACCCTGGCTCTTGAAGCTGGCAAAGATGCCAAACGTATGAATACTTTCGGATACGCCACCTCCGATCGCGACGTCACACTCGTTCAGTCGCAGCATTTGTGCACCCTGAATCACGCCAGCGTTACCGGCAGCACAGGCGGCTCCGATGGTGTAGTGCGGACCGGTGATTCCCAGGTTCAACGAGACTTCCCCAGCGGGGTTATTGGCCACCGTGCGGGGATTGTGATGATGGGACCAGTAGGCAGTGTCGTAATCGTATCCCTGCAACTGGTAGACTTCGTTTTCTGTTTCGACGTTTCCGTGTTCCGTCAGACCAATGTACACACCCACCCGGCTCTTATCCTGGTTCTCCCAGTCGATACCCGAATCGAGAATCGTTTCGTGAGCGCAATAAACACCAACACTTCCTGCCCGGGTTCCTCGGCGAACCTCTTTTCGCTTCTGGTGACGCAATTCATCGTAATCACAAACGCCTGCCAGGGTGTCTCCGACGTAGCGGATGTTGTACGGCACGACTCCACTGACGCCCTGAAGTAGATTCTGGCGGAACTCCTGGAGATCGTTTCCATTGGGGGAAGTTAAGCCCACTCCAGTGATGACAATCCTGTGGTGATTTGGGTGAGACGGATTGGCAATCATGCAACCATCCTTGTCGGGATTACCTGCAAATGGTCCAGACCAAGCGGGCGCGGGATACTGAGAAATAGACGTCGCGATCGACTTGTGCGTGGTATGCTGCGTAAAGTGGCAGCGATGGGAAGATCCTTGAGGTTACCGCTTGGACCGCAAGCACACAAGTAGGCGAGTGCGTCGGGACAGGTGTCAGTTGGAAAACCTCGAGGTTGGGAACCTGGGGGAAAGTGACCGATTATCACAGTTGTGGATTCAGCCAGTACTCGAAGGGGATTGAGGCCTGCGGGCGATCTGTCGCTCAGGACCGGTCGGGAAAATCCCCCGCGTGTCACCAGGACTGGCCCAGACGTCTCATGCCCTCCTCGGTCGAGATCCTCGGGTGAAAGCCGAAGTCCTTTCTGGCCCGCGAGGTGTCGAAATAATGAGAGGTGGCCAACTGGGCCGCCAAGAACCGTGTCATCGGCGGTTCACTGGTGCGTCCCAGAAGTGTGTAAACGAATTCCGTGACCCCTCCAAGTCGCCAGGCTGCCTGTTTGGAAATCGACTTGTGAATCGGGGGGATGTCCGCCAGTACCAGGATCTGGTTGATCCATTTCCAGCAGTTGACGGGCTGGTCCTGGCTGATGAAATACGCGTTTCCACCCACGGCAGAACTTGGAGTGAGTGCCTTTGCTGCCAGAAGGTGGGCCTGTGCGGCGTTCTCGACATAGATCATGTCGACCAGATTTTGGCCGTCGCCGACTTGTCGCAAACGGCCACTCCGGGCTCGGTCGAGGAGTCGAGGTATGAGATGTTGATCACGAGGTCCCCAGATGAGATGAGGGCGCAAGGCGCAAGTCAAGAAACTGTTTCCGTTGTGCGCCTGCAGCACGTGTTGTTCGGCCAGGGCCTTGCTGTGTTGGTAATGGCACAACCAGCGAGACGGATAGGGTTCCGATTCATCGATAAATTTCTGGTCCGTTCCATCAAAAGTGACACTCGGTGAACTCGTGTAGACGAATTTTTGTACCCCCGCCTGCATCGCGCTGGCGACAAGTTGCTCCGTACCCCGCGTGTTAATTCCATGGAAGTATTTCCAGGGTCCCCAGATGCCTGCCACGCCTGCCACGTGGAACACGACGTCCATGTCCTGGCAGGCGCGCTGCACGATTCCGGGATCTCTCAGGTCTCCCAACACGGTTTCAACGCCAAGTGCTTTCAGGGCATTGCTTGGGCGGCGAGACAAGCTGCGCACGAAACTCTTCTCCGCGACCAGTTGCTCGACGATATATTGTCCCAGGAATCCGTTTCCGCCAGTCACTAGTGTCCGCAATTCAGGTGCTACTCCTGCGTGTCGTCAAGGTTGGTGGTGGGCAGAGGAATTTCGATTCCGATGTTTCTGGTGGGATTGGCGCCAAATACACCACATGGCAGTACCAGACGCAGTTGAGTGATTTCCGCGGCAGGCGCCTCGAAGACCAGAACTTCCCGGATGGTTTCGTCCGGTTGTACGGTGAATCGGCCGGAACGCAAAGTGGGTCTGATGAGTCGTCCCAGGTTGCCGTCCTGGTCCGCAAGAACCGGGGCCCACGCCGCGTCCTGGGCCGCAGTGGAATTCCAGCTGAGATATTCAAGTGGCAACGATTTCGAGGAGTAGTCCATCTTTATTTCGATGACAACATATCGAGCGGGTTCGCCACGAAATAGTTCACGACGAATTCGCGCTTCGGGCTCGCCGACGAACTCGTTTCCTGTGAGACCGGGGATGGGGATGCGTTCCTCTTCGTGCGCAGGGACAGCGGGTCGCTGGATGGCAGGTTGTCGGGCTCGCGGAGCAAGGATTTCTGTTTCCTGTTCCGCCTGCCCGGCTTGTTCATCCCCGGTAACAAGGATGTCTCCCAGCGAGAGTTCAACCCGCTGTTCGGTCTGCTCTGCTCCGTGTCGTTTTACCAGCCGAATTCCGTATCGAGTGCGGAATGATCCCCAGCGCTGAATTTTGGACAAGAGGTCGCTGGGCGACACCGATTTGGTGTGGGGCAGAGGGATTTCAACGCTGGTTGTGGAGGCGGGCTGACGCGAGGTGTTGTCTTCGTGGAGCGTTGCCACAGATCGGGTTCTAGCGGGTGCAGACCCGTAGGATTTATCTTGTTTCGAGTCGCTGAGGAAGGCAGAGTCTGGGAGACGGCCGACCGACAGTACAGCGAAGGCCGTCGCGGCGATTCCGCAAGTGATGCCAGCCAGGCAGACGACTTGAAATCTCATGGAACGACGATTCCGGAGAAGTCCGAGCGCGGCGAGGATGATTCCAGCCAATCCTAAAATGATCGCCGCGCCCAAGAACGCCACATTCTCACTCTCCTTAATGGAAAGGGACACCGAGCCGCACGCCAACCAGAAGGCCGTGTTGACAAAATAAATGGGAAGTTTTGTTGTAGGAACCGACATGCCACGGTGACTCAAAGGGTTGTTGGCTGGAACCCGGAGTTCAGCAGGGACCAGATGAATTGACTGGGTGTTATGACACGACGGTGCTGACTCCTTCCGGCATCCATTAGATGTTGAAATCTAATAACAGGCAGTCTTGGAAATCAACTCATTCTGTCTAACTGCTTCTCGGCCCACACGGCAAGTTTTTCACGAAATATCTTTGCGTTGTGGCGAATATCGACCGGAAAACCGGGGTGAAACAAAAATTGAACAATTCGATCGGTGTGTGGGTGACGATCTGCCATCTGTTTTAATTCCCGTGCGAAGCGTTTGCGGTGGGAGGCCTTACGGGGCATTCTGTCCGGGAATGGCTCGATGATCACCACTGGATTTTTAGCATCCGTTTCACCGGTGCCAACCAAGGCGGAGCGGTTGACTTCGGGATGTTCATTAAACACGGCTTCGCAGGGTATCGTGAAGAGGGTTCCCCGGTCGGTGATCACCCGATGCGCCTTGCGGCCGCAGAACCAGAATCGTTTTTTTTCGTCCAGGTAGCCTACGTCTCCCATGCGGTGCCAGAGTCGCTCGCCATCCTGAATCTTGCTGATGGCGTTCATTTCCCTGCGCGTCACGTACTCGGTTGTGACGACTCCGCCACACACGATCAATTCTCCGATTTCGCCGTTTGGTAGTTCCATCGAGTCTTCGACGTGAGGGATCACCGAATCGGAGACGCGAATGACACGCCATTCGATACCGGGAAAAGGTCTGCCGACACACGTGCCAGCGCCGACTCGACTGGCTTTTTCCGTGCCGTCCAAGATCTCGCTGGCGGCAATGGAAGAGACGGGTAACGATTCGGTGGCTCCGTAGGGAGTGTGGATGTCTCCACCGGGCGCAATTGCGTTTTTCAAAGTTCGCAGAACATGGGGTGGTACAGGGGCTCCGGCAGATAGTACTCGCCGCAGCGAAGGTAACCGAACCCGTTCCTTTTGGCAATGTTTCGCAACCACGTTCCAAAGTGCCGGTGAACCGAAGGCTTGTGTCACCTGCCAGTCTTGAATCGCCTCCACGATGTGACGGGGATTCACCTGGGCGGGTCGGGTCGGATCCATATCCGGGACGACCGTAGTGACTCCCATGGCGCAATTAAAGAGCGCAAATAGGGGAAATCCAGGCAGGTCAATTTCACCAGGCTGAATTTGATAGAAATCTCTGAGTTCATCGACCTGCCGCGAAAAATTTCCGTGCCGATAGAGAACGCCTTTGGGTGGTCCGGTACTGCCCGTGGTGAAAATGATCGCGGCCGGATCGTCAGGCGCCGCTTCCCACCGATCCGGGCAACTCGCTCCCCGCTGTTTTCCCAACGCTCGGAGCTGGTCGAGCGTGACACCGTCCCAGAACCAGCGGTGTCCCAGCGTCACGTTGTACCGTGCGCGAGGAAACCGGCGCCCAAGTATCTTACGAACCGCATGGACCAGGGGGATCGCCACAAAGCCTTCCGGGTCGACCGCCTGTAAACAACCGATCAGGTTTTTGCGCCCCATTCCAGGATCAATGAGGACGATCACTGCGCCAGCTCTTAATATCGCAAACGTCAATGCGATGAATTCAATCCCGGGGCGAACCAGCAGGGCTACTCGTGTACCGGGCCGGACTCCCAGTGCGTGAAGTCCGGCTGCCAACGTTGTGCACTCGGCGTCCAGTTCCTGAAAAGTGCAGGTTTTGTAATTGCGCCGGCCGCTTGCATTCCGCGTAGTGGGTACTACGATTGCGGTGGATCGGGGGAACTGTTGGGCCGTCCAGTTTAAACGCGCGCTGACGTTAACATTTTCCACTTCGACCGTCATTTAACTGCGTCCCACCAGAGAGCGGACATGTTCCAGGACGAGGGCACCAACGTCCGTGTTTACTGTTTTTGCCAACGATTTCCAACCCGGCACGGCATTGACCTCGAGCACGTATAAATTGCCGTCTCGCGCCGGCAGCACGTCAACTCCTGCCACGCTGGCACCCACACTGGCTGCTGATCGCCGGGCGATATCGGCCAATTCGTCCGTCACCTCCAGCGTTTCAGATTTCGCCCCCAAGGCGACGTTCGTCCGCCAATCATCCGCGTTGACACGTTTCATTCCCAGAACGTGGCTGCCGACCACAAAGAGCCTTAAATCGAACCCTTCGTGAGGCAAGAATTCCTGCAAATAGATGACCGAATTTAGTTGGTCGAGCATCTTGAAGGCTCGTTCTGCCAGGGCTTCGTCGCTCAGGCGGGCAATCCCGCGTCCCTCGCCCCCAAACAGCGGTTTTACCACCACGTCTCCTCCCAGCTGGCGAAAGGCCCGCAGCGCTTCGCCCCAGCCCTGGCAGACAACCGTACGGGGAACTCGCAATCCTGCTGCCATGAGCTGTAGCGACGCAAGGTACTTGTCGACGGCCGCTTCCAGCGACTTTGGTGAGTTCACCACCGGACAGCCCTGGCTTTCCAAGGCACCCAGCAGATCCATGCGCAACACTACCTGTTCCAACGAACCAGGTGGCATGGTGCGAACCAGGACCGCATCGAATTGGCTTAAATTCCACTCATTGGTCGTAACCGACAAGTTGTCTGTCTCGATGGACGAACACAGCCGGGAAAAAGAGACGGCGATGATTTCGTCTGCAGGCGATGCCGCACGACAGATGTCTTGAAAGTACCAGCTTTCGGAGGATGTGAGGACGGCAAGCCGCATGCGGTGCTCCGGCGTTCAGGGCGCTCAGAAGGTTTGGCGAACAGCGAATCTCTTGTGAAAGGTGACTGAAAAAAATTGAAAAAAACAAATGGAAGAAAACGTTACATTGATTGGGGGAAATGGTGGCCGCTGCAGATCACCCGGATGCTGTAGCGGGAGCCAGGGAGCAAAAGGTTGTTGCACTCGAGTGCGGTGGAGCCTGTTAGGAACGTTTCTGAGCCAGTTTGCTGCCAGGTCCACCAGGGTGTGACCCTGTCGGCTGTAGGGAGGTCAGTTTGATCCTTTTGCTTCAGTTAAGGTGCCTTTCCACCCCGGGACGGGGAGCGTGCTTGTCAATCGAATCTGCCTCCGGGCGATAAAACTCCGGGCCGATTTCTAACCATCCATGCCAAACGACCTCTGTAGCACGTCCGGTTTAGGTTCGCCAAACCGGTAAGAATTTCCACTGTCGAGGTTATGAAAGGTGATCTGTGCCGGGCTGAACAGATGAGGATCGATCCGGTAGAAATCGTGATCGTACCGCTGAAAGATCTGGGCGAACGGTTGGCCAAAATCCTGGGACGCGCAACTGGGTACGAGGCGACCGACGGACTCTAACGATGCGTCATCACCAGTGACCCACAGGGTCACACGGCCACCGTACAAAATGGAATCGTTGGTGCGACCGATTCCCACTAAATCGTTCTCTGCCACGGGAGGTAAGGGGCTGATACCCCAGCCGCTTTGAATGCGTGACAAATCAAAACCGAGCTCATGCAGCTTGTGGATGGCGGTTTCGATCGAGCGGGCAACGATTTGAACGGTTCCCGCAATGCTCGAAGTGCGAGCGACCAGCAACGTCAGATTTTCAGGCGGCACCCTGCAGGCAGCGGCGATATCGACACAGAGTTCGGAGGGCGGTAGCTGACCGCATTCCAGAACTCCCACGACTTCAGGGGCCTGCTCTTTATATCCGATCTGCTGGAATAGCTCTTCGCGACCCGCCGCCGCCCGCATGGGACCCGATCCCATCGCGACGAAGTGATCGGCGGACAATTGCCAACCGGCGTACTGGGCTGCCATACAGGCCATGGTTGGATGGTCTGTGGCCACACTCACCGCGGGACCCGAATAGACTTCGGGCACGTCCTGCAGGAGTTCGATATCACTGAGACCGGCAGTGCAAATCCGGGCTAACCAGCGCCCAGCCTCGAGGCCGCCGGCTGCCTTCACTCCGCAATCGACGAGCTTGCTGCCAGCGTCACTTTCACTGACGGTGATGCGCAAACGATCAGCCTGGTGGATTCCTTCGGCGCAGAGTTCTGCGGCTCGTGTGTTAAGATTCATCCCGGTCATGATCGTACGCGCCGTATCCTGAAGCAAGAGGGGAAACGCGGAACCACGTTCCGGAAAAAAACTGGAAAACCAAGGGGTGCAGGTTTTCTATCGGAAATGGGTCGCATAAAATAGGGTGGGAAGCTTGTCCTGTCCGTCAAACTTCTCACCACAAGCCATTGGTGCTGTTTCAGCAAAATTAGGTGAAACGCCATTTATTTTCTTCCGAAAGCGGGGGTGTGCGGTGGCCAGCCTGACGATCGAAAACTACGTCAAAGCCATTTACAAAATCTGTAGTTATTTGGAGGGCAAGGCTGCCGCGACGGGGCAGTTGGCCAATGAATTGGAAGTGTCGCCCGGTACGGTCACCAGCATGTTGAAGACGCTCAGTGCCAGCGATCTGGCGACTTACACACCCTATGAAGGAGTGCGTTTAACAAAAGGGGGAACTCGCTTGGCATTGCGCGTATTGCGCAGGCATCGATTAATCGAAACTTTTCTGGTGAAAACATTGAATTTAACCTGGGATGAAATTCATGAAGAGGCGGAACACATGGAACATGCGGTGAGTGATTTACTTGTCGATCGGATTGACGAGTATTTGAGTTATCCGGAGACAGATCCGCATGGTGACCCGATACCACGTTCTGACGGTTCAGTTTCTGTGGCGCAGCATCCCAGTCCGTTGCGTAGTCTGGCGAACTGTGAA
Source organism: Planctomycetota bacterium (assembly GCA_963578105.1). Classification (GTDB taxonomy): domain Bacteria; phylum Planctomycetota; class Planctomycetia; order Pirellulales; family Pirellulaceae. The sequence goes on from CAUZBP010000035.1 coordinate 36,279, forward strand.
GCAGGTGTTTCTTTTCGCTTTGTTCGAGTTTTGGACCAGTCCCCGGAATTTTTGAGATATTTAAGTGACGCTGGACTTTGCCCAGGTGTTGAGGGAGATGTGGTTGAACAGCGGCGGGACCAGGGTAGGATTAAGATCCGGGTGGGCCAATTGGAGACGACGTTGCTGCACGATGCGGCGCAAAAACTACTCATCGGGCCGAAAACCTCCATTGGGGCTGTTTAGTGGGTGTTGGTTGTTTTGGCTGGAAACGTAACCTGAGGGTGTGGCTTTCCTGCAACGGAGGAAGGTTCCTGACCGGGAGACCCTCACTGCATGGGCTTTCTTGCCAACGGGCAGGGGCACGCATCCTTGACCCTTTGACGTAAACTGCAAGGCAGTTTACAACTAAAATACAAAGAGTCGCTGCACGAGAGTGGCCCTCGTTAGAGGGAACCGCGAACCGGGTCAGGCCTTAACCGGAGCAGCCCTAAGTGGGGTACCTTTGTTCGAGGGCCTCTTCCGTGCAGCCTGCTAACTGGTCAGAAACTGGCTGCTAAGAAACCCAGCTAGGTAGACTCACGTCTTAACACTTCTCAGCCTGCGGGACAGGACTGCCAGGTAGTGGGAGTGCGGTTGACGTTTTCCTGCGAATTCTTTGTGACCGGCGCCACGTCGGTTCTGGTTGCTTCGATGGTGGAACCCTCATGACTAGTGCCTCCACAAAAAACTCCGTCTCTGGTGTCGATGAATCCCGGTCGGGTGAATATGTGGTCGTCGCCCGGCGTTATCGTCCGCAGACCTTTGGTGAACTCGTGGGGCAGTCCCAGGTCTCAGAAGCTTTGCAAAATGCAATCACCACGAATCGCGTGGGGCATGCTTATTTGTTTACGGGCGCTCGAGGCGTCGGCAAAACGTCGGCGGCCCGGATTTTTGCCAAAGCGTTGGACTGTGATTCAGGTCCTACCCCCATACCTTGCAATCGCTGTGATATTTGTCAGAGCGTTACGAGTGGCGAAGATGTCGATGTGCTCGAAATTGACGGTGCCAGTAACCGGGGCATTGATGAAATACGGCAGTTACGCAGCAACGTCAATGTGCGTCCCAGTCGTGCCCGATTTAAAATTTACATCATCGATGAAGTGCATATGCTTACCCGGCAAGCTTTCAATGCCTTGTTGAAGACGCTGGAAGAACCGCCGGAACATGTCAAATTTATTTTTTGTACCACCGATCCGGAAAAGATTCCGATTACAGTGTTATCGCGGTGTCAGCGCTTTGATTTTTCGGGAATACGTCCGGACGACATTGTCGACAGGCTGCGGCAGATTGCTCAAGTGGAAGGTGCGCAGATTTCTGATGAAGCCATTCAGCTGTTGGCGCGGCGGGCGGCAGGATCGATGCGAGACAGTCAGTCATTGTTAGAACAAATGCTGGCGTTCGGAAGTCAGCAGATTTCGGTCGACGATGTGCATGGCATGCTGGGCACCGCCTGTTCCAGCCGATTGGCTCAGTTGGTTGAGCATTTGGCCAGTAAGAATACAGGGGGCGCTTTGCAGGAACTGGATGCTGCATTGAACGAAGGTGTGGATGCGGGGCCGTTTCTCGACCAGTTGCTGGGTCACTTTCGTGACATGATGGTTCTGCTGGAAGGATGTGGTCCGGAGTTGTTGCTGCACTGTCCGCCCGGCGAGACGGAGCGATTAGCAGCAGTCGCCCGTGTGTTTGGGCTGGAGTCGACGATGACAGCGACTCAAATTCTGGATCATACGGCAATTCGTATGAGACAGAGCAGCTATCCGCGAATTCTGCTGGAACTGGCCCTTGTCAGAATCTGCAGGCTCGAAGACTTCGCGTTGATTTCCGAGGCGATTTCGCAGTTGCAGGAGGGGGCTCCTTCTCGAATGAATATTTCCGGAGCGAATTCTCCTCGCTCCAGCCGGGAAGGCGTCAAAAAAAAACGAGATAATTCACTAGCAGAACCTGGCGAAACAGCTCCCGCCCCATCGACGCCGCAGATTCAGCTGACCGCATCCACGGCAGAACAAGTCTGGAAAGCGGCCGTTGTACGGTTCACAGATTTGACTGTCGACAACGCACTCAAGTTTCAAAGTGCCGCAATTGTTGCTCCAAATCAACTGGAGATTTTTTACGAAAAACGGTATACTTCCTGTAAAATTTTCTGTGAGCGGCCTGAGCGGCATAAGAAACTGGAGCAGGCTTTGCAGGAAGTAACGGGAAACAAGGTCCGCTTGAAGCTTCGACTGGTGGAACCTTCTTCAGATCAAGCGGATCGCCAGAAACCAGCAGTCACTCGACGTGAGCAGATGCGGGACGCTTCTGAACGGGCGTTGGTACGCCAGACCATCGAGTTGTTTGATGCTGTGTTGACGCGTGTTGACGAGCCTCGGGATTCTGATTCGGAATAACTTTAATCCAGAAAGAGTGTAAACGTGTTGAAGGGGATAGGAAATCTTGCCGAGATGATGAAACAGGCCCAGCAAATGGGTTCGATGATGCAGGGCATGGGCGAGCGCCTGAAATCACAGCATGTGGTGGGGTCCGCCGGTGGCGGCATGGTCGAGGTCGAAGCCAACGGGGCTGGGGAGTTGCTGCGTGTGACCATCGAGCAGGCGCTGTTTGACCGGGGTGATCGAGAAATGATCGAAAATTTACTTCCGGCTGCGGTCAATCAGGCGCTGGAAAAGGCGAAGCAGCTACATGCGGATGCGGTCAAAGACATGGCCGGCGGTTTGGATGTCCCGGGACTGGATGAGGCTCTGAAGCAAATAACCGGTGGAGGAAACACCACGAACTGAGGGATCAAGTGACCCATAGGCGTTCGTGTTCCCTTTTGTCTGTTCGATAGAAGCTGCAGTATCGTTGCAACTGCACATTCCAGTGGCAGGAAGGCGCGGGGTGCAGTGTATGAGGTAGAGTAGATTGTAGAGTTAGTCGTTCAGTTCCCTGTAAATTGAAGGCAAAATCGCATGCGGCTTTCGCTTGGACAAGAACAGAGGCTTGTTCAAAAACAAGTATTGGCTCCCCGGATGATCCAATCGATGGAGATTCTGCAGTTGCCACTTCTTGCTCTGCAAGAACGCATCGAACAGGAACTCAACGAAAATCCGATGCTGGAGATGCGGGAAAAAGACCCCGATTTGCCAGACGAGCCGATTCCAAGCGAAAAGCCAGACGCTTCCTCGACTGAAGAACGCGAGATGGTGGTGGACGAAACCACCAACAATGCAGAGGATTTCGAGCGTTTGATGCAGTTGGATCAGGACATTCCGGATCACTTCGACGAAGCTCCCCGCCGCTCTGCCAGTCGGGTGGAGGAGGAGGGCCAGCGGAAAATGGACAGCATGGCGAATGTCGTCGCCAGACCGCAGACGCTGCAAAGTCATCTGGAGCAGCAGCTCAAGGAACTGGAAGTCGATCCCCCGTTGAGCTCTATGGCGGAGATGATCGTTTACAATTTGGACTCCAATGGTTACTTGCAAGGTCAACTGGAAGATTTGTTGCCTCCTGCTGCAAGTGAAGACCAGTTGACGATGCTTCGCAAAGCCTTGGTGGTGGTCCAGGCCTTGGATCCGACAGGCGTGGGAGCCCGGGATTTGCGCGAGTGTTTACTGCTTCAACTTACGCCGGATTTGGCTTACTACGAAGAAATGAAAACCTTGATCTCCGGACACCTGGATGATTTGGCGGAGAACCGACTGCCGGCCATTCAGCGAAAGACAGGTTTTTCGATTGAAATGATTCAACAGACCTGGACAGAGTTGCGCCGGCTCAATCCCCATCCCGGTTCGGTGTTTCAGGACGTGCTCGTGCCCACGATCACTCCGGATGTGATCGTCGAAAAAGACGAAACCGGTCAGTATACGGTTCACCTCGAAGATGGTCGCACGCCCAGTCTCCGCATCAGCGAACACTACCGGCGACGTTGGATGAGCGGGGAAGCGACGGCTGAGGAAAAGGAATTTATCAAACGCAAAGTCAATTCGGCCCAGTGGCTGATTGCCTCGATTCACCAGCGACGCAGTACGCTGACGCGAGTTTCCCAGGCAATCGTCGATCATCAGACCAAGTTTCTGGACGAGGGACCTGAAGCCATTGAGCCACTCAAAATGCAGCAAATTGCCGAAAAAGTTGGTGTTCACCTGACAACAGTCAGTCGAGCGGTGGATGATAAATGGATTCAAACTCCACGGGGTATCTTCGCCTTGAAAAAGTTTTTTGTAGGAGGCACCCTTAGTGTTGATGGAGAAGAGGTTGCCTGGGATGCAATCCGTATCAAGCTGCAGGAATTAGTCGACCAGGAAGACAAGCGGAAACCCTGCAGTGATGACGAGCTTGTCAAGGAACTCGTTCGGCACGGGCTGAAGGTCGCCCGACGAACAGTGACAAAATACCGTAAAAAAATGGGGATTCCCAGTTCTCGACAGCGTCGGGACTGGAGTAAGTCCTCGGACAACGGTTCCACGGACTCAAGCAACGGATTGAATTGAGTCGTTCTTTTCCACCGTGGCGTTCTGGTCCGGTCCACTCCGGTTATGGGAAGCGTCGGTACAACTGCCTGTGGCTGGGTGTCTGTGGCTGGTCGGACCATGGGGTCCGGAGTTCCAAAAAAATGTCCGGTCACACGGACGGCCGTTCAATGAATTCTGTTTTGACAGCAAAGCTACTTCAGTGAACCCAGGTAGGCCAACAGGTCGGCTGCGTCACGGGCAGTAAGATCACGTAATATCTGGTCGGGCATGAAGGATTTTTCTTGTGGCTTCAAATCCTCAATTTCGTCCGTTGCGAGGCGGATCGTCTCGTTGCGAGGCGTTTTCAAAATGACGGCCTCCTGATTTCGTTCAACGAGCAGTCCGGTGTAAATTTTTCCCGCCGTCGTGGTTGCCACAAATGCCATGTACTTGGGGTCGATTTTCTTGGAGGGATCAAGAATCGTCTCGAGCAACTGGATGCGGTCGTATTTTTTTCCAATCTGGCTCAGATCGGGACCCAATTCAATGCCGGTGCCATGCACGCGATGACAACTTCTGCATTGAACTCCGGCTGCCAGGAAGAGTTCACGACCGCGAGCTGTGTTGCCCTCGAGGGAAAGAATCTTTTGCGGATCAATGACTTCGCCCAATCGTTGTGTCCGTTGCTCGGTGGGTAGAAAACGTTCGAACAGGTCTCGTCTGTCAGGCACGGAGTGTTGCGATCCCAGTAGGACCAGTTCCTGTCGTCGCTGGTCGTCAGGAGCCATGTTCTCGAGTATCCAACTGAGTGCGAGCGCCCCTAAAGTGGACTCCAGTAGCTGACCGGCTGCGATGCGAGAATCCGACAGGGAGGACGGATTTCGCAGCACATTTTCCGCAGCCTCGATTTTCGCGTCGAAATTGTCCCCGGACCGATTGATCGGATCATCTGCTGGAGACATTTGCCGGATCCAGTCGTGGACCAGTTGCAGACCACGGACGTCAACGATTTGTGAACCGGCACGGGGCATTCGGCCGTTTCCAAGTTTGGCGAGGCGATAGAAAAGAACCGAACGATAGGGGTCTCCTGCCGCGACAAGCTGGGCGTCAGGAAGATGAAACGTTCCCTGGGTGGGGCGAGTGTCCACCAAACCAGTCTCGGGTAACGGGAGTGTATAAACCAATTTGAAGTCCGCATTGCCGCCACCCCAGCGGCGATGACAAAAGGCGCAGTTGGCGTGCAGGTAGCCACGTGCCCTGGCCTCGATGCTCAAGGACTCATCTGCCGGGTTGGCCACTCGTGGCAGTTCATCAATCGATGGCGGCAACGGGTCGCTGAAGAGATTCCAGTGTCTCAGGGCACGGATTTGATTGACGACGACTCCCTGTCCATAGTCGTGATCCCGATTTAACTGCAACGTGTTACCGGAAAGGACGTACCTGGCGGACATGTTGTGGCACAAGGTGCACTCCGCCCGGCTTGGATAGTGCCATTTCAACGTGCGTTTTCCGTCAGGGAGACTCGGGTCGTGGAGGGTCAGCGTCTCGTCCAGTCCTTGAGGCTCTTCCAGGAGCAGCGCGTCGGTTTGTTGCTCGTTCCAGATGTACGTGTAGCCCATCCAGTACTGGTCGCCCATTTGCTCCGAACCGGGAAGATGTTGATGATGCAGGATGCGCGTCTCCAGCCGGCGGCGACTGGTAGGGTCTCCAGCCACCATCTCCATACTGATGGTCTCGACGACGACGGTTCCGTCGGGAAACTTCCAGCCCGGAGGGACTTCGGGATCGGGGTATTTCATGCCGTCGAATTCAATTTTCTCATCACCCGGTATTGCCAGCAGCCATTGTTTCTGCACACCGTCGGACCATGCCTGAGCGTTGATTGAAAACGGAATGACGCCGTCGGCGGGAGTAAGTTGTGATACGGACGAAAAAATTCCTGTTTGACTCAGCTGCCTGGGAAATTCCTCGCCGGTGGAGGAGTCTTCACCAGCGACCAGGCGATAAAATCCGCCACCGATGTGATCGACCAGGTAGATTTCACCGTCATTGCCTTCACCAAACGTCGCGAAACGCCGTGTTGTATCACACAGAAGGTCGTGCCAGACCACCTCGTTTCCGTCGTAGCGCAATCCCCACACCCGTCCGGAGTCGTAGTCGGCAAAAAGATAGGCTCCCACGAGTTCCTTGAGACGGGATCCACGGTAGACATAGCCACCGGTGATGGAGCGGCCTTCCGTGTGGCTGTATTCGTGGACTGGTGGAAGAATGGCTGTTGGGCCCCTTTTTCGCTCTGGCCGAAAGGCGTGGAAACCCTCCATGACGCTCCACCCGTAATTTCCACCCCGCTGGATGAGGTGAACGCTTTCCCACAAATCCTGTCCCACTTCGCCCGCCCACAGGTCACCGGTTTCGCGGTCGAAGCTCATTCGCCAGACTTGGCGCAGGCCGTACGCCCAGATTTCGGGACGCGCACCGGTTTGCGCCACGAACGGATTGTCCTCGGGGATTCCATAACTTCGGCCCGGAGCGGGGTGATCGACGTCAATACGTAAAATAGAGGCGGGCAAATCAGTGATATCTTGACCGGTGTTCCTCATGTCGGCGATGTCGCTCGCATCACCCAGGGCGATGTACAAGTAGCCATCGGGGCCGAATTTCAAACAACCGCCATTGTGGCCGCCACTGGGCCATTGAATGATGACACGCTCCGAATCGGGATCACAGCGGGGAGGATCGTGGCTGACAAGTTGGAAACGGGAGACCCGTGTTCCCTCGGGGCTGCATTCCTCGGGAAGGATGTATCTTCCCTTGATACTCGGAGTCAGGTACGTGACATAAAGGTATCCATTTCGCTCGAAATCAGGATGCAGTGCAAGGCCAAAGATCGAGCTGTCAACGTCAAGACAGAGGTCGGATGTGCTGACATCCTGCCGGTCGGAGAAGGAGTGGACTTTCCCAAATCGTTCCGCGACAAACATGCGCCCCGATTGTTGATGATTGACCAATACCAGCGGTTCATCGAAAGTGAGGTTCGCAAATGCTCGTACAGTTTGGTAGGGAGGTGGAGGATCGGGTGTTCCCTGAATTCGTGAGGTGGTCCAGGGCGGACGTTCACCCAGGCGGTTCTCGCCTTGCGTGGGGGTGAACGTAAACAATCCAACTAGCAGAGAAAGAGCGGTGGCTGTGATGAGACTGCGCATGGAAGGTACCATTTGTCAGTTGAAAAAAAATTCTGGGGAACGTCGCCTCCAGTATAACCGGAACGGATGCTGACGGGTTATGGGGCCTGGGGCCGGTAGAGCCCTGCGATTTTTGGTGGGACACCCGGTCAATGCGCGCAGCAGGAAGCACGCGAAGTGCAATGGGTTGGACTGGCGGGATTCATAGCATTTTGCGACCAGGTTTTGGGGTGCGCGTTTGGTGGAGACCGGAGAAAGACACCCCGGAGAACTCCCGCTCGAGGAGTTTTTCATGGTACTGCTTCCACCGCGTGGTTCCCGTCAGCTCAGACCTTTGGCACGTGGCAGGTTCACATCGATCCGGTGTCCAGGACGTGGATCGAAGCTGCTTCCATCGCTTTCCAGTCCACCTCAACCCCCAGTCCGGGGCCGCGAGGTGCCGCCACGTACCCGTTTGCATCCGTACGGATGACGTCCTGCATGCCATACTCGTAGGGTTCGTACGGCACCGATTGTTCGAAGTAAGTACTGGTTCCCAGACCCAGCATTAAATGAAGATTTGCGGCAGACACGAGGGTGTTACCCCAGGACATGATTTCGCACTTCATGCCTTCGGTTTCGACCAATGCCAGGTATTTGCGAGCTGGTGTGAAACCACCGCATACGGTCACGTCGGTGCGAGCACGGGACCAGCATTCTCGCCGTAGCGCTTGTGCGTAAGCCGGCAAGTCCTGAATCCAGTGACCCGATGGTACGATCGGGATGTCCACGCGGCGGGTCAGTTTTCGGTATCCTTCCAGGTCGTAGTCCATCAGGGGTGCCTCCAGCCAGGTGAATTCCAATTCTTCTAATTCCCGCGCAACCTTCAGGGCGCTGGGCCAGTCGTAGTTGTTTTCCGCGTCGAGCATCAACGCGAGTTCCTGAGCGGGATGCTTTCGGCGCACCGCACGTGCTAATTCGAGATCTTTTTCCGGAAGACACCAACAATGAAATTTGATGGCACGAAAACCTTGTTCAAGCATTTCGTCCACAAATCGTAGGTAAACTGGTTACGTCGTCCAGAAGAGGTGTGCTGGCGTAGGCAGGCATGCGGTCGCAGGCACCTCCCAGCAGTTGGTAAAGCGGAACGTTTGCCAGTTTTCCCAGCAGATCCCACAGAGCAATGTCAATGGCGGCCAAGGCTCCGGGTGACAATGGAAATACACGCGACCACAATTTTTTCCAGATCACTTCGCGTTGGAGTGGATCTTCGCCGACCAGTGTCGGGATCAAGTGTCGTAGAGTCTCGGCCGTGTAGTGATCGTAGTCGTGTGATGTGTAGTTTGACACGCCACCCACGCCATCGACTCCGGAGTCTGTGTAAATGCGTACAATGGTATTGGTCATCTATTGCTCGGGCAGGTCGTGAGACCACGTGAATCGTTGCGTCCGGGGCGCCACGGCCCGGACTTCCACTTTTTCAATTCGCATTTTCGGACCTCTCAAAGAGGAATAACGTAGTAAAACAATTATGCCAGGACCCGTATCCTGGTAACGGGACCAACAACCTGACCAGCTTACCGGTTGCAAACGCGAGTCCGCAGCGCTTCGAAAGCCCGGGCCTGCCCGTCTTCAATCAGTGGTATCTTCAATTTCATCCCAGGTGGGTTAAGATGCAAGCACCGACGGGACGCCATGGTGCTGGAAATTCATGGTGCTGGAAATTACCGACCAGGGAAAGGATTCCGGACAGTCAGTCAGGATGTTCAACGGCCCTTGATCACGAGACTTGCCGGTAACGTCTTCCTCACCATTCAACGAGTTGCCGATTTTCCTGCGGCCAACGGCACTTAATGCATCAAGCGAAGGAACGAGTGATATGAAGTACTGCATTTTTAGCCTGGTCTGTTGCCTCTCTTTTGTGATTGCTCTGGGAAACGCAGGCGCCCTGGAACCGATTCCGGACAAGACCGTGGTGCTCACGTTCGACGATTCCGTGAAATCTCATTTTACGGTAGTTCGAC
>CAUZBP010000036.1:0-43290 GCA_963578105.1 Planctomycetota bacterium
CGCTGACCTGTTCAACACGAACTTAACCAACGCGGTCCTGACCGGCGCGAACCTGACCAACGCGGACCTGGGCTACGCAGGCCTGCCCGGCGCGATCCTGACGGGCGCGAACCTGACCAACGCGGACCTGGACTACGCGGACCTGACCCTCGCAGGACTGCCCGGCGCGAACCTGACGGGCGCGAACCTGACCGGCGCCACACTCGATTGGGTTTCCTCTGGAGGAATCGTCGGTAACCCCGTAGGCCTGCCCAACTACTGGCAACTCGTGGGTGGGTATCTGGTTGGGCCAACGGCAAATTTGACAAGTGCGAACCTAGGAAACAGGAACTTGACCGGCGTGAACCTGTCCTTCGCTACCCTAACCAACGCTGACCTGTTCAACACGAACTTAACCAACGCGGTCCTGACCGGCGCGAACCTGACCAACGCGGACCTGGGCTACGCAGGCCTGCCCGGCGCGATCCTGACGGGCGCGAACCTGACCAACGCGGACTTGGACTACGCGGACCTGACCCTCGCAGGACTGCCCGGCGCGAACCTGACGGGCGCGAACCTGACCGGCGCCACACTCGATTGGATTTCCTCTGGAGGAATCGTCGGTAACCCCACCCTGCCCGCCAGTTGGCAGCTCAGAAGCGGGTACCTGGTTGGGCCAACGGCAAATTTGACAAGTGCGAACCTAGAAAACAAGAACTTGACCGGCGTGAATCTGTCCTCTGCTATCCTGATCGACGCTAACCTGTTCAACACCAACTTAACCAACACAAACTTGGCCTCCGCAATCCTCAATGAAGTTGTCTCTGGAGGAATCACCGGCACCCCGGCGGCCTTGCCCCCCCACTGGCAACTCACAAGCGGGTATCTGGCTGGGCCAAAAGCAAATCTGTCGAACGCAAACCTGGCCGGCGCGCCCCTGGACTCCGCAAATCTCTACGACGCGAACCTGACCAACTCCCAACTAGCCAATTCGGACCTACGCTACGCAAACCTGTACGACGCGGATCTGACGGGCGCGGACCTGAGTCAAACGAAGCTGGGAAGCACGAACCTAGCCAATGCGAACCTGGCGGGCGCGAACCTGGCGGGCGCAAACCTGTGGGGCGCAAATTTGGACGGCGCGCAGCATCTCAACTCGACCTCCGGCAGCCCCAACTATTATCCCAACACAAAACTCCCCCCCGGCTTCAACCCGGTTGCCCGAGGCTGGACCCCGACACCTTTTTGCGACTTTAGCGGTGACGCGGATTGCGACCTGCAAGATCTCGACCTTCTAATGTCTGACCTGGAAGAGGTCGATCTCCTGACCCCTGGCGAACCGGACGGTTCCTGCTCGGGCACGTTAATCAGCCCGACCTTCGTCCTGACCGCCGCTCACTGTGCCCACAAAAAACCCTCCGATCCCTCCGATCAAACACGGGGTCAACCGTTGGGTGATACCGATGGAACGTTCGAGATCGGCGGTAAAAGTTATGCGACTTCAAAGGTAACCGTGCACCCGAATTACGCAAGACCATTAGGAAACGATGCAAGTCACGACATTGCCCTTTTCGAACTGAGCCAAGCGGTAACTGACATTACTCCCAGTCCAATCTTTACCGGCACGCCGCAGGACGGGGATGTATTGACGCTGGTCGGTTTTGGCTATGGTGGCGACGGCAACACAGGTCACGATGGGGTGTACGGCACTAAGCGCATGGGCACAACGGCCATCGACGATGTTACCGGCACCTTAATTTGGTGGAATTTTGACGACAACACGGAAAGCAACACCACGCCCGGTGACAGCGGCGGCCCGGCCTTCCTGCTGGTCGATGGAGCATACCAAGTGGCCGGCGTCACCTCCGGTGGCGCGCTAGAAAACGCCGCCATCGGCGACACATCCTACAATACGCGAGTCGACTTCTACGAGAACTGGATTGCACAGTATGTCGACCTTGACGAGGCGCCTGATGGTAGCGGACCAAGGATTTCCGTACCCCGGATTATCAACGGCACACCCATCGACTCAAGCGTTTTTCCTTCCGTCGGGAAGGTTTTCTACCGTTTCACACGTTACATTGACCCCCACGATCTAAATTCCGATGGCACCGGTAACTTGTTAGACATCACGGAGTGGCTCTCACAAGCGGCCACCGCAAATGGTTACGGCTCACCCTATCTGCCCGGTGATACGGATTTGGATCGCGACGTGGACCTGAGCGACTACAACAAGCTGGCCACCAACTTCGATCCGGTCGGTTTCCAGGGACCTCACGGCTGGAACGATGGCAACTTTGACGCGGACAACGACGTTGACCTGAGTGACTACAATGCGCTGGCAGCCGGTTTCAACCCCGCCGGTTACGGAGCCGCAGCCGTACCCGAACCGACCAGCGCACTTCTTGCACTGCTGGGCATGCTGCTATTCAGTGTGTTTGGCAGGTCGCCGGTGCGACTTGCCAGTGACCCGGGATAAGTCGCCCGAAACTCGGTGTCATTCTTCCATCAGGAAGTCACGTCGGAGCGATTGAATATCAGCCGCTCCGCTGCAGGACAGAGTGATCAGGATCCTGGCGCAACCAATCCAGCGCTGGTGGTAGGTAGCTGCTGATGCCGATGTGCTGCAAGACGCGACGGGAAGCGAAAGTAGGCCCGGAGGGATTCGAACCCCCGACCAAGGGATTATGAGTCCCCTGCTCTAACCGCTGAGCTACGGGCCCAAAGCCTTTGTAACATGCAAGTTACATTCGTTTCCAGAGGTGACATTTTGAATTTGGCCACCATGAATCCACCCTGCGGCAGAAGTGAGGCTATCCCAGACTATTTTCTTGCCCCTGTTGGGTGTCCAGGCTTGGAACCTGCAACCGGTCTGTAACCGTGTTCAATTGGGCTGCCACGTAGTTTTGAAGATCTTATCGAGTGGCTTCGTGAGAGCAGCTTCCCCTACGGAGTGCTCCTGATGACCGGTACGGGAATCGTACCCGACAGCGAATTTACTTTGCGAATTTACTCTGCGGCGAGGCGATGTCGTCGAGATCACCATCGACGGTGTGGGCACTCTCTCCAATCTCGTCAATTGACATTCATCGCTGTTCACTCCGTGATCTAACCAGAGAGACCATAGCGGGCGCTCGAAAGGCGGCGTATCCTGCTAAAGGATCAAACTCAAACGCAGAGCCAGTCACGTTGTGGGTTCCCAGCCCGGCGCGTATTCTCGTTTCCAATGACGCATCGCGTCCGGGTCATTCAGGATGCGCCCCGTTTCGGGATCACAGGTCAACGTACGGCCCGTACGGTGCGCAATGTTACCCAAGTGGCAGAGCAACGTACTGCGGTGCCCCTCCAAGATCGGAGCATTCAGCGTTGAACTATCGGCCTGACGGACGGCAGCCAAGAAATTTGCTGCGTGAAGTGACGGACTTTTGTCAGATTCTTGATGGGCTTCCTGCACTTCGTTGGCCCGATCGAAAATCTGAAAACTGCCGCTGGCGGCCAATTCCAATGAACCCTCTGTCCCGTAGAAAGAAACGAACGCTTGATCTTGCACGGGATGTCGATTGCAGCTTACGCCATGCCAAGTGATCATCTTCTCGTGGCCAAATTCGAATCCAACCGTATGCGTGTCGGGTGTCTCCTGATCGTCCCGGTATGCGTACCGTCCGCCGACGGACGTCACCCGACTAGGATACGATACACCGAGTCCCCAACGACAAAGATCGAGCGTGTGAATGCCGTTGTTGCCCAGCTCACCGTTTCCCCAGTGCCAACACCAATGCCAGTTGTAGTGGACAACGTTATCCCGAAAGTCCCGGCGCGGCGCGGGGCCCTGCCAGAGATCGTAATTCAGTGAGTCGGGAACGACCGCAACATGCCCCGTTCCGATCGAGCCCCGTGCCGCGCTGTACCAAGCGCGGGCCAAAGTGGCATTTCCAATTGCCCCGTCATGGATTCGCTGAATCGCCAACTGCGTGCCGGGGCTGCTGCGCCTTGTTTACCAATTTGTGATAAGGGGTGAAAGAAGCCATCAGCCAGATTCTATCACGCACTCTGCCGCAGTGGAAAATCCCTCGCAACTCACTGCCATGGGTGAGGATGCTCAGGACTTGTCAACAAGGCTATGTAACCATCCCATGAAATGGACCCAGGCCCAGAGAACCCAGAGGAGGCCAAAAAAAACGGCGAAGATCCCCGACCCGATCGTTAAGACAGGGTGCAGTTCAAGTATCGCCAGAACGATGGCCAGCCCAACCATTCCGCCCAACGCCCAGAAGTTCCCTTTGGTAACAATCAACGGAAAGAAAATGATCTTGAAGATCAAGATCAAGATCTTGTCCAACAGGTTTCGTTCCTCTCCCCCCGCCCTGCGGATGATGAAGTTAAACAGGGTCCCCATGAACAGAGAACCGAACAGCATGGAAAACCCCAACACGTGCAACTCAAACGATTCCACCCCAGCTTCCAGCACCGCGCGGCTTGCCTTGCCCGGGTCGTACGATACCGAAACGGTTTTTCCAAGTGGGTAACGGGAAACGGTCTCCTGCGCGCCATACGGGTGTCCGCCGATCACCAAGACATTCGAGCGATGCTCAATCCCCTCGACCGTATAGACATACTCGATATCCGCCGAATAGGTGGTACCATCTTCGTCGGTGTGAGAGGTGACCTCCGAGGTGACGATCTTTCCTGACACAACCGGCCACTCGGCGCTGGCCCTGGCTCCTCTCCGCTGGAGCTGGCCGTAGAGGATCAGCACCAACCCGATAGCGCCAATGATGCCCCAGATAAACAGCAGCGCATGACGTTGCGTGCGTCCTTCCGCTTTCTCCTTGTCCGCTTTCTCCTTGTCCGCTTTCTCCTTGTCCGCTTTCTCCTTGTCCGCTTTCTCCTTGTCCGATTCAGACGGCGTACGATTGGACATAGCAGGTAGCTCTCCTGATGATGTTGCAGTCCATACCATTTTCTGCGGGAATTGACCGTGAAACAAAGAATCGATGCCAGTTGCAAATCGCTCCTACTTGGCGAGCAAGTCGAGAATCTCCTGTTTTTCGAGTCCGTCGACCAGGCCCTTGGGCATAGGCGAGATTGGGGAATTCCGCCGCGTAACGATTTCCTGCTTGGAGAAAGAAACAATCTTGTCTGGGGCAAGTGGGTCGGGTACCAGCCGTTCCCTGGCTCCCTTGATACCCAAGATCAGCAAACGCTTTCAGGCAGGTATTGACGCGTTGGTCGTCCGTATCGCACAAATACCTCACGTCAACGTTGGGCAACAAGGCGAATATTTTTGCCAAGTAGAAACCGCGTCCCAACCCCATGACACCGATCACCACGGGTTCACTCGGAGCATCAGCTGCGCGGGCATCCCACGCCGGCAACGCGACCGCGCCGGCCATTGACAACCCGCGCAGAACTTCACGTCGCCGACTCATCTTGTCCATGGCTCGCTCCGAACGCAGAGGTTCTCTTCCTAGCACACTCATCACGTTGATGATGACGCATCCTCGCCCACGAATGAATGCATTCGACGTATGCGGTAAATGACAAATAAACATCGACGTTATCCCTATCGATCAGCTGAGCGACGGGCCCACGATCGTCGTTTGTCAGGTTATTTGCAGGAGTGTTATCACTCCCGCTCCTGGTAGCACCACCCGTTAGACCGATTGTCATCCAAAAT
The DNA here is from genome assembly GCA_963578105.1 of Planctomycetota bacterium. Lineage (GTDB taxonomy): Bacteria > Planctomycetota > Planctomycetia > Pirellulales > Pirellulaceae. The sequence continues at coordinate 5,657 of CAUZBP010000036.1, forward strand.
CGACACCATCTGAAAAATCGCGGTGTCGGTTGCTACCATAACGCCTCAATTTACTCCATCTCACAAGCGGGGAAAAGTGGCACATGAGAAGGTCATCTTCAGGATCGACACCCCGTTTTGAATGCACCCCTAAAGACCGTTCTGCGAACAATCCGCAGCCACCCGGTCACCCGTTTGACGAGCGAGCAAATCATCGCTGACGTCCTGATTGCAATTGCGTACGACCTGCCAGCCGTCTTCAACTTTCCCGTAGGAACACGCCTGACGCTCGGTTTTTATCGGATCTCACGGAGGGACCGCGAACAGTCTGACCCACCTCCGTTCGAGTCACCACGATCCGTCGGCTCCCGGTGTCGAAAGACGGTCGTTCCGCTGCCTGCTTTCACCTTGAGGGCTCGCCCCGGTGGATTGCTGACCCAGGTATGAGGAGCTATGTTGTCACCCTGTACCACGTTTCGCCCTGATTTTGAATCATCGACAACCGTTGCGTCTGGAAGCAGGAAACCCAACTGGAAACCGTGCTGACTTCACAACGAAAGTGAACCAACCATGCGAATCGGAATGATCTCGTTGATTCACGAATCGAATGCTTTCATCCGGACGCCAACCACCCTGGAAATGTTTCAACGAGAGGGTCTCCTTTCCGGGAAACAGATGTACGACCTCGGTTCCAGCGAATTGGGAGAGGTGAAAGGCTTTATCGATGGACTGGAGGCTGCCGGGTGGGAACCAGTACCGATTTTCTTTGCCCGGACACCACCTTCGGGTGCGATCACCGGGCCAACCTGCGAACAGTTGATGGAAACCATGTTCGACAATCTGCAACGTGCCGGTGAACTGGACGGCGTACTGGCCAACCCTCACGGTGCAAACATGGGAACCGGTGACGAATATCGGGATCTGGACGGCCATTGGCTAACGCGAGTCAGAACCACCGTGGGCCGGGACGTACCGATCATCTGTGTCGTCGACCCGCACTGCAATCTGTCACCGCGGATGGTCGATGCCTGCGACGCGACGATTGCCTACCGGACAAATCCTCACCTGGATCAGATACAGCGGGGTCTGGAAGGGGCCGACTTGATGATTCGGACACTGCGCCGTGAAGTGACTCCGGTCCAGGCAGCATCCTTTCCGCCACTGGCGATCAACATAGAAAAACAGCGAACCGACGCAGAGCCCTGCCGTTCAATGTATCAACTGGCGGGTGAACTCGCCGGTCAGCCCGGCGTGCTATCCAACAGCATTGTTCTGGGGTATCCGTACTCCGACGTCGAGGAAATGGGTACGTCTTTCATCACGGTGACCGATAACGATCCTGACCTGGCCCGCCAGCATTCAAATCGTCTGGCAGAATATTTATTGGATCACCGTCAGGATTTCGTCGGCGATTTTATCGGTGTCGCGGAAGCTGTCGACCTCGCGCTGCAGGAAAATGGTCCCGTCTGCCTACTCGACATGGGTGATAATATCGGCGGAGGTTCAACTGCGGATGGAACTTTTATCGCGCACGAGCTGCTACAACGTGGAAATATCCGGGGCTTCGTCCGTCTTCATGACCCCGAATCGATGCAGCAGGCTGAACGGGCAGGAATCGGAGCGAAGACAAAGCTCCGGATGGGCGGAAAAATCGACGATCAGCACGGTTCACCTCTGGAAACCGAAGTGCTCGTGAAAAGTTTGCACAACGGCCGTTTCACCGAATCAGAAATCCGTCACGGTGGGCGCACCAGGTATGACATGGGCCAAACGGCCATTGTCGAGACCGATACGGGCTTGACGATCAGCCTGACGTCAAAAAGTTGCGGTCCCGTCAGCATCGGAGTCATGACGAGTTGCGGCCTGAAGCCGGAAGACTTTCAAATCATCGTCGCCAAGGGTGTGCATTCTCCGGTGCCGGCGTTCGAGCCCGTGTGCGTAAAACTCGTTCGCGTCAACACACCGGGTTCCACAACCGCCGACGTGAACTCTTTCAATTACCAACACCGACGCAGACCACTGTATCCCTTCGAGAAAATCGAATAAAGCAACGGAACATCCGACCAGATATCAGCATGCCCGTGTGAAGCCACTGCTTGGTTGCCGTTGGTAGGTTTCAGCACACCGACTATAATTTCTGCCAGCCTGGGAGGGTTCCGTGACACGCAAGTTTTCATTTTACTTGTTACTGGCCATTGTCTTGGTCACTGGCTTCGTATTTTTCCGGGTCATGGCCAACTTTGTGATCCCGCTTTTTCTAGCGGCCGTACTGGTGGTCATTTTCCGCCCTGTCCAGAGTTGGATCACGGAGCGCTGTCGTGACCGGGCACGACTGGCTGCGGCACTCACGACGGCGGTGATCATGCTGATTGTCATCGCACCGTTGGTCTGGATCTTTACCCTGGCGACGAGCGAAGGTATCCACCTGGCCACCGAAACTCCCCTGGCCAAGGTCAAATCCAAGGTGGAGGACGTCCGTCAAAAATACAATCTGGACCTGGAAGATGGCGAACTCCTGCACCAGATTGACAATTGGCTGGAAAGGGGTTCTCTGGTGACAGAACCAGAAGCAGTTGAAGGCCGGACAGCCGTTCTCGAAGAGGGGCAATTGGACCAGCTGCGCAAGCTGGTGCAGCAGCTCAGTACGGTTCCGACCGACGAAAAGCCGGCCCAATCCTCTGTAGAAACAACGGCGAATCAGGCAAAACGAGCGGTACTCCAATCCATCAAAGAACAGTTACTGGAGTCCATCGGAGAGCTGTCACCCGGCAAAGCGGGTGAGCTGAATTTTCGTCAGTACTCTGAAACCATTCTCGAGTTGCAGTTGGCGTTTCAAAAGTATCGGCACCAGTTTCTGGGTGGTCCTCTGAATGCCTGGATCAAAGAAACGGTGAATCCCAGCGAAGAACAATATCGAGAACTGCAACGCCGGCTGTTTCGAGAAGCAAAAAACATGCTGTTGTCGATTACCGGAACCGGAGCAGCCATTGTCAGCAGTCTTCTCTTTAACCTCACGATTATGATCCTTGGCGTTTATTATTTCCTTGCCGATGGTCCCAAATTGATTCGTGCGGGCATGCGACTCTCGCCATTGGACGATCGCCACGAAACAGAATTGCTTCAGGAATTTGACACAAGCTGCCGTGCTGTTGTACTGGCGACGTTGCTGACAGCGATCGTCCAGGGACTCCTCTCGGGAATTGGTTACTACCTGTGCGGCCTGGAATCGGTTTTTCTACTGACCATGCTAACGATGGTCATGGCCCTGGTTCCCTTCGTCGGCGCGGCCACCATCTGGGTCCCGGCTTGTCTCTGGTTGTTCATCGATGGGAGTCCGTACCAATCCGTTTTTTTGTTGGCGTACGGATTCTTGATCGTGTCGATGGCCGACAACGTGGTCAAACCATATATTTTACACGGTCAATCCAATTTGCACCCGTTACTGGCATTGCTCAGCGTGATCGGTGGCGTGCAAGTCCTGGGGCCGCTTGGGATCCTGGTCGGGCCGATGCTGGTGACCTTCTTGCAGGCCCTGTTGAACATGTTGCACGGTGAACTGGACTCACTGGCTGAGACAGAAACCAAGGCCTAGTTTTGCTGCGCACCGTTCACCACGTCACCGCGGCTCGATTTCTTTCAGCCGATCGGCAAGTTGATCAATCTTGTCGCCCAAGGCATCCTGAATGCGTTCTATTTCCTCGGCTTGTTCGCCCACAAAAAGCGAAGTGAGTGTCGCCGTGAAAACACCAACGAACACCATTCCTGTAATGACCAGGATGGCGGTCAGGACCTGTCCACTGACAGACACGGGATTGTGGATGTCACCAAAACCACCGGTAAGCACGGTCGTGAAGCTCCACCACATCGCCAGGGCAGCACTGCCCACGGAATTTGGTGTCTGAGCGCCTTCTGAGTCGACATGGGACGGAATACCTTCAATTTTGTAGATCAACACCGCGCCAACCAGCGTGACAAAAGCGGCCCAGCGAATGGTCTTTTTCATGATCTTAATGTCCACGACATCCTGTAATTTATCCATGCCACGCCAGAGCATGAAAAACACCCGCAAAAATCTCAGCAGCCTGACTAGTCGAAGCAAACGCACAAAACGCACCAGGCGCGCTGCACGTCCGAAACGGGCCAATTGGGCTTCGCCGGGAATCGGAATCGATGTTACGAAGTCAATCCAATAGTGTTTCCAAACGTATTTTTTGGACTCCGCACAAATCAAGCGGAAAAAGAACTCCCCCATGAAGACCGCACAGCACATCGATCATGAAAATATTTTCGCTGGAAAGCCAAGCAGGCCGCAGTTCGTTATCAGCAACGAAGTTGTCGTAGACCAGGAGTCCTAATACCAGCATGATCAACACCAGAATCAGGCCTTCCAGGCAGGCCAGGCGCCGGTGCGAACCGAGCTTGGTTGCCATGGTTTCGCGAAGCGTCCGTTCGTGAATGGTCCTTTCCAGTTTTGAATCGAGTTCTTCCAGGTTATCGTTGTCCCTGCGCAGGCGGGTGGCCTGATTCCTGGCAAGATTGAGAACCTCCGGATCGGCTTGTTCCAGTGCGTCCGTTGCGGTTTTCTGAACCTTGTTTGCCCGGTCGGCCAGTGTTTCCTGTCGAATCCTGATCGTCCGCTGCATTTCCCGAAGTTTTTCAACCGGTAATCTGTTCGGATGGATGGCGTCCAACTGGGCCAAAATGTCCAGGAACTCTTTTTTTGAAGACATGAGTAGAACCTTACTTTCTGTCTTAAAATCACGTGACACCGGGTACTCCCCGGAAGGGCCCTCAATGCACCCCCGAAAAAGCAGTGGGAACAGATCGTCGGACGCTCGTCATCTTGTCGCCATCGGTGGACCCTTGTTACATTTTTGATGGTACTGGGAATTTGATGGTACTGGGAAAGCCGGAAAATTTGTAGTGGAACTTGCTTCCCTTCCACTGGCCGGTGGCAACATTGTTTTACTGCAATCACGAGCTGTCTCAACAGAAAGAAATCGAGCCTGTGCCTGCTACCGTGCAAAGGATTCGTTCTCTTCCCGCGTTCGCAAAATCGCTGGCTGGCGACGCGAAACAACTACATGCCTCTCTCCTGGACTCACTGCAAGGCACAGTCCCCAATTCCGATACCAAGCGGGACAGAAAAGTTGGTTTTACTTCAGAAGGAAAACTTCATCTGCAGGAGTACACCCACAATGTTGCGCAGTGGTGGATCGGTAAACAGCTCGTTCAGAACGTTTTTACCCAATTGGTCGACGCTCCGACCGTGGTGAAAGAGGCGGTGTTTGCCACGGATCTCTGCCGGGTTCCCACGGTCCAACCTGGCACCCGGGTCAGCAGCCACGAACTACCAACCGGTTGCTCTTCCATGACCGCGCCACCACGAGATTGGCAAAACACGCTTGACCCGCAAACCGTCAGCGCAAGCCTCCCGCCGTCCCGTTCCCTACAGGACCAGCCGGAATTCATGCGAACATTTCAGGGGTGCGAGGGCCTGGTTGAACTGGCCGGTTTCTTCGAACTGTTTCTCGCCGAATATGATCGTTCCGAGCGGCGGAAAAAGGGCGCATTTTACACTCCCCGACCCGTGGTGGAATGCATGGTACGCAGCGTCGATCAACTGCTGCGTGTCGAGTTTCACCGTCTCCACGGACTGGCCGAGCAAGTCACTGCTGTAAAAACGGACGCAGGCCAATTGGCGCTCGCGGCCGAGACTCCCGGGGGCAGCGGTGGGCCTTCGTTAAGGATTCTGGACCCTGCTGCTGGAACCGGAGCCTTCCTGTTGGCCGTTATTGATCAGATACAGGATTCGACGACTTCGATCTGGCGACAATCGGGATATTCAGCCAGCGAGGTACAGGAACTCTGGAACGAGTATGTACCTCGCTTTCTCGTACCGCAGATCGGTGGATACGAACTGTCACCTGCGACGGCGTCGGTCGCCAATCTGCTGCTGCGAGTCCGCCTGGCGCAGACGGGTTACGACTTCAGAAAGCCGCTGCCACGGATTGTCCACCCATTCGACCCTCTTGCCGGCACTCCGCCGCCGGACCCTGAAAACTGGTCTCCCGGTAACAGGATCCCTGTCGTGATCGGCAATCCCCCATTTTCGGCCTTGTCAGAAAACAAAAGCCGCTGGATCTCCAACCTGCTACGAGGAGATCTTCCTGACGGCGAAAAAGGAGCTGACTACTACACGGTGAACGGGAAAGGACTGGGCGAAAAAAAACTCTGGTTACAGGACGACTATGTCAAGTTTTTTCGTTACGCACAGTGGCTCGTCGAACGCCGTCGGGCCGGCATCGTGGCATTCGTTGCAAACCACGGCTACCTGGACAACCCGACCTTTCGCGGCATGAGGCAAAGTCTGCTGACAGATTTCAACCGTATCCACCTACTCGACCTGCATGGGAACCGGAAAAAACATGAACTCGCCCCGCAGGGACGCCCGGACGAGAACGTGTTCCCGGTTGAACAGGGTGTGGCTCTGGGCCTGTTTTGCCGTACGGCTGACGGCACCACTCCAGCGGAAATTCACTACGGGGATCTTTGGGGTTCGCGCCGCGAAAAGCTGGCAACCCTGAAAACTGCGATCCTCCAGAGCCCAACAAGCGGACGTATTTTCCCAGCGAGTCCCTACTATTTCCTTTGTCCCGTCGATGACTCGCATCGGCAGGAGTACGAACTTGGCTACCGTCTCACCGAAGTGATGCCTCTTTACTCCTCGGCCGTCGTGACTGCTCGAGATGGATTTGTCGTTGCCATCGAGCGCGACGAGCTGATCCAAAGGATGCGCATGTTCCGTGACCTGAATATCAGCGACGAGGAAATACGAGCCCGTTTTTTCAAGAACACCCGTTCAGCCAAATATCCACCCGGTGACACGCGCGGCTGGAAACTGACAAAATCCCGCGCTCGGGCGGCGGATGACGCCGATTGGGAGCAGCGAATCCTGCAATGCGACTATCGGCCTTTTGACCGCCGCTGGATTTTCTGGGCCGACTGGATGCTGGATTGGATTCGCCCTCAGCTCGCGCAACACATCGTCGGCCGTTCGAATCGAATGCTAATTGCCCGTCGGCAGATGCTGCGATCACAACCCTGTAATTTCTTTTGGAGCAGCGAACTGCCGACACTCGATGGAATTCTCCGCTCCGATAATCGAGGCAATGAGTCCGTCTTTCCACTTTACTTGTATCACGACTCCGCAAGCACAGGCCAACCGACAAAGGAGGCGAACTTCAGCCGGAAATTCGTGACCGACATCTGCCGGGCGTTCAGGCTGGAGTGGTCGCCACAGGGGCAAGGTGATCTGGTAACGACACTGGGCCCGGAAGACTGTTTTCACTACATCTACGCCCTGTTTTTTTCCACTGACTACCGGCAGCGATTCTCCGAGATGCTGTGTACGGATTTTCCACGCCTCTTCCTGCCGGTGAATCCGACCTTGGGCAAACAACTTTGCCTGGCCGGCGCACGTCTGGCCGCCTGCCACCGGCTGGAAGCAGAGCAACTACCGGCCTCCCGGATAACTTTCGCAGGTGACGGGCAACCCGTCGTGCAGAAAGGTTTTCCAAAACTCGCTGGACACCGAGTACGGATCAACGAGAATTCCTGTTTTCAACCGGTCAGTCAAGCTGTTTGGAACTACCGTGTGGGGGCACACCAGGTGGGTTACAAATGGTTGAAGGACCGTCGCGGCAGGAGTCTGACGCGGGAAGACCTGCAAAAGTATTGCCGGATTCTTACGGCGATCGAAACAACGATCACGGCGGTGCGTGAAATCGACCAGCGCATTGCGGGCCACGGCGGCTGGCCGGCAGCTTTCCGTGGCAACAACCAACCGGCAGCAGGATGAGGTAACCGTACGGATCCTTCTCACATCGTACCATTTTGAACGTGGGCCGAATGAGGAGGATAGACCGAACGCAACGGAAATCCTGCAAACTCGCTGCTGGACCCTGGATTCTCAGCCGAACCGTCACACCATTCCCTTCTTCACGGCCCATACGACCGCCTGCGTGCGATCGCGAAGCAGATTCTGAACATGCTCTTTGACGGTCTCCACACTGATTTCCAGGCAGCGTCCAACTTCCCGGTTGTTCAGTCCGTAGCCCAAATGCCGTAATACCTGGGCTGCTCGAGACGTCAGCGCCGGCAGGCCGGTTTGATCGTCATTACGCTGCCTTGATAATTTATCAGAAATGTCTCGCATCAGTCCCACTGAAGTAGGAGCCTGGCCCAGAACCACCTGGGTGATGGCGCTGATCAACTGTTTTCTATTGATCTCCTTGGAAAGAAAATCACTGGCTCCCCAGGCATGCGCACGTGCGACGTGAGTAGGATTGCCGCTGTCAGAAAGAATGATGACATGTGCATCTGATCGTTCAGCGTGGATCTTTTCCACCAGGTGCAGAGAATCTCCGTCATCAAGTACCGAATCCATCAGTACCACCTGCGGTTGGTACTTGCAGACGAAATCCAGCAGGGCCGTCGCGCTGGCTGACTGCCCCACGACGTGAAAGCGAGTGCCTCGCAAAAAACTGGTCACACCGATTCAGACCACTTCCTGCCGATCTGCTACAACTAGATCAAATGTTCGCACGTCGACGATGCTTCTTTCAGCCTTCCATTCGAAAAGTGAACGGAACCCATCCATTTCCGCGACAACCTCCGGCGGCACTGCCGGCCCCCCCCGAAAACAAGTACCCCACCCGCCAGCAACCGGTGATCCCGGTTGGATCGATTCTGAACCGAAATTCAACCTGTCCCGGTCCGAAATGCAACTGCTTCTGGTTACTGTTTTCCGAAGAAACGCCAGCGGGCAGCTCCAGTGGCCAACCCCTGGCTGGAATCCGGTCCGAAACCTTCCATCGTATTGTTGGTAACGGTTAACACCAGTTTCACTGACGGTTCCAGCGGTTGAGTTGCGGCTTTCCGCAAGAGTTTGAATCGGGGTCAAAACATAAACCGAGTCCTGCTGGACTTGTAGGGACCGTTCCGGGGGCGCCACTTCCAGCACAGTCCGTGCAGGCTGAGTTTTCGGTACCAAGCTGAAACAGCGCACGTTGACGAAGCTCAACTTGTAACGTAAATAACTTTTGAGCGCTGTAACTTTGGTGTTCTTGTAGCTAGGACCATTGACATTTTCTCGTAAAAGAAGCGAACGATACGATGACAACAGGATCGCTTTTGCTGATCGACGACGACCGTCACATACTCGATTCCATGGCTGGCTGGTTACAAGAACAGGGCTACAGCGTCGATGTTGCGGCCAACTGTCAGGAGGGCATAGCGCAAATCGACAAGTCGTTCTACGACCTGGTGCTGGCTGATATTCACCTTCCCGACGGGGACGGTTTTCAAATTTTGCAACACTGTCGATTGCAACAACCACAATCGATCGTGATCCTGATCACAGGTTATGGGACCGTCGACACGGCTATCGAAGCAATTCGTGCAGGTGCCTTCGACTTGCTCACCAAACCTTTGATTGACGAAGAACTCGAAATGGCGATCGAGCGTGCACTGTCACAGAAACAAGTCATCGAAGAGAACAAGAACCTAAAAGCCCAACTCGACATCCGGTTTGGAATGGAGAACATTATTGGGCAGGACCATCGGATGCACCGCGTTTTCGACATGATCGACAGTGTTGCTGACACGAAATCCACCGTGTTAATCAGTGGCGAAAGTGGCACGGGAAAGTCACTGATTGCACGAGCTATCCATCGCCGTAGTTCACGAAGGGACGGGGCATTCGTGGAAGTGGCATGTGGAGCCTTACCAGAAACCCTGCTGGAAAGCGAGTTATTTGGATACGCAGCAGGAGCCTTCACCGGTGCAATCGGAGACAAAATTGGCAAGTTTCTCCAGGCCGACGGTGGCACGATCTTTTTGGACGAAATCGGAACATCTTCCGCCAACATGCAGGTTAAATTACTGCGCGTCCTGCAAGAGTTCGAATTCGAAGCAGTCGGAGGAATCAAAACACACCATGTCGATACTCGGGTGATTCTGGCAACGAATGAAAATCTGTCGACGGCGGTCGAGGAAGGCCGCTTTCGCCAAGACCTCTTCTACCGGGTCAACGTGATCAATATTGAACTTCCCGCCCTGCGCGACCGCATCTCTGATATCCCGATCCTTGCCGCACACTTTCTCAAGCACGTCTGTGAAGAGACCGGAAAAAACATAAAAGAACTCGGGGAAGACGCAATCGCCGCTTTGCAGCAGTATCATTGGCCCGGCAATGTCCGTGAACTTCAGAACATCATTGAGCGTGCCGTGTTGCTGGGAAAAAATGACTGCATCACGAGTGAGGATCTTCCCCAGACGCTCGCCGCGGAGATACCGACAGTCGCGAAATCCACAGCAGGGAGGACACTGAAAGAGTCCCTGGCGGGTCCCGAACGACAGATCATTCTCGATGTCCTCAAGAGCAACAACTGGAATCGAAATGCCACGGCGGATGTACTCGGCATCAACCGGACAACGCTTTATAAAAAAATGAAGCGCCTCGGGCTCGAAGAGGAACGGAGGGTCGCCGAAAGACCCCTGTCAAGTTCCTGGGATTGAGCAACCCCGATCGGCCTGCCAGTTATCTCCGTTTTAGCTGCTGCTGCGGCCAGTAGGTACGGACTGTCTTTCTACAAGGTCCCGGCTTCCTCAAAATGGGTGGCAGACGGTTATCGGACAGAAAACTATCCCTGCGCACTAAGCAGCCTCGAGCAGAGCCGCACCAAAGGTAAAACCACCTCCGAAAGCACACAAAGCAATACGTTCTTTCGGCTGCAATTGAGGCAAGACATCTATTAAACACAACGGAATACTCGAAGACGAGGTGTTCCCATGATGTCGGATATTGTTGTAGACGTTGACATTGACGCGGTTCCGCATCGCTTCGATGATCCTGCCATTCGCCTGATGCGGAACGACCATCGACAGATCTTCGAGCGACATCTCCTGGCGATCACAAACTCGATTGAGGCTGGAGAGCATGGTCCGCACCGCCTCGCTAAACACTCTTCTTCCCTGCATCTGGATGTGCCCCAACGTTGGAAACGGTACTGAAAGCACCGAACCGTCTTCACCCCGCGCCGAAAGTTCCGGCCGCATGAGTCGCATCTTGGCACTTTCCATGTGTTGTTCGCCGTACAAGATCGTTGCTGACGCCGCATCCCCAAAGATAATAGCTGTATCCAGATCGTTAAGATCCAATAGCGGTGACAGGACTTCAGCAGTGACGATCAGGACTCGTCCTTGGGGCGAACTTTGCAAATAGTCGTACCCCGATTGCAAGGCGTACAGATAACCCGAACAGGCCGCGTTGATGTCATGGGCCTGAACCATAGCACTGGTGCGCCCGTTGGCAAGTCCGCTCAGGACCTGGCACGCCATCGAAGGGCTGGCGACGGTAGGACTGGTGGTAGCACAAATCACCGAGTCGAGGTCGTCGACAATCAGACCTTCCCGATCCAACAATTGCCAACAGGACCGTACGGCCATATCGATTGCCGTTTCGTCACTGACCCAGTGCCGAGACTCAATACCCGTCCGGCGGACAATGTCCTCTGCGGACAACTTCGGGTTCTGTGACACGAGTTGTTCATTGGTAATTTCTCTACTTCCGACCACGGTAGCAACCGACGACATTCCTACCATCATCTCCCGTCGCTCCCCCCGACGAGGAGAAATCACCACGGTTTCGGTCTTACGTTTGCGGGCCATCACCGGAGTTCCCGGATTCTCGAAAGTCAGTGGCTTACGATGAGTCGGAACATTGTCGCTATAAACCCGGAAGAGAGGTGCCCCCACTAAAATCGTGTCGCCTTCGGCGACAAGAATCTCACCAACGGTACCCGATACGGAAGAAGTCAACTCAAAAACACTCTTGGTAGCTTCTAAGGTCGCTACCACATCTCCCGGTTCGACTTGCCCGCCGACTTGTTGATGCAGTTCCACAACCTCGACCGTTTCATCCGAAGGTCCAGAACCTATCGCTTGGATCAAATACTCGCCGGGAGTTGTTTCCGCAGGCGGTGTCCAGGAAATCTCCAGGTCCAGTAGTTCAGCGCTGGTCTCCAGAATTCTTTTATAGGAAGGCAAAATTTCCAACTGATTCTCGAAGTTCATGGGCACGTATGTATCTGGCCTTGTGACCCGGCGCATGGCAACCGGCATGCGGGCCTTTTCCGCGACCGTTGCCAAAACTTCGGCACCCAACCCGCAAGTTTGGTTGTCTTCGTGGACCACAATCAATCGAGCCGTTTTTTCAGCAGAGGTGATCACGGCATGTTTGTCCCAGGGCGAAATGGAACGTAAATCGAGAATTTCGGCTTCGAAGCCTACCTGTTCCAGAGATTCCGCAACTTTGAGGCACAGCCGGACTGTATTTCCCCAGCAGACCAGCGTGACGTCACGACCTGAACGGACCTTCCTGGCCACACCCAGGGGTACCCTTAGATCCTGCACTGCTGTCGGAGCCGAGATTTGAGGATCGTTCAGGCAGCTCTTGGGATAGAAGAACAACGTTGGATTCTGAGATTCAAAGGCCGTATTCAGCATACCGGCGGCGTCGGTCGCCGTGGCCGGCATCAAAACATCCAAACCCGGAGTATGAGCCGCAATTGATTCCAAAGTGTGGGCGTGAAAAGGACCTAAACCAGGCCGATACCCGCCGCAGGGAATCATGATGATCACGGGCACCTGCCAGTCGCCATCTGTGCGCCAATAAATGTTCCCCAATTCACACGCAATCTGATTGTATGCCAAAGGCATGAAATCAGCGAACTGCAGGAAAGCAACGGGACGTTGGCCTGCCAGTGCCCGTCCAATCGCAGTTCCTACAATCGTTGCCTCTGCCAGAGGCGCGTTCTGCACGCGCCCTCCAAACTCTGTACTCAACCCCTTGGTCACTCCGAACACATCTCCCTTGGGATCTTCGATATCCTGGCCGTAGAGAAACACACGCTGGTCATCGCGTAGTTTCTGACGCAAAACCTCGCACATCGCATCCTTCATCGGGAGGGTTGCATCCTGTTCGTCACCACGAATTTCACGTGCAGGATGTGTCAGTTCAACACGCAAGGGACGTTTAGCCGTAGCAGTAGCCGTCGGGGCGTCCGCCAAGAGAGCTGCCTTTTCCGCAGCTTCCAGTTGAACCTGAACTTGCTGTTCCAACTCTTCAAGACTTTCGACGGACTGACCCTGGTCAAGCAAACACCGTTTCAGGCGAGGGAGAGGATCGCCCGTTTCCGCAGCCGACTGAAGCTGCTCCGCCGCACGGTAAACCCTGTGGTCGTCCGCATGTGTATGGCTCGCAAGTCGTTCAACCCGCAGGACCACAAACACCGGTTCTCGCCGATGACGGACATCGTCGATGACCGGACCGATTTGTTGCAGGACACCCGCTGCGTCCCGGCCATCCATTCGTACAATCGGAATCCCATGGAAAGAGTCTGCATCCCCATGCGAAAGTGAAAAGAATGTCTTGCCCGGAGTATGCGTGGAAATCGACCATTGGTTGTCTTCGATAAGAAACAATACGGGCAGATGACTCCGGGCAGCTTCAGCACAAGCTTCCAAATATTCGCCTTCTTGTGTGGTACCATCTCCGGCCGAAGTCACGACGATTGGCCGCTCGTCCCGCTCCCGGATGGCTGCTGCGACACCAACGGCGTGCAGCGTACTGTTCCCCACCGGGGTTCCCTGACTGATGATGTTAAGTTCGGCCGAACTTAAAAAGGCGCTCATCTGCCGACCGCGCGATTGAGAGGTATCTTTGCACAACAGGCTATCAAGAAACTCGGCCGGATTTAAACCACGTGCGATCATCAAGGCCTTGTCGCGATAGTGGCAGTGCAGCCAATCCGAGTCCCGCAAATGGAAAGCTAGCGCAGCTGAAGACTCGTGCCCAGCACCTGAGACGTTGAAAAATGCCTCTCCGCGACTAGTCAGTTGCTGCTCAAAATCGTCTACCTTCCGTGCCGTGAACATGGCACGGTAGAGGGCGAGCAGCTGAGTTGTTTCCATATTGCGTGTACTCAGTAGCAAGGCCACTGCAAAGAGAACCGGTAACGGGGCCTAAAAACAAGCCGTGAAAGAATAGATACGGAGCCCGTTTCACGGAATGGCAAATCCAAAAAGTTTTGGGGCTTTAGCTTCGACCTGCCGTTGTTACAGGTTGTATCGGGTATTTGGGTTAAATTGATGATTCCAATTGCGCCGCTAGCTCCGTGCCAGCAGCAAGGGACGATCATGACTCCAGGGATGGAAAAGCCTGCGACGAATCGGTCGGCAATCACCCAAGTGGTCGTCCACAGTGTTAAAATCTGGCCCTACCATCAAGTCCCTCATTCAAGCCCAGGATCCACTTTTGATTCATCCACTGAGAAGCGAGATTTTTCCACGAATTCGAGAAGTTTTGGTCTCGAAGACAACTCGGCAACCACGTTGAGAACTCAGGATCGGTTTCGTTCTGAATTGTCTCTGCAACAGAAGTCGAGCGAGTCAGATCAAAAACGTACACGACGAGACCCTGTTCAGAATACCCGCTTTCACCAAGTTCAAAATGGAAAACACAAGGCAACGTTCGCGGGATCAGTACAGCTGGCTTTCGGCCTGACCAAACATGCCGACATGGTTTAAGAACAAACTGAAATGCAGACCAGATTGTCCACCCACGCGCCCGTCCCCTTGTCCACGCTGTAGAAGTCTCCGCACTGTACCAGTGGTTGAAAAGAAGCCTCTCGTCTTCTCGGGTGACAAGAATTTCCAGGATTTGTGGTTAAACGGTCGGTAAAAAAAACAGTGAAGTCTGCACCAAGGTTGTTGGTCGATGCGTGGGGCGTGGCTTGAACGATCTACACCAGGGCTAGCAGCAAAACGGGGCCCTGCTTGGACTTCACGAAGGGTTTACTTCTGACGAGTGCTTACGAAAAAAATTCAACGTTTGTTTGCGGCTTCACGATAGTTGGTCTTCCCATCAGCCGATAACAGAGTGCCGAAATTGAATTGTGTCACGATCCCAACTTGCAATCAGGGTAGGCTGGATGAAAAAACGCCTTCGCTATCTTTACCTCCTCACGGTGTTTGCCACCGCCCTGACAGCAGGCT
Organism: Planctomycetota bacterium; assembly: GCA_963578105.1. Lineage (GTDB taxonomy): Bacteria > Planctomycetota > Planctomycetia > Pirellulales > Pirellulaceae. The sequence goes on from CAUZBP010000036.1 coordinate 20,756, forward strand.
GTGCTACCAAACAGCCGGGCCGTTTGTTTTCGTCGCTGACTTTCCCTGCACACAAGACTGCCAGCAACCGTTTACCCTCGCAGCAGGCAAAACCGGTGACACGCCTGCCGCTACCCGGCCAGTCCTGGGAAACAAAAACCAAAGCGGTTTCCTACGAGGAGGCGGCCCCTGAATCGACGTTCCTCAGTCGGTCTTTTTCCAATTGCGGCTTTAGCTGACGACGCTGACCCAACCATGCATGGTCATGCATCAACGGTGGAACGCAAGCACAGGTTCACGACGATCGGAATTAATCAAAAACGGGAACCTTGCCTCTCAATCCAGCACCGCCGAAACCTCATCTGCCATCGCCAGTCGCTTTGAAATCGGCGGATGACTGTGCAGCCAAAAAACCTCCAGGGGATGCGGATCCGGGTCATCTTTGTTGAGCTTGGCAAGCTTCGTAAAAGCAGATCGATAAGCCTGACGATTGCCGGTTCGCTGCAGAGCGTAGCGATCGCTCTGCCGTTCGAAATGGCGACTAATGGCATTCTGAATGGGCGCCAGCGTAAACAAGAAGAGAGTGGTGATCAGCATCAGCATCGGCCACACGTAGACGTGCAGTTCACGTGTCCAGTCACTGCTGCCCAGCCAGCCACTGATAATCCAATGACACAGAAAAAACCCCGCCGCCGAAAAAACCAAGCCCATCAACAGCATGCTGCGTAAATGGTGGTGCACGTGGTGTCCGATTTCGTGAGCAAAAACGACTTCAATCTCGTCATGGGTGAACCCGTCCAGGAGTGTGTCGCTCATAATCACTCGACGAGTGCTTCCCAAGCCGGCCAGCATCGCATTGGCCTTGGCCGTCTCTTCACTCATCTGCATACGATAAACACCTTCGATTGAAAGCCCTGTCCCTGCGGCCAGTTTTTCCATCCGTTTTCCGATCTGGTCGTCATCCAAGGGTTCAATCTTGTAGAAGAGTGGAAATATCAGAACCGGGGCCAGTTGCCCCAGTAGTATGCTGACAACGAAAAACGCTGCCGCTGCGGCCAGCCACCAGAAATCATGAGTTGCAAAAATAACAAGGTAAAGTCCCTCGGTGAGAAGCAGTCCCAATGTCAACGTCAAGACAATACCTTTGGCATACCGCCAGAACCAGGCACGGAATGTCTGATGACTCAACCCGTACTTATGTTCCAGTACATGTCCTGAATAAAAGGACAACGGAAAGGAAACGCAGAAGTGGGCGCAAGTCACCACCAGGTACATCACCGCAAGCCGCAACCAAAGATTTTCCAAACCGAACGATTCCCTCAGCCAGTGGTCCAGCGGTCGCGCCAACACCAATGCCACGAACGACAAAAAGAGCAGGTCGACCGCCTTGTCAGCCAGATTACATTTCAGCTCTTCACCAGAATAGCGCTTGGCCTCCGCAAGTTGCTCCTCTGTCATGGGAGTAACTTCTGCGAGGTCTTCCGGAGAGCTGGTTGAATCGGCGGGCGCATCCATCGGGTAACCTTCACTGGTCAGACTGACTGATTCCGAGAACAGGAACGGAAGGCAAGCAAACCCCTCCCTTCCCTAGTGTAGCACAGGAATCGACTTCTATCAGGAGACCGACAACGGTACAAGGCGTTCGAGAACACTCTGACAAAATCCGTTCGAACGTCTTGTCCACTTCAACCCGCTTGACAATCCGGAGGGTTGGACACCGGGGTCACAAGTACCGGGCGACAATGACGATTTCCAGAAGCAACCCTGTTCTTGAGGCTGGTACCAAGGACACATGAAACTGGAGGGGACCGGCAACGATTCTCAACGTAAGGTAAGTGCCGCAACCAGGGAAATTGCCGCCGTTTCAATTCTCAGGATGCGCAACCCCATGCTGACGGCTTGCCACGACGCACCCTGGAAGTCCGCGAATTCCTGGTCCGAAAATCCACCTTCCGGTCCCACGGCTGCAAATACCGGACGACCTTCGGCCAATATCGAAGACCGCAGATCTTCAATCGAAGAAACAGGGATTCCGCTTGTGGGATGTGCCACAATCTGCAGTGATTCTTGAGGGGGTCGTTGCTGAAACGTTTCCAGACTCTGCGGTGTATCAATTTGCATGAGTTGGTTTCGGCCACATTGCTTGGAAGATTCGATCACAACCTTCCGTAAACGGGACAAACTTGTTGACGTGGGCGTTAGCACGCTACGTTCTGTCTGCAGGGGAACCAAAGTTTGAACACCCAGTTCCACCGCTTTTTCAACAAGCCATCGTTGACGGTCCCCCTTGGGAAGCGTGACGCCCAAAGTAAACGGAAACGAAAGTTCACGGTCGATTGCATGGCGGGTGATCACTTCCAGTTCGACACCTCGGCGCTCAATGCGTAGCACACGGGCATCGAATTCAGCCCCGCTGCCGTCGATCAGCACCACCTCCATGCCTACGCTAGCACGCAACACATGAATCAGATGATGGGCTTCACTTCCAGCCAAGTAGGCCTTGTTAGAAGAAACGGGCGTTTCGACAAAGAAGCGGTGCATCTTCTCACCATCCGGGTTGAATTAAATTTCGCTGAAGCGACCCCGTAAATTTTACCGAATAGCAAGACGGTGCGGTATCTGTTGGCGCCCGACAGGGGAAACTGCTAGCGAACACACGGGTGGCAACGAAGACCGCGTAAGCATCGGACCGGATAACGATTTGGGGCGAATCGTCGTGAACCACCTTGTGAGGCCAACAACCTGCCTGCGTTTTCGATGCCTATCAGCCTGATACACCTGACCGAAAAGACTCGGAAGCCCTTTCCATTGAACGTAAAAAACTGCGTTTGTGCACCCAGTGGGTGCTGTCACCGCACGCTCGAGGTTTTTGTCCATGCATAACAATTATTGGGAACTGAAACAATCACCGTTTGGCAACTCCATCGACCCAAAACAATTTTTCAACAGTTCGACTCACGAGGAAGGACTTGCCCGACTAGGATTCCTGGTTGAACAACAGCGAAGCCTGGGTCTTCTGTTGGGACCCAGGGGCTGTGGCAAATCACTGCTCCTGGAAGTGCTGGCTCGCGACCTGCGTAAAGCAGGGCACTGTGTTTGCCAAGTGAACCTGCTGGGCATGGGTGCCCATGAACTGCTCTGGAGTATTGCTAACCAGTTCAGTCTGTTTCCCAGGACTGACGACTCGACACTCCATCTTTGGAGGCTGATCACCGACCAACTGGTTACCAACTACTACCAACAACTGTCCACGGTCATTCTGCTGGACGACGCGGACGAAGCAACCGGCGACACTCTCCTGCAGGTGGTTCGCATCGCCAAGCAGGAAACGACCCCTCAATCGAGAACCTCCATTATTCTGTCCGCTGAAGCGAAGCGGCTGAATCTGCTGGGCAGTCATCTACTGGATTTGGCCGAATTGCGAATCGACCTGGAACCCTGGTCAACTCGAGACACGGAAGATTACCTCCGGCAAGCAACCATCAGTGGGGACCGAACAGGGACGTTGTTTGATGCGGAAGCGACACAGACACTGCACGCATTGAGTGGGGGAGTCCCCAGACGCATCAACCAGCTCGCCAAGTTGTGTCTGTTAGCAGGTGCCGGACAGGAACTACCGCGCGTTGACTCGGCGACTGTTGAAAACGTTTTCCACGAGCTAGACGTCCGGGCCTAGCCGACCAAAATATTGCACACAGACCGAGACAGAGAAAATGTGCGTTGCCATTTCGCTGACTCCACCATCAGGGTCGGGCGGGACTCCTTCCGTTCGGTGACACCTGCGACGGTCATTGCAAGAGCTACGGTTTAAAAACTCTCGCGGTCGCAAACGGACTGACTCAGGTCACTTACCCCAAACCTTGCTGCAGGTCCCACGTGACATCCGCTACCGCTGCAAGAACCCCGGACAGCGCAGTCTGAACCTGTCACACGACTGCACCGTTCTACCAGATGCATCACCCGACTCGCATCCCGTCCTTTCTGAAAACCTGCGAGGAGAGTAACGCGTGCCTCCAACCGTCCTGCAGACAGGGCCGACTCACTGCATACGGATGTCAGCCGGAGTCATTCACAAACATCACCAATGATTAAACGGTTTGCCCTGGGAGTGAATGAGGAAGCTTGATAGAATGCCAAGCCAGCCAAAAATCACTTGGGAGAAACTTCCATGACTGCTGATAAAGGTGCGGCAAGCACTTTCGAATCCGTAGAAGTCAATTTGAAGGACCGCTTCATCGCAACTGTGATTGCTTGGGTGCTGCCCGGTGCAGGCCACTTCTATCAGGGCCGACACGGTAAAGCGATCCTGTTCATGACATGTATTCTGGGACTCTTCATTTTTGGGATGACTACAGGGGGTGGGAAGGTTGTTTACGCATCGTTAAATACAGAGGGTCGAAAACTCGCCATGATCTGCCAGGCAGGAGTTGGAGCACTCGTATTTCCGGCATGGTTACAAATGGTTCACGTGGAAATATTGCACAAACAGGAACCGCTTTTACAGGGTTTCATGGCGCCACCTCGGAACTTTAATCCTTCAAGCCGAGACGAATTGGCTGAATGGCACTACGATTTTCACTTTAAATATGAAGTCGGCACCCTGTTTACTATGATCGCGGGCTTACTGAACATTCTTGCTGTTTACGATGCAGCGTACGGTCCCGTCTTTGTCACACCCCATTCAACAAAGATGGAACCATCTTCCGACAATGACTGGCTGCAAGAAGTCTGAAATAGAGAAGCCAACTCACATGATAAACTCCTTCCTGTTCGCAAATTTCCTCTCCCTGCGGCTCTGGTATGCACTGCCTTTGGTCGTTGCCATCAGTCTTGTCTATGCGGCCACCAGGCATGAGTTGATGGTACCCATTTTACAACATGCCTGGCGGATGGCTGTCGGGATTGTGGGATTCATGTCAATTGTCTTCGTCATTTTGTTTCTACTGGAATGGAAGTTTCTTTAGTCCGGGCCAGCTGTCCGCAGTTACAAATGACATTATATGGGAAGGGACACTTCTCCCCAAAGATTGACGTGTCTTGTACAATCGGTTTTTGCCATCATTTTTTTCGGGAGGACAAGAACACGCCTTCCCTGGACGATCACTTTCAAAAAAATAAATGGCAGTAGCAACGAATACATTCCGGGCAGTTCGTCAGGAATGGTAACGTTACCAGTTTCCAGGAAGACATTTTCGATTTCGTAAAAGTCCTTGGCCAGATCAATGACGGTAAACTGCACCATCCGGCTTTGTGCTTGCTTCCCGACGAGACTGACCGTTGACTTCGTCAAAAAACTACCGGAATCGGTCTGTCGAATAATTTCCGACGACGTTACCTGGCTGCCCCAATCAAAGCCCCCAGGAACGTGCACTACTCGCGGATCACGCACCACCTTGGAACCATCCTGGAGCCGGTTGATGTGTTCCACTCAAAGTGGGGAACTTTGGGGACACCTTGAGGAGGACTGAACCATTACCTTTTGGGAAACAGGTGCGACAAAAGTATAGAACATCTGCTTCCAAAGACGATTGCTTGTATGCTGTAGTAAAAGGACACGGCTAACCGGAAAGCAAATCGGAACAACGCTCATCGACCCATGCACGAGCGCGATCACGGATCCATTTCATGCCTAAATTTACTCACCACCTTTTTGTTTGCTGCAATCGAAGGGCACCCGGCGCCCGGCGAGGCTGTTGCGACCCACAAGGAAACGAGGCGTTGCGAAATCTTTTGAAAGCGGAATTGGACCGACGGGGATTGAAACCACTCGTGCGGGCAAACAAATCAGGGTGCCTGGACCAGTGTGAACTGGGACCGACGGTCGTAATTTACCCACAAGAGATCTGGTACGGAGGCGTGCAGCCCAAAGATGTGCCTCGCATCGTTGAAGAAACTATTATCCAGGGCAAAGTCATTCCGGAATTAGTGATTGACGATGAACAATTGAATAAAAAGTAAATCCTTACGTAAAACGCGAACAGCTGTGTATTGCAAGACAAGAAGTAGACGATGCAGAAAATAGCAGTGGATTCAGATTTCCCGGACAACCTGTGTTGCGTGCCTCGCAACCCGCATTCTACCGTGTTATAAACATGCGCATTGTGAGCGCAGTTGCAACGACTCGCGTGCGTCGTTGCGACAACCATAGACTTCCAAACGACTTCCTTTCAATCCATTATTATTCATGCGAATTGTTGTACTAGGGGCAGGCACCGTCGGCACATCGATTGCAAACTTGCTTTGCTTGCATGGTCACAGTGTCACGGTCGTCGACTCAGATGTGGATTACATTCGCCGCGTGAACGAAACCCTGGACATCCGCGCTGTCAGTGGTTCGGCCTCGCAGTCCAGCGTCCTCTTTCAAGCCGGTGTCATGGGAATCGACCTCTGCCTGGCGGTAACCGGCGATGACGAAGTCAATCTGGTGGCGGCCAGCATGTCAAAAGCCATGGGAGCACGCCGCACGTTGGCGCGGGTGTTTGCGCCCGTCTTCCGAGACATGAGTACATTTGATTACCAGCGACACTTCAATATTGATCGCCTCTTGAGTCTGGAACATTTGTCGGCCATGGAACTTGCCCGTGGAATCCGAAATCCCGGGTCGGTCACCATGGAGAACTTCGCAAGAGGAGAGTTGGAAGTTAAGGAAGTCGAGATCGACGAGGAAACGCCAAGTGTCGGCGTGCCGCTTAAAAATCTAAAGCTTTCCACCGGTATCCGTATTGGTTCGATTCTCCGCGAGGGAAAAATGTGGATTGCGGGCGCCGAAGACGCCATCCAAGTCGGAGACCGGATTACGCTTATCGGCCAACGCGAAGACATCGATGAAGTCACCGATGTGTTTCGCAAAACAGCCGAACCCAAAATCGGGGTCGTCATCGCAGGTGGGGGTGAGACGGGTTATCACTTGGCTCAATCCCTGGAAGGTGAACGCTGCGCGGTGGTCGTCATGGAGTCTTCAGAGGAACGATGTAAATTTCTTGCAGCGAATCTTAAACGATCCACGGTGCTACAGGTCGACGCGACCCGTCGTGCGGTACTTGAAGAAGAACGTGTTGGCAGCGCCGACGTTTTTGTCGCCTGCACAGGAGACGATGAAAACAATATCATGGCGGGAGTGGAAGCTCGAGAGATTGGAGCCAAACGCATCATGTCAATTGTGGGTCGGCCCGATTATGCCAACGTTGTCGGTAAATTGGGGATTGATTTGGCTGTCAGCCCCCGCGAGGTGATGGCCCGGCAGGTGATGAGTTTTCTTAACTCCGGTCCTGTCATCTCACGTTCCTCACTTCCAGGCGGCTCCATCGAAGTTCTGGAAATCGAAGTCATCCAAGGAGCGCCGGCGACGGAACATGTACTCGCCAATCTACCGCTGCCCAGTGCTTGTCTCATCGCTGCCGTCATGAAGGAAGACTACGTGAGTGTCCCTGGTGCTGATGACCGGCTGGTGGCCGGAGACACGGTTGTAGCATTAGTGGACGATTCTGCCGTCGAAGACATCATCAGTTTGTTTGACATCAACGGTGCCTGATCACCATGAATCTTCGCCTTGTCGCCAGGCAACTCGGGATCATCAGCCTTCTAATCAGCGCTACGATGCTGTGCAGCCTTCCGTGGGCTTTTTCGTCGATCGGGCAGGCTGCTGAAGACGGAGGCTCCACCGCAGCGAGCATGGAGGGGCGCGGATTGACTGCAATTTTATGCAGCATCTCCGTCTGTTTGCTGGTGGGACTGTTACTGATTCGGTGGGGGCGACAGGCTACGGGCCAACTCTATCGCAAAGAAGCCATGGCCGTCGTCGGGTTGAGCTGGTTTTTGGCAACCCTATTAGGAGCACTTCCCTTCTGGCTAAGCGGGGTTTACCGAGGACCTGCGATCCGGATATTCGACTCCAGTGCGATTCCTCTGCTTTATGATGATCGTTTCTTTGGCTTACAACCCTGGCAGCCACAGCAAGCTGTGACAAAAGACCAAGGCGTTGTTTTGCGTACCCTCTTACAAGCAGGGTTCGAAGGCCTGACCGAAAACCAACTGATAGAACAGTCCCGGCTAAAGAAGTCCGCCGAAATCTTGCGACAACTGCGGTCCACGAACGCCCTGTGGAAATCGGCAATTCACGAAAACAGAAACCATTCCTCAGATTCTGAACATTCACAATTTCAGATTCGTTGGATCAAAGCAACTTTTGTCGATGCTCTATTCGAATCTCAGTCCGGCTTCAGTACAACTGGAGCGACGATTATTTCCGATCTTGAAGACCCTCGTCTCGTACCGCGCTGTATTCTATTCTGGCGGAGCAGTACTCACTTCCTGGGAGGGCTGGGAATCATCGTCTTGTTTGTGGCCATCCTCGGCCAGGGATCGGCTGGCAAAGCGCTCATGCGCGCCGAAATGCCGGGACCTAACAAGGAGGGAACGCAAACAAGGATGCAACAGACCGCGCAAATATTCGCGGCAATCTATGGTGGCCTTACAATACTGCTGACCTTGCTTCTCTACATCGAAGGGCTTCCTCTGTTCGATGCGTTGTGTCATGCGTTTGGCACCATGGCTACCGGAGGATTTAGTACCTACAACAAAAGTGTTGGCCACTTCGACAGTGCATTAATCGACTACACCATTGTGGTCTTCATGATCCTGGCAGGAACAAACTTCGCCCTGTTATACGCCGTCTGTTGCTTCAAACCGAAAAAGCTGTTTTTCAATGTTGAATGGCGAACCTACATGGGTGTCATCCTCTTGGCCACCTTGCTGATCGTGGGGTTGGGACTGGCCCACGAACACTTTGACACCTATTCCGAGGCTTTTCGGCACGGATTGTTTCAGGTTGTGGCAATCCTGACGACCACTGGTTTTGGCACACGTGACTTTGATGCCTGGAGCAACATGGGAAGAGCAGTCTTGCTCTTGTTGATGTTCTGCGGTGGCTGTGCCGGAAGTACGGGGGGTGGCATGAAGGTCATTCGACACATTCTGTTTTTGAAGACCCTGCGATTGGAAGTGGAACAAGCTTTTCATCCCACGGTCGTGCGCACCCTACGTCTGGGCGGAGAAAACATCGAAGGCCCGGGCCTCCGAAGAAATATTCTGGTTTATTTTGGATTGATTCTCGTGTGTTTTATCTTCAGTTGGATGGCCATCGTCACGTTTGAACCGGATGCCACCTGGGGTGATACCGTCGAGCACAAGTTGATCGACAGTGCGAGTGCGGTCGCCGCAACGCTGAACAACATCGGGCCGGGACTCGGTACGGTCGGTGCTACCCAGAATTACGGGCACTTCAGCTGGCCAAGTAAACTTCTGTTTACCTGGCTGATGATGGTAGGCCGACTGGAGATTTTCGTGATCTTGGTTCTTTTCTGGCCTCGGTTTTGGAGATCCCTATAATCGGTAGAGGTCGGAAAATTCACCTGCATCCCAACAACGCTCCGCTCGCTGTGATTTTTCCGGAGCGACTGTTAAGACTTCTTAACGTGCGTTCGGCCTCTCCAAACCGGTTGCTGACGAGTCCCTGAGACTTGTGGAAATCACCGGAAAGTACTTGGATTTCCCAGGATTTGTCAGTCAGTGACCAATCCCACGTGGAACAACGGGTCCAAATGGCCGCCAACGTTTGAAAGGATTTGTTGACACGACAACCCCCCAAGTGACCTGTCGCAGTGATGATTGAACAATGCGTGCAAGGGGCAGCCGTCCAGGTGTAGTGGACATGCCGGAAAAGGCGCCTCCACGGGAATCGATACCGCGAAAAGGTGTCTCACGTCCAAGGGGATGTCAATGAGGGACCGGTTTTGAACCGATCTAAAATAAATCGAAATCATCGACTGCTGCGCTTGTTTGCGGCTATTAGGCCACGTAAAATTCAATGCTCTTGCATCGCGTCCTTGTCGGAGGACCTGAAGGTTTGTCTGAGAAGCCAAGACTCCTTTGTTTAAGTGATTCGGAAGACCAGCAAAACTGCCTTCCCGAGATGATACGCGAGTCTTTCGACATCGTCCGCCAGCCGTGTGCAAATGAGGCACTCTCCAGCTTTCAAGAGGGCGGTTACGTTGGACTCTATATCGCTTCCGCCCATCTCGACGGAATTCAACGTCTGGTCGAACTGCTACATCACGATTGCGTGCTGGAAGGCATGCCTGACGGCGTCGCTTTGCTGGACGAAGACAACACCATCATCTGGGCAAATAACCCGCTGAAACAATGGACCGTGATCGAAGATGCCCTTGACACCAACTTTTATTCCGCCCTGGGAAGTCCCGAAATCCTCGGTCCGGATTTCTGTCCTTTCCATACCGCGCTGGCGACCAGGAAAGACAGCAGTTCGATCCTTCGAACCAGCGATAATCTTTACCTTCACGTGCATGCGGCACCGTTGATGGAAGGACAATTTTCCTTTCGCCACCTGATTGTCGCCATTCGAGACGTCACAGGCGACGTGCTACAAAGACAAAAACTGGAAGCGATCCACAAGGCAGGGATTGAACTGGCTGATCTTACTGCCAAAGAAGTTTTCGACATGACGATCGACGAACGTGTCGAACTGTTAAAGTCCAACATCCTCCACTTCACGAAAGATCTCTTAAACTTCAACGTCGCCGAAATTCGCTTGTTGGACGAAAAGACTAACAAACTCGAATCGTTGTTGTCGGTCGGCCTGGACGGAGAAGCGGTGAATCGGAAACTCCAAGCGAAGCCCCAGGAAAACGGAGTGACCGGTTTCGTAGCCGCCACAGGGAAGAGCTATCTGTGTGAAGACACCGCCGAAGACCCCCTTTACCTGGAAGGCCTCAAAGGTGCAAGAAGTTCTTTAACGGTGCCACTCGTTTTTCATGACGTGGTGATTGGAACTTTCAATGTCGAAAGTCCCGAAACCCGAGCCTTTTCAGAAAGTGACTTGCAATTCCTAGAACTCTTTTCGCGCGACGTAGCTGTGGCACTCAACACGCTCGAGTTGCTCGTGGCACAAAAAGCCAACGCCGTCCAGGAAAATGTCGAAGCAATTCATAGCGCGGTCGCCAAACCGGTAGACATCATCCTGAACAATGCTGTCAATGTCATGGAAAAATTCATCGGCTATGAACACGAATTGCGCGAGATGCTGGAAGAAATCTTAAAAAGCGCCCGTGAAGTCAAGCAGACAATCCAAAAGGTCGGCCAGCAAATGACACCGGCCGAGGCAGTACCAGCCTCTCTACAATTGCCTAAGCATCCTCTGTTAAAAAATTGTCGTGTCCTGGTCGCCGACGGTGATGATGTCGTCCGTGATGCAGCACATGATCTGTTGGAAAAGCATGGCTGCGTTGTCGAAACCGCCCACACCGGAGACGAAGCAATCCACATGGTGCGTCATACTGCCAACGAAGATGCTTACGATGTCATCTTGGCCGATGTCCGTCTGTCAGACATGTCAGGGAACGAGTTGTACCTGGAACTGAAAAAACTTCTCGACCATGTGCCGTTGATCCTGATGAGCGGATTCGGGTACGATCCGGGACACTCCGTGGTCAAAGCACGTCAGGCAGGGCTGAACACAAACGCAGTTTTGTTTAAGCCGTTCCGTTTGGACGCGCTATTGGAAACTGTCGAAAACAGGCTGAAAAGCACGACGCGCTTGTCGCAAACCTGATCGGTTCGGGCTGCCGCCTGGAGGATACGACCTGGAAGCGGATTTGAAGGATCCACTTTGTCTGCCGCAATGGTGCAAATACTCATAAACGGCCTCAGACAAATTTCAGCCAACTCCGACACGTGCTCCAGTTGCGGTCGGGATCGCCCTTCGGTGAATGCGGAGCTTCACCTTTCTCTGCCATACAGGTGGAAGCTGCGCCAACGGTTGTCGACGTCCCTGCTCCTCAACCCACCTCCATTTTTCCTCCATGTTCATTGTTAACTTGCTACTGGGAATCATAGCCCTACTCGGCCACTTTGCATTTTGGACCGCGGCATCCAATCGCTTACATGCTACTGCCTTGCCTCGCGGTCGGGTAAAAGTCGCAAGGACCGTCATCTATACGATCACTTTTTTGATACCCCTTTTGTTTCTCCAGCACTATGTGCGTAATGCAACTTGGGGATTCGACAATCGGGCGTTGTTCAGCTCCTCGTTACTCCAGGTTTATCTGGGTCTCTGCTGGATCTTCGCTGTGCGCACGGTTGTGTTATGGTTGGGACAACAACTGTGGGCAACGAACCCGCTGCTGCTGAAATCCAATCACACCGAGGTTGTCAATATCGCTCGTTGCCTGAAACAAAATCTCGCAGAAAGCAGAAAAGCTATTTTGCTGTCCCGAATTCCAGGAAACCAACTTTATGAGTTGACCACGAATGTAAAAACACTCCGGATTCCCCGACTTCCCGAGGAACTGGATGGACTCAGCATCACACATTTCTCAGACCTGCATCTGACGGGTCAGTTGTCACGGAAGTTTTATGAAGAAATAATTCGCCGCGCCAATCAATTTCAGTCGGACCTGGTGATGATCTCCGGAGACCTGGTGGACCACCCCAAATGCATCTCCTGGCTGCCGGAAACGTTGGGAACATTGCGCGCACAACACGGTGTCTACTACATCTTTGGCAATCACGAAAAACGCATGCAAAACGAACATGTCCTGCAGCTAGACGAGCAATTACAGCAACTGGGACTGGTCTCCTTGACCGGCCACTGGACACAACTCAAGCTGAAGGGCAGGCAACTCATTCTGGCAGGCAACGCGAGGCCTTGGTTTACAGAGTGCCCCGACATGGAAAGTTGTCCGTCGCGCGAGCCCAATGCGGGTCAACTGCGGATTCTTTTGTCACACAGTCCGGACCAATTCGTGTGGGCTAATTCTTACGATTTCGACCTGCTCTTGGCAGGCCATACACACGGGGGCCAGATTCGATTCCCGGTGATTGGTCCTGTGGTCACTCCCAGTTGGTACGGGACAAAATTTGCATCCGGTGTCTTTTACCAGGAACCTACCCTCATGCACGTTACCCGGGGAATCGCCGGCACGACCCCTCTTCGTATCAACTGCCGCCCGGAACTGAGTCAACTGGTGTTGCGCACTTCGGCCCAATAGTCCGACCTGTCGCACTCATTTGCTTTTCGACTCAAATCTCTCCTTGAATCGATCCAACAAATAGTACCGGGAAAGGCAGTCCATCAACTCGTACAAGCCATGTTCGCCAAAATTGTAAATTTCCAGAAGTTGATTTCGCTGGAGACTGACCAATTCGCTGAGTCTTACAATCTGAAATCTGGACTCCTCCAGAATATTAATCGTGCGTAAAGAAAGCCCCAGCATTTCCATTTCGGCCACCGCGTCGCCACGCTGGATTCCACGCGAAATGGCAACCCTAGCTTCCTGAGAAATCTGCTCGACATCGTCTATCTGTGGAGTACCGGAAGTTGAATTTTCTGGACGAATCATGACCCGAAACTCACTGGACTGACCGAAAACTCCACCTGTCTTCGACCCTTCGCAAAGACCCTTCGCAAAAATGTTCGCTAAGCACTGAAGCAGCGGTACCGCTGAAAACGTGTTTTCTTCAACGGGACAAGACAAAGCCACGCACCGGCAAGCTTATCTTTTCGGGATGGTTCAACGACTGGAGCAGTGGGATGCTCCATGAGAGAGGCATTTTCTTCACCATTACAAAATGCTCAAGAAAATTATAGGTACTGAGCTCGAAAATTGCAACTTTTGAGGCTGCGAGAATTCCACACCAAACCTGATCGGACCAACCATCCTTCCGTGTTTCCCCAAAGTAAGTCGTCAAGCAGCAGTCCCGTGTCCATTTTCTATCGACACGCGAACAAGCCTGCTTTCCACGGTTCTTTTCGGTGATCCGTAGTGGACACGTGGACAGAAGTTGCCAAAATTATGCTACGAGTTTTTTCTTCTGGCGGATCGCGACCCTGGTCCGCAGAAGTTCGACACCTAAGTCTTGAAGGCCGGTAATTTGTCTCTTCATTCCCACAACGTTCGTGTCGACCTGAGCCACCGTAGCTACGATATCGAAATTGGTACGGGCAATCTGGTACACATTGGAAACTTCGTACAATCCAGGGTCACCGCGCACCAAGCGATTATCGTTACGGACAACAATGTCGACTTACCACACGCGGACGTTGTGGCGGACCATTTGACCGAAAGTGGTGCGACCGTCGACATTCTCGTCGTGGACGCCGGTGAACCGAGCAAATCCATCGCCACCGCAGAATCTCTCTGGGAACAGTTGCTGGCGCTCCATGCCGATCGGAAGTCGATCATCGTGGCCGTCGGCGGAGGAGTGGTCGGAGATTTAGCCGGGTTTGTCGCAGCCACGTACGCCCGAGGAATTGCTTGTTTCCAAATTCCCACCACGTTGCTTTCCCAAGTCGATAGTAGTGTCGGGGGCAAGGTGGGGATCAATTTGCCAAACAGTAAAAATATGGTAGGTGCCTTTTGGCAACCGCAGGGTGTATTGATCGACACGGAAGTCCTGGCCACGCTTCCTGATCGAGAGTATCGGGCGGGACTTGCAGAGGTCGTCAAGTACGGTGTGATCCTGGACGAGGAATTCTTCGACTACCTGGAAAACGCCGTCCAAGGCCTACACGAACGTCAACCGGAAGTGCTCCGGCACGTAATTTTGCGCAGTTGCCAGTTGAAGGCAAAGGTTGTCCAGGCCGACGAGCGGGAGACCAGTGGGGAGCGGGCAGTTTTAAATTTTGGCCATACTTTTTGTCATGCAATCGAAACCGTTACGGGTTACGACCAACTCTTGCATGGCGAAGCAGTCTCGATTGGTATGCTCTGTGCCGCGCGACTGTCCCGGGAAATGGGTCGGGTGGAAGCAGGATTTACAAAACGTTTGCAGAAACTGCTGGTTGCCCTTCAGTTGCCGATCGACGTACCAGACGTGGAGCATGACCAGTTACTGGAGGCAATGCAGCGAGACAAAAAATCCGAGTACGGTCGCCTGCGATTTGTACTTCCCACGCGAATCGGCCACGTAGAGCTTGTAAGCGACGTTGATTCTGATGCCGCCAGGGCGGCTCTGGTGAGGCAAGAATGAAATCACCGAACACCGACCATCCCGGCAACAAAACGGAAGTATCTGACGATGAATTGGCAGTGCTTCACTTGGCACTGATTCCCGGAATCGGGCCGCGCATGCAAAAAGTGCTGATCGAGACCCTTGGATCGGCGGATGCCGTTTTGCGGGCAGCTGCCAGCAAATTACGACAAGTTCCTGGAATTGGTCCTCAATTGCTTCGACATATCGAAAAAGGCCGTCGAGAGATCAATCCCCGGCAGCAGTGGGAATTCTGCCTGCGAAATCAGGTGGAAATTCTACACAACGAATCGGACTCTTATCCTCGCAACCTCAGGGAGATTTTCGATCCACCGGGAGTCTTGTTCGCACGCGGCACATTGAAGTCTCAAGATGACCTGGCGATTGCAATCGTGGGAACACGTCACGCAACAAACTATGGTCTCGCCCAGGCTCGTCAACTTGCGGCAGGATTGGCTCGAACCGGTGTGACGATTGTCAGCGGTTTGGCTCGCGGCATTGATGCCGCCGCTCACCGCGGAGCACTCGAAGCGGGTGGCCGGACAATTGCCGTGACGGGAAGCGGAGTTCTCAGTGTCTATCCCCCGGAGCACAAAGAACTGGCGGGTGACATCTGTTCCCAGGGCGCAGTCGTGAGTGAAAGCGCTCCCCTGGCAAAGCCCACAAAAGGCGTCTTTCCTCGACGAAACCGCGTGATTTCTGGACTGAGTTTGGGGGTCATTGTCGTGGAAGCTGCGAATCGTTCAGGAGCTTTGATCACCGCGTCGCACGCCGTGGATCAAAACCGGGAGGTCTTTGCAATTCCTGGTCGCGTTGACAATCGAACTTCGCGGGGCTGTCACCAGTTGTTACGTGACGGAGCAAAACTCGTCGAATCACCAGAAGACGTGCTGGAGGAATTAGGACCCCTGGTGGCTCCCACAACAACCCGAGAAGGTCGTGAAATCCGGCGTCCCGGAGAGCTTCAGTTAAATGAACAGGAACTCCAGGTGCTGACGGTCATTCAGTCCGAACCGACGATAATCGACCAGGTCGTCGTAGAAAGTGGCTTGCCGGTTCACCGGGTCCTATCGACGGTCAGTGTCCTGGAAGCGAGACACCTCATTCGCCGTGTGAGCGGAAATCAGGTCGCCAGAAATTAGGCGAGCGCACGTTGCTCCTCAATAAAACGGACACCTGTCAACATGAAGCGTCTCCAGCCGCCCTCACCTAACCACAGCGACGGTTCTTTCCATCGCGACACGATTCTCCCTCCGGCAACTCGGCCCTCAAGGAGCGCTGCACATAGTCCGCACAATGGTCAACTTGCGTGTAGCCACTAAAAGTGATGGCTAGAAGGTAATTCCGGCCCCAATGACAAGGCCGAACATATCCAAACCACCGTCATGAGCTCGGGAAGTCGCATCGACTTGGCCACCGAACAACGGCGGACCGCCCGCCAATGACGCGAAAGAATTGGACGCGGCGAATACATCCCCGGTTCTCCACAGTTGATACTCCACGGCAGCTCGGAAGTAGAAAAGTGCGGGGCTACAGCAAAGTGGTTTACAATACTGAACACCCAATTGAACTTCCGAAATGAACACGCTTTCGTTGTGGTCCTTGCTGGCAGAGGCTTTGTCCTGCGAGTTGGCTGCGGCAGCACCAACCGGAGCCTTGATGACCGCGTTGGCTTCGGTCAGTACCGAAGCAGTGGAATCGGCCCATAATAAGGAACCTCGGTATCTCCAAAAACCATACCAGCCACGGTTGCATCCGAGAGGTTTGCGCGATCCCAACATGCCGGTGAAACCGGTACCTTCGATCTTGTTGGCACCCATCGCCACACCCAACAAGTTCACGTCGCCGACCGTTCCGTAACCAACGGTCGTACCGTTTCGTTCCAGCGAAGCGTAACGAGCACCCAAGGAGGCCTCGTACTCGGACGTGCAAAAACGGAATGCGTGGGTCAACTCAACGTCCAATGAACTGGCATTGAGATAGTAGGTTTCGAGAAACGAGGGTTGGGCGTTGATGGGAACCGACGGAATCGGTTTGATGTTTTCGTTTCCGAAATACGTGTAGCTGATACGAAACCCGCGACCGCAATCCTGCAACCCAATCCAGGTACGAACGCCTGTCCCCAGACTCGGGTTCGAGGCCCCCGAATAGCTATCGCTTGTCACCAGGTCCGTAAAAGTCACCCGATGTTCGGGTTCATTAAAAGGAGCAAGATAGAGACCCTCGACACCGATAAACAACCCTGACTCGCAGCAGGAGCCACACGCGTTGCGTATGTCCCCCCACAAATAATTGGGTTGGTCGAGCGAATCGAATCCTTCTTCCGAAACGGTGACTTCATCCTCACCCGATCTGGGATCCCGGGGCGGACCTGGCAAAACTTCATGCGTCGTTCCGACCAGAGCGATCTGTTCAGCCACCCCCTGTGCCGCGTGTGCCGCCTGAACTAGTGAATTGGCACCAGTCGAAGATGCGGTGGCGTTCTGTACTGGCAGAGCGGTGGCGTTCTGTACTGGCAGAGTTGCCTCAGGCGTCGTGGCGGGAGATCTGTCGGCGGGCTGTACCGCCTGATTCTCAAGAGAACCGGCCAATTCAGGTGGCCTTGCTGACCGGTTCGTGACAGCGACCGCATGGGAACCAGCCTGTCCAGGCTCATAGTTCCTCGGCGCACGGGCCGCCTGTTTCTCATTGACATTCGCAGAAACTTGAGTTACCGGGTACGAGCTAGTTACCGGGTACGAGCTAGTTACCGGGTACGAGCTAGTTACCGGGTACCGAGTAGTTACTGGATACCCGTTAGTTACCGGATACGAACCAGGTTGCATACCCGCGTGGCGCTGAACTGTTGCCTGGTCGCCCGAAGCCATGTGCATCGGCCCAGGTGCGGCGCCGATGAGTACTTCGAGTGGTATTTGATCAATTTCCTGTCCTTTGGATTCAACGGGCAAACTGCTGGACAGGACGGTGCACCAGGTTACCACGAAAGCTCTTAACCACGTCATCTTTCCCCCCCTGGACAAAGACTGGTGGCACAACAGACACGGTTTAAGGGTCAATTAAGTTGGTCAGATTCAATTCTGTTGTGCTGTTCTCCAGTAAAATCTTATGATCATCCCTAGCCCCCTTCAGGGAGCACAAAACCGCTGAATGGAATGCGCCATTCAGCGGGAAGTGGCCCACGACGGTTTTACCGTTGCGACCCATGCTGTACCTACGATCGTCAAAACGGTAGAAACACGAACGACCATTACGAAACGTTACAATGTGCCTGATGTGGAGTATCGTCTCAACCTGAACGATTACTAGAGTCGCAATTCTTCAGCTTTCTGAGATTGGCCCGAACGGACAACACCTAGGTCCTTGTTACTCATTGGTTTACGAACGACTGAAGAAGCCTAAACACATTCCGTTGTCGTGATCCGATGACGAAAAGTTCGGACCCTGCAAAATCCGTCCTGCGGCAGGTCCTCGGTGATTTACCCCTGAAGCATGACCGGCAGTCCCGCGTGCTAGCACCGGTCGAAACTGCGTCGGAGCAGCTACCACATCGTGTAGGTTCGTGAAACGGGTGGGTCATGGCAAAACGGATGTCCGCTCCTGCAAGTGGGACCGTGTGGCAGACATGGAATACCACTCTACATGTCAGCGGTGGGCGAACGATTTATAGGTTGTTATTTCGGAACCAGCCAAACCAGCAAATCATTGCTCAGTGCACAGCAAAGGGCCTTACTGGATCGCGGGAAAAAGGGGGGTGGTTAAGCGATCACGCAGGTAAAATCTGTTGAGTCGCCCCAATCTCTTTTCCTCACGTTGAACAAGCACCATCGACTGCTTCTGCGGGTCGTGGCCCTTTTTGACTACAACCAAAACGGCGTTTTTTTGCCACTGTTTTTTGAATTCCGGAATGAGCGTACGAACGTTTCCTCGTGCAGGATCCGCCAGATAAACATATTTTCCGTCGGTGCCACGGTAAACCACGAAGTGTTCGAAATCGTTGACCACAACGCCGACGAGCAACGGGATCTTGGAGTTCGTCAGTTTGTCAAATTCCAAGCGGCCAATGGTTGAAAGGTAGCCCTGACGAACGGCTAACCGCCTTAAATCAGAAAGGGTAAGACCATTTTCGTACCGCTCCCTCATTTCTTCGAGCGTCAGCATACGAATGGTTTCTAGTATTAGGTCCGTCTCCGTAACATCGTCGTCCCAGTGATGCCGCATCAAAGTTGCCAGCGCGGCCGCACCGCAGGAATAGTCACGTTCCTGCATTACAACATGCTTCTTTTTCAAAACCGTCCAGCTGGTCACATACCGATTGAATCGACGTTCTGGATCACGGACGGGTGCACTCTTTCGACGAGGTTTGTCTTGAGCTTGAGCCCTTTGCGGACCCAGAAATCCCACATCCCAAACCCCTATCACGAAGGTAAACCAGCATAGAGCGAGCCACACCAACCCGTGGCGCCAATCAACACCGGAGGCAGACATAGAGCTTTCCCTGCACATTTTTCTCACCGCAAAAAGCATCGTGAAATAAACCGCCCTCGACAGCACCCTTTCAGATCTTCTCGGGAACCGCTCAGACAACTGAGCCGAAGGTTTGTTACTTGGTCCAACTGATTCCAAACATGACGTCGGCAGCAGTTTCGGTAAGGCCAATGTTGACGAAAGGTTCCGTTGTTTTTGCTTTCCTTTTCCCCTTCGGACGGTGCTGCTGCTTGTTTTTCTTCTGGTCCCGGTCGGCAATGGTGACGTTCAAACGAAGCATTATCGGCTCGCGAATACCACCTGCGGCACGCAAGCCATTGATCGAATTCTCGGCAATATAAGAGCCAACAAAACTAGCCCCTACTGTCACTTGCGGGTTAATTGCAAAACCTACGCCCAAACGGTAAAAGGCATGAGCCCCTGGGTCCACTTCCAATATGCCGCCCAGTTCGTCTTCAAAATCGGCCTGCAAACGATGTCGATATCCGGCACCCCAAAAGATGACCACAGGATCATAAGTGCGAATGAAGTTGACACCTGCTGTAAAAGCCCAGAATCCTTCTCCCAAACTGGAACCGGGAACTGCCAGAGTTGAACTGAAGCTGGATTCTCCCGTTGGGGCAGTGACCGCAGCAATCATCAACACGTCTGCACGCTGGTTCTTTCCCTCAACAAGCAAGCCGGTCAATCCTACGCTGACGTCCCCGAGCCCCCCCGCGTTGCCAAATTCGTCGGTCGAATAAAAGGCAAACTCATTACTGGAAAAACCCCAGGGAATGTTGACGTTTGCCTGCCAAACAGGACTAAGGCCGTAACGGAATTCAAGCGGAGTCAGTAGAACTCGCGCCCGGCGTCTAGCTTCGGCTACTACCAAAGAACTGTCCACGAGTTGTGCCAAGGTAAAATCGGACGAGTCTTGCAAATACTGAATTCCCCATTCGATTTGATACTCACCGGGATCCAGAAGAATCGTCTGATCTCTCAAGAACTGAGGGTCAGATGGTTCCGGCTCTTCACCCAAGGTTTCCTCGTCACGGTCAGTGCCGGAATCCGCTTGGGGATTGGTTCGGCTCGTGCCCGTACCGCTGTTGTCGGGTTCGGGGATCGGCAATGAAGGCGTAGAAGGCTGGTTTTGCGCTATTCTCTGAGGTCGTACCTGTTTGGCAACAGGTAAAGCAGTGAGATCGGATTTTAAAATGACAGGTGTCTTGGAGTCACTGCCCTCCACGAACTCCGTGAATTTTTTACCCTCCGTCGAGTCACCAACATCTGGCGGGAACTCCGGAGCCGGCCAGGGTTTCGACTCACTGGAGTCGGCTGGGCGAAGACTGCTTGCCGAGGCGGTCGTGACCTGCTCGTACGAAGGTGGCAGCCGTCTCAGTACTTCCGGGAACACATCCGGTTTCTGAATCTTCTGAGATCCTGCGACCGGGGACCTTTCGATTGAGGGAACCGGGTTCGCAAGATTTCCAGGTTCTGACCCACCGGTTGGCTCCTCGGTCTCCGTAATCAACGGTTGCGTATCCGGATCCTCGAAGTTAGTCAGTTGATCCGGTTCTTGCACGAACGGTGATGCAACAACGTCGTCACTCCTCAAGACAGTTTTATCTGAAGGGTCGTTTTCAGGTTGCTCGGAAGAATCTTCCGCGTCGCCCAACGCTCGTCCATCGACTTCTGTCGTCTGTGGCCGAAAATACGGTCGCTGCCAGGTACCACTTTCGAGCGTGAGATTTCGCACACCTGACCGTTCTAAATTCGCAGGTAAATCCGTCTCATCATCAGAAGAACTGTCTTTGGAAATCCGCCCCCCCACCCGACCGGCCTGGCCATGCTCTGTCTGGAGCGGGAAATGAACGGTTTGCGTCGCTAGCGAACCATCCACCCTATCGATTGTTTTTGAGAGCGAGCCTAAGAATACGATTAACAAAACACCTGTCGCGAAAAATCCACAGGTAATGTAGGTCACCGCATTGAAGCGCCGACCTAATCCCGGGGTGGCGTTCACAGGGTTCCCCTCGAAGCTAAACTTATTAATGGATTGCAACTGGTTTTCTGGCAAACTCTCTCGACAAATTGCGCCTTTTCGCCAATGCTTACCCATGATGTATTCGCGACTGGTGGAATCCCTGACAACTCACTTGGTAAACATGACTGACCGTATTGCACAGTTCCTCTTTCACTGCCCGGGTGACGCAATAAGTAAAAGTTCACGCCCGCGGGTGGTTAATGCAGAACGTTGACGCGTTTAACTGGTGTGCCCTTTTTTTTGCAACACGAAAAACACCATCGCGCCAAGCACAGCCATGCATGTCACTAAAACACCAACAACGCAAGATTTAAACGCCAGGATGGTCATTTGGAGAACATTCTCGGATTCATTGACCGGTGGGACTTGACTCTGCCAGTACGCTACCGGCTGTCCATTGAACGTTTGCTCGAAATGATTCGGGCGATAAAACACCGGGTGTTGCTTGGCATACACCGTCACGGGTTTCATGGGTTCCAAATGCCCCGCCTGCTGGAAGTTGGCGTTATTCAACGGATCCTGGCGAAAACCCTGCAGGGTGTTAATCGCTTGCGCCAACTCCAACTGGTCGCTGCCCCACTTGGCGAGACCCCGTTGCAAAATTCCCTCCAATTCATCCAGACGACTTCTGAACGCATCCCTGAGATCCGTAACCTCTTGACTGTTTTGCTTGTGCTCCGTCAACGGACCCGGTTGGACACTCGGCAGGTGCCTGATCCTCTGCCCCGTCTGTAACTGGTCGCCGCTGTCCCATCTGGTGATAACCTGCTGCAGAATGCCCTCCAAGTCATCCAGGCGACTGCCGAATGCTCCTCCGATTTCCGCAACTCCTTGACTGTTTCGGCGGAGCTCCGCCTGGGCAGAGGCGACCTGTTCACGCAGTTGCGTGAAGTGGGCCTCCAGGCTCTCGGTCTCGGGTATGGTCGAATCGATGTGTCGCACCTGGTCGGATACTTTCAGGAAGGACTCCTCGATCCGCCCCAGACGCTCGTTGTAATCC
>CAUZBP010000037.1:0-43167 GCA_963578105.1 Planctomycetota bacterium
AGCGGCCCGATTCCGGTTTCCCGGCAAGCACGCAGCAGATTCGGTAATGTCAACCGCCACCATTGCGGATGCAGGGCCATGCATCTGGCGTGAACTTTCGGGGCATTGAATTCACGAAGGATGTCTGACCGGCCGACCGCCGTCAACGCCTGCACAACGTCCTCCGCCCAGATCGTGGGACCGGACCAGAAGCGGGGCACCAGATCGGACCAGGCGGCCACGGAATCAGCAGGCAAAAACGGCTGATCCTCGAGACGTCCAATATGTCGTTTGGCGGCGCCCATCCCGGCACCGCTGCGGGCACTACAGCCCGGGACAAACAGTGGATAGTCAATGGCAACCGGTCTTTCCACAAATTCGGCCACCGCGACAGCGCCTGCCAGATCAGGACTGGGACCGGGAAAATATTTCCCCGTGCGTTGTTTCACGCAGTCCAGCCGATCCCGCCTGACGGCTCCATAATAAACCTTCGGGAGGCTGCCGTAACTCAGTCCGCCACTCCGGGCGCACTTGAACATCTCCTCCTCGGGCGAAGGATACGATACCTGGCCCGTGAAGGCTGAAAGCGTCAAGGTGCCGGACAACTGGTTCTTGTAGTAATGATACTGCAGGTCCGGCCAACGATAACGTGCCGGCGTGGTAGCGGTCACCGCATCAATCCCGAGTGCGTCCGCCCAAGCGATCGCTTCCATGATCTCCGGGTTGATTCCGTCATCATCGCCCAGGTAGGTGACAAAGCGGCCGGTTGCAAACCGGGTGGCACGCTCAAAATTACAGATCATGTCCAACCGCTCTTGCACAAGCCGGTAAACCACCCGGGCATCATGCAACAGGGGCTGGATCGAATCGTGCAATCGCTGGTTATCACTGTTGTCGTGGACGACGATCTGCAACCGTTCGGACGGAATGGAGAGCAGGCTCCGGACGGCGGAAACCGCGCACTCGGCCCGGTTGCGGGTGGGAATGACGACGGACAACAGGGGTGTCGATTGACTCACAGTGCGCAAAACGTTTGTCTCCTTGAGTAACCCGGAAACGCTAGCAAGCCATGCCCTGTTCTGAATTCAAACACCGCAGGCCCGCTCAGAAATGGTGCCCAACGAAGACCCCGGACCGGCGAGGGCGAAGGAGTATAGTGCAACCCCCGAAACGACGCCAGTTCAACCAATTTTCCGCCCTGCCAGGACATGCTGAACCTCGCCAACGGTGGAACGACGGCGGAGGGAGGTTCCTTTTCAGCCCGGGTCACTGCCCGGGACCCGGTTCACGCCCCGGACCGCCGTCCAACGCTGCCGGAGAGCAGCCACCAGCAACCCGCCCAATTCGGGTGCGGCCAGAACAGCAAAAAGACTCGCTGTAAGCCATACGCCCAACAGATACAGCAGCAGCAAGGGCCGGGAAAACGCCGCCAGCGTCTCTGCAGATACAACCAGTCGTGCAATGGCAACCGGGATCACAGCGGCCAGCCCGGGTGCCAGCACATCGCAGAAAATCCATCGCCTCGCTTCACCCTGTAGAAAGCGGCGTAGAACGAGGACCGTCCCGATCGAAACGATTGCCACGCTCAGCAGTGCCCAGGAGAGTGCGGCACCGGCCGCACCCCACCGCCAGGTGAGTACGATCGTCAACGGTACAGAACAGGCGGCCATGGTCGTGTTGAGCCAAACCGACAGCATGGGCCACCCATGCGCCAGCTGCAGGGTGTGGGGAATCTGCGAAATCGCCTGGGCGCCGGTACCAATGGCGAGAAGTGCCAACACGGGGCCCCATGCATCCAATTCAATCGGCCTGCCCAACCAGACGAACAGCGACTCACGGGCATATACTGCCAACACCGCCAGGCAGGGTAACGACATCACGCTGACCAACTGGCACGCCCGGTGGTAGAGCGGCGCCACATCAGCAGGATGATTGGACGTAGCGAATTGCGTGAGACGGGGAAAGAAAGCCAGGTGCACAGGGGCGGTCAAACTCAGGGGTGCTCTGGCGAGGGTCCACGCAATCGCATAAAGTCCGAAGACTTCCAGTGGCAGCATGCGGCTGAGCACAATCTTGTCGGTCTGGGTAATCACCATGGCGGTAATACTCAGTCCTACCATCGACGCCGAGTACCTCCAGACTCTTTCCAATACGGCTCTGCTGAACCGTGGCTGCCGGTCGGACCGCGGCAGGTTCCACCAAACGAGACGACGAAGCCAACATGCATAACAACCCGTCGTGAACACCTGCCAAATAAAAAACGTTTCGATCGTGGGCGAAACGAACCACAGCAGCAAAACAGCACCCAGGGACTGCACCAGCCCCATCGAGACACGCACGCTATTCATCAGCACATGCCGCTCGAGACCCACCAGGCCGCCATCGTAAAGATTGATGATGAACTGAAACGCGATTGCCAGGGACATCAGCCGCAAAGACCAAACCACCGTGGCCTCGGAAACGCCCGTCACCTGAAACCAGTTGCGGCCGAGAAGCGGGGCGCAACACAGCAGGACCAAGGCGACCACGGCCACAGCGATCACGTAGGCGACCTCGATCGTCCGTACCGTGTCCAACAAGCTTCGGGGCTGGTGTCCGCCGGGCGCAAGGCGAGCTGTCTCGCGACTTAACGTGGCGCTCAAACCCAATCCGGCAAAGGACAACACCGCCAGCAGGGACACATAAACTCCGACCAGGCCGTAGGACTCGACACCCAGGACTTTCACATAGATCGGCAGGAAGAAAAGATTGGCAACCAGGGCCCAACTTCGACCCAGCAAGTTGGCTACCAGATTCGCGCGGAGCGACACCGCCGGAACTCCGTCGGTCACCTTGGCAGCACGAAACACCATTCACCATCCCTTGCTGTGTACAACCATGTTGATGAGTCAAAAACGTTGATCCCGACAGTTCCTCACGAAACGCCGAAACGGAACGCGGCCGCATCACCGGCAACCGACTCCAGTAGCTCAAAACGCATTTCCTCGAGCATGTCGCTCAGTTTCGGCATTTCCACTCCCAGTTGCTGCCAGAACCGCGACGAATCCAACGACAAGTCCCTGCAAGGTTCCCCGACCGGTCGAATCTGAATGTTCAATCCGGCAGCGTCCCGAATCGACTCCAACAGTGCCAATTTCGAAGTCCGCGGTCCACCGACGTGGTACAGCCCACTCAACCTGGCCGACCGCTTCAGCAGGACACCTATCGTTTCGGCCAGACGCCCCACAGAAATCGGCGTGAAGAGGTAGTTGGCATACCCGTCAATCGCCTGTCCGTCGCGCTGCAGCAGCCAGTGGACCAGGCCACGCCCGGAAGGAAAAAGACCGAAAAAACTCGTGCGAATCGTCATGCAGTCGGGACTGGTTACTTCCCCTGACAGCTTGGAACAACCGTACCAGTCCCGGGGATCGGGCTCGCAGGTCTCCTTGTAGTCACCACCGTCTCCCGAGAAAACCGCGTCCGTGCTCAGGTGAATCAGGTAGGCGTCCGAACGCCTGGCAGCTCGCGCCAGATGGTGTGGAAACAGGCCGTTCACCTTCAGCGCCG
Organism: Planctomycetota bacterium; assembly: GCA_963578105.1. GTDB lineage: Bacteria > Planctomycetota > Planctomycetia > Pirellulales > Pirellulaceae. The sequence continues at coordinate 3,526 of CAUZBP010000037.1, forward strand.
CAGCACGGTCCCGGCCGTCCGAATTGGCCGGAGTGACGGCGATACAGTTCACGATCGCCTCGGGTCGGGCTGCCTCGATCAACCGGCAAAGTCGACGGGGATCTTCTACATCCCAGGACATCTCCAACCATTCGATTCCGTCAAACCGCTCACGCCACACCACCTTCCGCGGAACCGGGCTGATGACCTGGCAACTGGCCGATAGCGCGCCAGCCAGGTACCCTCCCAACGAACCCGACACTCCCAGGATCAAGACGCGTGTTTTTTCCATGACGACGAACTCTGAATCACTTCCACTTCAGGAAGCGGAGCAAGAAAGCACCCGCCGGTTTGATAATAATCCTGTTCCTTGCCAATGATCTCGTCCCGATAGTTCCAGGCAGTCAGCAGACAGTCGTCCGTAGGATGCTCGTGGAAGTGATCGCGGGAGACAATGGGGATCCCTACTCCGGGAAACACTCGTCCGACCCGGGACGGACTCTCATCAACAACGTACTGGATCACCTCGCGATCCAGGCCACAGAAATTCAGCAGGATCGTGGCCCTTCCGGCCGCACCATAACCACAAATGCTGCGGCCACTGGCTTTGCGGCTCAACACGAAGTCGCGAATCTGCTGACGACATTTCTGCACGGCAGCCCCGAATAACTCATAGGTTTCAAGCTTCGTCACGCCTGCCGTCCGTTCCAGTTCCAGCAACGATTCGACACTCGGCTTGCGCACGGCAACCGAACGGCGCCGACCGGACACCCGGATGGCTCCACCATGCATCGGCAGACGCTCAACATCCACGACTTCGAATTCATACCTGGAAAAAAGATGCGACAGCGCGTGGAGCGAGTAATAACAGAGGTGCTCGTGGTAAACCGTATCAAATTGAAACCGATCAAGCAGATCCACCAGGTAATGCACTTCTACGATAAAAGTCCCGTCTTCGGCCAACAAGCAATCAACCCCGCGCAGCACCTCATCCAGATCGTCGATATGGGCAAACACGTTGCTCGCGGTAACCACCTGTGCGCGCCCGTGCGTCGCTCGCAACCGGCGGGCCACTTCGGTGCCAAAATAGGAATGGCACACATCCAACCCGGCAGCCCTGGCGATTTCCACGACGTTTTCGGCAGCATCGACACCCACCGCCCGAATCCCGAGTTCCTTCAGCGGCCGCAGAAGCACTCCGTCGTTGCAACCGATTTCCACGACCAAGCCCGCGCGATCAGAGAGCACCGTGTCACAGAGAAACTCTGCGTAGTCCTGAAAATGGCGAGACAACGTGGCGGTAACAGAAGACAAGTAGCGATAATCCGTGAACAGATCTTCGGCACGAATCACGTTCAAGATCTGTACCAGGGAGCAATCCAAACAAACCGCCAGATCCATGGGATACAACCGTTCGCGCCCCACGTATTCCTGCGGCAAGAAATCGCCGGCCAGCGGCACCATGCCATAGTCAAGAAAACTGGCCAGATTTTCACGCAGGCAGCCGCGGCATGTTGAACGGCGATGGTGATCCCCGTGCCTCAAATAGTGCATCGTCCGTCCTTACCCACCCGAATTTCCCGCGAACCCTCGAGAGCCAAGCAATCCGGACCGCCAGGCGTCAAGCAGCCAGCTTGTATCGCGAGTGGATCGATTTAACCTCGAACCAACCGTCACTCTCCAGCAAGCTCTCCAGCTCATCCTCCGACAACAACTCGTTGGAGTTGGAGGTGTACTCCGCAGCGGCCCCACTGGTCGGACCGTCCATCCCTTCCAGCTTGAACCAGGCTGGAATCAGAAAGTGGCCGTCGTGCTCTTTGGCACGCCACATTTCCTCCTCCGACACCAGTACCTCGTGCAGTTTTTCTCCCGGCCGGGTACCCGTGTTGATTTGCGGGTAGTCTTCTTTCCCGGTCAGACCGCGGGCCAGCACCCTGGCCAGGTCCGTGATCTTCGCTGCCGGCATTTTTCTCACCCACAGGTCACCGTCTTCGCCATACACAGTGGCCCAAAAAACCAGTTCGACGGCCTGGTGCAGCGTCAACAGAAAACGGGTCATCTCCGGATGCGTAATGGTCAACGGCTGTCCGGCGAAAACCTGCTTGCGAAACAACGGAACCACACTACCGCGACTACCCAGAACATTCCCGTAACGCACACACACAAACTTCGTTTGTCGGTTCATCACGGGCCGGCCTAACATGACCCGCTCCTGCAGGGCTTTTGACATTCCCATCACGTTCACCGGCTTCACGGCCTTATCCGTGCTGATCGAAACCACGGCGGATACTCCCGCATCCAGCGCAGCTCGCCGCACGTTTTCCGCCCCGACGATGTTCGTCAATACAGCTTCAAAGGGTGAATCCTCACAGTTGGGCACCTGCTTCAGCGCCGCTGCGTGATAGACAAGATCAATCCCCCGAAAAGCTTCCCGCAACCTCTGAAAGTCACGTACGTCACCAATCACAAATCGCAAATTCTGGCAGTCGGCATACTCGAGTTGCATGTCGTACTGTTTTTTTTCATCCCGGCTGAGAATATGAATGGACGCCGGAGAGTATCGCTGAAGCTCCCGCACAATTTGTCCGCCAAAACTCCCCGTCCCGCCAGTGACGAGAATGTTCTTGCCGTCCAGCGACCGGGCTACTTGGCTTTCATTCATGGAGTTTCCTCGAAATACCTGCTGCTGCAGAAAAACCGGAACATTCGCGGGGCACGGCGTGCGGCGACCAGACAGTAAAGGTTCCGTTTCGTTGCGGATTTATAGCGAACCGACAACGGGGAGACTAGGTCAATTCCCAACCCGCCTTCGACTCTCGCCTGACGGGAGTGCCGAGCCGCAACGGAGGTTCGTCGGCGCCATTTCTGGCCCAACGGCCCGCTAGCAGTCCAGACTGCTTCTCTGCCCCGGCACCGAAACGACCGTCTTGGATTAGGCGGCCATAGGCCGGGACCCGAACTCGTCCGCTGAAATATCAAATTCGGGAACCAGTTCCTGAAGAGCCGCCCGCAAGGCAAACTGCGACTCACACTCCATGGCCTGCAATCGCTCGATTCCAAAGCGAACTTGACCCAGGTCCCTTGGTTCGGAGGCAGCAACCATGATTTTGGGATGCGAGGTGGCTACATGCCGTTCGTTAGTGATGTGCAATTCCTCGAACAGCTTCTCTCCCGGACGTTTACCAACAAATTCGATGTCGATGTCTTCCCCAACCTTCAGACCCGATAAGCGAATAATGTCCTCCGCGAGCTTGACGATACTCACAGGTTCACCCATGTCCAACACGAAAATCTCTCCTCCCTGTCCCATCGCACCGGCCTGAATGACTAACTGAGACGCCTCCGGAATCGTCATGAAATAGCGTTTCATATCGGGGTGAGTGACTGTCAGGGGCCCGCCACATTCAATCTGCTGACGAAAAATAGGCACCACGCTACCTGCCGAATCCAATACGTTCCCGAACCTTACCGTGACGTACCGGCAGGAGGATTCCGCCGCCAGGGCCTGTACATAAAGTTCCGCGGCCCGCTTACAAGCTCCCATCATGCTGGTTGGATTCACTGCCTTGTCGGTTGAGATCATCACAAACGACTTCACCTCGTGTTGATGCGAGATGTCCGCCAGCAGCCTGGAGGCCTGGGTGATATTCCGCACGGCCTCGCTGGGATTGGACTCCATCAATGAAACGTGCTTGTAGGCTGCGGCGTGAAAAACAATCCCTGGTTTTTGCTCCGAAAAGATGCGGTCCATGCGAGACCGGTCGCACACGTCAGCCACGTAAACCTGCACGTCCAGATCGGGCGCCAGCGACCGCATTTCGCGTTCCAGAAAAAACTGCCCCGTTTCAGACTGGTCGACCAGCACCAACTTACTCGGAGCGAACTGCACGAGTTGCCGACAGATCTCGGAGCCGATACTTCCTGCACTCCCGGTCACCAGCAACGGGTGATCGTCAATCCAGCCGTGCAGTGCTGACAAATTCAGCTGCACCGGATCACGACGCAATAGGTCTTCGATGGAAACTTCACGTGGTCGCAGATTCACCGTGCCACGCAACAACTGCTCGTAACTGGGCAAAACTTTCACCACGACCCCGTGCTGACGGCAGTCCTCAACCAGCCGGCGCACCGTCTGCCCCGGCAACTCTCCAGACATGATCAGCACTTCGGAGACTTGATGAGCTTTTGCAATCTGGCATGTCTCGCTGGCCATCCCCAAAACAGGAACACCAGCCACCTGCGCCCCCAGCAAGGAAGCATCGTTCGCACAAAACCCCACCACACGGTGCGAAAGATTATTGTTCCTTCGAATGGCTCTCAGAAGAGTTTCACCCGATTCATTGGCGCCAACGATGATCACCGGAGAGGTCCGCTGAAACTTCAGCAGTGGTAATTCACGCTCCTGAATCAACCGCGCCAGTGAGCGAATTGCCCCCACAACCAGCAGGGTAATCGCCCAATCCATCAGGAACACGCTGCGTGGAGCCTGTAAAGCTGGAACCGCCAGATAACCTGTCAGAAGAATCAGGAACGAACTTAAAGTTACTGCTTGCGCCAAAGTCACCAGGTCATGAAAAGTGACAAAACGCGACCAACGCACATCGACGCGCAACCACGAAAACAAAAAGAATTTGATCCCGGAGACCACCAACGAGGCGACCAGAAGATGCCGCCAACCTACTTCGACAAGTTGTCCTTCAAAACGCAACCAGTAGGCCAGCAGATGGATCGTGCAAAACAGGGGCAGGAGGGGCAACCCACGTCGCAGCCGCTGAAAACGGTGGACCAGCGCTGTCGTCAGCTTTTCTTGTGTCACCATAGGACTTGTTGAATCACCCGGACTTGCAAACTCTCGAGAAAAACAAACTCCAGTTACCCTGCCCACACTCTTTCGATGGAAAAACAGCTCGACGCGGCCGCTGATCTGCAGCCAGTGGCTGCCATCCAAAAGGAAACACGTGTTTTTGACGCTACGGAACAGCCAGTGATTGACTTCACCCTGGTTCGTTCGGAATTTGACGAGTTTCCGGGCAACACGGAACGTCGCCCCACGCGTCTGGATTTATCTGACTTGGAAGGATCGGGCCGAACGGCCCACCGGCTAATTTACAGCCACACCTACGAACGTCATGGCTTTTGAGTCGTGGCTTATACTACTGGAGGGGACTTAGTTTCAATCCCATTTCCCGCCTGCCTGCTTCAAAAGAAGGTCACGAGTCTTACCCGGCCTGCTTCGTCGAAGCTTGACGCGAAAGCACTGCATGTCTATCGTGACAGCGAGCAACCGTCTTTTGCGTAAGTGAGGTAAAACATTGGAGAGAATTCTTGTCACCGGCGCCGCCGGTTTTATCGGTTTCCATCTTTCTCGCGCCTTACTGGAGCGGGACTACGAAGTCTCTGGAATCGATAACCTCAACGACTACTACTCCGTGCGGCTCAAAGAGGACCGCTTGGCACAGCTGCGGGATTACCGCCACTTCCATTTCCACCAGTTGGATGTGGCCGAACGGCCTGCGGTGCAAGAACTCTTTCAAGGCCTTGAGGGGTGTGCTGTCATCCACCTGGCAGCCCAAGCGGGTGTACGGCACTCCTTGAACAATCCTGACGCCTACATTGACAGCAACTTGCTGGGTTTTGCCAATGTTCTGGAGGGCTGCCGGCATCAGGCAGTGCAGCATCTGGTGTATGCCTCGTCGAGTTCCGTCTACGGTGCCAACCAGAAAACACCTTTTTCCGTGACCGATCCTGTTGACCATCCGATCAGCTTGTATGCCGCCACCAAACGAGCCAATGAATTAATGGCCCACGCATACAGCCACCTGTACCAGGTTCCCAGCACGGGACTTCGCTTTTTCACGGTCTACGGACCGTGGGGCCGCCCCGACATGGCGCTCTTCAAGTTTACGCAGTCTATCCTGGCAGGAAGTCCGATCAACGTCTACAACAACGGCCAGATGCAGCGTGATTTCACCTACATCGATGATGTGGTCGAAGGAATACTACGCGTCCTGCAAAAACCGCCCACAACGGCCACCGGAAACAATGGCGCCCCACACAAGATTTACAATCTCGGAAACCATCAACCGGTCGAGTTGCTTGATCTGATCGAACTCCTCGAGCGGTCCCTCGGGAAACGGGCCCGGAAAAACTTCCTGCCCATGCAACCGGGAGATGTCCCCGTCACCTTCGCCGATGTGAGCGACCTGCTGCAAGACGTCGGATTCCGCCCGCAAACGCCGATCGAGGCGGGCGTGCAGCGATTCGTCGACTGGTATCTCCAATACCACCAGACACATCAGCCCTGAGTCAACCGGTGCCGACCGCAATGTCGTGAACGGGTCATTTTTCGCAGGCTTTCACCATTAGCGCAGCAGCCTCTTGCGCTGGTCAGCCGTTTCTGCCGCTCGCCGCTGCAGGTACAGCTTTTGTTCTGTCAAACGGAAGGTCTCGCGTAACCGCTCGTCCTCGGGCCGACGACGCAAACACCACTGCAGGTGTACCAGGGCTTCGTCAAAGTACCGGCCGCGGAAGAGACACTCCGCCAAAACACTCCGCCGCCGGTAATGATGGGGCGTGGCCGAAACACTGAGTCGCAAGTTCTCGATGGCCCGCGTTTCATCTTCAAGAAACTGGGCCACCAAATGAGCCGTGAAGCGGGCCTCTGCGGCAGGTTCACCTTCCTCTTCCTCAGCCCGGGCTTCGAGTGCCGAAAGAAAAGGAGGAGACACGACGCGTGCCTGATCGAGCATCTCGTGCCGACGGTAATAATGATACATGCAAGCCAGCCCTTCGACTTCCGGATCAAAAATCTGCAAGATGACAGGAGTCGGAATCTTTCGTCCCAGCAATTCGAGAATCGATTTCTGATATTTTCCGCCGCGCCGGAAGGCCAGTTTCCAATACTCCAACGCCCCAGACATATCTCCTGCCAGCGCCGCTTCCCGCCCCGCTGCAAACAGAACGGTCCCGTCAAAGGGCCTGACTTGCAGCGCCTGATCGATGTAGGCATTCCTGGCAGCGGCCGAATTCCCTTCCAGGAACGAGAGTTCAGCCAGATAAATGTATGCTTCGCCCTGCAAGGGGCACAATTGCACGGCACGCCGCGCGTAAAAGTGTGCCCGGTCAAGTTGCAGCCGGTGGGGACCTATGGCTTTATCCAACCACTGGTTCAATGCTGCCCTCGACTCGAATCTCGACGCCAATGCCGCATCACGGATCAGCGCCAAACTAAACGCATTGTCTGACTTCTGCTGCGACAACTCGAATCGACGCAGACACATTCCGGCCATCCTCGCGTTGGCACGCGCATCACGGGGGTTCCGTGCAACAACCTTTTTCAACTGTTGATGCATTCGCGAAGTGTTCTCAAGAAACGCGACCTGGTCTGCATTGTCAGCCTGTGCAAATCGATCCGCCCTGACAAAAGCTCCCGCAGTCCGCTCCGACTGCGCCAGGGTCAGATAGCGATCCCAATCAGGCGCCGCGCGAGCCGAGTCAAGTCGGTCCACCAGCACCAACACGGTCACCAGAAGCAACCCCGGCGCCAACATCCGCCAGACAACCGGTGACAGGCGCAACCGCTTCTCGGCTGCCCCCAGCGCCGATCCATCGCCCAGTTGAGCCAGGCGGCAGACACACGCGGCCAGCACGACCGTCAGAGCAGTACAGGCCGGCAAATACCAAACAAAATCCACCAGGGAGTGCAGCAAACTCACCGTCAGGGAGGCGTAAATGGCACCCGCGCAGGCCGTGGTGCGGGGAGAACAGGAAGCGGACCACGTCCGAACGCACCAGGTTGCGCAGACTCCAATTCCAACAATTAAAAGAGCCAACCCCACAACTCCGGTTTCGGTTGCCACCTGCAGATACCCATTTTCCGCGTGGGTATACTCGACGTCCGACACCGCAGGAAAGTAGCTGGGATAAACATGGCGGTGGCTGCCAACTCCGAAACCGAAAAACGGATTTTGAGCAATGGCGGACAGGTTGGCTGACCAGATGGCCCTGCGACCCAATTCATTGCCGAACTGTTCCCAGGAGCCGGTTTCATTCCACTTTAATTGTGTCGCCAGGGGCTGATAACCATGGATCAACAGGGCTGAAATCACGCTCACTGCCACCACTGCCAAGCCTGCCAGGGCTGTCTTGCGCATGATGCGGCGTAGTAGGTAAATCCCCAGAATGATTGCTGTCGCAGTCAGAATCACCAAGGCACCACCGCGTGAGTAAGTCAACAGACCCGCAAAACAGACCACCCCGATTCCGATCGCGACCATAAAACGGGCCAGGCGCCACGAGTCTGCCGAACGAAATCCACCGCTGGTGGACCGCTGGCCGGGTACGTTGCCACGTTGCGAAATACTCCAGTACCACCATATCAGCGGCCCCACTCCCAAAGCCAAAAAATGAGCAAAGTGGTTTTCATTGGCAAAACTGCCCTTCGCCGCATGTTCGGTGCTGCGGAAGGGGTGCTCGTAGATCCACAGAAACTTTCCGTTTCCGACGAGGTACTGACCAAGCCCCAGCAGGGCCATACCGACAGCCGCAATACCGATCCATCGTAGAACCTGTTCGACATCTTCCAAACGGGAAATGCGCTGCACGACCAGCAGAAACAAGAGGGCATAACTGGTAAACACCATCAGTCCGGATCGCGTCGCTTCGGGCACCAAGCTCAACTGGCACCAGTTTCCCACACACAGCGGGGAACCGTCCGACAGTGACCAGAGCGGCAACTTGGCGGAGACCACCGGAGAGACGACCTGCAGCCACGACGGCGGCAGCAAAGTGATCTGGAAAACAATCAGGGCAGCCGCCGCCACACAAATCCATTCAGCACCGCTGTGGCGCCAGAAAGCCTGTCGCAGCAGACACTGCCGTAAGCACCAGCAAGTCGCCGTGGCCAGAACCAGAACCACAAACACCAACTTGCCGACGTCACCCCGTCCGCCCATGAACAAAGGCGCAACCAAAAGAATGCTACAGAACCCGCCATCGACAACCTTCCGCAACCATTCGGCCGGCCGTTCACTCGGCAAAGAGGCGGAAGGGAACGTGTCAGAACGATGACGAAAGTGGAAACCGGGCATGGAATGATTACGCTGCACGACGCGGAACAACGCGTTTTTTTGCAGCCCTTGAGCTACCAACTGGGTCGGAACTCACCTGCTCTTGCGGCGCGTCAGCGGTCGGTTCCGACGTTGAGACCTGCTCGTTTTCATCTTCCGGGGAACCATAGTCGTAGGTATAGCCATATCCGTAATAGCCCCCTTGGTCCTTGGCTTGAATTCGGTTCGCAACAATCCCGATCACCTTGTTTCGCATTCCCAACAGGCTTGCAACTGCCCGAAAAACAATCCGTCGATGATTCTTCTCCGGTTGCACCACCAGCACGATCCCGTCCGCCAAATGACCCACGATGGCCGCATCGCTGCCGGCCATGATCGGCGGACAATCGATGAGTATTTGGTCATATCGCGATTGAGCCCAACCAAGCAGGTCAACAATGCGAGTTCCGCTGAGCAACTCCACAGGGTCAGCCGGCCTGGGACCGCAGGACAGGACATCCAGATGGGGAACGTCGGCAGACTGGACCAACTGTTCACAAATTTCACCCACGGCCCCCTCGCCACGTAAAACATCAGAAAGCCCGCTGGTTCCCCGCATGTCCAACAATCTCGAAAGGCCGGGGCGCCTCATGTCAGCATCGATCAACAGCGTTTTCTTGCCCACTTGCGCCCAAACGAGACCCAGGTTGGCCAAAACCGTGGTCTTACCATCACCCGGCTCGGAACTCGTCACAGCAATGCACTCGGTCGCATTTTCCGAAAACGCCAGGGTCGTACGGAGTGTCCGGAACGCCTCGGATTCCAACGCGTCCGGCGAGGCATAAACCTGCAAGGCCCCCAGACCCGACTCGTTCCCCGCTTCCAGATTTCCGATCATCGCCAGGACGGGTAACTCGAGTTGTTCCTGCAGTTCCTCCGGAGACCGGAACCTGTCGTCCAGCAGGTCGAGCATATAGATCAACCCTGTTCCTCCACCCAGACCGAACGCCAGACAAAGCACGCCAACGAAAGCCAGGCGAGGTGAAACGGGAATTCGTGAGGCAGCAGGCTCGCTCACCACCGAAACTCGAACGTTCGCTCGGTGCTGGGTCACATCGATATTCGAAATCCGTTCCAGCAAAGTGTCATGCAACCGGCTCAAACGTTCCATATCCTGCTCAGTGATTGCCAGCTCCGCCATGTCATCATTCAACGTGAGGGCGCTTTCTTCCAGCGCCTGGTACTCCCTGAGCAACCCGTTCTCAAACGTCCAGGCCGTGACAAGTTTTTCTTCCAGCATCGATATCAACAGCGGCCCCAACTCGCGTTCCTGCACCTTCTCCATGTGCTTTTGGACTTTCGCATGGTATTCCTCCCGGTGAGCCTGAGCGAGTTGCAGTGAGTACTGCAACTCGCGCACCAGAGGGTGATTGGGACCGTAGTGCCCACGGTACATCGCCAATTTGGAACGATCTTCGATTAACTTCCGCTCCATGTCGTTCACCAGTTGCGACGAGAGGGGACTGAGCCCCAAGGCACTGGAAATCAATCGATCGCCCACCACCGGCTCCAGATTGATCAAATGCTGGCGCAGGTCCTTGCCGCTGCGCACTGCGGAGCGGACAGCCGTCAACGAAGCCTGCAACTGCAAACGTTCCTCCTGGACCCCCATGATGGTCTTGTTCAACTGGAGCACACGCTGTACTTCGGGATGAACACTTCCTTCACGGAGACCGAAGTCTTTGATGTGTCGCTTCAATTCCAGCAGGTCTCGTTTCTTTTGCTCCAACTTTACTTCCGTGACCTGCCGCTCTTTTTCCAAAATCGTGACAACTTCCACCGAAACATCTTTGTGGTTACGTTCGATGAACTCCAGGTAGGAGTCCACCACCGCCGCCACGACGGCCTCACCCGCCACTGGATCCCTGGTACGGCAGGACAACTCGATGATATTCGTGTTTCGAACGGAACGCGCCGTCACGTTTGCCCGCAAGATATCGATCCACTTGTCACGTGGCACCGAGAGAAAATCGACTCGCAAAGCTGCCGGTAGCCGGGCGAGGCGTTGTGTGGCACCGTTTAAAATAACAGCACTGGAAAACAACTGCTCGTACGTAGGAATCAGTCCGTGCCGGCCGACTTCCGACGAAGTTGCCCCGTTCCAGACATCCGAACTTGACTGGGTGATCAGCAACGAGGCTCTCGCCTCGTAGATCCGCGCCGCAGTGAAATAGTAGACGCTCCCCAACAAGACGGCCATGGTCAAGGCCACAATCAGATAGGACTTGCGACAACGAATGACTCGCAGAAAACGCAACACCGCGCGGATCGCTTCAGAAGTGGAGTCCTGATCGTTGTAGTGAGAATCACGGCTCACAGGTAATTCTCCGCCAAGTGTCTTTCGTTAAAACCCTGGAACACCGCTACTAAATCCGAAACGAATAAAGCTCTTCAGTGTATCCACCACAAAGGTCGCGGGAGTCTGTTCAACACTGACGACATCTCCGGCGGCCAACCTCAGATTGGCGTCCCCACCTCGCTTTGCCTCGCGCACCGACGAGGCAATCGTTACCGACTCATCGCTTTCCGGCACGCGACGAATGACGCGGACTTTGTCCGCGATCTGAAGTGTGCGTCCACCCGCCTTGGCAATCGCATCCAACAGTCGCATCTCCTCATCGACCGGAATTTCAAACTGGTCCGGCTTCTTGACCAAACCGATCACCTGTACGGTCCGGGGGGGGCGGGCCCTGACCTTGACGACCGTCCCATCCCAGACAACGTGCTCGGCCTGTCCCTCTCCGGCTGAAGCCAGATCGATGTGCCTGTAGTCGGAGCGGACCGAACCCTCCGTGGCAGCTTGATAGGAAGCCTGCTGCGCCCCCTGCTGCCAGCTTGATTCCAATTCGCCAGGCGCCCCTTCGTTGACCGGATGCCACACATCAATGACGGTATCGGCATCTCCGGTCAGACCTTCCGCTGCAGCCAAGGCCGCCAACAAATCGCTTCCGGTGGCAGGCAGTTCATGCGTCCCCGGCTTGTTCACCTCACCCAGTACCGTGACCAGGTTGGTTCGCCTTTTCTCAAGCGCCACGGAGATGGTAGGAGCAACGTAATGCCCCCTTTCGATGCTGGCCACACGAATCACTTGCTCAGCGTCATGGAAAGTCCGACCCGCGACCTGAACAGGGCCCACGATGGGCACATCCACGAAACCGACGCGCGAAACGTGGATGGCCCAAACGACCGGCTTGACGTTTTCCAGACCCGTCGCTATGGAGACCAGGATCTGATCACCCGGACGGATCACGTCGTTCCTGGCAGGCGGGCCGGACAGACGAGAAAGATCAAAGTCTTCGCGACCCAACGGAGATTCGGCTTGCAAGAAAGGTGGCAGGTTGGTCGCGTGATACGTCGCCGTGTGACAGCCCGCCACCAGGCTGCAGAGGCACACTAAAAACAACGCCCAGCCACAACAGGCGCCGTCTCCAGACAAAATCCGACCTCGATCGCTGATAACGTCACGTATGATCCTAGAATACATTCTGCTTTCGTATGGCAAGAACCGCCCGGACGAGTTCGCCGCGGCACTTACAAAACGATCCCATCCCTGGTGTGTCAACCTGTTTGCTGCGGTAGTTCGAGCAATTAACTAGCAGATAGTCGTTTTCCCGGTCAACCGTGATTTCAGATACCCACCCTGGAAGATCGGGGACCGGACCAGTTCTCCGCTAGCTCGCTGGCGGAGAACTGGACGACGTTGCCGAACTGATGATCACCGGAACCAGAATCGCTGCCGCTAAAAACAGCCCCAGCAGGGCGGGATCCGAATGCAGCAACGTGCCAAATTCACGTTGTCCCAACTGCACGGCATCAGCCGTCACCAGCAAAATCGCCTTCCTGGCCACGGGAGGTGCTGTCCCGGGATACCAGACGCGACACGCTGTCGTGCGACCTGACACTTCCAACTCCAGCACACCGCCACCCAAGCCGGAAACAAGAAAACCTCCCTCGGTGTCGGTCAGGACGGAGGCCAGTTCTTCGCCATTGCGCCTCACTACGAGTCGTTCTGAACTTTGCCGTACACCCTTACCGTCGACCACGTAGCCCAGCAACGTGCCCCGATCCCCGAGAGCCACATCCGGTATCAGGGGTTTTTTCTGCAGGGGCGCGGCTCCATCACTCGGAGTTTCCAAGTTTTCGGCAAATGCCCGGGAACCAGGAATGACGAGACTGATGCAAACCACAGCCACGACAGCCCGGTCTAACCAAAGAAATCGGCAACTATTCAAAACAACGACTCCTTTTGAAGTCCGTCGATCAACCCATCGTTTTCATCCGGATTCACCGACGTGCTACCAACCGGCAGGTACATGCCGTGGAAGGCAATTCAGGTTCCTCTAACAACGACAATTTTTCTGCAATGCTGCTTCCGAAGTTCATAATCGAGCCAAGAAGCACTGAGCTGAAAGGGACCTTCTTCAGAGAACCATCAGCAAAGCGGCGACGGATGTTAGCGAAATCCGTCAGGCAAAGAAAGAGCAGCTACCGCGTCAGGGGAAACAAAACGTCCCGCAACTGAACAGGTATCCATCACGTGAACCAGCCCGGTTGCTTTCAGACGCCCCGGGACGAACAACCCCTGGAGTTTCCGGACAAACGTGCCAGCACTCAGCCGACTCCGTGGAAACTGACGACTCCAGCGGCCAACAGCAAGACTAGCTCGCGTCGTCGTCGTCGAGTGTTAGGGGAATAATGATAGCGGCGGCGGCAATGCCTGCCAGCACCCATGGATTCGCGAGCATCTGAAACCCACCTCGAACCGTGGTGTCACCCTGTACCATGAGCACCGCCGGACGTGCTGCGGGGGGGGCTGTCCCATCGGACCAGGCCCGGACAACGATACCGCGGTTGTCTGCGACAGACACTTGATAAAGGCCTCCCCGCAGGCCGGTCAGGTAAAATTTCCCTTCCTGGTCGGTCGTTGTCTTTCCCACGGATTGACCACCTGTGATGGCCTGCACTTCCGTGCCGGAAACAGGCTGACCCGCAGTGTCAACGACTTGTCCCTGCAATGAACCACCTGCACCCAACGCAACGTCAGCAATGGCCCGGATTGCTTCTTCGCTCAAACCGATGCGTGGTATCAACAGACTGCCACACACCGTCAACACAAGAATCTGATAAAAGAATCTTTGCCGTTTCATAGTGCCACTCCGACCGGGTTGTTTACTATTGCGTCTCCTTCCCACCGCCAGGAGACAGCGATCCACAAACGTCTTCCCACCGAGACCCGTTTCAAGATTCGCAGCGATTACCGGAACGCCACCACAAAATCATCGGTTCGGCTGAGATTTACAATCGGCTATTTCGGCGCCTCTCTGTATTGCGTGATGCAAACTTCCTGATTTTTCCGAAAATTTTCAACATCCCCCCGCACTGCACCTAAATCACGCAAGCCCCCAGTCCCTCCGCAGCCATGCATCAGCGCCGAAAATGTCGCACAAACTGACGGTTTAAATCGGGAACTTTCTCAGTCAAGCGGTCACTCAACCGTCCCGGCGGAACCTGGGCCTGAATGTCTCCGAGGAAACTGCGTAACTCGTCCCCTGCCGCCACAGGACCATGCAACATGAAGTGAACCCATGACCAAGCTTGTCGATAGTCGCGACCGTTCATCTTGTCAATGCCGGATATCGCTTCCAGCGACTGGACGTCTGCGTACCTCCTGAACAACACGGCCCGCCGCACCGGCCCACCATGCGGACTTCCACGCTGGCGCTGACTGGCGGGCATCTCGAAGTATTCCGCTAGCCCTTCATCAAGCCACAAAGGGACCATGGGGAGTGAAGCGTGCAGCAGGGCGTGTGTACATTCGTGGCGCAGGTCGACTTGAAAGTCACCGCTGGCATAAGCGAAGACCATCCCCGGTCCGTGGCCCTTCACGAACAGGGCCCGGCGGTAGGGAACTCCCGGAAAATGTTCTCGCAGGTACCGCTGGTAAGTCGATCGCTTCGAGAACAGGTAAAGATGAATGTATTCTCGAGTTTTGCTCACGCCGAGTGTTGAAACGAGGTCCGTTTGAAGTTCCGCAATTTCCTGAAAGAAGGGTACGTATTTGTCGAGCGGAAAATCGGCATGGCAAAGCAGCGGTCCTACCTGTCTCTGATCAGGCCACCGGTGAGCTCCGACGGCCAGGCCCGAACATGGAACGACAGACAGCACGACAGCAAGCAAGGTGGCCCGTTGGATCGACTGTGATTCCAGCATCAAGCCTTCACCCTCTCAACGCGCAAGTACCGAACTTTTGAGGACCTCAACGGCCTTGCCGAATCCAAACCAGTTTGGCGTGACGGGGCTGACAATAGCTCGCCGCCCCGCCAGCACAGCCTGCCCGCTACTCACCCGCCGGGGATTTTCTGAAAAGAGATCACGGGCAGTTTCCCCGTCGGTCAGCTCCGCGACATGGCGATAGCAGTCCTTCAACAGCGGCCGCCGACTGCGTGTACCGTGCGCGTCGGTGCCGACAAAGTGGACCAGTCCTTTCCGTAAGGCCCATTCCGCCATTTCCTGACTCGCCGAACCAAATGTGCCAGTCAAACTGCCTGCCGTGACTTGCATCAGGCAACCGGCATCCACCAGTCTCTCAACCGGCTCACGAGATGACAGCAAGCCCTGATTGCGTTCAGGATGGGAAAGAATGCCCACCATTCCCAACGAGCGAAGCCCGCGCAGCAACCCCTCCAAAGGAAAATAAAGTTCGTGCGGGAGTTCCAGCAGGACATGTTTCCCGTGGTCTCCTAACGTCAGTACCTCGCCGCAGGCAAGTTGATCGAGCACCCCATCTTCAATGCGCACGTCCGCGCCGGGCAGGACATTTAAGGGCACCTGATGTTCGGCCATTAACTGCCGGAATTCGATCGTCTTGTCCCGGATCGTCTGTCCCAGATTGTGGGCGTAATTGCCCAACTGATGGGGCGTCACCACCACCGTTTGAATCGATTCTTCGACGGCCAACGTCGCCATGGACAGTGCTTCATTCACGTCCTGAGCACCGTCATCGATGTTCGGCAGCAGATGGCAATGGATGTCGACAAATCCTGTTTGTCGGCTCACGACGATTTCGTCCTCCCGGCTGGCAGAGGAAAGGTGGCAGATCACGGAAGGCCGGAGTATAGCGGCCAGTGGACCCAGGTCAATAGAATCCGCCGCTGGAAAAGGTTTCCCTTGCAACCCCGGTGGTGAGCGATGCTTATTGCCTCCAATTGACCATCTGCCTGGGGCTGGGTATCGTGAGTGCTACCTGTTCGAGCCAGTCTACCTAGACCCAACTGGAACCGCCCAACGTCAGTCGCAGTGAACCGACTTCTTTACCTGCCCTGTTTTGAGGAACCCCTGCAAGGCTCTACTACTGGCCCATCCAAAGTGGGTAGACGATTCGACGGTAGCCCGACTGAGCAAAGAACGGCTTGAAATTTACGGATCGGGAATTCCTGAGGCACATACGCCGTGAAATATGCATCCATCGGGCCCATTGAAGTTCATTTGCCCGAAAGAATCGAAAGCAACGAGCAGCTTCAGCAGGAGTATCCTGATTGGCACATGGAGCTGATCTACTCCAAGACGGGAATCGCCAAGCGACATATTGCTGCGGCGGGGGAATGCGCTTCGGATCTGGGAATCGTGGCGGCACAACGCTTGTTCGAACGGCACGACATTGACCCCCAATCGATCGATTTCCTGCTCTTCTGCACCCAATCACCTGACTACCCTCTGCCGACAACCGCGTGCATCATGCAAGACCGTCTCGGTCTGCCAACGTCTACCGGTGCGTTGGATTTCAACCTGGGGTGTTCGGGTTTCGTCTACGGACTGGCGCTGGCGGACGGGCTGATACGCAGCAGCGCGGTAAAACGGATCCTGCTGGTGACTGCTGAGACCTATTCCAAATACATTCACCCAACAGACCGCAGCTTGAGAACAATCTTTGGTGATGGGGCAGCCGCGACGTTACTAGAAGCAACCGATGAACCTACTTTGGATGCTTTTCGGTTCGGAACAGATGGAAGCGGAGTCGACACCCTGATCGTATCGCGTGGAGGCGCGAGGCAACCGGAGGATTCCCACAAACCCCGTCATCGACAGCGCTGGCCCAGCGCACTCTACATGGATGGCCCGACACTGATCAACTTTACAGTCGCCCGGGTCCCCAAGTTGATCGATGAAGTGCTTGCCCTGGCAAATTTGCAGCGAAAAGATATTGACCTTTTCTTAATGCATCAAGCCACACGCAAAATGCTCACTCAATTACAAACGGTGATGGAAATTGACGAGCAGCAAATGCCTATCTTGCTGAAAAACTGCGGGAACACCGTTTCATCGACTATCCCCCTCTTGATTCACCATCTACGCCAACAGGGAACCCTGCAATCCAACATGCAGAACATGCTGATTGGTTTCGGAGTGGGCTGGTCCTGGGCGGGCTGTGTATGGCGGGAAACCTGGCCGAAAACCTAGCCCCAACCCTCTGCAAGAACCTCGTAACCCACGGCAGATTTTCCATGCGCCGGAAGTCTTGCTGGCGAATGGCTGAACTTGCAAGTAGAATGGATCGTCGAAACCAGGCCGACTACCGCCAAGGAACTTCCGATGAAGAAATCCCTCGCTGGGCATTTTTTGATTGCGTCCCAATACCTGGGTGATGCAAACTTCAACCGTGCTGTGATACTCCTGCTGCAACACAGTGAGGAAGGTGCGTTCGGCCTTGTTCTCAACCGTCCCACCAATTACATCGTTTCCGAAGAGTGCGACGATCTGCCGGACGAGTTTGACGACATTGACAGCCTGATTCATTATGGCGGCCCGGTCGAAGGTCCGTTGATGGCACTCCATACACTGTCAAAGTATGCCGAACACACCGTGCTCCCGGGCGTCCATTTTGCTGCATCCCGAGAAAATCTCCTGGGGGTCCTGCAGCATGTCATACGGCCCCACCAATTCTTTAGCGGTTATTCGGGCTGGGCACCCACACAACTGGAGTCGGAGCTGGAAGAAGGCGCGTGGTTTACCCATCGTGCTTCCCGTAAACACATCTTCGCGGATAGCGAATCTGACCTGTGGAAAAGAGTCGCCCAGGCTGTCGGCGAGGAGGCTGTCCTGCAGCAGCTCAATATCAAACAAGTCCCCTCGGACCCTTCGCTCAACTAGCACTGGAATCGCCAAGGCTGGATGTTTCCAGCTTCTGTTCAAAGGGTGGCCGGCAGCAGCCGGGTTTTCCAGAGACGATGCCTGCGAGAGAACTCGTGGACTCCTTGGCCCGTACCACCAGTTCTTAACACAACTCCAGAGGTATCTGGCTGAGCAGTTCGACACCGCGCTCCACGACCAGGTAGTCATTCTCGACTCGCATGCCAACATGAAGTTCCGGCGCATAGAGGCCGGGCTCCACCGTAAAAACATCCCCCAGTTCAAAATAATCATCCCAGTGGGGGTTCAAGTGAGGCGCCTCGTGCGGAAACAGCCCGATACCATGCCCCAAGTGATGATTGAAAACACCAAGAGGAGCTTGGTCGAGAAATTGCTGAACTTCATCAAACAGCGCCCGGGCGCTGACTCCCGGCTTGACGCGATCCTCGACGATGGCGAAGACTTCACAGCAACGGGTCCACGCCTTGGACTGCTCCTGACTTGGCTCGCCACTCACGGAAAAAGTTCGAGCATTGTCAGCAAAATAACCGCGAAACGCGGGACCCAGGTCAAGAATGTAGAGTTCATCGGCACGAGCAAGCCGACTCCGGGGCGGTCCGCCCCGGCTCCCGCATTGATAGTCGTTCCCGGTGCCGGTTAACATTTCGCCAAATTCCGCAACCGCTGCGCCCTGCAACTGCTGGAATACGTCCAGTTCGTTGACGCCTGGCTGAATCATCTCCCTCGCCGCATCGTACATGGCAGCAGTGCCCGAGATGGCTTTGCGGAGACGAGCCAGTTCGTCAGCATCCTTTCGTCTTCGGAGTTGATACAGATGGGGTTCCACGTCCAAATATTCGGATGCACCCAGCCCGAGCAGATGCTGACCGAAACTTGAAAACTCCACACCCAAGCGGCGTCCTCGTGTGATATTTTTCAAGTGTTGGATCAAAACCCGGGACGATTCGTGCCGCTGATCGTTGCGGAGTGTCGAATGCCACTTCGCCTGGTAGGGTATCAACTCGTCGGCAGCAGCTGTTTCCGGCGGTTTTTGCGGACAGACGAGATACAGAGCACCTTCGCAAGTCAATGCGGCAATTGGCTGAAACAGCCAGTCGTAACGTGGTCCGGCGAGCCACTGGACATGTTCCACCTGCGTCACGATAACGACTTCGAGTCCAACATTCTGCATCACCTCGATCAATCGCCGTTGACGCCCACGACAAGCGCCGATATCAATATCGTACGTTTCCATCAATTCAACTCGCTCATAGCTCCAGCTGTTAGAATATCTAGAAGGCGATCCATCGCCATTTCAATGAAACAAACTAACACGGCCTCATCCCATTTGCCAGTTGGGCTCACCATAGCATGTCGCACCGAGTGATTGCCGTTGGTGACATCCATGGCTGCGCGGAAGCACTTCGCGGTCTCATGGAAGTCGTTGAACCCCAAGCTGAGGATCAGATCATCATCCTCGGAGATTATGTGGATCGCGGCCCAAATACGCGGGATGTCCTCGAACAGTTGTTGGAGTTGAAAAAAAGCTGTCAGCTTTTTTCCCTGGCGGGAAACCATGAAGTGATGATGCTGGATGCCCTCTTGACTTCCCAAAACGCCAGCCTGGAATTTTGGATGCGCTGTGGCGGGGAAGAAACCCTCGCCAGTTATGGGGGCGACGCAACCGACATTCCACAGTCTCACCTCGATTTTCTTCAACAAGCCCTGCGTTATCATGAAACGGACACGCATCTATTCGTCCATGCAAATTTCGCTTCCCATTTGCCCCTGGAGCATCAACCCGATCAAATGCTTTTTTGGCAGCACCTGGGCATCGACCCGGCGCCTCACAAGTCGGGTAAAATTACTATCCTGGGACATACGCCCCAAATCACCGGTGAAGTCCTCGACCTGGGGCACGTAATCTGTATCGACACCTTTTGTTTCGGCAGTGGCTGGCTAACCGGTTTCGACGTTCACTCAGGAGAAATCTGGCAAATTGATAAACAGGGCCAAATCCGCTTGACTGACGAGTGGCCCTGCGAGCAAGAATGAGTCCAAAACCCGGTGGCTCTGTGGAGGCCTGCTGCCCGGGCTCTAGGAATCCTCCAGACTTCGATCATTCTCGAGAATTGATAAGGTACAGCTTGATGGCTCCAAAACGAATTTATTTGTCACCTCCGCACCTCTCTGGCCGTGAAGGGGAATACGTGTCGGACGTCTTCGATTCGAATTGGGTGGCCCCTGTCGGCCCGCACCTCACGGAATTCGAGCAAGTGATCACCCGACGTTTGGGCGTCGATCACGCCCTGGCAGTCTCGTCCGGCACCAGTGCGATTCATTTGGCTCTGCGGCACCTGAAATTAAAACCTCACGACGAAGTCCTGTGTTCAACATTCACTTTCTGCGCATCTGCCAACCCGATTGTCTACGAGGGCGCAACACCCGTTTTCATCGACTCGGAACGGGAAAGCTGGAGCATGGATCCCGATCTTCTTGAGGAAGAACTGGTCGACTGCGCCCGACGAGGCAAATTGCCTCGGGCCATCATTGTCGTTGACGCTCTCGGCCAGAGCGCTGATTTTGATCGGTTGAAAGCGGTCGTGACCGGCTTTGAAGTCCCCATCATTGAAGATGCCGCCGGGGCATTAGGGGGACGGCACCGGGACAAATCCATCGGTTCCTCAGGATGGTGCAGCATCCTTTCCTTCAATGGAAACAAAATCATCACCACCAGTGGAGGGGGGGCACTCTGTTCGAACGACACGGTGTTGATCGAAAATGCAAGGTCTCTTGCCACACAGGCCCGTGATCCTGTTCCCCATTACGAGCACTCACAGATCGGATTCAATTACCGGCTGAGCAACGTTCTGGCCGCAGTCGGCCTTGCCCAACTGGAAGTTCTTGACCAGCGAGTAGAGGCGAAAACAAATATCCTGAACTTCTATCGTCAGCGACTGGGCTGTTTACCGGGAATCACTTTCATGCCGGAACCACACTTCGTCACACCCAATTGCTGGTTGTCCACTATCCAGATTGATGAGCAACTGTTTGGCATCAACTGCGAAGCACTGCGACTGCGCCTGGAGAAGGAAAACATTGAGTCGCGTCGAGTCTGGAAACCTCTGCACCAACAACCGGCTTTTCATGGTTGTCGCGTCCGAGGCGGAGCAGTGGCGGACGAGTTATTTTCAACCGGCCTTTCATTACCCAGTGGATCGGCCATGACTCCCGAAGACCTGGAACGCGTCGCGACCACCGTCGAATCGTCCTTCGCCGGATAAGAATGAAACCCAAGTCCAGGAGACCGGCCTCAGTGAACGGAGCGGTGTGTTAGTCCACCCTTTTCTTAAACTTACAACCGCCGCAGGGCCAGGTCGATGAATCTTCGTATCGGTTTGCGTCGGATCCTGACTCTCGCCTCTTCAGCAAAACACCAGCGCCTCCGATAACCAGTCCCTACCGAATGTTCACCGTTTTCTGTTTCTACGCGAACCAGAAAAGCGGTAATCGTCTTTGCCGACTCAACCTTCGAGGCGGAAAACTGGTCCAGTGGCTCCGGCAATTCCAGTTCACATTCCACTCCCGCGATTTCCAAAGCGGTCCGCAGCGCGGTGACGTGCCTCAATTCATCGGGCAGTACGGGGGCCCGAGGAAAATCCCAACGACTATCGTCACTCACAGACACCAAACAGAATTCGGGCCTGCCATTCTCGGTTCGAAATGGCACAACACAAACTTCTTCAACCATCCTGACGGTAAATGAACTCATGGGGCTTTTTTACTGACAATTCCCAAATTATCAAGACCCCCCAAATATTCCACCCATCCACAAAGGGGTCGCAGGGAACTCACTGCCTTCCTTGAGAACGTCTCACTTTGTTTGCTGAATCCCGTTTCGAGACTGAAAAATTCTCCCCCGGACGTCTCGCTGCTGATCCCGGACGGCCCCGGGAAGTCGAAACTGGCCCAAAACAGGGGATTTAAGGCCAGGGAGCGTTGCACCCCGCAAAAAACCAACGACCGGGGCACACCAATTGCTTAAATCTGTATCTGAAGAACAACTCTTCAACACCGTCGTAGAAACTAATGGTTGCAGGGAACGTTTACCGAAATCCAAGTCGCTCACCCTTGGGCGACGGCGTCCCGCGATCTCTCAAGGAGGAATCCACATGTTAGTACTTAGCAGAAAAATCGGACAAGAAATCGCCATCGGCAGTGACGTTCGAGTCGTGGTTAACAGAATCTCAGGCAACCGAGTGACGCTTGGTATCGAAGCTCCCAGCGAAGTGTGTATTCTGCGTGGAGAGTTAGAACCATTGACCAACTCGCGCCTCGAGCCGAAGGAACCAACATCAAGCCTTCTCTTGCCAGACTTCACGACAAAGGACGATAGCAACTATACAGATTTACCTCGGTCACCACGCTAATGCATCCTGACGAAAGGCACTTCGGCACTTGCAGTGAACGCTCTCGGACGGTGAAATTCATCCTCGTGATTGAACTTCAAATTCTCGATGTTCGCTCGATCGGTGGACTTACGGGCTCCGGCCGTCACCGGTTTCACGTCGTCTGACAAAGAAGGTCCGGTAAAGAATCGACATAACCAGTCACTTTGTAAGATCTTAAGAGATTACATGGCGAATTCGCCATTTCACAATCTCTTTACAAGGAATTTTTTTTTATCCTAACGAGTAGCATTTTCCGGACAGTCCACTGAACTCCCCGGAACCTTTACCTCCGGTAATTTTTTTATCACGGTGGTAAGGATCCGGTACTGAGACCCTGGTTACCGACACTGGCACGCTAGAACCCCCCCTCCTTCGTCTGCTATAATTGAAGCCAGAATCAGCCAATGTTTTTTCCTCGACTTTTGCGGGGAGGGCCGGGTTGCAAGAAAGTTACATAACTTCAGATCCTGGACCGGCAGACTCAAAACTTGGTTAGACTTCAGCAAAACGATTTGGATATGGCTGCCAAAAGAAACATCGACAACCTACTGCAAAAATGGCCTTTCGACCCCGAACACCTGAGCGTGCGGATGGTCAAAGGAAGGGACAGTCGAGATGTGATCCAAATGCGAATCGATATGGGAATTCTGCAACTGGAAGTACTCGGACGACCTGACGGAACACGTCCGGAGGGCTCCGATACCTACCTCGAATTCCTGCTCGACAAATCAAACGGGGCGATATCCGACATGGAATTGGATGAGGATGATTTCAATGAAATTGACCGTGAGTTCGTGCAGTTTTATCACCGGCGGATCTGCTGGCTGACTTTACGGGAATTCGACCGTGCGGTGCAGGATGCCGATCACACGCTGGCGTTGATGGACTTCTGTCGTGACCACTGCGAAGACGAACAGTGGACCATGTCGCACGAACAGCATCGCCCTTTCGTGCTCTTTCATCGCACACAGGCTCAAGCACTGGCAGCCTTAGAAGAACATGGTGGCCCCGGAGCGATCGAACACATCAACGAAGGACTGGAAAACTTTCGTGAGTTCTTTGAAAAGTATGATGCCGAAGAGCACTTTGAAGAAGATGAACTGGTCGCACGACTTGTTGATCTCCGTGAATCCCTGCGAGCACAATTTGAAGTGGGACTCACCCTGGAAGAACAACTGGTGGACGCGATTTCCAAAGAGCAATACGAATTGGCAGCCGAGTTGCGCGACAAACTTTCAAAACGCTCTCAGGGTCAGCCATAGCCACTCTCGTTTTTTGCTACTTCCCGTCGGAAGTTGTGCCTGACTCCGACCCCGGTCAACCCACCAGGACTTCGCGTCCTGCCTCATCGGTAACAGGCGTCCGTGATCCGGCAATCGCGTGACGGTCACCTTGTTGAAGACCCAAGGTCAGACGGTACGTGTGCCTCGTTAAAGTCTCCCAGCGAAGGCGCCCGCGATACCCGCCATCAGAGCGGAGGTAATGGGCGGATGCCCGACGTGGAAAAGTCGGGTTCCGGCCCGGTTGGAACCTGGCTGGCCGGAACAACCGGCTTGTTCGAATGGCCCACTTCCTTCAGGTGCTCCATCAGAATGCGCCGCACTTCGAGAATGCTGCGCGGGTGCCGGTGAACTCCGGTATGGTCGGCATCGACCACAATTTCGGAACTCACGTTCTCCAGGTGGGCATTGGCGAATTCGACAATACCATCACCTTCACCAACTTCATCCCCCACGATCCTTTCAGAAACCCTGGACACAAGACGCTCCTTGACACTTGGTTCTCCGACCTCGTGTGAAACCAGTCCCACAATGTTGTGGTGTTTCACCCAGGGAGCCAGCGCCGCATTGAGCATCACGGGTAAAACGGGCGACTCAGGAGCAAGCGATTCGATACTCGTGTCGATCAGGAAAAGGCGCCGATCAACAATCAGATCAGGATTGTCTTTCAACACCTGATCTCGCGCACCAACCAATTTACGAGGCATATCGATCAGCCAACGACTGAGCAACTGTGTCCTCACGTTCGAAAAATTGCTGCCCCGATGGGGCGTGGCAATGGTGATCACGCGTTGGATCGACGGATTCGCCTGAAAGAAAAAAGTTTTTTCCAATGACTCTCGCACCTCAAGGCTGGCGGCCAGGTCATCAAAAGGCTGTTGACTCACAATGTTCCAGAAATCCTCCTGACTGTCGATGGCCTGCATTTTTGAAACCAAACCACCCATGCTGTGACCCACCAGCACCATCTTATCGAGTACAGAATTCTGGCGCTGCGGGTCCAGAGTGGACCGGCTTTCCATGAGATCTTCTCGAAATTGCGTCGCGCTGATCCAAAACGGCTGGCCGGTCGGGTAGAGATAGAACCAGAATTGATAGTGATTGCGAACTTCGGGCAAGCCGCGCAGATCGTTGAACATTTCCATCCACGTCAATGGACTTGACCACAGTCCGTGCACCATCACCACGGGAATTTTCTGCGGGTCGTATGGCTCCAACATGTAAAGCCCGCGGATTTCCTGCGCCGGACCGGGGTGCAGCAAACCCCGCGTCGCCAACTCTTTTCCCTTGAAAATGGGCTGCTCCAGAAAGTATCCCAGGGGTGTGCTCAAATCTGTTTCCAGCGGAACCAACCGGCCTGCCACCCGGATGTTGGAAGAAACCAGCGGATCATGCAGTTCCAGAACACATCGACGCCTGCCGCCAGCGACGGCTGCCTGATCCTCCTGGGGCATCACTCGTAATAGAGCGGTCACCGGAAAGACAAGCCCCGACGGATAATATTTTTCATACGGCTCCTGGTCCGGGTGATTCTTACGAATCGCAATCAGTGGAACTCCGAGTCCGTAGGTCCGATAGTGATTTTTCAAACCTTCCACCCGGTAGTCAGAAACAAATTCAAAATCACCAAAATCCTCCTCATGCCATGCTCCTCGCATGACGACGGAGACATCGAAGGCCTGTTGTTTTGTCTCGACGACACAGGTACTGCCAGGCCGTAGTTCGCCAAGGTTTTTCAGAATACGCAAAACCTGCTCAAGCGCACCGTTGTAGACGTCACACGCTCTGCGGAACTGCGGATCGTATGGATTCCGCTCCCAGTCAAAACGAGTGTCCAGGAGATAGGTGTAGGCGCTCGTTGCCGACTCTCCATAGCGGTCCAAGGCCGTCGACATGTCCCCTGCCAGTGCTGCCCTTCGACCATTGATATAAGCCAGTTCAGCCAGGGCATACATTTTTTCGGCCGACGGGTCCGCCTGGGCCAACCTTTGCAGGCAGTCGGTTGCTTCCTGCGGTGTTTCCCGAAACTGTTTTTTTAAATCGTAGCGCCGCAACAACTGAAACGTGCGTTCGGTCGGCTCGGGACCATTTAAAGAAAACAGGTCAAGCGGCACCGACAGCGGATTGGCCGGAATGTCTCGCAGCATCACAAAACTGGAACTGGCACACCCGGCAACTGAAATCGTCCAGCTGATCACGCTGACCGACAGAACGAAAGCACTGCAAAATCTTCGACCCACCATGGCCACACATTTCCTGCTGAATGACTGTCCACATGACTAACAAGGATGGCTTCAGGGCAAACCACCACGTGAAACGAGGTGCAGAGCATAGAGAAGTTGGTCGAACCCCGTCAAGATTCAACATGACAGCACATTGCAGGCGGCACCATTTCGGCACTCTTAACGAAAACGATGAGTCGGAACGGGACGGGACGGGCGAAAACACTCCATGGTGTCGACTTCCAGGTTCAACCCATGCCGACTGGCTAGCTCCGCAGTGACTTGAAGCACCAACTCTTCCAACAGCACCGGATCAACGACCACACGAGCGTTGATGGTAATTCGTGCGTCCGAAACGGCGGCCCCGGAGGAAACTGACAGTTCTGGTGCGGACTCCGAATCCACCAGATTGGCTACCGACAATTGTTGTGATATTTCCCCTGATATTTTCAGGTGCGCCGGTTCGGCCTGTTGTCGTAACAGTTCCTGGCGAAGACCTGAAACGAGTTCCAATACACATTGATCCAGTTCAAAAGAAGAGTCTTTGCTTGCTAAACGAAGCGTTCCGTTGAGCCAGGCCAATTCGGCCTCTCCCTCGGCATAAAGATCGTAGTCCACGTCCATGAATTGCTTGGGAATGTAGGGAGTCGAATGCAGTGCTGTCATGAATTCTTCGAACCCTTCACCCGTCTTGGCACTCATCGGGAAAACTTGTTTATTTGGAAAACGCTCTTCCAGCAAGCCGCGTAGCTCCTCCAGTTCAACTGACGACAACGCATCGACTTTGTTGATCGCCACCAGCTGAGCTTCTTCGATTTGCTTCAAGAAGATGTAGGCAGCTTTCTCTGAAAAACCACCGCCGCTGGCACTCAAAATCTTGCGTCCATGTCCTGGTTTGAGCAAGATGGCCAGCGGACCTACCGAAATGCGCAAGCCGTGAAATTTCTGTAGGGGGGCGATCACCGTCGATTCCAAATCGGTGCAACTACCCACCGGCTCAGCAAGAATGACATCGGGGGTGGTTGCTCGATCCAGCGTCTCGATGACATCGACAAGATCGGTGAACTTGCAGCAAAAGCATGCCCCGGGCACTTCTCCGACGCGAAAACCTTGGGTCCGCAGGAATTGTGTGTCCACCAGGTCGTGGGCCTGATCATTGGTCACCAGGGCGACTTTCTTACCCTGGCTCATCAATTGACGAGCCATTCGAGCCAGGGCCGTTGTCTTTCCCGCTCCCAAAAATCCTCCCAGCATGAAAAATTGAATCTGAGACATTGTTGGTTTTCAGTGAGCCTTTCCTGCCAAGCGTGGTTGGACACAACGGCACCGCACATCATATTATCATATTAGTTACTTCCACGCTCGAACCGTATCAGGGGTTCCTCATGAACCAACTCGCCATCCACGGCGGCCCCCCCGTCTTTCCAGAAGGTCCGCCCACCTGGCCAGCCCTTGAACCAGGAGTGCAGGCTGCGCTATTGCAAACCTACCAGGATGGAAGTTGGGGCAAATATCACGGCCCCCATTGCGCGGAGTTGGCCAGCACTCTCGGGCAAATGCACGGAACAGAATTTGTGACACTCTGTTCCTCTGGTACCATCGCCGTCGAGTTGGCCCTGCGAGGACTGCAAGTTCGACCAGGAGATGAGGTCGTGCTGGCCGGCTACGACTTTCCAGGTAACTTTCGTGCCATCGAAGCGGTTGGCGCCCGGCCCGTGCTGGTAGATATTCGACCGGAGACTCTGTGTTTGGATGAAAAATTGCTCGAGGCATCGATCCGCAAAGAAACACGCGTGGTGCTCGCGTCGCATCTGCACAGTGGCACGGCGAACATGCCGCTGTTAGTTCGATTCGCCCGGCAGCACGGACTCACTGTCCTGGAAGATGCCTGCCAGTCACCCGGCGCGCAGATCAGCCGTCAGACTGCCGGAACCTGGGGCGACGTGTCGGTACTCAGCTTCGGGGGAAGCAAACTCTTAACGGCGGGACGAGGTGGCGCGGTGATCACACAACAGGCGGAAATTCATCAACGGATGCGAGTTTATTCCGACCGGGGAAATCAAGCGTTCCCGCTGAGCGAGTTGCAAGCCGCCGTCCTGATTCCACAATTAGAACTGCTCGAACAGCGCAACAAAACACGACGTGAGAATGCACGGCGTTTGCTTCGTCTGCTAACAGGAACTCCCGGCATCCAACCTGTTGATACCTGCTCAGAACACGATCAAACAAGCTACTACAAGCTGGCGTGGCTACTCACATCCGACCACCTGACGGAACACCGCGACGACTTATTGACAGCCTTCCGGGCGGAAGGGTTGGCCATCGACGCCGGATTTCGCGGCTTCGACAGACGTAGCACTCGAAGGTGCAGAAGAGCCTCCGAGTTGAATCACAGTGCGTGGGCCGGCCGGGCAAACATCCTCCTCCATCACCCCGTTTTACTAGAGCCTCCCGCGACCATGGACCGAATCGCGGAAGGGATCACCAAAGTCATCACGGCTTTCACCCGGCCGTGAACGTCGCATCGCGGTTCAAACAAGACGCAGTCCCAGCTACCGGGCCAGCGCGACCTTCACTTGTCACGCTTGGCTGCCATGACCGAACTGGTAAACACCTTGAATTAGCGCTTTAACATCCCTGAATTGCTTTTTCGTACCGAGCACACCATCCAGTAATCTCCGGGCCTCCGTCTTAGAATGGCCCAAATTACGCAAAACGTTGAATGCCTCCTGGATCAGGTCTCGTTCGACCTGGGTGCCGTCGTCCTGTTCATGGCGCAGTTGCAGGTCAAAATGCCGCGTAGCAACTTGCCCACCCTCAGCAGGTACATGCGCCCGGATTGAATCGACGTCCCTCTGCCGCTGACCGGCTATCTGGTTCAGAATTTGAGCAACCTCCCTGATGAGGGCCGCCAAAGACAATGCAACCCAAGTGTAAGCTTCGGGAAGCAGTGAATGGCTCATCAGATAAATGAAAGGAAACAAGGTCACGACGGACCAACTGGCCGCAAAAATCCAGCCCTGCCACTTCACCGGGGTGAGACCCCAGCCAACGGATTTGGGTCGAAACCATTCCGGCCTTCCAAAAACAGGTAATCGCAACATGGTCGGGTCCTCCTGGTTCCTTATCCATCGTCCAACGAATTTTTTTTTCTTCCCCGCTTCGTGTCAGACCGAACCCGTTTGTCCTTCAAACGTCGTTCGTGCGAACCCCGGGTTGGCTTGGTCGGTTTTCTCCGCTTGGGTGCGGTCGCCACCTGCTCCAGCATCTTTCGCACCTTTTCCAGACAATCTTCCTGATTACGAGGCTGGTCACGGTAGCGCTGGCTGGCCACTACGATTTCACCATTTTTGGTGATGCGTCCACTAAATTCCTCAAACAACCGTGCCCGTACTTCCTCTGGCAGGCTGGTAGAGTTGACGACCGACCAGCGCAGGGTCACTTTGGAGTTCACTTTGTTGACATTTTGCCCACCCGGGCCGCTGCTGCGGTCGTGCCGGAACTCAAACTCTTCCAATGGCACACGAATTTGACGGTTCACAACGAGATGACTGACTGCGGCCATGGGAAGGACCTTTCCAGACTCAAGCACACTTCTAGTGGTTCGGGACGATCGTCGTTTTATTAGGCTAGAAGATACATTTTTTTCGAGAAATTGACGCCGGGGGGCCAGCCAACAGAACTGGGACCCGAGGCCACCACACTTCAAAACAACAGGACTCATGGGTTGGTGATCAAAAAAACCTCGGGTAACATGGGTGGAAACAGATAAAAATGGAACGCGGGAGACTGGACCACCGCAAGATCAGAGCGCTCTTTCGCTCCGATTCTTCTGCTACCACTGGTGGAACCATTCTGGCCACGCTGCTCTTTCAATTCATTCCAGGACGACTCTCGATGCGATACGGCTGGTTGAACCTCTATTATGTTTTCGTTTTCGCAACAATTCCACTGCATGCTGATTTGCCCGTCACGGCCACAATCGCTCAGCAGCATGCACTACCCGTTGACCTGGGCAGCAGACCGAAAGGTGACGACTGGCCTTGTTTTCTAGGCCCTACACGTGATAGCCGCTCTGCAGAAACAGGAATCCTCACTCGCTGGCCAGCCGAAGGGTTGCCAATCGTCTGGCACCGCAAACTGGGAATCAGCTACGGCATCGGAACGGTCAGCCGAGGGCGTTTTTTTCAATTCGACCGGCATGGAAACATGGCAAGATTGACATGCCTGCAAAGCGAGACAGGGGAGGAACTATGGAAATTTCAATATTCCACCGACTATCAAGACATGCTGGGGTACAACAACGGACCCCGCTGCTCGCCGGTGGTGGACGGGGACCGAGTCTACCTGTTCGGCCCCTCCGGAATGCTCCATTGCCTGCTTGCCGTTGATGGACAAACCCTCTGGAAAATCGACACGGAACAGGAATTCGGAGTGATCCAGAATTTCTTCGGCGTCGGCAGCACGCCAGTCATCGAAGAAAATCTTTTGATTGTGAACATCGGAGGAAGCCCTCCGGAAGATCAGCAATTCGGTCGATCCAACTTGGACCGAGTCGGAGGAGACCGCTCGGGTATCGTGGCCTTCAACAAATACACAGGCGCGGTGGTCTATTCGGTAACCGACGAATTGGCTAGCTACGCCAGCCCTCAACTGGCCACCATCAACGGCCGCCGATGGTGTTTCGTTTTTTCCCGCGGAGGGCTCGTGGGACTGGACCCGTCCTCGGGAGTTGTCGACTTCTATTACCCATGGCGCGCCGCCGTTCGTGACAGCGTCAACGCCAGCACTCCCGTGGTCGTCGGAGATGAAGTACTCATCTCCGAAACGTACGGTCCCGGAGCATCGCTGCTGAAAATAAAACCAGGACAAGCCGAAGTCGTTTGGAGCGATCAAAAGAGGCGCGCCAACCGGTCCATGGCGACTCACTGGAACACCGCCGTCCACCACGAAGGCTACCTGTATGGCAGCAGTGGCCGTCACTCGAACAACGCCGAACTTCGCTGCATCGACTGGAAAACGGGCGCCGTGCAATGGAGCGTGCCGCGTTTGACCCGCAGTTCCTTACTCTACGCCGACGGGCATTTCATTTGTTTGACCGAAGCCGGTGACCTCTTGCTGCTGCGTGCCACCCCGGAACAATTTGAAGCGGTGGCAACGGTCCAGATGAAGGATCCCGAGGCTCCGTCGAACCCCCTCTTGGAATATCCGGCTTGGGCCGCTCCCATCCTGTCACACGGCCTGCTCTACGTTCGGGGTAAAGATCGCCTCGTTTGCCTCGAACTGATTCCGCAGTAAAGCGACCGCGTGAAACAACAACCCGGTACCCGCTTCGCGCAAGCGGTCCGATCGAATAATGAACTTCCCAACTGACTTCGGGCCGCTCCCACGCTTTGCACGTCCTCCGTTCCGGAGACGGGAAGGATTCGGCAAACGCTCAGAGAACCGTCGTTTCGAAAATCTGCTCGAACTCTGTTTGCGCGTGCCCGATCAGCTCAGAATAATCTTCTGATTCGAGCTCCTCGCCAAACAATTCCACCTCAAACCATCCTTGGTAACCATTGGATTTCAGGCCCAGGCAAAGATCTTTGAGCGGCAAAACGCCTTCACCCAGCCGACAGCGATTCTGTTCTCCCCGGGGTGGAGATTTCGCATCCCCCAGATGAACCACAGCCACGTGGGGCGCCACTTCGGGCAACCGGTCGAGGATCGCCGGATCATGCCCCAGATGATAGGTGTCGAATACTAATTTCAAATGGTCCGATCCGACTTCCTGAATCAATTCCAAGCTGGCATCCAAATCCGTCAGCACGGTCCATTCCGCAGCACACCCGGAGTGCATCGGTTCCACGGCCAACGAGACTTGCAGGTCTTCAGCCCAAGGAACCAATTCGATGAGTGCACTGCGAATCAGGCGCCGCACATGATTACTCGTGTGGCCAGCGCGTGCCCCGGTGTAGATCACCAGGCACTCAGCCTGCATGACCGCTGCCAGTCGAATGGCGTCCTCCGCGTCTTCCAGGCAGTCCGCATAACTACGCCCATCACTTCCAGTGAACCCGCCAGCCCAGAAAAGACTGGAAACCTTGATCCCCATTTCGCTCAGTAGATCGACACCCTTCTCTTCGCCATAATCTGCCAACTTATGGCGCCAGACGCCCAACGCAGGAATGTTCGCCCTCTTCAAATAACTCACGTCCTCTTCAAAAGACCAGCGGAACGTGGTCATCTCGCTAATTGAAAGACAGTCCATTTCTAAGAATTCCCCCCGCAGCAACGTGATTCAGCGCCCCCGAACCGGGAGTCGTGAGACACCACCCTCCTCCACAGCGAATCCGTGACCTGCATCCGCAACCGGCAATGTGATGACTTCGCTGCCCCGCTGCAAGTGCAATCAGCCGGACTCCTGGCAACAACGTTTGCCCGCCCCAACGGCCGGGTTGCCTCTGTCCTTCCGGAAAATTTCCCGACTCCAAGGACCATTTCTGGTTTCGCTTGATCCCCAATTTTTTTTAAAACCCTGGCCCGAAGTCGCCCAAAATGGGCGCCAAAAAGATTTTGTTTTTTTCTTTGCTGGTTACGGCTGGTCTTTCAATTCGTCCACCCACGTCACCGTCCAACTAGCCCGGCATCCCCACACGCCACCAGGCTAGCATCCCAATTGCTGCCCAAGTCGCTTGGCTCCGAATGCACTCGCTGCTCCACGCCCCGACTGTCAGTCCAACCTGTCAGGAGCGGACCCACCCATGCCAACAAGGCTTCCGCCGAAAGATCCCCCTGACAACACGAACTGCAGGCACGCCACAGCAAGCGTTAGAGGCTGCGAAATCGTAAAGGTTGCCAGATCTTATTCAACTTGCACGACCGGTCCTTCCGATATCTTTCAACAAGTAGGAGCTTCCGTCCCACGCCAAGCGCGCATCCACCAGGTGCCGCCAAGCGACAACTTCACGGACTGCGGAAGCGAGTTACTGTTGAAATCGCCCCGAAATGTTCGGCCGGGGCTGATTGCTGCGTTTTCGTTAAGTAGGTCGCACTGATCAAAATCAATTGACGAACCTGGACTTGTAGAACCATGCTCCACGCCTCCGCTCGCCAACATGTTGTTGTTGCTACCATCCTGGCAGCATGTTTCACCCAGACTGTCTTGGGACAGCAGCAAATCTATCAGAATTCCACTCCCTCGCACCAGCGTACCAGCGCTTTTATTGATCCTTTAGAATTCAACCCCGACTTCCAGTTGTTCAAGCCTTTTGACGCGCATGAGTATTCTTACGGTAAGCAACCCCGAGTCCGAACCGGGTGGCATGCTGCGGTCGACCGCGTCTACATGGGCGTGAGCCGCCCAGCCACTGGTGGAACCAATGCCGAAATAGCCGTCGTAACGGGAGTTCGATTTGTTCCACCACCCGCCACACCGATCATCGAAAATATGCCAATGGAGGATATCTACATCAGCCAACTGGGGGACACCCGGGACTTCGCCTACGCCAATCAAGTCGATATTGGTCACATGAACGAGGCCGGTCACGGCTGGTTCGTGTCATTCATCGACACGGGAAGCCCCAACGCTTTTATTACAGCCCATCCGCCAGCCACCCTCCTCTATGAAGACGAAGGTGATGAAAATGAGCAATCCGAACTGCTCGACGAAGAAGAACAACCACCTCAATTTATGGACGCTTCAGGTTTTGAAGTTGGCCCTCTAGAAGTTTCGATCAACGACTGCGATTACTGGGCAGTCGAGGTCAACCGGTCATTCCGCCTGCGACCTATCAACGACCGCCTGATCCTGGAACCTTTTCTCGGTCTCAAATACGCCAATTTCAAAGATTACTCGAAGGCAGAGATATTTGACCGCAGCGTGTACCTACTTCCTGACCCCTCCCAAGCTGGTGAAGGGGATTCGATGCTCGAAGTCACCGAGGACCGCTACGGGTTTGTTAGTTCGATGGTCATCAACGAAATGTTTGGACCCCAACTTGGATTTCGAGCACATTATCGCAATCGGCGCTGGATCATCTCCACCGAGGTACGCGCCTTTGTGATGCACAACTGGCAGTTTTTCACTCGCGATGGACGCGTCGACCTGATGGTAATCGACGAAGAAGAGGAAGATACTCAGGACGACGGCGGAATAGAAATTACCGAACGATCAACGAGCCACGACGAATTCGACCTGAACGAGCTTGTCCCAGGGGGAGAGCTACGAGTTCAGGCTGCCTACGAGGTAACACGCGACTTCGCCATTCGTGCCGGCATCGACGTCAAACAACTCGGACGTGGCATTGCTCGCGGCTTTGACGAAGAAAATAACGAACACGTGTTTATGATCGGAGCAACGATCGGTGTGACGCTCAACCGCTGAGCGAACCCTTCTCCATGCCGCCCCGTCCGGCAACCCATTCCTGGGCCGGCAGCTCCAAAAACCCGCCAGCTCCAAAAACACCGCGCGGGAGCCTGCCTGAAACTTTGCCAGGCGACTTTCAGAAAACTCTTCGAGCCCAGGTCAACTAGCGACCCGCTGCTACGAGCTCTCGAAGTTCATCCAATTCGCAGCCCAATCGGTACTTGAGCGGGCTTTCGGGCCGTAACTGATCGAGCAATTCCTCGGCCTTCTTGAATTCTCCTTCTCCAAAACCAGCCGTTTCAAACAACTTCCTAAATCCCCGTGCCACAGACTGTTCAGTAAGCAAGTTGTCGTCCTCTTAGAAAATGAGACAATTTGATTTACCACGCCGCAGATTTTATTTTAAAGGCCTGCCCCACAGTTGCAAGAGCAAAATCTCAAGATCGGTCCTCCACCTGCTCCCCACGCGGCAATACTTCTGATAGCACCTCGATCGTTTTCTCCAGCTGCTGGACATCATGACTGGCCGTCACAAAAAATCGCAAGCGAGCCGCAGATTCCGCCACGGCAGGAAAAAGGATCGGACGGACGTTCACGCCACGCCGGAACATCTGGTGTGCAATCAACAGGCAGCGTCGGGAGTTGCCAAGGATAATGGGTATAACCGGAGTTTTTTCACTACTGCCGGTATCAAAATCTCGTTCCTGAGCCCTCCGGAGAAAAAAGCTGGCGTTCGCCTGACACCGTCGCACCCGTTCGGGCTGAGACTCCAGCACTTCCAGCGCAGCCAGGGCCGCCGCTGCCGCGGGAGGTGCCATTCCCACGCTGAAGACAAAACCGGGTGCTGTGTATTTCAAATACTCGACCAGTTCCCGACTACCTGCAATGTATCCTCCACAGCTCCCCAGGGCCTTGCTCAACGTTCCCATCCAGAGATCAACCGACTTGGGCGCAATTCCAAAATGCTCCGCCAGGCCCCTGCCTGTCGCACCCATCGTTCCCAGGGAGTGTGCCTCGTCCACCATGAGCAGCGCCTGATGATGTTCTTTTAATTCGACGAAACGCGGCAGGTCGGGAACATCGCCGTCCATGCTGTACACACCTTCGATCACCACGAGCACGCGTCGAAAGTCATTGCGTGTGTTCCGCAAAACCCGCTCGGCAGCCTGCCAGTCATTGTGCGCAAAACAACGACGTTGAGCACCTGACAGCTGAGCGCCCTGTAAAACACTGTTGTGAGCCAACTCGTCGTGAAGAATCAAATCCCGTTGGTCGAACAGATGCCCGATCGTGGTTTCGTTGGTAGCATGGCCGCTGACAAATACAAGAGATGCCTCGGTTCCCAGGAAATCTGCGAGTTTGTCTTCGAGTTGCCGGTGAACTGGTAGTTCGCCTGCTACAATCCGACTGGCAGACGCGCTTGTGCCATACTGATCAATGGCAGCCTTAGCAGCAGCATTGACTGCCGGATCCCCCGACATGGCCAGATAATTGTAGTTTGAGAAATCGATCACCTCCCGACCATCGACCACCCGCCGACTGCTGGCAATTCCCTCGGAAACACAAAAGTAAGGGTTCGGCAAGTCATCTTCTTTCAATTGGCGAAAGGAGGATTTCAACTGCACAACTTCGGCGAACGATTCCCAACCCGAAACCGGACCCTCCGTCGTCTCACTGCCGGACCACAAACCGTGCGGCAGGGACAGATCACCCCGCATTCCCTGCACCGCGAGAAGGATCTCCCCCACCGTTTCCAAACCGGCGAAATGTTGAGCAGGCAGCTTGACCCTCAGTTCACGCTCCAACCCGGCTAACACGCCAACTCGTTCCAACGAGTCGAGACCCAAGTCTTCAAATTTCGTGTTCCAATCCAACACGTCGACGGGGTCACGAGCCAGGTCAACCAAAACCCGGCACAAGGCCTGCAAAACAACAGGATCCATGCCCCTGAATTCCAGATCATCCCGGTCGACCCGACATTTGTTGACCGCCTCCACAGCGCCGTGGCCCGCCTGATGAACCTGCCCGACCCGCCTGGTCGGGTTCCGTTTCCAGCGGGAAGTGATTGGCAAATTCTCGTCGAGATAGGCCTGCCTGCATTTCAATCGCTGCAACTTCCCGCTTGACGTCTTGGGAATTGAACCGCGCCGGACCAGTAAAATCTCTTCGGGAACCAGTTCGTGACACCGCATGATCTGTTTTCTGATTTCCTGGATCACCGCCTGAGTTTGATCGACGTGCGTCCGTGCCAGTTCACACACAAGCACCAGTTGCTCGAGTCCGTCAAACTCACAACCAAAGGCCACCACACCTCCAACGAGTGTCCCACAGACCTCTGAAGTGACGGTTCTTTCAAGGTCGTGCGGGTAACGATTCATGCCGCGGAGAATAATCAATTCCTTCATGCGGCCCGTGACGTAAAGCTCTCCGTCCAACAGAAATCCCAAGTCTCCCGTCCTCAAATAGGTGGTACTCGCATCGCTGGGAATCCTGGCTCGGAATGTTATTTCCGTCTCTTCCGGTTTCCTCCAGTACCCCTGACCCACACTTGTACTCCGGACCCAGATTTCGCCAACCTGGCCATCAGGTAGAGGAATTCGTTCCGTCGGCTCAACGATCTGGACCTGGACACCCGTGCGGGCGATTCCGCTTCCCGTAACTTTGATGGTACCTGGCTGACGAGCGTCCGACCGTTTTGCTCTCTGTGCCGACAGTTCTCTCCGGTCAAAGTAACCGACCCGGGGGAATTCCGACTTATTGCCACCGGTCACCAGTAATGTTGATTCAGCCAACCCGTAGCAGGACAGGAAATTCTCTGATTGAAAACCATACGGTGCAAATTTCCTGGCAAACGACTCGAGTGTTTCAGCCCGGATCGGTTCGGCCCCGTTGTAAGCAATCTCCCAGCGGCTCAAGTCAAGCCCTGCGCATTGTTCAGGCTCGATTTTCTCCACACACAAATCGTAGGCAAAGTTGGGACCACCACTGACCGTCACTCCATGCCGGTCGATGGCCCGCAACCAACGAATCGGCTTCTGTAGAAATGCCAACGGTGGCATGAGAATACTGGGCCGGCCGATGTAAGCAGGCTTTAAAACACCTCCCACCAGCCCCATGTCGTGGTAGGTGGGACACCAACTGAGCCCTACGCCTGTAGCACCAACGTCAAATGTTCTCGCAATGAGCCAGCTGTTGTGCATCAGGTTCCGATGAGACAACATGACACCTCTCGGGTCTCCCGTTGAACCCGACGTGTATTGAATGATCGCCGTCTGGTCATCTGCCCGCGGACCCGGGAGTTCCGGCAGGGAGCATCTCTCCCGCCAGCGTTCCGTCGCGAGGGGCCGAACTCCTCTCAGACGATCCAACGACTGGCAACGATTTTCCCAGTCGTTGGCTAACGAACTGACCGTCAGGACACATTCCGCAGCGCAGTCTTGTGCAATCGATTCCAACCGCAGATCGATACGCCCCGGACGGGGTGGATAAACAGGTACCGCCACCACGTTCGCATAAAAGCACCCGTACAGTGCTGCCACAAATTCCAAGCCCGGCGGAAACGCTAGCAGAACAGCCTGGCCGGCAGGCTGGTGGCGCTGCAATTGAACTGCGATGGCCTGAGCCCTCAGGTCCAGCTCCTGGTAACTGAGTCGCTCTAATTCACGCTCTCCGTCGTCCAGGCAAAACGCCGTGGCCTGGGGCTGCACCCGGCTCCAGAAACGCAACCGATCCACCAGATTCGTCTCCGGAGGCACCAGCGTGTCACCGTGAGACGAATGAAATGCGGTAGTTGTTGCAGAATCCATGACCACCATCATCTCTCTGAAAGCCTGAGTGGGACAAATTGAAAAGTACCTATCACAACCTTCGGTCGAGTGACAGCAAGTTGACTTGGAAAATGTCAGACTGGAAACTGCTGGTGGCGAGCAGCCCGCGGCGCCGCCAGATCAAACGTCAAAACTTTACCAGAAGCTGCAATGGTTAGATCTTCGCAACGGTCAAGGGCTTTTCATGAATTAAACCCGGCGGAGTTGCGTTTCTAACGGACGCGACCAGCTTTTTCCTTGATCGACACGTGTCACTTGGTCCCGGTCACCGGCAGACGCCCGTACGGCACTCCAGCCTGAAACCGCGCTGACTCCTGGCGTTCCCGTGGCCAGTCTCCAACGGAAACACAAATCCGGACCATGACAACAGACTCGTGATTCCAGAGCCAATGGACTATCATCAAGCCTGGTGGAGTTTCACCCTTTTGAACCTTTCCTTGACCCCCTTGATGGGGCCTGCGGATCGGAGCGAGGTGTCTTCACCGAGAAGAAGCGGACTTGAATCCCACAAATTCCTCAGCAGCAAGCGGGTGGCACAAAATACCGCCAACGATAGAAATCAATCCCGCAACGACAGTCGTACCGGCCCCCGTTGGCTTCACCAACCATGAGATAAAAAACAAAGGAAAGGCCCGCTGGCCATGAACATTTATCGCAATCTTGGTGTCGAGCCAATCATCAATGCTTGTGGCGCTGTCACTCGTCTGGGGGGAGCCCCCATGCCAGGCACTGTCCTGGACGCTTTCTGCGAAGCTGCCCACAGCTGGGTTCCGCTCGACCAACTGCAAGCCGCCGCCTCTCGACAAATCGCCGCCACCACGGGGACCGAGGCAGGCCTGGTCACGTCGGGCTCGGCCGGCGCCTTGACGCTCGGAACCGCCGCGATTCTCGCCGGGCATGATCTGGGACGCATGGAACGGTTGCCTCACTGTGCCGGCTTTCCCCACGAAATCATCATCGCCAGGGAGCAACGCAGCGGATACGACCACGCCATCCGGGCCACCGGCGCCAAACTTGTGGAGGTCGGATTCAACGAAATTGTCTCCAACGCGGGAGCTCGCCGCACTGAAACCTGGGAGTACGAGGCCGCCATCACTGACGAGACCGCGGGGATCGCGTACGTCTATTCGGAAACGTCCCAACCGGATTTGGAGTCGGTCATCGCCATGGCCAACCGTCGAAAACTTCCCGTCCTGGTGGACGCGGCCGGTGAGTTGCCCCCCCGAAAAAATCTCGAAGCAATTGCCGGTCTGGGGCCGGATCTCGTTACTTTCAGCGGGGGAAAAGCCATTCGGGGCCC
>CAUZBP010000038.1:0-41384 GCA_963578105.1 Planctomycetota bacterium
CTTTTCTTCGTACACAGCTTTTCTTCGTACACAGCTTTTCTTCGTACACAGCTTTTCTTCGTACACAGCTTTTCTTCGTACACAGCTTTTCTTCGTACACAGCTTTTCTTCGTACACAGCTTTTCTTTGTACACAGCTTTTCTTTGTACACAGCTTTTCTTTGTACACAGCGGCCCAGGTCGCACGGCAGCATCACAAACGGGTGGCGAGACCGCCTAATCGGTCGCAGGGTTGTCGTTTTTTTGCCCAGGGAGAAACATTTTTCGATATAGAATAGGTTTGAAACTATTTTTCAATAGAAACAGAGAAGAACCGTGGATTTCTGATCGTGCGGCAGGTCATCACAGGGTTTTTTACCTTATTTATCTTTGCGATCCAGTCGGGATCGGCAATCACAATTCGCCACGACACGCCCGATTCGTCCTACACCAACCTGGCCAACTCGACCTATCCGCAAGGTGGCCTCGTCTCTGGCAGCGGGTGGATCGGCAACGGCACTCTCATCTCGCCCAATTGGATTCTGACAGCCGGCCATGTGCCCTCCCATCGAGGGGCGTCGCGATTGCAACTCGCGGCTAAGGAGAAGTATACCCTCATGTTGAGGTAATTTGTTGTCGCAGCAATCTGGTAGCCTGTTGGTCTACCTGGAAATTATCCGGATCGGTGACCACACCGTAGTCCTCTCTTGCCGACTCGATAGAAACGCGTTCATTTTTCACATCCCAGGCAACGGTCTGCTCTTCACGGCTCAACGGATTTCCATGGCTTCCGGCACCTGGTTGACGGTGGTAGATACGTTCGCCTTCCCTGATCTTGGTGGAAATCATTACTGGAAGGATTTCCTCGCTGCCGTCTGTGTGATGCAGAACGCTAATGGAGGGTGACCCAGTGCACCCTTCGGCAAGTCCATATGGCAGGTGGTCACGGCGATCGGACCGGATCAACACAACACCGGCTTGCTGGGAGGCGAGGGCATACTCAATGGTGATGTCGCCGCGAATACAGCAACCCTCGGACCTGGCCACCCTGTTGGAACACTGGCTGTCAAAGGCGACTTTACGGTGGGATCAGAAAGTGTTCTGGAAATCGAGATCGGCGGCCCCTCTGCAGGTGAATTTGATACGCTGTAAGTTGTCCAAAATGCCTACCTGAATGGAACATTAGCGGTCACACTCACCGACAATTACTATCCCAACCTGGGCGAGCAGTTCTCCATCCTGGAAGCTGGCAGTATTGCCAACTACGGTATAACACTGGATGGACCCGATGCCGACAAGTTCGAAATGGTCTTTACCACAGGACAACTGCTGCTCGAGTCGACAATGGCTGGCCTGCCCGGCGATTACAACGGCAATGGTCTTGTCGATGCAGCCGACTACACGCTCTGGCGCGATACTCTGGGCCAAACGGGTGTTAATCTGGCCGCCGATGGCAATCGAGACGGCGTTGTAAACCAAGTAGACTACGACTATTGGAAAATCCGTTTCGGTGACTCGACTGGTGGCAACGGGTCATCAAACATACCCGAACCGGTAGCTTGGGTAATCATGATCCAGTTGGCAGTCATCTGGACGCTCGTCTCGCGTAATCGCTGTTGAACCGCCCGCGGAAGTAACCAATTTGGCTGGTGACGAATCTTGGAGGAAATCGCTCCGACTTGCTTGCCTGCGGGTGGTCCGTTACGCCGCGTCACGACCGGTGTCGACCACCGGCAGCGTGCCCGAACGAGAATGGTTCGCCTCTATACGGACACCTCGAATCACTCTCTATTTCGTGTGCGGGCGTTCAACTTCGGCAACGGTTTAAAACACGTCGACGGGAAACTGATCATCCAATTTCCCGTCGTGATCTTGCCAACACCTGATAGCGAGTGTCCGAATCATCTCCCAGCAGACCGGTCGACTCCGCTAACAAGAATTTGCTCTGCCCTGGCAGTGACTCAGGATGGTTCTGGTACTTTGCGCTGCGAGTCGCGACAGCAAGGCCGCTTGCTCGCCTGTTCTTAGTTGGTGGGCCATTGTTGGAGCAGGGGAGACGGTTGCCAGTTGCCACCAAGGCCCAAGTCAGCAGACAACACCTGGGCACAATTGTATCCCGGCAAACCGGTAATATTTCCACCCGGGTGAGAAGAAGAACCACACAGGTAAAGCCCCGACAGGTGGCCACGGTAGTGGCCAGCACCGGGAAAGGGGCGGTGGAAGCCGATTTGGTCGCCTGCTAAGGCGCCAACGAGTAAGTCCCCACCCACCATGTTCGCCAGCGAACGTTCCGTGTCCAAAGGACTGCGTGTAAACCGATCGAGCACTTGGCCCTTTAGCCCGGGGGCGTAGCGATCCCAAACGTCAAGCATCTGGTTTCCGTGAGCGGTTTTTAGCGCGTCCCATTGTTGCGGATCGCCAGAGATGGCGTAGGGTAACTTCTCCCACATGAAGGCCGTGTGGGCTCCAGCGGGTGCCTGGCTGCTGTCAAATTGCGTAGCACACGATCCCCACATGACGGTGGGTGGTATCGTTCCTCGTTCATGGTGACTCACAATCTGCTCAAACTGCTCGAAATGGTCCAGCCCAAGAATTACCATGAATGCCTGAGCCAGTTCGGGATCTGTACGACTGGCGCTGTAACGTGGCGGACTGCTTAGATTGAGGTTGAGTGAGAACAAGGGCGCCAGCAGATTGTATTGGTAATTCCTTGCTTTTGCTCGCCAAGCAGCCGGCAGGTGCGATGCGTCAATCAAGTCCAGGAATGTCTGTTGTGGATTTAAACCCGATGCAATGAATTTGCGTGCATGGATCTGTTCTCCATCATCAAGTGCAACACCCACCACGCGATCCCCCTCCACGAGGATGGATCGAATTTGACAATTGCAGCGGATAGTTCCTCCATTTTGATCGATCACCGCTGCCAGGCTGTCCGCCAGTTTTACACTACCGCCACGACACATTTGTGCTAAGCGATCACTTGCCAGCAGGGCTGGGATATGATGGCCAAAACCAGCACAGCGCAAGTCCACTTCACGCAGGCCGTTAAAGAACAACAGACCAGCCTGAACGGTTGGGTGTTCGAAGTTCTGTTGCACGAATTCCAGCGGCGTGAGTTGACTAACTTCCAGTAATCGTCGTCCCAAGGAAGACCGTTTAAGTTCTGTTTGACGCTGTTCTGCCGGTAAGGGTGGCGATTGTGATTCAGGAATCAAAAGCTGATTCAGAATAGGACGAAACTCATCACGCCAAACTCGCAGCGTCTCGGCGTCGCGACGAGAAAATGCAGCAAAGGACTTCTCGGTTTTCTCGAATTGGTTCCACCACTGAAGTGTCTGGCCGGAGGGGGTGATCAAAGCCACATTGAGTTCTGGTTCCAGGTAGTGGGCCCCGTGTTCTTGTAACTGCAAATCGTGGTACCAGGGAAGACCTTGCAGGCCGCGGTGGTAGAAAGAATGCGTATTGTGAAGAAAACCACTGCCAGCTGGGTATTCCATGGTTGCCAAGCCACCACCGTAGCTGCTGTTGCATTCGAGGCAAATGGTTTGCAGACCAGCTCGACTCAGGTAAGCCTGCAGCACCAGACTGTTATGTCCACTACCGAGAATGATCCCGTCGACGGTGACTGGCATTTTGAAGTGTCTTTATCTTACGGAACCAGACAAAACTCTTGAGAAAGGCGATGGATTATTGCTCGAGGTATTGTACTCGGTTGTTGACAATGCTGTAGGCGTGCAACAGGGTGCCTTTTGGGTGAAAACTGGATGTCAGAAACTGATTTGACTTGCTTGCCTGCGGGTGGTCCGTTACGCCGCGTCACGACCGGTGTCGACCACCGGCAGCGTGCCCGAATGAGAATGGTTCGCCTCTATACGGACACCTCGAATCACCCTATATTTCGCGTGCGGATGTTCAACTTCGACAACGGTTTGAAAACGTCCGCTCACCATTTTTCCAGGGTTGATCCATGCAACCGGCAATCGCACTCAAGCAGAAACTCTCCCGGTCCCAACCTGTTCTGGGAGCCTTGCTGATAAACCAGGTCTCGCTCGAATTGGTAGAAGTGGCTATCAACGCAGGCTTGGATTACCTCATCCTCGACAACGAGCATAACTCCCACAACGGACCGTTGATTGCCGATGCTTGTCGACTTGGGCGGCTGGCAAACTTTCCCATCCTGATCCGACCTCACCGAACCGATACTCAGTCGGTAGGACATACCATGGATCTCGGTCCGTGTGGCCTCTTGTTACCGATGGTTGAGTCGGCAGTACAACTCGACGGAGTGCGCGATGGACTTTATCTTCCCCCGCGGGGTAAGCGGCGTCCGGGTGGCCCTGGCAACCGCTGGGTGACCGAATTCAACTACGAAACCTTTAAAACCCAGGTCGAAGATCACGTCATCATTTTGCCACAAATCGAAAGCCCGCTAGGGGTCGAGCGGGCCCAGGAAATTGCCGAACACGAAATCACCACCGCCCTGGCCGTGGGACCTTTTGACCTTTCCATGCGGTTGGGCAAAGGTGGAGAGGTAGGACAACCAAGGCATCGGGAAGTGCTCCAGCAAATTCGCGAGGTCGCCCGAGCGGCGGGT
Source organism: Planctomycetota bacterium (assembly GCA_963578105.1). Classification (GTDB taxonomy): domain Bacteria; phylum Planctomycetota; class Planctomycetia; order Pirellulales; family Pirellulaceae. The sequence goes on from CAUZBP010000038.1 coordinate 4,573, forward strand.
AAAGAACCCTGGATGATCGGCAACGGGGAGCAACTCGTTGGTGACGGGTACAATTTTCTCTGTATCGCCGAGCCAACCCTTCTGTTGGAACAGGCGATTAAAACACTGGTCCGAAAAATTCACCGCGTGGCCAGTGGTGAAACAAATCAGCCGGGCTAAACCAAAGCATGAACAGTGCCCGGTACTGGGAATCGTTAAGCGGCAGCCAGCTCCCGAAAAATTCCGTCAAACGCATTCAGAATTCTGGTGACGGTTCCCTTGGCCAGCGGCAGACGAAATCCATCGACAAACATAATGGTCCAAAAAGAATCGGTTTCATAGCCGCCTCGATCTATTTCCCGATCGTCACCGATGTAACCGAACAGGCCGTTGGTGTCTCCACAGACAAGCGTGTGGACAAAGGGTGATCGTTCACGGAGTTGCCGCCCGGTTTGGGTAAAATTTTCCCCTGGTGAAATCGCTGCCATCACGTCCCCAATACGAATGCCGCCAATTGGCAACTGGAGCGTCGTCCGGACTGGTTCATCTGCTTCCAATAGGCGAAGAGCTTCTTTGAAATAGTCGATTTGGAGACTCACACCCTTGATCTTATCTTCCACAGGGTAATTTTCAGGAAAATTTATTCCGCAAAACCAGGTAGCTCCTGGATTGTGTCGAAGGTCTTCGATGAAACTCTCGCGTCGGTCAATATTCTGCTGGATCTCCGCACGGCTATACATTGGTCGACAAGCCAAATCGATCGTCTTCCAACTAGAACGGAGTGGCAGGGATCGCGCCGGAATCGAAAGGGCCATCGCCTGAGCGGCCGCTTTACCGAGTTTGTCACCGTTGTGCCGCGCCTGGGCCGGTGTTCCGAAGATGTGGTAACAATTCACATCGCCACAAAAACCCTGCACGTACATCGCCGGAGCACCGGCAATGACCTCCTCAATATGTTCGCGTGCCGTCCCCACCCAATCGGGTGAAACCATCACATCATTGATCATCGTGGCAGGGTGGCAGCAGAAATTGAAAATTGCACCCAGTGGATGGCCCTGCTTGTCTTCAAACCGCACCAGACCGATGGTCGGATCGAAATACTTGCCCCCTTGCAAACCCTCAGCATAATTGCGGCTGAATTTTACACCGCCACCAGGCATCGGGAAGCGCGTGTTGTAACTCATCGAATCGCAGTGTCCTTTGCCCACAAAAACATTCGCCGGTTGCAAACGCTCGATTGCCTCCCTCGCTGCTTCCTGGTAGGCAACCATGAGGTTGCGCAACTGCGCGTCACAGTATTCCGTGCTATACGTTCCGCAAGTGGTAATGCTCGAACCGCCAGGCACCCCTGAACCGGGAATGGTCGGGCTTGAATGGGTCTGGCTGGTAGACCAAATCACCTGTTGCCGCGGCATACCCACCGCTTCGGCAACTTCGTCCCGCATCAGATCTGTTTCATGGACTGGGTTGCCACACAAATCTGACCCGAACCAGACGATGCGGTAACCGCCGTCGTCCAAAACGATACACCGTGCCAACAATGGCTTGTCGACTTCGGTCATTTGGGGTGTCGTACCCCAAGCCCCATATTCGGGATGAATTTCGGGAGTAATGTCAAAACCAACAATTCCGACACACAACTCAGTCACAACTTGCTCACTTTTTTCAGAGATTTGGCCTGATTCAACCAACGATGATCGACACTATCCTGTACATTCTCATTGGAATTTTAGCAACGGGTCCCCGCAGCAGCCAGGGTCGCACGGCAGCAGCACAAATGGGTGGCGCAACGGCCTGATCGGCTGTAGACATGTTGTTTTTTTCCCATGGAGAAACGTTTTTCGAGTACAATAGGGTTAAAACTGTTTTTCAATAGAAACAGAGAAGAACCGTGGATTTCTGATGGTGCGGCAGGTTATCACAGGGTTTCTTGCAATATTCTTTTTTTCGATCCAGTCGGGATCGGCGATCACGATTCGCCACGATAAACCCGATTCGTCCTACACCAACCTGGCCAACTCGACCCACCCGCAAGGTGGCCTCATCTCTGGCAGTGGGTGGATCGGCAGCGGCACTCTCATCTCGCCCAATTGGATTCTGACAGCCGGCCATGTGCTCAGTGGAAATATCTCCTTTTCAACCACCGCCGGGACCAGGAGCGTTGTCGAGCAACATCAACATTCCAGTTGGGGAGATATAGGAGTCGCAAAACTTGCAAGCCCCCTCACCGGGATCAATCCGGTTCCCCTTTATAACCTTGCTTTTGGCATTGAGGATGGACAAGAAGCTATTGTGCTGGGCGCGGGAAATACCGGTACCGGCAACAGCGGGCAACAAGGGGGCACAGGGGGCACCCGCCGCGCCGCCGAAACCTATGTCTACGCAAATGCCGATTCATGGGGTTGGGGAAACAATCAACTGTTAACGTGGTTTCGCAAGCCCTCTGGAGGTGCCCGACCGCTCGAAGGAGGGGGTGCCCAGGGCGACAGCGGAGGGGCTGTCTTGTTGAATGTTGAGGGCACCTATGCCATTGCGGGTGTCATGAGCCAGACCTGGTCGGGCGGAAGTGGTGGTGATGTCATTGGAAAATACGACACGGGTGGCGTTTACGTTCGTTCGGCACCCATCAACGATTGGATCCTGCAGTACGCCACCGATGCGGAGGTCGTCTTCGTTGGCCCACCCCCGACTGATTTTCAATGGACCACAACCTGGGGCGGCAACTGGCATAATGCGGCCAATTGGTCCCCCGCGGTAATCCCCAACGGCAATGACAATACGGTTGATTTCACCGGCGCTGGATCCTCGATCACCACGGTAACGATGGACTCACCAGCAACCGTGCGGGAAATCACCCTCGATGGGTCGAGTTCCTACCGGCTTCAAGGCAATCGAACGCTGATACTCGATGCCAATACCGGGTCTGCCCAGCTCACGGTCACCGGTGGAAACCACAGCTGGACTGCCCCGGTCGCCACCGATACGTCTACCACCATCGACATCGCCTCGGGGGCCGAACTGACACTCGAGGGATCATTCGCCTTTTTGAACCAGACGGTTACCAAATCTGGTTCGGGACATTTATATCTCGACTCCGAAGCAACGACCGCGCCCGGTACATTCCAACACAACGACGGCCGTCTGGGAGGCGATGGCTTCGTCAATGGCGATCTGACCCTGGCCGCTGCAACGGTCGCACCCGGTCACGACATCGGACAATTAACCGTTACCGGTGATTTCACGATGGGATCGGACAGTGCATTGGAGCTCGAGATCGGGGGCACCTCCGCAAGACAATTCGACACGCTGCAAGTCGGCCAAAACGTCTACCTCAACGGAACCTTAGAGGTAACACTCACCGACGATTACTATCCCGACTTCGGCCAGCAGTTTTCTGTTTTGCAAGGCAATAGTATTACTAATCGCGGTATCGTCCTGGGGGGACCTGACGGAGAAAAATTCAAACTGGTCTACAGCTTGGGAGAGTTGCTGCTCGAGTCGACGGCCCTACCCATCCCAACTGATTTCCAGTGGGTTGCATCCAGCGGCAACTGGCATGACTCGGCTAAATGGTCACCCGCGGGGATTCCCAACGGTGACGACAACACGGTTGAGTTCGCCGGTGCCGGGTCCCCTGTCACCACCGTGACGATGGACTCCTCAGCAACCGTGCGGGAGATCACCCTCGACGGGTCGAGTTCTTACCGGCTTGGAGGCACTCAAAAATTGACACTCGCTGCCGATACCGGTACCGCCCAGCTGACTGTCATCGGTGCGAACCACATCTGGACCGCCCCGGTCGCCGCCACTGCATCGACCGACATCGACATCGCCTCGGGGGCCGAACTGACACTCGAAGGCTCATTCGACTTTGCAGGCCAGACTGTCACCAAATCAGGTTCGGGACGTTTGTATCTCGACTCCGAATTAACAACCCAGAGCGGTACATTCCAACACAACGACGGCCGTCTGGGTGGCAGTGGGGTGGTCAACGGGGACCTGATCGCAAGTGCAGGATCGGTCGCACCTGGTCATGGCATCGGGCAATTATCCGTTACCGGTGATTTCACGATGGGATCGGATAGTGCGCTGGAGATCGAGATCGGGGGCACCTCCGCAAGCCAATTCGACGCGATTCAGGTAGTCCAGAATACCTACCTCGACGGAACCTTAGCGGTCACGCTCATTGACGATTACTATCCCGACTTGGGGCAGCAGTTCTCCATTTTGCAAGCCAACAGCATTGCCAATTACGGTGTAACGCTGGGGGGACCCGATGCCGACAAGTTCAAACTGATCTTCAGCCTGGGACAGTTGCTGCTCGAGTCGACGGCCCTGCCACTCCCAGCCGATTTCCAGTGGGCTGCATCCAGCGGCAACTGGCATGACTCGGCTAACTGGTCTCCCGCGGGGATTCCCAACGGTAACAACAACACGGCTGAGTTCGCCGGCGCCGCCTCCCCTGTCACCGTGACAATGAACTCACCGGCAACCGTAAGGGAAATCACCCTCGATGGGTCGAGTTCCTACCGGCTTCAAGGCGCTCAAACACTCACGCTCGATACCAATACCGGCACCACCCAGCTGACGGTCACCGGTGGGAACCACGTCTGGACCGCCCCGGTCGCCGCCGCTGCATCGACCACCATCGACATCGCCTCGGGAGCCGAACTGACACTCGAAGGCTCATTCGACTTTGAGAACCAGACCGTCACCAAGTCAGGTTCGGGACGTTTGTATCTCGACTCTGATTCAACGAACCAGCCCGGTACTCTCCAACACAACGACGGATTTTTAGGCGGCGATGGCATCGTCAATGGCGATCTCACCCTGGCCGCTGCAACGGTCTCGCCCGGTCACGGTATGGGAGAATTAACCGTCAAAGGCGATTTTGCGATGGGATCCGAAAGTGTTCTGGAAATCGAGATCGGGGGTACCTCCACCAGCCAATTCGACACGCTGCAGGTGGACCAGCATGCCTACCTCGACGGAACCTTGGCGGTCACACTCATGGGCGATTACTATCCCGACTTCGGCCAGCAGTTTTCTGTTTTGCAAGCGGTAAGCATTGCCAATAGCGGTATCGTCCTGGGGGGGCCCGACGGTGAAGATTTCAAACTGGTCTTCAGCTTGGGAGAGTTGCTGCTCGAGTCAACGATGGCTGGCCTGCCCGGTGATTACAACAGCGATGGCATTATCGATGCAGCCGACTACACCGTGTGGCGCGATCAGCTTGGGACCACGACACTACCGAATCGCGACCCCAGCGCGACAGGCTCCGTCGGCCAGTTCGATTACCTGGTGTGGAAAACCAATTTTGGCGCTACTGGCACGGGCAATACTGCTGCCGTTCCTGAACCGGCCTCGCTGGTGTTGGCCGTCTTCGTTGGTCTGATGATCGGTTTACATGTGGCGACTCACAAAACCCGGCAAGAGGCCATCATCACGCCACTTGTTTGGAACCGCACTCTAATGTGAAATAAAAAGTGTAATTTTAGATATTTACATGAACAAGCAGGTTACAATGAAAGGAATCATGCCTGAGGGGTAAATTCGGGTTGCTCTCGACCAGATACCGGCGAAATCCAATGGCCCATCCATCCTTGCTCGGTACGCTTTTGATTTCAGCGGAGCAATTTATGCTCACTAAACTTCAAACTATCACTGGTCGTCATCTTACCCGGCTGGCATGCCTTATCGTTGTGCTCTCCGCCAGAATTGCCACGGGAAACTTTAGCAACGTGACGGCCTCCACCGCCGTGGACTTGATCGGGAGGACCCAAGTGGCATGGGGAGACTGGAACAATGACGGGTACGTGGACATTTTGGCCGCTGGTGGTGATGTAGAAAATGGTGCCAACACGATAATGCTCGAAAACAATCAGGGCCTGAATTTTTCGGAGGCCTGGTCATATAGCAGCCTGTGCTACCCGTGCGACCCTTACGGGATTTTAGGAGATGTGAACAACGACGGTTGGCTGGACATCTTCGGTTTCAGCCAGGGGGATCTTTTTCTGAACCAGGAGGGCAACGGTTTTTCAGCGCCACAGAGCAATGCCAACTAGGGTATAGCACCATTGGTTAACGGTGCCTCGTTCGGAGATCACGACAACGACGGTTACCTGGATCTCTACGTGGGGGCTCATGAAGGTCCAGGCTCGAACTCAGACGTACTCTTACGGAACAACCAGGGGAACGGATTTACGAATGTGTGGACCCAGTCACCAGCACGAATAAGCCGCGGCATTACCTCGGCGGACTTCGACCGTGACGGCGATATCGATATCTATGTTTCGAATTACCGGTTGCAACAAAATTTGCTTTTTGTCAATGACGGAGCCGGCTACTTTGCCAATTCGGCGTCAGCCCGTGGCGCGACAGGCGGAAATAGTCACACGATCGGGTCGTCCTGGGGAGATCTCGACAACGACGGAGAAATTGACCTGTTTGTTGGCAACTTTTCACACGGCGGCAACCCCGGCGCCCAGTTCCTGCGAAACACCGGCTCTGCCGGCGGTTACAGCTTTCAGAACATGCTTGATTGGACCTCCCCCATGCGGAGTGGCAGGAATCGTACGCTTCGCCGGCGTTAGCCGATTATGACAACGATGGGGACCTCGACCTGTTCTTCACAACCGTCTACGGTGGCAACCAGCCTCGGCTGTATCGCAATGATGGTAATTGGAACTTCACCAATGTAACTGCTGCAGAAGGATTGAGTGACATCGGCGCTACGTATATGGCCGCATTTGGCGACTATGACAACGATGGTGACCTTGACCTGGTAACGCGCGGAAAACTGTTTCGAAACAATAACAACAACGGTAATCATTGGTTGAAACTGAAGATGGTCGGCGATGGCGACATCGTCAATCGCGATGCCGTAGGAGCCCAGGTCCGAATCGAAGCTGGTGGCCAGACCTTCATGCGACAGGTTGAGTTTGGTACCGGTCACGGTAATCAAAACGAACCCACGTTACACTTCGGCCTGGGAAACATAGCTGGCCCGGTGGATCTCGACATTCTTTGGCCAGGAGGAACGGTCTCAGAGATGGCCAGTGTGAGCGTCGATCAGTTGCACACGGTCTATTTTGCCCGTCCAACCGAATTTCAGTGGGCCGCATCAAGCGGTAGCTGGCACAGCCCGTCCAACTGGTCCCCGTCGAATGTCCCCAACTACAACGACAGCATGGTTGAGTTCACCAGCGCCGCCTCCCCTGTCACCACGGTGCAACTCAACTCACCGGCAACCGTACGGACAATCACCCTCGATGGGTCGAGTTCCTACCGGCTTGAAGGAGAAGAAACATTAAATCTCGATGCCGCTCTGGGTACCGCCCAGCTGACGGTCACCGGCGGAAACCACACCTGGACCGTCCCGGTCTTTTCCAGGGAATGGACACCTGGCACAACCACCACCATCGACATCGCCTCGGGGGCCGAGCTAACGCTCGAAGGCACATTTGACTTCGCACTCCAGACGGTGACCAAAGCAGGGGCGGGTCATTTGTATCTCGACTCCGACCGGTCAACTCCGACCGGTACACTCCAACACAACGAAGGCTTTTTAGGTGGTGAGGGCATCGTCAATGGCGATCTCACCCTGGCCGCTGCAACGGTCGGGCCCGGTCACGGTGTGGGAGAATTAACCGTTAAACGCAATTTCACGATGGGATCGGAAAGTGTCCTGGGAATCGAGATCGGAGGTGCCTCTGCAGGTCAATTTGACACGCTGCAAGTTCTCCAAAATGCCTACCTCAATGGAACCTTAGCGGTTACGCTCACCGACGATTACTATCCCGACCTCGGCCAGCAGTTTCCTGTGGTGCAAGCCAACAGTGTTGCCAATTACGGTATAACGCTGGGGGGACCCGATGCCGACAAGTTCAAACTGGCCTATGCGATGGGACAATTGCTGCTCGAGTCGACGGTGACTGGCCCATCCTCAGCCGATTACCAGTGGACTGCAGTCAGCGGCAACTGGCATGACTCGGCTAACTGGTCTCCCGCGGGGATTCCCAATGGTAACAACAACACGGCTGAGTTCGCCGGTGCCGCCTCCCCTGTCACCGTGACAATGAACTCACCGGTAACCGTGCGGGAAATCACCCTCGACGGGTCAAGTTCCTACCAGCTTCAAGGCGCTCAAACACTCACGCTCGATACCAATACCGGCTCCGCCCAGCTGACAGTCACCGGCGGGAACCACGTCTGGACCGCCCCGGTCGCCGCCACGGCATCGACCACCATCGACATCGCCTCGGGAGCCGAACTGACACTCGAAGGCGCATTCGACTTTGAGAACCAGACCGTCACCAAGTCAGGTTCGGGACGTTTGTATCTCGACTCCGCATCAACGACCCAACCTGGTATTCTCCAACACAACGACGGCTTTTTAGGCGGCGAGGGCGTCGTCAATGGCGATCTCACCCTGGCCGCTGCAACGGTTGGACCGGGTCACGGTGTGGGAGAATTAACCGTCAAAGGCAATTTTACGATGGGATCCGAAAGTGTCCTGGAAATCGAGATCGGGGGTACCTCCGCAAGCCAATTTGACGCGATTCAAGTCGATCAGAATGTCTACCTCGACGGAACTTTAGCGGTCACGCTCACGGGCGATTACTATCCCGACCTCGGCCAGCGGTTTTCTATTGTGCAAGCCAACAGCGTTACCAATTACGGTATAACGCTGGGGGGACCCGATGCCGACAAGTTCAAACTGATCTTTGGCTGGAGAGAGTTGCAGCTCGAGTCGACGGTGACTGGCCCAGCCATCCTGCCCGGCGATTACAACAGCGATGGTGTTGTCGATGCAGCCGACTACACCGTGTGGAGTGACCAGGTTGGGACCACGACACTACCGAATCGAGATCCCAGCGCGACAGGCTCCGTCGGCCAGTTCGATTACCTGGTGTGGAAAACCAATTTTGGCGATACTGGCACGGGCAATGCTGCTGCCGTTCCTGAACCGGCCAGCCTGCTCCTGGGCCTGTGGGTCGCGCTGATCGGAATCCGGATCAGAAGTCGCTGCTGAAGCTCAGTCGTCAGCGACCAGTTGAACCCCACAAATCAGGGGCTGTCCCTTTTGCGGAGTGAACTGAATCACCAACTGGTCTGTGAGTTTCACTTTACCGACAGGCAGGACCAACGTTTTTTGCGATCCGCCCGCCGCCTCCGCGATATCAATGGACTGTTTCACGACTTTTCCCTGTAAGGAGATATCGAATCTCCGCTCACCTGCCTGGCGAGGGTCAGGCTCGACAAAGATCAGCGTCACTTCAAACACTTTTTCTTTGGCGTCACCTGGCAAATGAACGACGAGCGACGACATGCCTTCCACACCCGAAGCGGCAACCCACGGCAAACTCGCACCCTCGATTTGCTTGCTCGGCAATTGAAACCAGCGAACCGATTTCCCCACAACTTCCACGTTGGCCTCGATGGATGGCTCATTATTAAACGGTTCGTGCGTGTCGGGATAATTGAGCCACAGTGTGCCCTGATCATCCTGCCGGTGCCCGGGAGCACCGAGATTGATGCCTAAACGCTTGACAGTGCCCTTAGGCGCTTTGAATGCGTTGTACGACCAGAAATCGTTTTCGGGAACATGGACCAGTGCCAGAGAAGTAAACAAGTTGTAACTACAACTACAACCATGCGCATAGTTGGGAGCGTTGAGAACTCCCCCAGCTGGAATCAAACTGTTGCGACAACCTGACCGGAAACCTTCCAGTCGCCCGGTTCCGCCGCTCTCAATGTCAAAGAAACCCGCGGTACCGGCGCGAAAAGTGAGCAAATGGGGACTTGAAATTGCGTAATTGCAGTGATGCCCCGTCTTGGTGAACTCCCACGGAACAGGTTCGCCCGAAACGGGATGGCTCCGCGTGATCGGCTCCCCGCTGTGAATGTCGTACGCCAAACCGGGCCCCCGCTGGTCAATGACCCAGTTATCACGGAGGATCACCTTATCCCAGACATTCTCCGGATGCCCCCCAAAACCTGGCGCTTCGTTCTCTTTGGTCCAGTATGTTTCACCTGTCGCACCAGAAACCGCATCCATACCCGCCTTGTTCGACGCGATCAAAAGCTCATGCTCCTTGGAGTAGGAGAGCCAGGTGACCACGCGATCAATCGTGTTGAGCCATTTCTGCCTCCCCGTGGCGGCATCCAACGCAACGAGGTACCTGGCAGGCTCAGCCTCGGGTACCTCCCCTTTTCGACCCCAGGCATCATAAAATCCGTGCATCAGGCCATCGAAATAGAAAAGCGTATCATCGCCCAGGGCAACCAGGGGGGCGGCGTATTGGGCCTCGCGTGCCCAGACCACTTGCCCGGTCGTGCGGTCCAGGGCCAGAATCAACTGCGGCTGACTCTCTCCGTCGTCGGTGGTCCGGAAAACGGTCGTCAGCAACAGGTTTCGCCAAATGCGCACATCCCCCCATTGGTCATTGGGTTCGGGAAGTTTGAATTCTCCCAATTCCTTACCCGTGGCGGGATCCAACCACACACAGCGATTGTTGGAGACGAGGTAAAGTCCACCATCGCCAACCGCATAATGATAACCTGGCTTCTCGACCTCGAAGAAGGTTCCACGTCGTCCCGCGCCACTTCCCGCGAGCAACTCTTTTGACCAGATGACGCGGCCTGTGTAGATATCGACACAAGTCAGCCGCTCCGGACCTTGCATAAACATCCGACCCTGGCAGACCTTTAAGCTGGGAGGCCAGTAGTGCCTGTTGTGAAAATGCTCGCCCCGCGATGCCGGGCCACCAAACCAGAGGATTCCTAGCGGCGCCCTCACGAGCTGGTCCTGCGACATGAGCGTGTTGCTTGGGTCCGAATACTCATGTGTCCAGTCCGCAGCACCTGGTAATGCCCCTTTGCGTTGCACCATGGTCCATTCACCCAGGGTACTCACTTCGGCATTGGCCAGTTGCTGACGGGCAACCTGCCGCATAAGCTCAACCTGCTGACCATCCGGGTGGTGTAGTGCCAGCGCACCACCGTAGGGTCGTAGTACCTGATAGAGCTGGCTATATCTTCCCTGCTGACCGCTGCCCAGGATCACTTCGGGCTGTTGGACAACAATCAGGTTGGCAAGATAGGCAGGCAAAGAGATTTCAAGCGGATCTGCTACGATTGCGCTGATCCGTTTTCCATACAATCCAGCAGCATCGTAATAGCGCCGCAACTGATCGACCTTCGCCGGATCAGGATCAATCACAATCAAGCGAAGTTCTGTCTGTTCAAGCAAGTGATTCACCAGCTCTTGGGAGCCAATCCCGAGGATCAAGCCATAGCCGGCCGAGCAGTCCGTCGCCTCCACCCAATCGGCCACGATATTTTTTGTGGCGTCGGTTGGCCCCGGAAGGTTGGTTCGAGCTACTGGCCAACTGTGGGCTGGACCCGAGGATTCGGCAAAGCAGTAAATCTTTCCTTCTTTCGTGACGACATAAAGTCGATCGTCGGCCGCAAGCAGGGAGCCGGGTGTGCCGTCGACCACCTTCGTCCAGGCAAGTCGTGGGCTGCCCTCTTCAGACGGCAGTTCCAGGGCAAAGATCGTCGATCCCAGGTAACCATAGAGACGGGAACCCGCCTTCAGCCCCAAGGCAAATTCGCCGTTCTGTGAGGCCGGATCGAGTTCGAGCAGATACTCCCACGCCGGTGAGAGGCTGTGCCGATTGACCGGTTGGCCCTCGCTATCGGTGACAACACGGTCCTCGCGTTGATTGCTGTCGATCCCAAAGATTTTGTAACTGACTTCACCCTGCTCGTTTTCGATAGCCCGGGCAGTGTAAATCCAGCCCTCAGTGGCCACAGGACGAGGTGCCTCTATGTTGTAAGTCTGGCGGGCCTGATTGTCGTAGATACGACCACCATGAAAAAGCAAAGGGCCCGACGCAGCCACATGCCAATCGGTCTCTCCCGGCGCATCATAATCGAGGCTTACCGGACGACCTGTTTGCATCGACCCTGCTTTCGCACGTCCACCAGGGAAGAAGAGTTTACCATCGCTGGCAACCAGGTATCCCTGGGGGGAAAGAGAATTAGGAATACTGGTTCGAAACTCGGGTACCTGATTTCCCGTATCGGAAACCGTAAACTGACATGTCTGAAGGCCTTCGAATGGCCAAACTCCGACGGTGAAAAACATTTGGTTCCCGACCAAAACCGCTCCACCCCGTACCGGCCACAAGGAAATTAATCTCTCGTTGCCCAGAACTCGCCGCTCTTCCATCGCAACATCTGCTTTCCAGATGAGCTGGCCGTTGTTCGCATCGACACAATAAAAAAATCCGTCGTCCGCACCAAAATAAATTCGGCCAGCATGTGCGACCGGAGCCAGTCGGATGGGACCGTCGGCAAAAAATTGCCACTTGGCTTCACCGGTGCGCGTGTCGAAAGCCTCCACGGTATCATTGCGGGATGAAGCTACGAACATCGTTTGGCCAGCCACAATGGGTTGATAACAGGCGTCGAATTGAAGACGCACATCTTCCGACCAGGCAATGTGGTTCGGCCCAAGATCGCGCGACCACGACAACTGAAGATCGGCAGGCAGCGACTCGTCGATGGTTCCACTGCGGGAAGCATCGTAGCGCCACATCGGGCAGTCGGCTGCGGCAGCGCAGCTGGCCATGAGTACCGTTAGCCAGAATTGAAAGACGCATACTTTGCGGTTGACCATCTCGTACTCCATGAAAAAACGGTGGGAAGATAACTCTCGCTCTTGTGCTTCACAATGGTGTATACTCAATCGTACCCGGCGAGCAAGATACCTCATACTCGGCGACATTCCGGCTGGGCATCCGGATGTCAAAACACCAGGTCTATTTTAAACCTTTTTCGACTTCTTTTAAGCCTTGATTATCGGAGATTTCCGGCCGTGCGTAAACTGGCTGTCATTGCCTGGCTCTTCGCGGGATGGGGGCTTTGTGCGACGCATCCTGCGATGGCTTGCCGCTACAACGTCCGTGATACCGGTTTCGTTGACTTAGGGGCATCTTACTACGGGTTCTCCTGGACCGGCCCTGTTTCGGCACCAGGAAACCTGCTCTCTGAACCAGACGCGGGAAAGTTGAAACCTTCGGATTCACTACGTGAGGTCTTGCGCGATACCAACCTGTTGTTTCCTCAAAATCCGACCACCCCAAAAACGCCGCCGGGTGCCGCAAGTCAGCCACCGGCAGACGACAAAAATCCTGCGGTGCAGATCACCATCACCGCTCCCGATGGGCGGGAACTCAGCCTGCCTTGCCCGGCAGATGCCGATTCTCTAGCGATGGTTGCCCAGCTTGTCGACTCGCCCTTGCAGCGGGAACTGATCGAGCGGCTACTCGGTTGTCACAGCGTCGTGTTACTAGTCGAAGGCGTCGATGAGGCAGAAAACAAAGCTGCACGTGACCTGATCGAGCAAACCCTTGAAGAGACTCAAAAGGCCAGTGCGCTCTGGCCAAAACCAATCGATCACCCACCCGAAATGGTATTTCTTCCCCAGAGCGAGAAAAACGAAGAACGACTCTTGTTGTGGTGCCTGGAAGTCGACGCCGATGTCCCTGACCCCCAGTTCGTAGTGCTCTTTGGTCGCGGTCGCAAACTGGGGCCGGTACTCACATTGGACGAGGTACGTGCGGGAGAACTCTCCGGGCTGCTGAGCATTGTGAGCATGGACTGCGAATGCGAATACAACGTCGCCCCGCTCATAGGACCGATGATTCCTCATCGCTGGACCACGGAACACGAAGCACAAGTCGTCAAGCTGCTGGACTTCGATCCTGGCAACCCCCTGGTGCAATCGGAAGTCCGACACATCCTGACCCGTGGGCCTGGAAACGGCAGGTCAATTCTGGAGGCCCGAACGGATCCCGCCCTGGGGTACGAAGAAATCTCGTTTCCCGATGATCTGATTTCGACTCTTGAGACGGACAATCCCACCACCAACTCGGAAGCCGGCCTGGCGACAGAGACCGGCGGAACCACCGTCGCAATGACCACCACCAAACCTCCTGAGCCACTAGTCGCAAGCCCGCCAGCGGAATTGCCGGCGGCGACACCGGAAAGCCACAGCCTTGATGATGGAAACGAAACCATCGCCACAACCTCGTTGCAAAATGGAATCTGGCTTGCCGTTGTGATGGTTGCACTGGTTGCGATCATCGGTAGCGTGGTGATCCTCAGGAGTGCAACCCGTTAATCGCGTCCCAAACCAATGCGAATCATCAGCCTGATTCTCAAAGAAATCACGCACCGGTGGCCCGGTTTTTTGCTGGGTGCCTTCGGGGTTGCCATTGCCGTGGCAGCCTGCCAGGGTATTTCGGCGCTGCACGAGGCCGCTCAGCGAGAAACACGGCGGGTGCAACGCGACATCGGTTTCAACATGCGAATCATCCCCCGGGAGGCTGACCCGGAGCGGTTTCTCATCCAGGGGTACTCTACCGAAACCATGCCCGAGGAAATTATCCAACGCCTGGTTGAACACGACACGGTGGCGTACAACCACCTGGTCGCCACGCTCCAAGGCGAAATCGAACTGGCTGGTAAACCCGCGCTGCTGACGGGGCTCTCACCTACAATGTTTCCGGCGGGAAAGAAAAAACCACCAATGAGTCCAACCATCAAGGAAGAAACTGCCCATCTTGGACACCGTCTCGCCGGTCGCCTGGGCCTCAAGAAGGGAGATACCCTTACACTCGCTGAACTCCCGTTTGAAGTCGTGCGTGTTGCTCCCCAGTCGGGTTCCCTGGATGACTTGCGCGTGTGGGTTCACCTGAGCGATGCACAAAAAGTCTTAGGTAAAGCCGGGCAGATCAATGAAATCCAGGCTATTGACTGTCTCTGCCTCACTCCCGATGAGAACCCGGGCGAATTATTGCGGGCCGAGATTTCCAAGGTCGCTCCGGAAGCGCAAGTTGCCCTGCTCAGTAAGATTGCCACTGCCCGTGCCCGGCAACGTCGTATGATGGACAGCCTGGCACAAACGGCGGTACCGGCAATCATCGTTGCCGCAGCACTGTGGGTCGCCGTGTTCGCATGGATCAACGTACGTCAACGAAAGCTGGAGATTGGTGTCTTGCGGGCACTGGGACACCCCGCAAGCACGATTGCCAGCCTGATTCTCGGTAAGGCATTTTTGTTGGGGCTGGCAGGTAGTGCCATTGGTTGCCTGCTGGGAAGTTGGTTCGTCACCAGTCGCGTCGCGGAGATCTTTCCCGTGACCGGAGGCAAGTTCCAGTTCGAAATGAATGCCATGCTCGTCACGTTGATGGCTGCCCCAATCATCGCTTGTCTCGCATCGTGCCTCGCCGCGTCACTGGCGCTGGTGCAGGATCCAGCCGTTGTTCTCAGGGAGGAATAAGCTGCGATGCTTTCATGCGAGCAAGTCTCTAAAACCTATCGCACGTCGCGCGGCCAGATACCGGTGCTCTGCGGCGTATCGTTGGAACTTGCCAAGGGGGAATGTGTGGTGGTCTCTGGCCCAAGTGGCTGCGGCAAGACAACCTTGATGCTGACACTGGGGAACATGTTGCAACCTGACCAGGGTCGCGTTCTGTTCGAAGGCACGGACATTTACACAATGTCGGCCCCCGAGCGGAGCAATTTTCGCAATACCAAGCTCGGATTCATATTTCAGAACTTCCACCTCATTCCCTATTTGAATGTTTTGGACAACGTAGCCGTTGCGGTACGTACTCGGCAAGTTGAACAGAACGATTTCACAAAGCTCCTGACAAGACTCCGGCTTGATCATCGCCTGAATCACAAACCAGCTGCATTAAGCACGGGGGAACAACAGCGGGTAGCGATTGCGAGAGCCTTGGTAAACCAGCCACGCGTCATTCTGGCTGACGAACCAACCGGCAACCTGGATGAAGAAAACAGCGCGGAGGTCTACCAGGTGTTGAGTGAGTTTCGTGACCAGGGAGGCAGCGTCGTCATCGTCAGCCATCGGACTGATTCGCACCCGACTGCCAACCGCGTGCTGAATCTTCGAGACGGTCAATTTGCAGCTTTGGATCAAAATAACCGCCCGGAACCGCAAAAAACCGAACAGCCGGCAAACACGTCCTAGCGAGCCGGCAGCTGCTGGATCCGCATCAGTGCTGCAGAAAGACACAGGGAATAAACGCCCAGGAACGATGCTGCATAGAAAAACCCCCAACCAGGTTCGGCATTCCACGGTTGGGTTTTATCACCCGACGCGACCGCCTGTCCTAAGACCCTGGCAAGTTGCAAAAATTTGACTGGATCTTCAGCGAGCCAGCTTGCTCCGTTTCGCTCGTAATCTCATCGAGCATCACATCCCGGTTCTCCTGGGCCGAGATGTACGCTGCCATCGCGTAACGGGTAATCTCTTTACCCTCTTCTCCTGTGTAAACAGGTTCACCACCCTGCTGGAGGACTTGAATAAAGTGCTTCGTGCTGGCTACGAACGAAGTAGACCAATTCCGTTCGGGCGGTGAGATGTCTTCCAGGTAGGTAGTGATTTTACCCCCGACAAATACAGCAATCGGTGGAAAAACCGCGCTCTCGGACATTTGGTTACCGGCAAAGAGTTTCCGGTCACCGGCTGCCGAACAGAGATTGATCCACATGATCCCCCGTTCGCCTACGATCTCGACGAAATCTTCCAGCCAGAAGTCGCAAGGCAGGACCATCCGTGGTGAGAAGGAAAAGTCAACTTGTGCGTACTTTGGACCCGCCCCGGGAGGTGTTTTGAATTTGCCTCGAATGAATGCGGGGGCATCCAACGGGGTGTCGGCATCAATCCATGCGCCGATCTTTTCAAAGTCGCTGTCCATGAACCACCGTGCCAGCGAAAACTTGTGAAAGCCGTCGTCGCCAACCAAAGGGCCGGTGCCTCCGGTCTTGAGATCTGCCCGCCAGCTGTCGGCCTGAAAACACCATGGCCACGCCGCACCCTCGGCCAATCCAGCCATTGTGTTCACACGAATCGACATCAACTCACCGATCAAACCTTCTTCGATGAGTTTCTTCGCTTTCACGTAGACCGGGTAAAAGACGAAATTGTCGTAGACTTTGAGTACGACATTATGTTTGGCACAGGCAGCAATGATCTCGTCGCATTCAACCAGCGAGTTAGCCATCGGTTTCTGCAGACTGACACCTCGCACACCCGCCTCAGCGGCGGCGATCGCTTGCTCGTGGTGGAGATGGTGAGGTGTAAGAATTTCAACCAGATCGAGCCTGGCCTCGCTGAACATCTCCCGATAATCGGTGAAGTGCTTTGCCTCGGTCAAGCCGTACTGCTGGAGCCAGGGTAAACCTGTTTCGCGATTGCGATTGCAGACCGCGACGATTTGGGCGTCAGGGGAGTCCAGGTACCCGAGCACGTTTTCGTGGCTTATTGCACCCAGTCCGATGAAACCGACGCGTAGCATGTTCAACAAATCCGAAACTTCTTGTAGTACTCGCCGTACTCCTTGAGCCCGACGATATCGAAGAACTGTTCATCGTTAATCAGCTTGTCTTGAATCTGGTTCCAGTCACCCGTTTCCTTCAGCTTGGAGTAGGCATCTTTCAACCCTTTGGCCGCGGCATAGATACCAACCAGTGAACCGATCACCAACTGATAATTGGCCTTCTCAAACACCGAGATCGCCAGCGGTTCAATGGTGGCAAAGATTCCAACAATCGGACCGTCGATCTTTTCCCGGTAGTACTGCACTTCCTCTTCGTTAAGCGCCATCACGAATGCGGCGTCGGCCCCGGCCTGGAGATAAGCATTGAGCCGATCGACCACTTCTTCCATCTTGTTGTCCTGGTAGTATTGTTCGAGCGGCATTGAGCCGATAACGTCGGTCCGGGCAAAAATCTGAAAGTCCGGGTCCTGTCGGGCTTCGACGGCGGCCTCGATCTTCCCACACATCTCATCGGTAGAAATAAGTTGGTTGCGAGGTATGCCTGGCAAAAACGGGCACTTTGATGGAAGCTGTTCATCATCGAGGTGTATGGCGGCTACGCCGGTGGCCTCGAAATCCCGCACGGCCTCCATGACGTTGATCGCGTTGCCCCAACCCTCTTCGGCATCGCAAACGACCGGGATATCGACAGCCTTGGAAATGTTGCGAGCCATCCAGAGGCGATCGGTCTTGCTCATCATTGCCAGGTCGGGCTTGCCGAACATCGAAGCTTCTGTGGCAAAGCTGCCGATATAGACCGAGTCAAATCCTGCCTGCTCTACAAGCCGTGCAGAAAAACCATCGATCGCTCCGATCGAGGAAACCGTGCCGCTGCTCATTTTCTCTCGTAATTTGGTCGTCGCCTTCATGGTAGAAGATTCCCGTGGAATTGCGGATAGTTGCCTGTGATGGTCGTGCAGCACGGTGCCGCGTACTTAGGATATCTAAACTATTGGCAAATGTATCCCCCATCGACGAAGAGTGATGATCCTGTCACCCAGAACGATTCATCGGATGCAGGGTAGACCGCCCCCGCATTCCATGGGCCACTGACAACCAGGGAAAAACGGCAAAAAACCAGGACAACTTCGGTGTTCATCCTTTCTGCAGAAGGTACGCTTCAGTGGCCTTTAAAACCAACCGCTGGCCATACCCCACCGTTCGATTTCTCCAAAATATCCAGTATACTTTAATTTATTCAATCCCAGTATCCACGCTGCACATCAAAGTGACTTTTACTTATGCTCCATTCCAGCTTAAAAGCCGCGGGATGATTCGGAACGCACCACATCCTTTTTGCTTTCGCTGGGCATTTGGGTCTCATGATCCTAAAAGACAGTTCGCTATGGTTCCGATGTTGATCTGGAATGGTCGAGAACCTTTTATTTTTACCGAAAACGGTCCCACGGTTGTCCACGAGTCAACACTACCCATAAGGTAACAACGCCCACAGGAAAGAATCCAAGTACACATGACCACCTCTATCGCAACCTACAAAGACCGCCTGGAAGACTATCGGCGCCACTGCATTGATTTGCGCGAATTGAAATACGAAGGAAGTGCCACACGTGCTGAACGCGAAGCAACCTTCACCCAGGCCGTCAATTTGGTTTCGCCGATCGTGATGGAAGTGCTAGAAGAATTCAACGAAGTCTTCTTCGCAAAGACGGGCACCGTTTGTTATAGAGAACTCGAAAGTGACGGAAATGATGGACTTGTATGCCTTTGGCTGTTGTCCTGGCCACTACAACAAACCGCCCGCCGACGAACCGAAGGTATTTGGTCAAAAGACAGTGAGCCTGTCCAACTGAACATCATGCCAGAAACTGATCCGAACGGTATCGATCCAATCATCGTGCGAGCATTCTTACCCAAAGACGGCATTACCGGTTGGCTACACGGCCACCTGGCGGGCAGATACGACTCGCCCAACGGTATGTATCCATTGAATGTAACTTCTCGCGAAGATGCAAAGCGACAGGGGGTAGTTCTATGGATGATTGCCGAAGGAGAACTCCACCGCTGCGTTTACGAAATGGCGCACGCACCGCTGGAAATTCTCCCGGTGTTCGCTGAATGTGGCGATAGCTTGTAGCAGTTGTGCGTAATTGCAAATCGACCCGCTTGTTCCAGTGCGTTCGTGGTAGCATGTCAGTCGCGTATCGCTACTCTCCCGGACCAATAGGACCCCATGGGAAAACGGATAATCTCCTATATTCCCTTCTCCCCCGCGAACTGATTGGCCACCTGCCTGGAAGATCCGAATAAAAGACTTCACACCGGTTACCAGCAAAGATGGGCTAATCCCAGCCGAATGGTGAGTTGCCTTGCGGACCATTGCTGACGTTTGCCCGAACTAATACGGTGGTTCATAGCAACGAACGACGTTTACAAAAAAGGAGCTAAACCTCTAGCGTCCTCACCACACCAAGGTGACGCTGACAATCACCACCACAAATCTTTCACAGTCACCTCGACAACCGCCAGGTAACCACACTTCCCGGGAAAGCTTACTACTGGCGGTCACCAGCCGAGACCACCGCCGCTGCCAGACCTTACATCCCACTACAAGACGGCACCTCAAGGAAAACAGTGCGGTCACCAAAAAAATTGGGCAAATGTGCTGCTGACATCGCTTTCCAGAAAACGCCCGTGCTTGCCAGAGAGCAGCCGTCATCCTAGACTTAGACTCCCGTGTTTTCTGCCAATTATTGGCCACACTACACCAGGTGAGAGTAACCATGCTCATCGGAATGTGGAACTACGCCATTAAGGCGCACGATCTTGAGGAAACCACGAATTTCTACGTCGAGCAAATGGGTGCGGAAGTGCGTCTGCAAGGCGTTGTGTTCGGCTGCAACTACAACCTCATTCGCATGGGTGAAACTCGAGTCCTCATCTTCGATAAGGCGCCATACGAAGAAGAGTATGGCTTGGACTTGCCGCCCGGATTTTTGCATGTCGTTTACGAAGTCGACAATCATGAGGAACACGTCGCGCGGTTACGCGAGGCCGGCGTAGAGTTTTTAATGCAACCCCAGGAAATTGAAACCGCGGTGGGCAGGCGCAAGATCGCGTTCTTTGAAGCACCCGGCGGCATTCGTACCGAGGTGATGGAAATTCTCGAAGACTGGGAAAATAACCCGGACGGTGTGGACCGGTCACAACTGGACAAAAGCTGACGGAACGCGAAGCCGGAAACAGAGCCACACCGTTACTGACAACAGTAACCGCCATCGACCATCAACGACGAGCCGGTGACCCAACGAGACTCGTCCGATGCCAGATAAACCGCAGCCCAAGCGACATCCTCTGGTTCGCCGATCCGTCCGATTGGATGCAACCGTTCAAGATCCCGATAACTGACCCCCGGTGGGAACACCTGGTCTGGATTGGCTTGCATCTTGGCCAGTTGATCGCGATTCATTTCTGTACGAACCCATCCGGGACAAATCGAATTTACGCGGATGTTGTCGTTTGCAAAGTCGATGGCCATGCATTGCATGAGTGATTCCTGAGCTGCCTTGGCCGCGTTGTAGCAGCCCTGCCGAGGTTGCCCAACATGCGCCGAAACGGACGAAATCATGATGATCGACCCACCCCCAGCCCCGCGCATAAGAGGGATCAAATGCTTGGCACAAAGCCAGCTCCCCTTGGCATCGATGTCGAACGTCTGCTGCCACTCTTGCTCGGTCAAATCCTCGACCGTTCCAATACTCGCACGAACGCCCGCATTGTTCACCAGCACATCCAACTGGCCAAAATGATCACAGAGTTGCCTGGCCATCTGCTCCACCTGGGCACGCTCTGCCACGTCACACACAAGATCTAAGACCTCGGCTCCTAGTGCCCTGATTTCTCGGGCTGTCTCTTCGAGCGTACCGGCGGTACGACCGCAAATCGCAACCTTGGCTCCTTCCTGAGCAAATGTTTTGGCAATGCTTTTCCCAATGCCACTACCACCGCCGGTAATCAAAGCGCACTTGTTCTGCAGGCGATCAGACATAAATCCTCCTGGCGGACAAACCGAAAATGCTGGTGGCCGTCTGGGCAACTATAGTGCAATCTGAATTCGATCACAAATGCTGGTTTCTCCCGGGAGATATCGGTCTGCAAGTGGTCGGCCTCGAGCTCCCGAAAGGGGTTTTACGAGATTGCCAGGCGTCGGCTCGTCCTGCAATAGCAAGTTCTGCACGGTCCTGGCCTGTTGAGTCACTGGCCTGTTGAGTCACTGGCCTGTTGAGTCACTGGCCTGTTGAGTCACTGGCCTGTTGAGTCACTGGCCTGTTGAGTCACTCGCCTGTTGAGTCACTGGCCTGTTGAGTCACTGGCCTGCCGATCACTGGCAACGACTGTGCAATGAGGGGCCTTAGTTCACACTGGGTTCCCCTCTATTTGACCACACCGTCGACAAAAGAACCGATTAAAATCTGGCCTCGCCAATTGTAGAGCGGCGACAACTTCCTTTAAAATAGTCAGGCATATCGAAGCGGAGGATGGTGACCCCCCAGCGAATATTCTTGTCTCGATTTGTACTTGACAACGTGCTTACCGACAACGAACGGCAGCGACCATGCGATTTACGGATAAAACAGCTATTGTCACAGGTGCAGGTAGTGGAATCGGTCGAGCGATTGCTTGTCGTTTGGCCACGGAGTGTGCCGACATCGCGATCGCCGATATTAATCTCGAGGGCGCGGAGGAAACGGCTACCCAGGTACGTCAGTTGGGGCGCAAGGCTTGCGTTGTCGCAACGGACGTCGCCGACGTGACAAGCGTCCAAACGGCGATTTCCAAAACAATTGATGCGCTTGGTCATATTGATATCCTCGTGAACAATGCAGGCATCAACATCCGCGCTCCGGCTCATGAAATGACCGACGATCAATGGCATCAGGTGATCAACGTCAATTTGCATGGTGTCTGGTATTTTTGTCGTTACATGTTGCCACACTTCTTTGAACGTGGCGGAGGTAATATCGTCAACATCGCATCGATCGGAGCCGTCGAGGCCTCTCATGACCGGGTACCGTACATGGCCAGCAAGGGAGCGGTGGCGTCGATGTCACGTGCATTGGCAATCGATCTGGCAGAAAGAAACATTCGCGTCAACGCCGTATCGCCGGGGATGACGGCTAGCAACCTAGCGACACCTGAATTACAGAAAGAGATGGACGCAGTCACCAAGGTTTATACGCCCATGCGGCGGTGGGCAAAGTCCGAGGAAATTGCTGCCGCAGTGGCATTTCTCGCGTCCGACGACGCGAGCTACATCACCGGCCATGTATTGACGGTCGACGGCGGTATGACGGCCGGGAACCGAATTGGTCGCGCCTTGCCACCTCCCGACTCGCCCGAGTCATGGTAATCGTAACTCGACAAGGCACCGTACAGAAACGTAAGGAGTAAAAATGGGACCTGTGAATCGAATTGGCGAAGAAATGGCTTGGCACATCCCGGACGATGGCGAGGATCGCGAAATGGGCATCCTTCACGAACGGGATATTACGCCCACCAAAGGCATGGCTGCTGGAAGTGTTCGTATGCCTGTGGGGAAGAAACAAGTCAAACTCAGTGTCCACGAAGGCGAGGAAATCTATTTCGTGCACCGGGGTCGAGCCCGGTTTTACCTCGACGATCAAACCTACGATGTCGATGAAGGTGGGTCGGTCTACATTGCGCCTGGGACACGACACCGGGCTGAAAATATTGGTGATGAAGATCTGATCCTCTATTTCGTCGATTCTCCTTCGGTTTTTGGGGAGGTAGGGGCCTATCAAGAGTTCACCAAAAAATGGAACAAAATTCGATGATGAACTCCCCGCAACGCAAATCAACTCTCCTTCGCCAGCTGCTCGATGCAACGGGACCCATCGTCGTTCCATGTGCCTACGATTGTGTGTCGGCACGAGTGGTCGAACTCGCTGGGTTACCTGCCGTTATGCACGGCGGTTTCAACACCGCGGCCAGCCTGTTGGGACTTCCCGACGTCGGGACCATTACCCAAACCGAAATGATTCAGGCAGCACGACATATGGCCGAAGCGGTCGAGATCCCTGTCATTGCCGATGTCGACGATGGCTTTGGAAAATCGCTGAACGTCGCCAGAACCACTTCCGAAGCAATCCAGGCACGGCTGGCAGGAATGTACATGGAAGACCAACTGTTGCCGAAACGTTGTCCGTCACTTGGTGGTGGTGGCGTCGTGCCGGCAGAAGAAATGGTTGCCAAGTTACATGCGGCGCGTCAGATATGCAACCAACACGATCCCGATTTCGTGATCATCGCACGGACCCACGCCAGTTTGGCGATAGATCTTGAAGAAGGATTGAAGCGTGGCGAACTTTATGCCCAAGAGGGGGCCGACCTGATCTGGGTCGACCTCGGGTATGACGAATCGGTCCGCGACGAACTCAAAGCGATCGCCGAAAGAATCGGTCCCCATGCACAGCTTGTTGCCAACATGACCGAAAACGTCGGTCGTCCATTACTGACCACCGACGAACTCTACGAGATGGGGTTTAAATTGATTACCTATCCGATCACGCTCATCCTTGCGGCAACCACAGCCATGACTCGCGTGATGCGCGAACTCCAAGAAAAAGGCACAATCCGCGACATCGCTGACGAGATCATGCCCGTCAGTGAATTTCGTGAGATCGTGCGATTTGCCGATTTTTTGGAGTTCGAGAAGCAACTCTTGCAAACGGACCACTCCGAATAACCTCCTTGGCAATGCCTCCGGAAAGCTGCCCTCTCATGATCAACCAGATTCACCATGTCGCGATTCTCACTTCCGACATTGATTCGGCAATCAACCACTACGTCGAATTACTGGGTTGCGAACGCCGAGACCCAACCGATGTCGAAAAACCAGGCTTGCGTTGGCGCAGTGTTCTGCTCCCCATTGGCAACGGGACTACGGCTCTACAGCTTATCGAACCGACCGAAGGACCTGGGGTAGCACAACTCAAGCAACAGGGAGAAGGAGCTTTGTTTGAGATTGGCTTTAATTGTGCCGACATCGAATCCTTCGGCAAACATTTGATCGAGCACAACGCAGCACCAGCAGACCTCACCGGAGATCAACTCAACGAAAAGTTCATGCAGTCGAAGTATGGGAATCGCTTCTACATTGTCCCACCTGATCAATCACGCGGTACACGACTCGAATTTGTGCAATTTAGCGAATGACAAAGGCACCAATATGAGCAAAGGCAAATTGGAAAACAAGGTTGCCATCGTCACCGGTGGTGCTTCGGGTATCGGGGCGGGGATTTGCCAGGAGTTCGCCCAACAAGGTGCCCAAATCGTGATTGCCGATATTAACCAGGCAGGTGCCGAACAGGTTTGTGATGAAATCTCACAAGGTGGTGGAAATGCCCTGGCGGTGGAAACGAATGTGACGGACCCCGCTTCGGTCGGTGCTGCTGTTGGGCAGGTTTTAAATCGCTATCAAACCATCGATATTCTGATCAATTGCGTTGGCTGGAATCAGCTCAAGCCGGTCGAAGAATACACCACCGAAGATTGGGAAGTCATCCGCTCGCTGAATCTCGACGGGCCCTGGCACATGAGCCAGGCCGTACTCCCCACACTCATCAACAACCGCAGCGGGAAAATCGTGAACATCGCCTCTGGCTCGGGGATCCTGGCACAACCCCACATGGCTGCCTACGGCTCAGCAAAACATGGACTGATTGGCATGACCAAGACATTTGCGGTCGACCTTGCCAGGTACCAGATCAATGTCAATTGCATCTGCCCTGCCACCATCGCCACTCCCCTGGTGATGGAATGTACCACCGAAGCATACCGCAGTTTTCAAATCGAGCGGATCCCGCTGGGCCGATTGGGGCACGTTTCTGATATCGCCAAGGCTGCCCTTTTTCTGAGTTCGTCCGATGCCAACTGGATTACCGGCGCGATCTTGCCGGTAGACGGCGGCTTGACCTGTTGTGCCGTTGCGCAATCCATCGCAACTTAGCGGCAGGGATTCGCCTGGCAATCGGCCCGCCTTTGAATCATGACTTCAAGGAAGTAGCGCTGGAATCGGTTTCCGGATCCAGCCATCCGGCATCGGCCTGGTCTGGATCGAAGTGTTTCAACCCGACTGCTTTGATCGCGTCGTCGGAAACCTTTTTGAGTGGGGTGTAGCGGGGATGATGGGAGTCTTTATAGGGATCGTTCGACCTGGCGTTGTAGCAGCAAATCATCGACCAGCGGGCATGCTCCGAACGGTTCTGGTCACTTCGATGGAGCAAATTCGATTGAAAGAAGAGCGCATCGCCAGGGCCCATTTCTACGTGTACTAATTCGTTGCGTTTCAAAATCTCCTTGACCCGTTCCATATCGGCCCCTGCCTGGTCACCTGTCAAGGAATGATTAAGCCGACCATAGTGATGCGATCCCTTGATAACCTGCAGGCAACCGTTCTCTTTCGTTGCCGCGTCGACCGCGATCGAAACACTGACCAGGTTCGGTGAGAGCACCCCATTCTGATACCAATAGCCGTAATCTTGATGCCAGGTCCACGCACCACCAACCTTGGCATCCTTCATGATCATTTTGGAGTGATAGTGATACGCTTCGTCATTCAGAATTTGTTCGGCCGCATTGGTCACACGTTCGCAGCGGGCAAACATGCCGTAGATTCCATCGCCAGGATGATTCCAGAGCGAAAGCCGCACACTCCCACCCTCGCCATCTCGCCGGCCACGGGCATTTTCATCGAGCACTCTATCTTCCCGGGCAACTCTGCCCAACATGCTGATCTCTTCGGCATCGAACAATTGTCGGACCAGCAGGTAACCATCTTTGTGATACTGCTGTAGCTGTGAGACCGTAAGCGGCTTGTCTGCCATACGAGTTCTCTTCCTGTAAAATGCTGGACACGGACTGGAATCCTAACTGTGGCATCCCTCATTATCAAATCGGGAACTCTTGCGATCAAGTGGCCTGGCACAAAAGTTTCAACTCTTGCAAACCGCCTATTCTTTTTCTGCTGTGGTTGCAACCAGTTTCGCCGGCCTTGGCAACCCAGCTGCCCAATAGATCGCGTTGTGAAGCAAGCAGATAAACTCCGGCTGACCGAAATCATCCTGGGATCCCAACGATGTGTAAAAGACCCGGTGACCATCGTCGGTGTTCACAGACCACGCAACCGGCTCGTGGGAACTGTTGCCCACTCGTCCCATCAGGACCGGTGTCGCAAGATCTTCGAGTGGTGCCATCTTGTAAAGCCAGGAACTGACGGTGAAGTCGCCCGCTGGGATCCCGGCCACAAGAAGATTCTCCCTGGCACTCGAGGGAATCCACACGACCGTTTCGGTGTCGCCTTGGGCAGCATGATTACCGTGATGCCCATCATAATTACCCTGCAATACGTCGCGGTCGAACCGTTGCCAGGTTGCCCGCCCCTGGGGTGTTGAATCATTGCGCGTGGCAAAGGCATGGCTGGTTGTGCGAATCGCCACAAGTGGATTTTTCGCCGCTATATAGTCACGTACCACTTGCAACTGACCAGGCGGTAACGTCCTTCGCCAGATGCTCACAATTGCCACATCGGCATCCTTGAGAATTTCGATCCCGGGAAGTTCGTGGCAATTCAGATCATCATTGATGACATAGACAACACGAAAATCCTTGCCAAGGTGTTGTCGGGCAAATTCCGGCAGTGTTTGGAACGTCTCGTATTCAAACTCCGAAATGACAATTGCCAATGTCGGGCGCTTGTCATCAAAAAATCGGTGCGGCTTTCCCCCAATGAGATCACTACTCAAGACGGTAGGACAAACGCACTTCTCAATGTGCTCAATAATGAAATCGGTACCTGTGTGATGATTGACACAGGGCGGCATGGCTGGGTTGTACATCGTGTCGGTCAAGTCGCGGATCAGGACCACGTTTTTCCCGTTTTTGGCCATCTGTCGGAGGCCGAAGGGACGCCCGAGTACACACATATTCGTGTGAACACCAAGCAAAATAACGTTTTCGATTCCGCGTTCCTCAAGCAGGTTCCAAACCTCCACGCCGCTGTCAGTAATCGCGTCTTCATCGTTAATCTCCAGCGGATCGTATTGCCGGGTCCAGGGAGCCGAGGGGTTCTTTCCCTGGGCCGCAAGCTGCTCCTGCCATTTCCGGTGAACTTCTGGATCATCATCTTCGCCACCGTCCGACTGGTCGATCGGATACCGACTTTTCTCCTCACTTGGAATCTGAACACACCACTGGTCGATTTGATCCGGGAGATTCTCTGCTGTGGGTGCATGCTGTGCGCGGAGACGTGCCGGATGGCCATCGTAAGCACGCATGCAGCTACTGGGACAGTGAATGATCAGTGCACCAGCGCCACGTGCCGCTTTGAGTACCTCGTTCATCCGGCCAGCCATGTCTTTCACTCGTTGAACCGAGTTGTAGCAGTGGTGGGAATCCCACATATCACACACAATGACCGCCATGTAGTCCGGGCTCCACCGTTCTGTGCGAACGACAGGTTTCGTCGTTTGTTCTCCAGCAGTCGTTGCTACTTGCTCGCGAAGATGCAGTACAAACTTGCCATCTGTCAGTTGAGCCTCAACCGCAGATCCCAATTCCGCCAGTACCATGGTCAACACAATACCGAGCGTATAAGTCAAATCAACATGTCGCATGATCATTCGTCCAGACAAGTCAAAGGTTCGGTCTGTCCAGCTACACAAGCTGTCAACAGGCCCCATCCTCATTCTGCTTTCAGGTTATCATAAACGTCTTTGCAGGCTATGAAAATTAAGGGGTTCGTTGGTGGATTCCAACATGTCCTTTGTATTGCTGTACAAACGCTCTCCATATCAAAGATTGTAATCGTGCAACTAGCTTGTTAGCCGGGCGATTACATCCAATCACTCCAGGCAATCATCGGCTTCGAGTGATCCCAAAACACTATTCCATGAACACGGGTGTCCATCAACACGGGTAGAGATACGGTGAAAGATGCACCGTCATTCATCACGATCTCAATCGTGGGCGCGGGGCACGTTCGGGTTTCGGCCGTGAAACTATTGACCCGAAACAGATAAATCTTGCAAAACAAATGGCCAAACTGTTATTATTTGTATGTCTGAATATACCGTTCCAATTCTATCTGCAAACACCCTCCCTATTGGGGAAGAACCTTCTAACGGGATTTTTAACATGTCAGCTAATTCAACACGTCGCTCTTTCATCAAGACTTCTTCCGCAGCCCTGGTCGGCACCGCTTTGAGTAGTTCGATCGCAAAGAGAGCCCATGCCGGAGGCAGCGATGAAATTCGCTTTGCACTGGTTGGCTGTGGCGGGCGCGGTACTAGCGCTGCGGCGCAAATTATGGAGACGAAAGGCAACGTGAAGCTGGTCGCGGTTGCAGATGCATTCCATCACAAAGCGGCTGGCGCGGTCAAAAAGTTAAAACGGCGCGGTGCCAGCAAAATGGACGTTCCCGAAGATCGCGTTTTTCACGGGCTCGATGCCTACAAGAAAGCGATCGACGTCGACTCAGATCTGATCGTGATTGCCACCCCACCGGGATTTAAGCCACAACAATTTGAATACGCGGTTAAAAAGGGGCGTCACATCTTCATGGAAAAACCTGTCGCTACCGACGCTCCGGGAGTATGTCGCGTCCTCGAGTCGGTGAAAGAATCGAAGCAGAAGAACCTGCTGGTGGCCATCGGTCTCCAGCGCCGTCATGAACCACATTACGTCGAAACCGTAAAACGCCTGCAGGATGGAGCGATTGGCGATATCATCACGCAACGCGTTTATTGGAATGGCGGAGGCATTTGGTATCGCAACCGGAAACCTGATCAGTCGGAAATGGCGTTTCAGGTCAACAATTGGTACCACTTTATTTGGATCTGTGGCGATCAAATCTGTGAACAACACATCCACAATCTTGATGTTGCTTGTTGGGTTAAGGGAGCCTACCCGATCGAATGCAATGGCATGGGTGGGCGCGAGCAACGTCTGCGCGGCGATCGTACAAAATCACAGATCTTTGATCACACGTTTTGTGAGTATACTTTTGCCGATGGCGCCAAACTATTTAGCCAGGGCCGCCACCTCCAGGATGCCTGGACCAGTGTTAGCGAATTTGCCGACGGCACCAAGGGAACCGCCAATGTAAACGGGGTGATCCAGGGTGAACAGAATTGGAACTTTGAAGGCGAACGACTCAACGGTCACCAGCAAGAGCAACACGATTTGATCGAATCGCTCATGGCCGGCGAAATCTACAATGAAGGTGAATACGGGGCGAAATCGACATTCGCGGCCATTCTTGGTCGCGAAGCTTGTTATTCAGGCCAGGTTGTCCGCTGGGATGATCTGCTGGCGAAAGGTAAAGACCTGTCGCCCGGAATCGATGAGTACACCATGGATTCGGCCCCACCATCGGTGCCCGGACCCGACGGAAAATACATGGTACCGATTCCGGGGCAGTACAATCCGTTTGCCTAGTTGGCCTGGATTTCCAGCCAACTTTAAGCGACATTCACCCGGTGGACTTCCCACCGAAAAAAACAGCAGCAGCCGGTCCTCAGTACGCACTCAAGCTGCTAATCTAGATGGCTCCCTACCATCCCTCTCCTAGATTGAGCCACGGAACCTACATGACCTTGTTAAAAATCATCTCCACCGGACCTGTTGAACCAATCGCCGTTGATATTCTCCAGCCGCTGGCCGAAGTGGTGGTCACCAGCAACCCGTCACAAGAAGCACTCACTCTGTTGCTTGAAGATGCCGTTGGTATCATCTTGCGGGGAGAGGGACTTTTGACCGCTCCGGTCATCGAAGCGGCTCCTGAACTGAAAGTCATTGCCCGCAGTGGGGTTGGCTACAACAACGTTGCCGTCGAAGCTGCCACAGCCCGAAAAATCCCTGTCGTTTTTACCCCGGGTGCCGGGGCACGGGCAGTGGCCGAGGCCTCAATGGCTTGGATACTAGCCTTTGCCAAGCGGGTCCTTTATTGGGACCAGCAATTCAAGCAGGGAAACTGGAGAAGCCGCTTTGAGACACGCGGGTCGGACCTGGAAGGTGCCACTCTCGGGATCATAGGGTTCGGCCGAATCGGCCAGGATTTGGCCCGACTCGCCACCCCATTTGACATGCAAATCGTCGCCTATGATCCTTTTGTGCCCGACGAAACGGCCGAAAAGCTGGGTGTTACGATGCTCGACCTGGACGAGCTTCTGAGTCGCTCGGACTTTGTCTGCCTGCATGCAGCATCCACCGAGGAGAATCGGGGACTGATCAATCGAACCCGATTGAAAAACATCAAACGAGGTGCATATCTGATTAATCTCGCCCGCGGGGAACTCATCGAAAACCTTGATATTCTGCAGGAAGCACTTGAGGATGGCCAGCTGGCAGGTGTCGGGCTCGACGTGTTCGCACCAGAGCCGGCGGAACCCCATCCAATTTTCGAGCATCCCGATTGCCTGACTGCTCCCCATGCGCTGGCAGCCACGCAGGGTTCACTCGATAAAATATTTCACTCGATGGCAACCGACATGGCAGCCATCTTGCGTGGTGAAAAACCTCGTTTTGTTGTCAACCCCGAAGTCCTTGACTAAACGTCACCCGGCCTGGCAATCCAGGAAAGAGGTGCTGAACAAGACCCACGCAAGCCATCAGAACTCCTTTACCACGAACCCAAAGCACGAGATCCTACCAGGGGAATTCATCATGCAAGTTTGCCGATACTGTCATCACGATCAAACCGCAGCTGGTTTTTACAATTCCGAAACCATTGTTCCCACCGTTGCCGCGGCAGCCGCTTACTCGTCCGCCTCGGGCAACTCGGTGGAATTGCCCGACACGGACAACCTTTTGGAGCTACTTCCACCTGACGGGATGGCTTTCGCCAATGCGTCCAAAGTTGCCGACTGGTTACAAAGCCAGGCCGAGCTCCCTGCCGGGTTAGCGTTACATCAGGCCGACGTCGAACTGCTTGTACCAATTCCCCGTCCCAATAAACTTATGCTCCTGGCTGGCAATTACGCCAGCCACATCGAAGAAGGAGGTGGAACCGCCGTCGAACGAGCCGAGACATTTCCCTACGTTTTCATGAAACCACCAACCACCACGCTCACGAACCCTGGGTGCTCGGTACACATTCCGAAAATTTCGCCTGACCACATCGACTGGGAACTGGAGCTGGCCGTTGTCATGGGCCGGGAGGCGAAGGGCGTTTCGGAACAAGAGGCCTTGTCGTATGTCGCCGGATACACCGTCATCAACGATATTTCGAATCGAAAATTTCAGCCCAACCCAGGCCGAAAAGAACGTTCCAAGGACGACTTCTTCGACTGGCTGCACGGCAAGTGGCACGACAGCTTTTGCCCTTGTGGTCCTTGCATCACTTCCGCCAATGCAATCGGTGATCCCCAACAACTCGATTTGACCTTGCACGTCAATGGGCAGGTACACCAAGACGCATCGACAGCACAACAGGTGTTCCCGGTCGCAGCGGTTATCGAATTTATCTCCAGCTTTGTCACACTCGAGCCAGGCGACATCATCTCCACGGGCACGCCGGCTGGCGTTGGCAACGCGAGCGGTACCTATTTGAAACCGGGCGACCGGGTCGAAGCCTCGATCAGCTCGATTGGAACCCTCGTCTCACAGGTCGTGTGATTTTCCTATTCCCCCGACTTTTGAAATATTGGGCCCAGGTTCGATCGCTGCAGCCAGGAACCCGCTTCAGCTGAGAAGTTCCTCAACAATCCGGGCTGATTCAACGCCCGTCAAACGCATATCAAGGCCCTGATAGGGAACTGAAAAACGTTCGTGGTTAATACCCAACAGATGGAGCATGGTGGCGTGGAGATCACGCACATGGACTACATCTTTGACGGCATTGTAACCAAGTTCATCGGTCTCACCGTATGTTACGCCACCCCGGGCGCCTCCTCCGGCAAGCCACATGCTAAATCCCTTAATATGATGATCACGACCGGGTTGGCTTCCCTTATTTTGGATCATGGGGGTACGGCCAAACTCACCTCCCCAAATGATCAATGTATCGTCGAGCATGCCACGCTGCTTGAGATCACTCAACAAGGCCCAGGTTGGTTTGTCGGTCAATTCACAACAAGTGTTCATATGACGTACCAAGTCACCATGATGATCCCACCCTCGGTGGTAAAGATGAATAAAGCGCACTCCTCGTTCTGCCAGGCGGCGTGCCAATAAGCAATTGCTGGCAAAACTACCGTCACCTGGCTCGGCACCATACATGTCGAGAACCGATTGAGGTTCGCCTGAAACATCCATCAATTCCGGAACCGACGTTTGCATGCGAAATGCCATTTCATACGCGGCAATACGTGTGTCGACTTCCCCGTCGCCAACCCGCTGGTTGCGATGCCGGTCGAGATGTTGAATCGTTTGGACCAATTCGCGCTGTTGAACCCGGTTCACTCCAGCAGGTGACTGTAAATAATACACAGGATCACCAGCAGCATTGAACTCAACCCCCTGATACCGACTGGGCAGGAAGCCCGCCGACCACTGACGCGATGCAATTGGCTGTGGATTGCGCCCACCAACACTGGTCAACACCACAAAACCAGGGAAGTCATCACTTTCACTCCCCAATCCGTAATTCACCCAGGCCCCCATCGAGGGCCGCCCGTTGATTGCCGAACCCGTGTTCATAAAGGTATGAGCCGGATCATGATTGATCTGCTCGGTAACCATCGAGCGGACAATGCAAAGCTCATCGGCCACCTTGGCCTGCCACGGCAAAAAATCACTGATTGTTTGTCCGTTCACCCCATGCTGCTGGAACCGGCACATCGGGCCCTGGCATTTGAGTTCAACCCCCTGTAGTTGGGCAATCGGCTGACCGCGGGTGAACGATTCGGGCATGGGCAGACCATTCATACGGGCAAGCCGGGGCTTGTAATCAAATGTTTCCAGGTGGGAAGGCCCCCCTGCCATACAAAGAAAAATAACCCGCTTTGCCTTTGGCTTTAGATGGGGGAGTCCAGGCAAACGACCCGAGACAAGCGATGCCGCCCGTCGCTGCCCGGCCGCATCACGGTCCAACAGGGTCCCCAGCGCCAATGCACCCAGGCCCAGTCCTCCGCGGGACAAAAAAGCCCGCCGATTCGCACGGGTAACCGACTCATAATCACAAGATTGAGTCATGGAAAGATCAAAACAAATGAATGTGCCGTATGTGGACCAGGAATGGTAAATGCTGGCAAGTGTTCAAACATCGGCAAGCGAATTCTCTGCTCGCCATCAATTTCGGGTAATGGTTTCGTTCAGATTGAGAATAGTTCGCGTCACGGAAGTCCAGGCCGCAAGTTGTACGGGATCGAGGTCACGAGCCACGGGCGCATTCCCGATGGCAATCAATTCCCGGGCAGCCCCAGGGGTTTTTGCGTATTGTCGACGATGCGATTCCAGCAACAAGGTCAGCGTGTGAAGTTCCTCCGGGTCGGGACTTCGTGACACGGCTTTACGAAAAGCGTACTCAAGTCCTGCCCTGTCGGTACGGCTCTGATCGTCGATCCGGATAATTTGTTCGGCGAAGACACGGGCCGCTTCCACAAAACTTGGATCATTCAATAAGGCCATCGCTGCAGTCGGTGTGTTTGAACGAGGGCGCTCTGCTGTACACTCTTCACGTCGAGGGGCATCGAAAGCCTTGAGCATTGGATGCAGGAACTGTCGCTGCCAATGGACATAGACACCACGTCGCCACTGTCGGCGGTCATTGTGCTGTTTGTACTTTCGCTTGGGAAAGTTCAAGTGACGGTAATAACCTGTCGGTTGATATGGCTTGACACTAGCTCCACCATACTCGTCGACAAGTAAACCACTGATCGACAATATGGCATCCCGCACCAATTCCGCCGGTAGCCGATAGTGCGACTGCCGGGCAAACAGACGATTTTCGGGATCCATCGATTCCAACTCGCTCAGAACCCCTTGCCCCTCTGATCCCCGATTGTTCCGCACTCCCGAAGACTGCCGATAAGCTTTGGAACTGACGATCAGTTTCACCATGCTTTTGACATCCCAACCACTTTCGATCAGTTCAAGGGCCAGACGATCCAACAGCTGAGGGTGGTCAGGCGGAAGACCCTGACCACCAAAATCATCCATCACCTGGGCAAGTCCCTGCCCAAAAAAAAGGTACCAGAAACGGTTCACAAATACCCGGGCAGTCAGGGCGCCAATCCCTTGCCTGGTGTCGGTCAACCAGTTCGCCAGGTCAAGTCGATTAGCGCGTCGCCCGGACACCTCTAGGAATCCCAAGAACTCCGGGACCGCAGGCTCCACAAGCGGCCCACTTTCGTCGAGCCAATTGCCACGCGGCAAGATCCGCATCGTGCGTGGTTCAATCGCAACCGTGACCATCGTTGAACGGGTAGAATTGCGGATCGTATCCCGCCTGGCGACCAACTTGTCAAGTTCCCGCTGGAGTGTCTCTTTGTCACTTTGGCTATGCGCTAATGATCGATCCTCCAATTCTCTTTTTTGAACTGCGATCTCTGCTTCTAACTGGGCTACTTCTTCCCGCTGTTGCCGTGAGAGAACGGAAATCTCGGGATGCCTCCTGGTAGGAATCACGTTGCCACCATTCGCGAAGTGGTTGGATTCATCAATGTCGGCAAACATAGCTGCCAACGAATAGAAATCCTTCATCGTGAACGGATCATATTTGTGATCGTGACACTGGGCACAACCGATCGTGGCTCCCATCCAAACAGCCGACAAATTACGCACGCGGTCAGCCGCGTACATTGACAGATACTCCTTCGGTTGCACACCCCCTTCGTGCGATGTTTGCAAGAGCCGGTTGTAGCCTGTGGCAATTTTCTGATCGACGGTCGCTTCGGGAAGTAAATCACCTGCAAGCTGGTCACGTGTGAACTCGTCGAGAGGCATGTTGTTATTAAAAGCATCAATCACCCAATCACGATAGGGGCTGATGTTGTGGTCCTGATCACCGTGGTAACCGACCGTGTCGGCATAGCGGACCAGGTCAAGCCAGTGCATGGCCATCCGCTCACCAAAGTGAGGTGATTGCAACAGACGGTCAACGAGCCGCTGGTAGCCCGCTTCACTGGGATCCGCAACAAATTCATCGGCTTCCTCCGGTGTCGGTGGAAGACCGATTAAATCCCAATAGAGCCTGCGGCAAAGTGTGATGGGATCGGCTTGGGGTGATGGAACCGTTTGTTCCGCGGTCAGGCGAACCAACAGAAATTCGTCAATCCAATTTCTTGGCCAGTTTAACCACGCGGCAGGAATCTCTGAGACAGACACTACGTGCTTTTGGGGCGCAACATAAGCCCAATGTTGCGAAGGAATTGAATTCGGACCAACTTGTTCAGCGGCTAAATCCCCGCCACGCAGGTACAGATGGAGCATTGATAAAATGATCGATGTCCAAAGCAGTATTAATCGCATCCCTCTCATCATCGATTTTTATCCATAAACAACACTACGAGCAATCAGGATCGATCTTCCACTTACAAAAATCACCGCATTGTAAAAGATTGACAATCGCGTGACAGCTTGCAACTCATTACCTGCATAACATAGTGTAGCCGATTGATTCCTCCCTCTTCAACAACCCCCAAAAATGGATGCAGTCCTGTAACCGAACCTGGCCTTATCAAGTGCCTGTACTTGATCACTGACGATCAGGCATGAACGAAAGAGATTCTGTAAGACCAACTTCCACAATCCAGGAATATTCAAAACAGCTTCCTCTTTGTCTTCTATTTTCACGAAGCCAGTCGCCGCTCGCGATCGTGGTGTCCCCAGTCATTCTAGCCACAATCGTCTCACCAACTCGGTGATTAAGTCCAAAAATTCCAGGCGTCCGCGAACACTTTCTCTCCTCCATCTTATCAAAAAGGCACCCTTGCAGCGACGTCGCGGGAATCGGCTGAAGATCTACCGTGAGGGCTGGTTGCCGATTGCCGAGCCACCCCCACACCTCCCGGTGGAACCACCTCGATATCGTCCGGGCATAGGAAAACGGAAACCATTTTGATACAGTGTGAACCCGTTGGGTAAACACAGCACTATTTAGGCGGATGAAACGACTCATGAAATATCGCTATCTGGGCAACTCTGGATTGCTTGTATCACGCCTATGCCTGGGCACGATGACTTACGGCATGAAAGACTGGGGCTGTGATCTCGACACTGCCAGAAAGATTACCGGCAAGTTTATTGAGGCTGGCGGCAATTTCATCGATACCGCCGATATGTACAGCAACGGTGTCAGCGAAGAAATGCTCGGCACGGCAATCCGGGATTACGATCGGGACAATTTAGTCATCGCCACCAAGTGCTGGTTCCGCATGAAAGAGACCCCCAACGCCAAGGGGCTCTCCCGAAAACACATCTTCGAAGCGATTGATG
>CAUZBP010000039.1:0-41197 GCA_963578105.1 Planctomycetota bacterium
CTGCGTCTTTATCCACTGCGTCTTTATCCACTGCGTCTTTATCCACTGCGTCTTTATCCACTGCGTCTTTATCCACTGCGTCTTTATCCACTGCGTCTTTATCCACTGCGTCTTTATCCACTGCGTCCCAGTCCTCCTCACCGTCATCGTCTTCACCCCAGTCTTCATCTTCATACTCTTCTTCGTCGCCTTCATACACCTCGTCATCATCCACTTCTTCCCACTCTTCACCCTCCTCCTCGTCGTCCTTGTCCTTGTCCTTGTCCTTGTCCTTGTCCTTGTCCTTGTCCTCTAATTCGTCGTCATCGTCCTCTAATTCATCGTCGTCCTCATCCTCTAGGTCATCGTCGTCATCGTCCTCTAGGTCATCGTCGTCATCGTCCTCTAATTCATCGTCGTCCTCATCCTCTAGGTCATCGTCCTCATCGTCCTCTAATTCATCGTCGTCATCGTCCTCTAGGTCATCGTCCTCTAAATCATCGTCGTCATCGTCCTCTAAATCATCGTCGTCATCGTCCTCTAATTCATCGTCGTCATCGTCCTCTAGGTCATCGTCCTCTAAATCATCGTCGTCATCGTCCTCTAAATCATCGTCGTCATCGTCCTCTAAATCATCGTCGTCATCGTCCTCTAAATCATCGTCGTCATCGTCCTCTAAATCATCGTCGTCATCGTCCTCTAGGTCATCGTCGTCATCGTCCTCTAGGTCATCGTCGTCATCATCCTCTAGGTCATCGTCGTCATCGTCGTCTAGGTCATCGTCCTCTAGGTCATCGTCCTCTAGGTCATCGTCCTCTAGGTCATCATCCTCTAGGTCATCGTCCGCGCCCCTAGCCAGGGAGTCCCGAGTTTTGGATGCCTGCTCGACATAGGTCAAAGTCGTGGTTTTCAACTCTTCTTGATCAGTTTCCCTGAGCGTTGCGATTGTCACGGAAGACTCCTCCTCATTCTCTCGATTTCCCGACTGAGCGCAAGGTTTCAAATCCAAATCCGATCTCGATTCAGGTTCGGTAAGTACGGCTTTTGCAATATCTGTCGTCATTTGGGAACGCATTATTTCTCGCCGCGGCAGATCTTCCAAGCTCCGTAGACCAAATATTTGTAAAAAACGTTTCGTCGTGCTGTAAAGATAGGGTCGTCCCAATTCTTCACTACGGCCGCCAATTCGGACAAAATCTCGTTCAATCAACTGCCGCAGGACCTCACCACAACCAACTCCCCGGATGGCTTCTATCTCGGCCCGCAAAACGGGCTGCCGATACGCGACAACTGCCAGGGTCTCCATGGCGGGTGCCGATAAACGAGTTGGCCCCAAAGCATTGCCAAGCTGGTGTAGCCATGGGGCAAATTCTCGCCTTGTCATCAACTGCAGTCCACCGCCGATTTCTTCCACTTGGAATGCTCTTCCGGCGGCTTGGTAAATCTGGTTGAGTTGACAGACGAGGGTTCTCGCTTCGGTTGCATCGGCTAAATCAGCGTATTTACTTAACCTGCGGGTTGAAACGGGTTCACGAGCTAGAAATAAAATGGCTTCCAGGCGTTGTAGACGCGGGTCACAGGTAGACCGTAGCCCACCCTGGGCACTGCTTACTGAAGACCCCGTGGTGCGCCCAGCCTGTTGCTGCCTGGTTTGTGAAAATTTCAGCCAGCGATACCTGTGAGCCACACTGTGTAACTGCTCCTGAGGCGATAGTGGGCGAGGTTTGAACATATATCGCAGGTCAACAAAAAGCCATTCAAAACCCGTCACTTTTTGGCGTAAATCAAGTGAAATCAGGCGGTTGCCATCCGTCCGGACCGCTTCAAGTGTGTGTGGCTCGGTTCGCGATAGTGCATCCCCTGCGCTTCGTTGCCACGGGACCTAAAATATTACGAACTGGTTATCTGGGACAAGCCTAATCGACTGCAGAGAAATCCGGATTCCGCTACCTGGGCCATTCCATCTTCACAGATTCTTTAACACCTGTTCAATCAGCTCCAGGGGTTGTGGGCCAGACACGTTGTAGATCCTGCGTCCGGATGGGGTCTCCGGTGAATTCAACTCGCAAATAAAACTGTAGAATGTGTCGTTTTCCAGGGCTTCTAAGCGGTAATACGTAGCACCAAGCTCCTGGAGTCGGCGTTCCAGGGATCGTAGCCTTTCGGGATCGATCTTGCCGCTAACGGGGGGCAGACCAACAGAAATCATTGCGTCTTGCTGCTGAAGCGACGTGGTTGAGGCAGGTCCAGCGGTGAAAGCGACATGCGGAGAAACCATCGACCCACCAAGGTTCAAATGGCTGTTTTTATTTAAATTCTTTCGGAATGGCTGAACCTGGGGAAATCCAAACAAAGCGTATCCTGGCAGGCATATGAGCAGAAAGACCACAAACAATCTGCGTGCTTCGCGTTGCATGACAGGTCCAGGTACCGAGGAGGAAACGAGTATTTTTTGTGTCGGCTTGGAAGCATTAGCCGCAGGCCGCCAGTAGCCCCGGAAACATTCCGCCAGTCGCCGACCGTTCCGTGGGTCCTCACAGTTTGAGGTTAGCGGTTTGCGTCAGAAACTTCTCTGCTTGATAGTCCGTTGGAATCGTACACAAAACGATTAAGAAAATATTCTGCGTAATCCTGATGGGCCGCCGTCCGAGTTTCCAAAAACCGGCAAATCATAGCCTCTGCCCACCTGACCGAAAAGGGTGAATTTGAGGCTTTTGGTTGCCAAATTGGGTGGAGATCCCCAGAATGTACGGGACTCCCCTGGCGGCTCCCAAAATGAAACGCATTTATCTCGACCATAACGCTACCACGCCCATTGACCCAGAGGTCTGTGCGGCAATCCAAGAATGCTATCACGCTGGCTACGTTAACCCTTCCAGCCCACATGCGTCCGGTAGGCAGTCGCGGCGCGCACTTGAAAACGCTCGTGAACGGATCGGCGAGTTGCTCGGGTTGCGATCGAATGCGCCGCGAGCAGACCACCTGGTGTTCACGAGTGGCGGTACCGAGGCCAATAATCTGGCAATCTTCGGAATCGGGCACAACTGCAATGCCACTCTCTTCGTTTCTTCTGTTGAACACCCAAGTATCCTCGGCGCCGCCCAGGAACTGGAAAACCGGGGGGTTCCCGTCGTAAGGCTTCCCGTAGATGCCGATGGTGTGGTCTCATTGGACCGGTTGGAATCACTTTTGACACCCACTACTCGTCTAGTGAGCGTCATGGGTGGAAACAATGAAACGGGCGTCCTTCAGCCCCTCGCTGAGGTTGTTTCGCGTTGCGAGTCGCGCAACATCGCCCTGCACTCTGATGTCGTACAAGTCGCCGGTAAATTGCCGTTAAATTTTCGTGAGCTGGGTCTGGCTGCAATGTCCGTATCAGCCCACAAATTTGGTGGGCCTGTGGGTATCGGGGCCCTGGTGTTGCGACATGATTTAAACCTGAAGCCTCTTCTGTTTGGTGGATTCCAGCAGGCCGCCTTCCGCCCCGGCACCGAGCCCATCGCAGCGATCGTGGGGATGTGCCGCGCCCTGGAACTGAGCCACGCAACCCTAGCATGCAACGCAGCGCGGATGAGCCAGTTACGGGACCAGTTCGAGGCTATTTTGGCTTCGGAGTTGCCGCAAATCAAAGTCCATGGAAGCTCTGCTGAGCGGCTTCCGCATACGAGCAACATCGCGTTTCCGGGACTGGACCGCCAGGCACTGCTGATGGCGCTTGATCTGGCTGGAATTGACTGCTCAACCGGGTCTGCCTGTGCCAGTGGCTCATCGGAAAGTTCTCATGTGCTGCTTGCGATGGGTTGTGCCAAACCGCTTGTCAACAGCTCCCTCCGCTTCAGCCTTGGTCGGCAGACGACACAAGACGAGATCGAATGGGCAACTCGGGAAATCATTAGGATTTCCAGGGGCTTGTGGAGCCAATCGGGCAGCTTCAAATCAGCAACTGGACCTCGCTAACGATGGGGAAAAACGCTATAATCGGGCGTTCCGGGAAAGGGTGTCTGGCTGACGCGGTCTGATCTTACAACACAGACAACACCTGCCAGGAACCTGCCCAAAAGGTCCGGTTTGCGTGGCCACAAGACTTTTCGTTTGCTGAGGCCGCGTCGATATACTTCACCCCACCTCGTTAAGACTAGCGCTACGGAGTCGCGATTGGTAGCTGGCATATTTTCTATCCCGTTGGAACGAACTGGTTGTGATGCGAAAGGATTCAATCCCTCCGCAAGCCATCCCTTGCGCCAATATGTGGCTGGCACCGAGAATTATCTGCTGCGGGTCGTCGCCGATGCGTTCGTGAAATCTTGCCCGACATTCAATCGTCTTTTACTGCACGGGCCCACCGGGACGGGGAAAAGTCATCTCCTCCGCGGACTTTTGACGCGCTGGAAGGATGCCCACCCTCACCGACAAGTTCAGTTTTGCAGCGGGCGCGATTTTGCCCGT
The DNA here is from genome assembly GCA_963578105.1 of Planctomycetota bacterium. Classification (GTDB taxonomy): domain Bacteria; phylum Planctomycetota; class Planctomycetia; order Pirellulales; family Pirellulaceae. Next base: position 4,426 of record CAUZBP010000039.1, read on the forward strand.
CACTTTTCTGACCCCACCGATACGTTGGGGTCAGAACGCCCCGACTTCGTGAACTGTTCCTGGTTCATTCTTGATAATATCGAGGAGCTTGTAGAATATCCCCGCGCCCAGGCACGGCTCTGTGTGCTCCTGGACGAACGTAGTCGCTGGAACCGTCCTTTTGTGGCAGTCGGTCGCCGGCACCCCACCGACCTTCATCTGTTGAGCGCCCTTTCCAGTCGCCTGAGTGATGGCTTGGTGATTCCCGTCCAACTTCCCCGCACAGTTACCCGGGCCACCCTGCTACACCACATGGCCAGCCACCGCAAGCTGTCCTTTGACCACGCCGCCGCCTGGAGGCTTGCCGAGTCCCTGTCCGCCACTTATCCACGCTTGCTGCAATCGCTCTTGGATTTAGAAAAGCGGGCAGCGCCCATACGGCACATTACGGAAAACGATGTGGTTGACTATTTCCAATCGCACTCGCGCTGTTGCCAGTTGGACTCGCTTGCCCAAATGGTGGCAATCGAGTTTGGGATTGCGGTCCGCACCCTGCGCAGCTCTTCGCGACAACGCACTGCGGTCTCTGCTCGCGGCATCCTGATTTACCTTGCCAGGGAAAACCGCATGGCGAATTTCAGTCGGCTGGGAAAGTTTTTGGGGGGGCGTGACCATTCCACCGTTTCCCACGCCTGGAAGAGGATGTGCAAGAGAATTCAAAGCGAACCCGCATTACAACGCTCCCTGTCAGAACTCAAAACTCAGCTCTCCCTATCGCCCACGTGACGTGGGTAAAACCTGTTGGCAGCCGGTCGGTCCCTGTTGACCGGTTTGGCCGTCAGTCCAGCAACTCACTACATCCTGTTTTAACAACACACTAGCGTCCTGCAGTTGACCATTTATCAACAGGTTTTGCCGCACTAATGTTTGCTTATTAAACACTTTGTATGGCTGCTGTTAGGGATCTTTCCCTTGGGTGGTCAACAATCGTTCCCCTATCTACTACTACTACTATTCTTTTTAAAGACTAAATAAGAGTAGTTGTTCCGGACCGATAAGAAACGGCTTAGACCATTTAGAAAACCACCTAGAAAATATTATTGTTATGAAAATCATCGCAGATCGAGAAAAACTGCTGGCCTGTTTCCAAACAGCAGCTACCGTGGCTCCCACCAGGAGCCCCAAACCGATTCTTCAAAATGTTAAATTGGAAACGACAGAGAGCGGGTCGACGTTTATCGCCACCGATCTGGAGGTGGGTATTCGTTTGAATGTTCCTGGTATCCAAGTGGAAACAACCGGGGTAGTTCTGCTGCCAGAACGTCAATTCGGATCCATTCTACGGGAAAGCACGGATGAAAAGCTTTCGATCGAATCCAATGATCAGGGCACAGTCGTTCGAGGAGATCGAAGCAACTTCCAATTGGCAAGCGAAGATCCAGATGAGTTTCCCGAAGTCGTGGTGTTTGAAGAAGAAAAATATCACGAAGTGCCGGCTCGCCTGTTCAAAGAATTGATCCGCCGCACTGCTTTTGCTACGGACACTGAGAGCAGTCGTTATGCACTGGGCGGCATCATGTTGGAACTCGAGGAAGATAAGATCATCGGTGTAGGAACGGATGGCAGGCGGTTGGCAAAAATGGAAGGCCCGGCGCAAAGCGTAGGGGGACACGTGTCTAATAATTCACAAACGATTATTCCCACACGATCAATGCAATTGATCGACAAGGCCTTGTTTGACGATGACGCAGAAATAAAGGTTGCGGCACGAGCAAATGACCTGTTAGTGAAGAGCCCCAAGGCAACCATTTTCTCCCGTTTGGTGGAAGGTAGGTTTCCAAAGTGGCGAGACGTGATACCGCAATGGCAGGATGCACAGTCCATTGAACTGACTGTTGGACCATTTTTTTCCGCCCTGCGCCAGGTGGCGATTGTTTCAAGTGAGGAGAGCCGCGGAATCGATTTTATCTTCGAAGAGGGTTCGCTCGAATTGTCGGGATCAACGGCTGAAATTGGGAATGCGCGGGTGAGCATGCCGATCACCTATAGCGGACCATCAATCCAGATCACTCTGGATCACCGGTACGTGGGAGATTTCCTAAAAGTGCTGGATCCAGAAAAAAGTTTCACTTTCAGAATACGTGATTCTGAAAGTGCCGGATATTGTTCCACGGACGATGGATACGGGTATGTGGTGATGCCGCTCGCAAAAGACCGGCCTTAAGAGGTAGTAGTTTCGGACAAACAGACATGCAGCAAAAGAGCCGAGGGCCCCAACGGATAGGAGACGTTCTGGCCAATGTTATGGCCCGGCGCGGTTATGGAAATCAGCAGTCCAGCAAAGAACTGGAAACCACATGGCTGCAGGCAGCGGGACAAAAGCTGGCGGACCTCAGTCGACCAGGCAGCCTGCGGCGGGGGACTCTGGAAATCGTGGTCAAGAATTCACTGGCTTTGCAGGAACTAACATTTCAGCAGAAAAGGATTTTGCGAGATCTCAACACGGCCTACTCAACAAAAAAAATTAACAAACTCCGCTTTCGCGTGGGAAATATTGATTGAGACCATCAAAAAAATAAATCGAGCCGGCCGAGTTCCCCGGATCAAAGCGTGACCGGATCCTTGATCCGCCAGCCAGGCTTGTCCGCGTCTCAGGCAATTAGCCCGATGGAAGACAGCCAATAAGGAAAAATATGAGCGAAGCCGAAAAATCAAAAAGGCAGGACGCGAATAAAGAATACAACGCCAAAGACCTGGAACATTTATCTGACTTAGAGCATGTTCGAGAGCGCCCAAGCATGTACATCGGCGACACGGCCGTACGCGGTCTGCATCACCTGGTGTACGAGGTTGTCGACAACTCGATCGACGAAGCGATGGCGGGGTTTGCCACCAAGGTTCAGGTCGTGATCAACAACGACGGGTCTGTTTCTGTGGAAGACGACGGACGCGGTATTCCGATTGAACGTCACGAGCAGTTGTCGGAAGAGATGGGCCGGGAGGTGTCAACGCTGGAAGGCGTCATGACAGTACTAAAATTCGGTGGAAAATTTCAGAAAGGCGCGTATCAAACTTCGGGAGGGCTGCATGGTGTCGGCGTAACGGTCGTTAATTTCCTTTCGGAATGGTGTGAAGTCGAAGTCTATCGTGACGGCCATGTTTATCAACAGGAATATGAATGCGGTATTCCAGTGGCAGAAGCTCGCCGTATGGGAAGTACTACTAAAGTAGGAACCAAGACGACCTTCAAGGCGGACACAAAAATATTTCAAACCACAAAATTCATCTACGACACGCTGCAAAAACGGTTGCAGGAACTGGCCTTTTTGAATCAAGGGGTTCGCATTTTCTTCCAAGACGAACGTTCGGGAGATCAAGAGGAGTTCTACTACGAACGTGGAATCATCGAGTTCGTCGAGTACCTCAACCGTGCCAGCGAGGCCCTCTACAGGGAACCGATATTTATCGAGGACGAAACAGATAGTGTGGGCTGCCAGATTGCGCTCCAGTACACGACCGAATTCACGGAAAATGTCCATTCTTATGTGAACAACATCCACACAACCGAAGGGGGAACGCACGTTTCAGGGTTTCGTTCGTCCCTCACCCGTACGCTTAACAGTTATGCCAAGCGAACCAAGCTCTTCAGCGACATCGTTCCAACCGGAGATGATTTCCGAGAAGGACTGACCGCGGTCATCTCGATGCGCATCCCCCACCCACAATTCGAGGGACAGACGAAGACGAAGCTGGGAAATAGTGAAGTGGAGGGGATTGTAGCTTCAGCGATTAGCGAGCACCTAGGTAAATACATGGAAGAAAATCCCAAGGCGGCCAAGTTGATTGTCCAGAAAGGAATTTTGGCTGCGGAAGCCAGGGTGGCAGCGCGAAAAGCGAAGGAACTCTTGCGCGAACGCAAGGGTGCCCTGTCGGGCGGCGGGCTGCCGGGCAAGCTGCGGGACTGCTCGAGCAAGGAGGTTGAAAAGTGCGAACTTTACCTGGTCGAAGGTGATTCGGCAGGAGGGAGTGCGGAAGGTGGCCGCCTGCGGGAATATCAGGCCATCCTGCCACTGCGAGGAAAAATCATCAATGCCTACAAGTCCCGCGAAGATAAAGTGCTGGCCAATGAAGAAGTACGCAGCATGATTCATGCGATTGGCGCCGGCATCGGAGAAGATCAGGATTTGGAAAAGCGTCGGTACAACAAAATCATTATCATGACAGACGCGGACGTCGATGGATCTCACATTCGCACGCTCCTGCTTTGTTTCTTCTATCGACAAATGTACGACCTGATCGAAGGTGGCCATGTTTATATGGCTCAACCGCCGCTGTTTCGTGTGAAGCGCAAGAGGCAGACGCACTATGTTCAAACCGAAGAAGAAATGAAGAAGCAGTTGCTAGGAAACGGCTTAAGGGATGCGGTTTTAGATGCTGGCGAAGGTTTGTCTGTTGCCGGCAAGGATATGGAGCGACTCTGCCGCTGCCTGGCGGCCATGGAGGAGGCCTTGCTGGCGCTCGAACGGCGCGGGGTTAACCTGAGAACGCACGCGGAACGTCAGGATGTCGAAACAGGCAGGCTGCCGGTCTACCACGTATTTTTAGGACGCGAGGAACATTGGTTTGTGACACGAGCCTCCATGGATGAATTCCTGCAAGAGCAAGAAAAAGAGGCCGGACAAGAACTTTCTGTGAGCGATCGTCCTGAACCGAATAGCAATGGAAATGGGGATGCTACGACAGCAACGCCGAAGGTCCATGTGACAGAACTTCACGAAGTGCGTACGATCAATAGCCAACTGAAAGAATTAACAGGGTTCGGTTTTGACATCCAAGCGTTAATTTCACAGGAGCGAACAGGGATTGAAGGTGCACGCTACACGTTGCGACGTGAAGAGAATGAAATTGGTCTAGAAGACCTGCGAGGGCTGCTGCCAGCGGTCCGGGCGGCCGGGGAAAAGGGATTGACGATAACGCGCTTCAAGGGATTGGGAGAAATGAACGCGGAAGAACTGCGCGAAACAACGCTCGATCCAACGAACCGAACTTTGATCAAGGTCACAATGAACGACGTGGCCGCCGCCGATGACATGTTCCGGGTGTTGATGGGCGACAAGGTTGAACCCCGTCGCGAGTTCATTCAAAAATATGCACTCGACGTGCGCAACCTGGATGTTTAGCGATTTCCTGGAGAGTGACCCTAGAGAAGGATCTCACATCCTGGTTCAGGGGGGCCGTTGGACAGTCCGGCCACCGGACCAGCTGACATCGACGATCAATGGAAGCGAATGGAGATCCCACTGCCCACGAAATAGTCGTCGGCAGATTCATTCAGCCCAATCCCCGCGCGGATATCCCACTGAATGTCGTTGGAGAGCAGGATCGCGAACCCGCCATTGAAGTAGTGTTCAGGTTTGGCGGTGTCGGAACTGTGCGGAAACAAGGCAAACCATTCCGTGTAAGCTCCCAGGTCGTCCGTCAACGAGTAAGCCACCGTCCATGATTGGGCCCATTCCGTATACTCATCGGCCGTAAGGTCGTCAATCACTCGATTGAACTGAGTACTGCCGGCGGTCGAAATGCAGTCGTTGATGTCCCAGGCGTAGATCCAGTTCAACCCGGGCAAAAATTCGTTATCCGTGAATGCACCGGACCCCGTCGGAACAAACATCTGCGGGATGATCGCCATTTCAGGCAGCAGGCATTCTTGCGGCGTGAGGGCAATTTTAAATCCCAGGTACAGATCAGATGCGCCCGACTCATCCACGCCGTTGACCTTTTCGCTGACGAAAGACTGCTGAGCGCGAAATTCCAACCAGTTGGAAAAAATCCCGTAACGTAAAAGCGGCTCGGGATAGGAGTGCGAAGTCGTCCGGTCGCCACCATCTTTGTCATGAATGTAGGTGTAACCCATTTCCAACTGAACCACACCACATCCGACGGTAGAACTCGCTTCGGTAAAGTCCGGCCGGTCTGTCACAAGGGGTGCCGTAAGGTCCGGCCCGCCCGAAAATCTGGTACCATCACTCCACTGGAGGAGTGTTCCACGCGACTTGCAGGTGCCGTAGTTGCATGCTCGCCCACCGGGATCGTACCCGGCAGCTACGCAGCAACTTTTTTCCAGGCATGCCGTTGCGAAGATGAGAAACAGCAAGACACCGATCAGTGGAAGCGTTGTGTAGTAGCGACACAAACGGAGGCAACAACCGCACATAATCTCTGGAATACTTTCTGGGGTTTTCTGGCAGCGGGGGTGCAAGAAAACGATAGCGCCGTGGGGGCGGCGCAACCTCGGTCCATGCTCGGTGTTGTTATCGTCAGGCGGTGAAGGTCACCGAAAACAATGTTTAACAGACCGGAAATGTTTAACAGACCGGAAATGTTTAACAGACCGAAATCTCGGGAAAGGTAGCAGCTTGCGCACGATTGGTTGACTTGAATCGGTGTATCCGTCAGAACCGGTATTTCAACGGAGCCTAGTACATACAAACTAATGAACCCCTGCTTCCGTTAAAAGTTAACATTGTGATAAGGGTTCGCCAGCCACCGACTCTCAAACCCCACAGAACAAACGTGACGCGTTGCCACAACCGCCATGATTTCCGCAACATTGGGGGTGTGTCGTTAGAGCCCCTCTTGAATTTGAAACAGAAAGGATTGTTATGTCAGCATCGAGTAATCCGCAGTTAAATGGGGTGGTTCCCATTATTCCCACTCCCTTTCGAGAGGATGAGTCGATCGATCTGGACGGCGTAGCCGCTTGCCTGGAATTTGCAGTCCGGTGCCAAGTACGTGCCGTTTGTCTGCCAGCTTATGCGAGCGAGTTTTACAAGCTGACGGAAGAAGAACGCCGACAAGTCGTGGAAACGGCAATCCAAAGCGCCGGGGGACGGGTGGCGGTGATTGCTCAATCGAATCACCCGTCGGCGCGCTGCGCAGCCCAGTTGGCGGCAGCGCATGAAAAGATGGGAGCAGACCTGATCTCTTTTGCCATCCCTAGAATTTTTTCCCTGTCCGACGAAGATGTGGTGGACTATTGCCGCAGGATTTGCCAAGCCGTGTCACTGCCGGTCCTGATACAGGACTTCAATCCTGGTGGTGCCACCGTGGGTCCCGACTTCGCCCGAAGACTGGCTGACCAATGCGAAAACTTTCGCTACCTGAAACTGGAAGAACCTTTGATGTCGCCCAAGGTGCGTTTGATTCGAGAGGCTACGGAAGAGCGTGTCGGTGTGCTCGAGGGCTGGGGCGGCATGTATGTGCTCGATCTGATTCCGTCAGGCATTGTCGGGTTGATGCCGGGATTAGGTGCAGCTGATGTGCTGCAACGTGTGTGGCAACTGGGTACAAGTGGACAACTGGACGCAGCTTGCGACCTCTTTCAAGCGATCCTGCCGCAATTGGTGTTTACCCTGCAGAACATGGAGTTGTTTCTACGTCTGGAAAAAGAACTGCTGGTGACTCGAGGCGTCTTGCCCGCGTCCAGTGCGCACGTTCGAAGTCCCACCTGGACACCCGATACAGACACGCTGGAACACGGATTATTCTTGAACCGACGGGTGGTAGCCGCCAGTGAGCCGTTGGCCCCGTGATGGTGTGCTCTTGGTGACGAGCTGGTGGCGCTAATTTCGGTTTGCGGGCCAATTGTATCGAGTGAGTCTAAGTCAGTGTTTCGGCATGTGTGCGGGCAATGGCAGCGATTGCTGCGCGGTCTTCGTAAGCCACCTGCGTCTGTGGAGGCCGTACCGGGCCACCCGCACGCCCCAGCGATTCCAAAGCGACCTTGATGCCGCTGATTCCATAACCCGGTTTGATGCTGCGCAGCTTCACGACCGGTGCGATGCGCTGCTGGCGTACCTGCTTCATGGTTTCCACGTTTCCGGAAATTCCTTGTCGCCAGAATTCGAGACACCCCTGGGGAACGAACGTGGCGACGGCTGTCGTGAAAGCACCAGCCCCCGCAGCCAGTGTTTTCTCAGCGTGTGCTTCGCCTTCTGCGACCCAGAGAAACTCCTCACCAACCAGTGGACCGAGAGCCCGGCCGACTTCGACATCACCGCTGGCGTCCTTGAACCCCACCAGGTTGGGGAGCTCTGCCAGCCGAGCAAGCAATTCGGGCCAAACGTCGCTGTTGCCGCAGGGATAAGCCATGGCACCGATTTCAACCGAATTGGCCACATCGCGCAGGAAGTGATAGGGTCCCTCCACACCGTCACAGGCGTAGGGGCTGGCAAAGATTAGAATAGCATCGACACCCGCTTTTTGGGCGTTACGGGCCATGGCGAGGGCATTACCGTACCCACCTCCTACTCCGGCAACCACCGGCACCTTTCCCCGGGCACCCCTCACGGCCGCGTCGACGAGTTCCTCGTGTTCGACGACACTGAGGCTGAATAGCTCGCCCAGGCCTCCCGCCACGACGACAACCATCTTTTCCGGATTGGCCTTAGCATGCACTAGTACGTTTCGATACAGACCATCAGCGTCCAGTTTGTAGTTTAATAGAAAAGGTGTCGTCAGAAAATTGTGAACACCTTTTAATCTGCTGACGAGTTCTTTTTTGTTGCCAGAAGGGGTTCGCTTCGAATTGGCACGCGCGCAGCGATGACGCACCACCACAGATCCCCCGGCGGCCAGACCGAGGTTCCGCAACACCACCCGTCTGGATAATTCAGCCGCAGCCATTAATGGTTAAATCCGCTTGAACATCTCTACAACTTTTTGCAGCGACTTGAGTTCGTGGATCTTCGGGATCATTTTCTTTTCGGCCGCTTCCATTTCAAGCGCCCTTTCTAACACGGCGTCCACATGGTCGGCGGGTATGCAGACAACTCCGTCACGGTCGCCAACGACGTAGTCACCGCTGGACACGACCACACCGCCACAGAGGACTGGCACGTCACGACCGATGCTCGCTGCGCGTCCGAGCATCGTAGAGGGGCTGATGCTGCGACAGAAAACGGGCAAGCCGAGTGCCTCGATCTCATCGACGTCTCGTACGGCACCGTCCACGACCACACCCGACATACCACGGACCTGAGCCGTGGTAGCCATCAGCCCTCCCAGTCCCGTCACGTTTAGATTCCCGGTGACAACGACCATAATGTCGCCAGGTCCAGATTCGTCGATCACTTGAACAGCGTGAAATGGTCCATTGCCCTTCTCGTTGGTAACAGAGTCTAGCGCACCGAAGAGCACGGTCTTTGCACGTCCTACCATCCTCTGCGTGGCACCGACGGGCCGCATGTCGTACGACATGAAACCGCGTTGTCCCACGACCTCGTCGACCGCATCGGACAATGTGGCTGCTGGAATGTTTTTCAATTGTGATAACAGGTCAGCGGAGTCCCGGGGCCTTCCGGCTGCAAACTGCAGCGCAACTTCGACGCTGACAAACCCGACCAGAAGCATGAGCAGGAAGGTCTTCCATGAAAACCAGCGAACAATGACCCGATGTGGACCAACATCAGGGCTAACAATCGACGAGGAGGGAGTCTTTGGATTCTCAGGCATCTGTTTGCTCTCCGCGAGTACGTCAGTGACAACCGGGCTGTTCAGTCTTACCAGGTAATGAGGATAGATAGCGACAGCCTGAATTGCAAGCATCCGGATCGTACTGTCATCCAGAACCCATATACGCCCCTCGCTCAGGCCCAGCGTGCTTCGAGGGGCGAGCCACGATCCACACAGTTTAAAACGATTCAATCAATGACGTACCTTGAGGATACGTCACCTAGTGGATGACCAGCGAGGCGAAACCATGCAGACCAAAAGTTTCCAGACAGGGTAGTCGAACGTGCTGAAAGGCTTTGTTACTCAAAGAAGTCACGAGAAGAAAAAATGATCTGAGGGATTCATGTTCCTTGTTTTGGCCGCTGCCGGTAATGTATCATCGAAATTGAATTCAGCTGGCAAGTGTCTTTTTCTTAAAGAGGAGTAGCGATTATGTGGTCTTTCCATCGCCGAAATTTTCTAGGACGTGGCGCTGCCTTAGCAGCGGTCGGCGTCACCGTCTCGTCACTCAAGCCGTTCCAGCGCCGCGGGATTGGCGCTGATGCTTCGGCGCATCACCAGGGAGCCGAAGCCCGGCTGAAAGAGTTGGGGATTACGCTTGGTGCTCCGAGTAAACCGGCGGCGCCGTTTCAACCGGGCGTGCTGGTGGACAACATGCTGTACATTTCAGGGCACGGGCCACGAAAAGCCGAGGGTGGTTTTGTGACCGGCAAAGTCGGTCAAACACTCACGTTGGAACAAGGCCAGAAAGCCGCGCGGCTGACGGGACTCGATGTACTTAGCACGGTTCGCGATACGCTTGGCAGCCTTGATCGGGTAGCACGCCTGGTGAAGGTGACCGGCATGGTCAACAGTCCGGAGGATTTTAAACAGCATCCGCAAGTGATCAACGGATTCAGCGAACTCATGATCGATGTGTTTGGTGAAAAAATGGGCAAAGGAGCTCGCAGCGCAGTGGGAATGAGCGGATTACCTTTTGGCATAGCGGTTGAAGTGGAAGCCATTTTCCAAGTCCGGGGTTGAACATGCAAGCGAGTGTGACGCGCCGGAAATGGTTGACATCCGCTTGCTCTGCGCCGATTGCGGGGGTGCTGGCAACCCGATTGGCGTCTGCGACGGCAAGCTCACCGCAGGCTGGCATCGTCGATGCACACGTGCATATTTGGACCGACGATTTTGAAAACTTTCCCTTAGCCGATGGTTTTTCCCGCGAGGATCTCTGGTTTCCGAGTTTTACGGCCGAGGAGTTGATCCGATTGGGAGCAGAGGCAGGTGTTCATCGCTTCAATCTGGTCCAAATGACCTGGTACGGTCTGGATCATCGCTATATCCAGGATGTCATTCAACGTTATCCGGGACAATTCGTCGGTACCGGAATTGTTCCGGCGATTACTGACGTCTCCCTGGCGAGCCCGGATGCGACGATGGTGGAACTGGCCAGCAGTGGCATCTATGCGTTTCGCGTTCGCGGCAAGTCAACTCGGCCACAGTTACAAGATGACGCACGTTGGATGGATCATCCGGGCTTTGACAAAATGTTCACTGCCGCCGCTGAGCACCGCCTGGCGCTCAGTTTTCTCATGACACCGGTCGATCTCCCGGAAGTCGACCGCATGTGCAGGAAGTTTCCGGAAACGCCGGTGATTATCGATCACTTTGCCATCATCGGTGCCAAGAACACCTTTGTTGAGGAAGAAATTCAGCAGCTCTGCCAGATGGCTCGTCATCCGCAGGTACTTCTCAAGATCGGTGCGTTCTACGCTTTGGGTAGCAAGCAACCGCCGTACCTTGACATGTTGCCCCTGATACGACGAGTCGTCGATGCTTTCGGACCCGAGCGATGCATGTGGGAGAGTGACTCGCCATTGCAAACAAAGAATGGCCACACTTTTGCGGCCGCCGTGGATATCATTCGGGTCCACGCCGATTTCTTGTCGAACTCGGATAAGCAGCAGATTCTAGTCCGAACGGCAGAGAACTTTTTCTTTAAACGTTAGTCGAATGTCGCAACTTTAATCATACAGTAACGAGGAAGTAAACCGTGCAAAACCAAGATCATCGCCGAGGATTTTTTCAACGCGTAAAACTCATGGCGGCTGGGGCGGTGAGTGCCCCGCTCGCGCTCGCGGCCGGTGCCCCAGCGCAGGAAACCAGGTCACTACCGTCCGCACGGGGTAGTTTGGCCAAGACGCCTAACGGGTTCGTGCACCCACACCGCGTGTTGTTGTGGGAGAACACGCGCAAGGAATATCGCGAGTTGCAGCAATCGGGCCAGCTGAAAGCGGCTATCCTGCCAACCGGTTCCATTGAACAACACAATGAACACATGGCGATGGTGGCGGATGTGGCGATTGCGACGCTCATCAGCCAAAAGGCGGCGCTGGATTTGTATCCGCATGTCATCGTTGCACCACCCAGTCCCTGTGGGTATGCACCATATCACATGGCGCGTCCGGGTACGCTCACTTTACGCAAAGAAACCTTCCTGGCTTACATCCTGGATGTGATGAGTTGCTTAAAAGCACATGGAGTGCGAACGATATTCATTCTCAACGGGCACGGTGGGAACCACGAACCAATCCGGGAGGCGCTGCCGAAGTTCCGTAAGGAGCTGGGAATCAATATCGATTTGGACTCGTACTGGACGGGTGCCAATCGTGAATACATATCAAAAATCATGCGGGCCAAACAGCCAACATCGCACGCCGGTGAATTCGAGACGTCGATTTATGCGGCCGCTTTTCCGGAACGACTGCGACCCTTCACGATGGCCGACTATGACCATGCCCATCTCAACTACGAATCCGGCTTCTCGCCGGAGATTCAAGAATTTTTGAGACGGGATGGACGAACCTTTAAAAACGGGAGAATCGATGCCCGAGGTGAAAACGAAAAGGATCGCCGCCGGCAGGAGGAAGCCCTGTTGGCAAGACCGGAGACAGGTGAAAAGATTCTCTCAAAAGCGATTGAGTTCGTTGGCGACCGCGTGAAGCAAATGATCGCAGCGACGGAATCTGGCAAGTCATGGCCAGTGTCATGACGATGTTTGTTTGGCTGAAACCCGTCCAGTGGGATCGAAAGCCACCGAGTGGACCGGGCAGTCAAAACAAACGAGCCAGAGGCGGCGGGTGATGGTGTAGCGAGAAGTTAAATCTAGTGAAAGGAAGTGTTTTCAGCTACAATAGGTTGACGGATACTAGCCGTTGTTCCTGGTGTGGCATTGAAGCGAGCCACCGGTGCCACTGACCGAAACGTCCCGGGTTGCTGATGCAGCCAGCAGAAATTTGTTCCGAGCCTTTGCATGTTGGATATTGGCGACTTTCGATCCAGAACTTGTAGCGGCGTCACACGCAGATCATTCTTGCGGCTTGGCAGTAGCCTGCCCATGGCGTGGGCGCTTCCGGGGAGTCTTCAAAAGGCCAGGGCGGCAGAAACGCCCAGAGCGAAGTCCGTCCTGTTTGTTTTCCTGTGGGGTGCGCCGAGCCAACTGGATACGTTCGATCCGAAACCAGACGCCCCGATCGAATATCGGGGACCGTTTGGTGTCATTCCCACACGGACTCCGGGGGTCCATTTCACGGAGTTGCTGCCGCGCATGGCCACGCGCAGTGACCGCTTCACCCTGGTTCGCTCGAACGTTGCCATCTCCAGTTCGTCGGGACATCCCAAGGGAGGAACCGTGGCACTCACTGGTTTCGAGGAACAGCCCGAGCCGGTGCAACCGAATTTTGGATCCATCATCGCGAAACATCGGGGTCACACCGGATATCTGCCCCCGTTTTTTTCACTGGCTAGTGGGAAATTGACGGCGGGGGGCGAGTACATCAAGGGGGATGGTGGCGGGAAACTGTCCACCGCCCACGATCCATTCATGGTGGGTTGTTCGCAACAGGGCGAGGTGGACATTCCCACGCTCAAAGTGTTGCAAGGCTTAGCTCCCAACCGTATCAGCGATCGCAAAGCGCTGCTGAACCTTCTTGATAAGCAGCGCGCACAACTGGATAGTCCGGCATTGAGGAAATGGCAGCGGACCTATCGTTCTGCCTACGATTTGCTCATGAACCCCAAGGCTCGGGGCGCACTGGATCTCACGCGTGAATCCCCGGCCACCCGGGCACGATACGGGCATTCGCAGTTTGGGCAGACTGCCCTGTTAGCAAGGCGACTGGTCGAGGCGGAGGTGCCCTACATTCAGCTCAACTACAGCCGGGATGTTGACGCTTTCAACCCGGGTTATGAAATTGGCTGGGACACCCATATTTACAATTTCGAGCTTTTGCAGGACCAGCTCTGCCCGACGTTCGACCGTGCTTTCACTGCTCTGCTGGACGACCTGTACGACCGTGGCCTGATAGACCAGACGCTTGTCGTTTGCAAAGGAGAATTTGGGCGCACTCCGAAAATCAATAGCCGCGCTGCCCGCGACCATTGGACAAATTCCTACTTTTCTATTTGGGCGGGTGCCGGCGTGCAGCCCGGTCGCGTGATCGGTGAAACGGATCGACTGGGCCAAGCTCCCCGCTCGGGACCGATTGTGACTCCTCTGCGTGTTGGCACGACCATTGCTGAATTGGCGGGTGTGAGTACGCAGGCACGCGCAGAAATGCGCGTGCTGGACGGGGGAACGGTGGTTGATGAGCTTTTTTGACCGAAAGCGGCAGTACTTGGTTGGCAGTGTGATTCTGCTTCTTCTAGGCACGTGGCCCTGTTGTGCTGAAGAACCAGTTCGCTTGACCACTGATGGTCGTCTGAAAGCCACTCCTGTATTTACGCAGGGAGGTACCGAGCTGGTTTTTGCGGTGTTGGAAAATCCCAAGCTGTTCCGGCTCATGACCATGCGGCTTGCGGATCGCTCCGTGGAACCGCTTCGCCAGGCGGCCACGACGGCCGAATTTGAACCAGCCTGTTCTCGCGATGGTCGTTATTGTGCTTTTGTCCGTCAACGCGGTGCATTGAGCTTGTCGGTGGCAATCCTCGACAAGCAATCCGACACGCTGGTGGAAGTCCTGCCCCCACCCGGTTTTGCGGGACTGCGCAGTCCCACCTTTTCGCCCGACAACTCGCGCGTGTTGTATTCGTTTGCCGATGAAAACCGGCAACAGATCTTCTCCACCAACCTTCAGGCCACCGACCCACAGAAACTGACCGACAGCGTAGGGATCAACAACTGGCCCAATTGTTCGCCAGATGGAAAAGAGATTGTTTTTAGTTCATCACGGGACGGCAACTTCGAAATCTATCTGATGCAGTGCGATGGATCGAATGCACAACGGCTTACCCACAACCCGCTCCAGGACATTCGCCCCCGCTTTTCACCTGACGGAAAACAAATCGTCTTTGTTGGCCATCGGGACGGCAACAGCGAAATCTATGTGATGGATCGCGACGGTACGAACCTCGCTCGAGTCACGCATCACCCGGAACGGGATGATTACCCGGACTGGCACACCGATGGCAAACGATTGGTAGTCGTTTCCGAAAGAGGTGGCCGACATGATCTGTACCTGGTCAGCGTTCCCTGATCTGTGGATACGGTCTTGGGATTTGTTCAAGCGATCCTCACGTTTCTTCAGATGGTCTGGAGCCCGTTTTACCAGTTCTCGGGCCTGCAAAGCGGACGCCAAGAGCAACCGCGCCGGACATGTGCTTTTGCGAAACGTTGGCCCGATATAAGAACCTCTCACAGGATTTCAATGTCTTCCTGGTGGATAATGCCACCCTGGCGACGTTTCCAGCCAACGCGAACGGGGGGGTCGACGAAGAGGCATAAATTGTATTAGAAACGTGGTGCCTCGAACGCGATGTGAAGGAATCGACGGCAGTCTTGTCGTCGTTGGTGCCCTTCGTACGCGGCACAGGCCCGGCAGTACTCGGAAGTCATATCCATCACAGCAGGCACCATTTCTTCTGCCCCCACAACACCAATCAACCTTATGTTATTCGACACGCACACCAACCTGATGTGGTACCCGGACCATCTTTCAGAGGAATTTGTTCAGCTCGGTTGGGAAGCCAAAAAGGCCAAGATGAAACTTACCCCGGACGTCTACTTTGCCGGGAAAGAAAATCCGGAGAACAACGCGTTTGACTCGCGCCCGGAGCAACTCCTGGAAGCGACCAGCGAATGCGACAAGATCATCGTGTTTGGTATTCAGGCACCGTTTTGCGGCATCCGGGCTGACCAGCAGTTGATCGCAAAATTTGTCCAGGAACATTCCGATCGCTTCATCGGCTGGTGTTCCGTTGATCCCAACGACGCGGACTGTGTTGAACAACTCGAGCACTACGTCAATGATCTTGGGCTGCGCGGCCTGAAGTGTTCGCCGATCTACCAGAACTGGGACCCGCAGGATCCGCGGCACCTGCCGCTTTTCCGCAAGGCGGAACAACTTGGCATTCCGGTCAATATTCATCAAGGAACCTCATTCGTGCGTCCCGGGCCGCTGAAATTTGCCAATCCGATTCTTTTGGAGGACATCGCGATCGCCTGCCCGGATCTGCGAATCGTGATCGCTCACATGGGACACCCCTGGGAAGACGAGTGTGTCGTGCTGATCCGCAAACACCCCAATTTGTACAGCAACATCTCGGCCCTTCACTATCGACCGTTACGCCACTACCAGGCCTTCATGTCAGCGATTGAATACGGAGTCGAGCATAAACTGATTTTTGGATCGGATTTCCCATCAGCAACACCGGCACAGGTCATTTCCGGACAAGAGAAGATCAACAACATTGTGCAAGGAACCAACCTGCCGAAGATTCCGGAAGAGATGATTCACAACATTATTTATGAAAACTGGAAACAGTTTTTGCCGGAGCACGTGTGATTGTTGTTCTGAAAACGCACTAATGGCCAGACGTTATAAAAATCAGTGAGGCTAACGCAGGAAGACGACATGCGCCAGAAACTAAATTTGCTTTTTGCATGGTTGGTCCTCGCAGGCAACGCGAGTTTCTCCTACTCGCAGGAATCGGGAGATCAGATTGCAGTGGATGCGACCGATTATCAATGGGTGCAGGTCACCATGGCCGCCCCGTTTGCCCCGCGAGACGGTGCGGGCGCGCTGGTGTTTCGAGACCAAATGTGGCTCATCGGAGGCTGGAATCCCAACCCGCAGTACCGTTCCTTCTTTCCTCTCAGGTGTAACAATGAGGTCTGGACGTCGCGCAACGGTGCGGAGTGGACACTGGTCAAACCCAACACATTTCGTGATCAATCATTTGACGCGACTGCCGATTGGGAAGGTCGGCACACCGGCGGATATGCCGTGTTTCAAAATCGCATGTGGCTTGTCGGGGGGGATTCCAACCAGGGCCATTATCACAACGATGTTTGGAACTCCACCGACGGAAAAAACTGGCAACTGGTCAACAAGGAGAAGCCCGTTCCCTGGGGGCCACGCGTGCTACACTACACCGTCGTTCACGATGACCAGATCTGGGTGATTGGGGGACAGACCCTGCCGAACTTTGCACCTGCGGAGGAGATCTTTTACGATGACATCTGGGTCACCCGAGATGGTGTAAACTGGAATCAGGTGAAGCCCCGCGCACCGCGGTGGTCTCCGCGAGGTATGATAGGCGGGAGCGCCGTCTTCAAGGGACGCATTTGGATGCTCGGTGGCGGGACATACGATACACCTCAGACACCGACGCGAAAGTTTCACAACGACGTCTGGAGTTCGGCCGACGGTGTCGATTGGAAGCGTCACATAGAAAATGCCCCCTGGCGACCTCGCCAGTATCATGATGTGGCTGTCTGGGACGATCGGCTCTGGGTGCTGGAAGGATACCGCATCGATTCCGGAAACCTGAAAGACGTCTGGCACTCAACAGACGGCATTCACTGGCACGAAGTTACTGACACACCGTGGAAGGAACGCCATGCGGCCAGTGTCTTCGTGTACGACGACGCTTTGTGGATTGCGGCGGGCGAAAACATGGAGCCGGATGTGTGGAAACTACAGCGTAAGTGAAGGCGGCGGCAAAACGATGTAGTGGTGGGACAGGCGGTGCACCCCAGTGCTCCCGCAGCGCTTTTCCACCAGGACACCAAGAATACATTCCTGACCCTCGAACGAAACACAGCCAACCTGCATGCAAACAAACCCCATTTCTCCGGAGACTCTCGCCTCGTCCGTGATTGCCGTTCCACCGTTGGCCCGCAATGCGGACTTTTCACTGAGCCACCAGCAAAATGCGCGGATCATTCGGCATTTGGAAGCAGGTGGTGTGACGACCCTGCTCTACGGCGGCAATGCTGTACTGGCTCACATTAGCCAGGGAGACTACGCACGATTACTCGCACTTCTTGTCGAGACCGCTGCGGACTCGTCGCTGGTGATTCCATCGGTGGGGCCGACCTACGGGGTAATGATGGATCAGGCGGTTCTTCTACGAGATTTTATGTTTCCCACGGTCATGGTGTTGCCGACCCGTGACGGGGTGACCTCCGATGGCGTGGCAACCGGGGTACGTCGCTTCGTCGAAGCGCTGGGACGTCCGGCGGTGCTGTACATCAAGTATGATGGATACATTGAAGTGGATGCCGTCCGGCGATTGGTCGATGACAAACTTTTGTCGGGAGTCAAATATGCTATTGAGCGGGACGACCCCCTGGAGGATCAATATCTGAAGCGACTGGTGGATGCTGTTGGTTCGCAACAGATTGTCAGTGGTATGGGAGAGCAACCTGCAGCGGCGCACATGAGACATTTTCAATTAGCCGGGTTTACTTCTGGTTGCGTGTGCGTGGCGCCGAGGCTTTCAACGCAAATGTTACGGGCACTTCAAGCGGACGATTATGATCGTGCAGAGCAGATTCGCCAGACCTTCCGGCCACTCGAAGATCTCCGCAACGCCAAACATCCGATACGTGTGTTGCACGCGGCCGTAGCACTGGCCGACGTCGCCCAAACGGGTCCGCTGCTACCGCTTCTGAGTGAAGTGGACCCGAACGATATTCCCCAGATTCAAGCTGTCGCCCGCCAGCTTCTCGAGGTAGACGGTTAGTTTTCCAGCCTCAGCCTTCGAACGTTATTTCTGTCACCGACCCGATTCCCCGCGCCTGTCCGCTTCGGTCGCGATATTTTTCCAGATGCTCCTCGTCGAGCTCAACACCCAATCCGGGTCCTTCGGGAACGCGGGCGACCGCCGGGCCGAGGGAGAGGGGGGTCTTGAGCATGTCGCTCTGGTGATACAGTGGTCCGATGAAATCTCCGGGGTAGATCTCACTGGCAATCGTTGGTACAGCAATTCCCAGATGTAGCATGGCGGCCGTGCCGATGCCCAATTCCAGGTTGCTTCCCATGGAGCAGGCAATGCCTGCCGCTTTGGCCACATTTGTGATTTCCAGCGTGGCTTGAATTCCACCATTCTTGCCAGGATAAACACTGATGATATCGACGGCCCGCTGTGTTGTGAGATGCCATGCGTCTTGCAGGTTAAAAGCGCTCTCGTCTGCCATGATGGGAATGTCCGTCTGTTGGCGAAGCGCAGCCAGTTGCGCCATATCGGCCGTTGGAATGGGCTGTTCGATAAACAGGACCTGTAGTTCGCGCAATCTCCGCACCATCAGACTGGCCTGTTGAACACTCCAACCACAATTGGCGTCGACCGTAATGGGCAAGTCCGGGCCCGCCAGTTTTCGCACCGCGCGGACTCGTTCGAAATCCTGGTCGATGTCGTGTCCGACTTTAATCTTCAGGCACCGGGCACCACGGTCCAGAAATTGACCGGCCAAATCGACAGCTTTTTGCACATCCAGTGATCCGACGACCCACCGAATCGGCATTTCATCACGGACTTTTCCACCAAGTAGTTCATAGACGGGCAAATTCGCTGCTTTGCCCTTCAAATCCCAAAGTGCCATCTCCACAGCCGCTTTGGTGAATGGATTCAGTCGGATAACGCTCTCCATCTTGCGTCGCAACTGGCTGATTTGGGTGGGGTCCTCTCCGGCCAACGCGGGACCGATCAACCCGTTAAGAATGGCCACACTTCCGGGGCTCGTTTCGCCACTCCAGCGCGGTGAAACAGTGGCCTCACCCAGTCCCACGAACCCTGCATCCGTGTGGACGCGAACGATGACGTAGGGTGAGTGAATGTGCTCACCATGTGACGTTTTGGTAAACATTCCTTCTTTGAGCGGTACAAGGATCGGAATGGCTTCGATTTGGGTGATTTGCATGGCTCGAAATGGGAAATTGGGTTTAGAAGACTGGATAATTGAAGGCAGATACGGGATAATTCGGGGACTTCCAAGCAGTCTTTTGATTTTCTGATGGGATGGTCGTCACCGTCAACTTGACATCACCGCCCACCCTGTTGCAACAACGCGGTTTGTGACTCGCGGTGGCTCCACCGATGCCCGTTGGCGCATGGTTTGCCGGCATTGCAGACTCAAAAGTAGATCTTAGACAGCTGTCAGGATAATCGAGTTGTAAGTTGATCACCAGCCGACAGGTAACCGGTCACCAGGCATTGAGTACTTCACCGTCACCTAGCAATTTATCTACCGATGACAATTCTCCCCCTCATTGGCCTGGCTGACTGCGGGGTCTGGTGATCAGGTCGATGACTTACCTGATATCGAACACGGTAAAGTGATTGACGAGATTCCGGTGTAAATGGTTGAGTGCCGATCCATTTTAGGTAGCGCAGTAGAGTCAGATCATGAAAACGGATCCACGGTATGGATACTATCCCTGGTGGCCGGAAGACGGCAACGATTGGGTTCATCCGGATGATGTTGCCGTGGCTTGCGGTATGATACCCAGCAAGAGGATTTGGCGACGTGATGGTATGCTGGGACCGTTTGTCTTCATACATTACGGTGACTTGAGCATCCGTGTCCGACCGATGTTGTGGGTTGAAGTTCAGGGAGAGGGCATCGAGCTGGGAAATTGGGTGGAAGTCCTCTCCCGCATGCGGAAAAACAGCCACTTCATTGGACAGGTTCGGGAAATGTTCTGGAACACGTCCAGCCGATCTATCGGCTATCGAATTCGATCCAGCCAACAGGTTGAACCCAAGACCTACACCTGTAGTGACCTGCGACTTGTAGGGACCGGCGTAACCAACCATCCACTTAGCCCGCTTTTACCTTGTCCCAGGGAGTCGCGGAGTTGGGAGCCTTGGACTGAAGATGAGCCAGCCTGACAAATCAGTCCGTCGGTATTCGAACCCGTAGTGAATCAAAGATTCACGAGACGCGTCGCCGACTTTTCCTGATAGAAAGCCTGCAACATGACCATTCCGCTCGAACAAATCGCTAACATGCCGGCTTTTTCTCCGTACTATCCCATGCCCCCGGCGCGCTATCGAAATGTGCGATTTCAGTACGTTTATTTTCGCGCAGCCAAAGCAGCGGTCGATCGGATTTTGCCAGCTTGTTTTGAACCTTCGGAAGACGGGTTTTGTGTTGCGGTGGGACTGGCTGCCGAGTGGACAGCCAACTACGGATCATTTGAGGAGAGCCTGCTGTTGGTCAAGTGTCACTTTGAGGGTCAGGTGGGTTACTTTTCGCCCGTTGTGTTTCTCAACTCCCGCAGCAGTATCCCGGCAGGGCGCGAAATCTACGGCACACCGAAGGTGTTCGCCGACCTGAAGGTCGGCCTGGATGAACGTGTGATGTACACTCACACCCAGCTGGCCGGCGCGAATGTGCTGGGCATTCGTTCAACGATGCAGCGCGACGCGACGCTCGAGGACATGCCCACCCTACAACCTTCCTGGAGACTGAAGGTCATTCCCCGGGCCGATGGACAGGGGTGTGACGTGATGCAGTTGATTGACGGCGCCAAGTGCACCAGTGACGTCACCGTGCACATGGTCCGCGGGGGCGAGGGTGTTGTCGAGTTTCAACCTTCGCCGACCTACGACCTGTCGGATTTTGCCCCCCAGGAGTATTTTGGCGCCCACTACATCGAGATGGATTATACCGAGGCATACGCGGAAATCATCAAAGACTTCCGAGTACCGTAGCCCGGAAGAAACTGTCCGATTAGAGAACTGGTCGGTTGGGCTGCCCCGTTGAGACTAACCGAGGGCGTCGCAAAACTGGGATCCGCGCGGCGCACGGTAAGACACATTCAGCTCGGGAGTCATTAGCCGTTGATGGCCACCGATCCGCGATTCAAGACAGCGCTCCAGCATGCCACTTACCAACAGGGTGCGCTCGACAGGAAATGGTGCTTGGCCAGTGACGATCATCTCCTCGACCTTGCCCATCAGGCACGCGGAATACGTAACGTTGGGCTGCGGAGGGAGCAAGAACTGAACGGACTGGACCTTCGATAACTCGCGGACCCGTGCGGCAAAAGTAAAATCCTGCACGGCGCCGTTGAGCATCAGCAGTGTAGCGCGAAATCCGTCATTATATTCGATCAAATAGGCCGCAGGATTCTCGACGAGTTCTTCCAATTCACCGCTGTGGGCCAGGTCCTGTGGCCGTCCATCACTCAGCCCGATACCACTTCGCGAATCGGAGCGAGCCAGTGCGCCTTCCAACAGGCGCCTCGACCAGCGACCTTCCCTTCCGGCTTGCCATACCTCGTCACCTTCGATCAGCTGTACGGCTTTCACCCCGGTCTCGCCACCACGGCGACGCTCGACCATGCACTGCATGGCTTCCAAGGCGTGGAAATCCATGGCGTCCGAACTCCCGATTCCGATCATGAGCGCGTCTTCGATCCGGCAGTTCAAGGGCAGCTCGACCGGCGGTATCCGAAAAGTGACCGGTAGGGATGACCCAGCGAGAAAAGGAAAGTTTAACTCCCTGGAAGCTTCGACCATCCGTTGGGCCTTCGTGAAGCTGTAGGAAAGATGCTTGTCGTTGAAAACGGGCAGCGCCCGGCCATCCTTCCGGAAAACATCCACGATCTGTTCGAAAAATTCGTAGCGGGGATAAAGTTTTTGACTTTTTTCATTGTCGGGATAGTCGCCGTGCTCCCCGATCAAGAGCACCGCGTCGACAGCCAGTTTGTCGGTTCCCTGTCGTAGCGCGTCGGCAATCGTGGGATAAATGACAAAGCCGTGCCGATCCGCTTTGTCTCCACTCAAATCGGTCTCGGGTCGCTGGTCGACGTAAGCGCTCACTACGTCTATCTCCGGGCGATGCCATTTGCCGTCGCGTGGGTAGCCGTTTAAAAACCTTTCGCTCATGTGGTTTGCATGACTCCGCCAATCCCAGAAGGTGGTAATGATGGCCAATTTTTTTCGCTGCGCGTCAGGCATCACGTTCTCCGAAAGGTTGATTCTTTGTTCGGGTGGTACTGGATTGCCAAGTGTGGTGTTTCCAGCCGTTGTTCGCCCAACCAGAGCGATTCAACTCCCGCTGCCGTCAGGCCAGTCGTCAGGAGTGTTCGCTCAACCGGATAAGGTGGCCGGCCGGTGAGGATCATATTTTCCATGTGGTGGCTGAGCGGATTGAAAAAGTTGGGTTGCATTTCGTGGCCCGAACCAAGGTAGAACAGGAGCGAAAAGGGCTCGCGTTGATTTTTTAAGCGAGCAGCGACGGTAATATCTCTGACCAGTCCTTCGGTTAACAACATCGTCGCGCGCAGGCCGTCTGCGTACTCGAATCGATAGGCTACCAGCGGATTGCCCTTGGAAGTCAGTCGTGCTAAATCGTCTCGGCTCGGATAGGTGTGACGGGAATTTTTGTCCGCCGGTGTCAGGCTTTGGCTACGACAGAGACAGGCTTCGAAGAGCGCCGGATCCCAGCCTCCATCTTCCCATGATCCTGCATCCATCGCCTCCCAGACGCGGTCTCCACGCAGCGCTTGAATCCAAACGACCCCGGTTTCACCTCCTCGGCGGCGTTCGGCAAGACACTGCATCCCTTCCAGCGAATGAATGTCATAGCTGTCGATACCACCCACTCCGACGCTGACGATCTCCTCGATGTCGGCCCCCCAGGGCATGTCGATGGAAGGAATCCGCCTGCAGACCGGCAGCGAGGAACCAGCGAACATGGGAAAACCCAGCTCGTGGCTTGTTTTGACCATCTCTTGAGCCCAGTCCCAATTCCAGGAGAGATGCTTGTCGCAGAAAACCGGCACGCTCCGGCCGCTGCTGCGAAAGACGTCGGCGGTCTCTTGAAAGAATTCGTATCGTGGATACAGGGTTTGCCCTTTTTCATTCTTTGGATATTGCCCGTGTTCCCCGATCAGGAGTACCCCGTCGACGGCCAGCTGATTACCTCCCAGTGTTAATGCTTCGGTGACTGTGGGATACAAATTCAGATCCGGATAGCGGGCCACGCGCTCGCGACTGAGGTCGCTTTCCGGGAACTGATCCACATAAAGCGAGACGATATCCACCTGCGGATAATGCCAGCCACTTTCCCAGCCGTATCCCTCCAGAAATCGGTCGACGATATTCTGTCCGTGTGAATATTTGCGGTACTCACTCACTAGGGCGGCGACCCGGGGTCGCCTCTCGACCTGACGATCGCCCCTGCTTGTGGAACCGCCTGCGAGTCCCAAAGCGACCGCTGCCGGGACACCTGCCAGCACACCACGGCGGGAAATGTTCACTTCGGAAGCGGTCAAACGACTTGTCTTGTCTGCCATGTTAGTTACTCGTCATTAGAAAGGTTCTTGACCTTGATGAAGGAGGGTAGTCCTGTTCGCAGGCAGGATCTGTATGATAACGCACCCGTCCAGCCTCACCATCCCCGTTGTCGTTTGAGCCGCACCATGTTCCGTATTTCTTCCGCCGTGGATCGCGAATGGTATCCTTCCAGGAGTCGATTCGGGTGAATGGTTGACAGTGAAGGCCGCAGAAACATGAAGACGCGGGCGTTAAAAGTAAAATCCAGGAAGCCAGTCAAGGCGCCATATTGACCAGCAGTTTTGAGGAGGCCAAAGCTTGACCACGGGGGTGACAGGCGATCAAAACAGGACCGTGTCGAGAACCAAGGAGTTGGCTTGAATCCTGCCGGGTGTACCTGGTCACCCATCCGTCGAGCACTGCAAGTGGCGGCCCATTCGCGGACGGAAGTGCCGGAAGCGGTTTGTAAAAAAGGGCACTATTTCCGAACGTGCGGGTAATTCAAGTGATGTGGGGCGCCGAGGTCTGACGAAGCAAGACTACGGCTGGGTGCATTCCACATCGACTGCTGTCACTGGTAGTAACACTCGTCACCGAGTCGACAGCCGTTGGTTTGGAAAAAATTCAAATCCGTTACGTCCAGGTGGTACTTTGTCAGCTGCGAGTTGGGTTGGCGTCGTGTCGGAGAGAACGCCAGGAGGCCGTCGTCCTCCGATTTGTGGGAGCCGTCCCCGGGTCGCTCTCCCGGTTCATGAGTTGGATAGTTTGTCTGCACCCGCCACGGCCTGCTACGGCAAGTCAGCAAGAGTCCGTCGGCCGCTGGACAACTCCGCGTCTCAATTGCTGCCGGTTGTTGCCAAGGCCATGGAGCCTGGCGAGCGAAGTTGTTATGAAACGTTGACGTGCATTACCCGCTGACCGCGAGCGAAAGGTCGAAAATGCTGTGCCTGAAGCGAATCTGGACGGCCGGTTTGCTTTGCATCCTTGGCGGATGCCAAACCCCTTCGGGTACCTTGATCCATTTGGGTGCCACCGGCCAGACCACGGAGAGAATCTTTGCAGACGGATCAGATGAGTTTACTGCAGCCACCCGTTCGACTACCCATCCCATGCGACTGCCTTTTGTGAAGGGGCGAAACGACATCCAACGGGTGGTATACTCGCAAGCTGCGGAATCGAATCCGACCCCAGTGCAACCGGCGGAACTCCTGCCGATCACCGATTCTCAACTGACACTCGCAAAATTAGAACAACTGACCCTGGAGAACCACCCGACGCTTGCCCAGGGGCGGGCCCAGTTGGATGGGGCGCGTGGCAACTGGATACAAGCTGGCCTGCCACCCAATCCAGTGGTGGGCTATTCTGGCCAACAGTTGGGAAGTGCAGGGTTAGCAGAACAACAGGGCGTGTTCGTTGGACAGGAGTTTGTGACCGGGGGAAAACGCCGTCTCGATCGCCGGATCGCCGCCTGGAAAATTCAACGTGCCGAACGGGAATTGCAAACACTCCGAATACGAGTGCTCACCGATGTGCGGATTGCCTACTATGATGTACTGGTCGCGCAGCGGAGACGAGGATTGATCGTGGACCTCGTTCGTGTCAGCGAACAGGGTGTTCATTTGGCTGAGGCGCTGTTTCAGGGCGGTGAAGTTAGCGAGGCCGACCCCTTGCGAGCACTTCTCGAGGCGGACAAGGCGGAGATCTTGCTGCAGAATACGATCAACCAGCACGTGGAGTCCTGGCGTCAGCTGGCGGCTGCGGTTGGCAGGCCTGACATGACGGTGCAGCAACTCGAAGGAGAGCTGATCCCGCAGGGTCTGAACGGTTCCTGGCAGGAAGTGTTGCAGCGCATGTTGAGCGACAGTTCAGAGCTTGCTACTGGCCAGGCGGATGTGGAAGCTGCCCGATGGGCTATGCAGCGCGCCTGTGCCGAAGTTGTTCCCAATGTCGATGTCGAGGCCATCGTTCAAGACGATCGGGCAACAGGTAGTAGTAATGGGAACTTGCAGGTTACCTTTCCTCTTCCACTTCTGAACCGTAACCAAGGCGGCATTCGGAAAGCACGCGCCGAAGTCGTGGCTGCTGAGCGGGCGCTGGAGCACCTCGCACTCGATCTTCAGGTCCGGTTGGCGGCCGCCTATCAGCGATATCAGAGCGCAGAAAATCAGGTTCAACAGTATTCCAAATCTGACGGAATCATCAACAATTCGCGACGAACCCTGGACCTGATTCAAGCCGGTTATCAGGCAGAAGAATTTAGCGTTTTGGACCTTCTGACCGCCCAACGCACCTACGTTCAGACTAACCTGCACTATCTGAACTCACTACAACAAATGTCAACGTCGATGATGGAGATTCGAGGCTTACTTTCCAGCGGAAGTTTGTCTGAATAGTACTCCTTGATGAGGCGCGAGGCATGCCAGACTTGGCTCCAGGCACTGGCTCACCGATCCCCCCCCCGCGACTTTGTGCTCGAATCGACGGCGCCTGTCTACAATTTGTAAGAGCCCGAACTCTTGGTAGAATTGAAGGAGACCGCCAGATGGCTGTTTCTACCAATTTGTCGGCTGTCCGGGTTCCTGGCACAGATATTGCGATTCTAAGTAATGCTGTAGGTGAAACGCACTGCGATGGTTCCCGGGTAGGAGCCGCCGACGAATTGAACGAGTATCATCCATGCCCCAATTGTTCAACCTGATTCTCTCCATCATGGTGTTAACGCACACCACGTTCGGGTGTTGCGTACACCACAGCCATTCGGCCCAGGTCGATTGCTATCAACGGTGTGGTGACTGCTGCGCAGCCTCCAGTAATTCAACTTCTGACCACGCACACCAACAAGAACATCGCCACCCCGCATCTCCCGCAGAAGAATACCCCTGGTCGCAGGAGGAAGGTTGCGATGGCGAGGTGCACATTTTGGCTCGCACAGAAGTTTTGCCGAACGAACTAGCCGATCATTTTTACAGGTTTGGCAATTGGGTTACTGCGGAAAAATATTTCCACCGAGGTTACACAATTCTTCTCCCGGGACCTCTCCCTGCGCCTGATGGGAAGGGACCACCCGGTTCCACACGTGGCTACCTGTTTCTCGGGGTTTTGCTGATCTAAAGCACGGACTCCGGCAAAAATCCAGACCATCACTGCGGAAAGGATTCTGTGGCCCATGGGTGGTGTCCGGAAGACGAATACGTACAGAGAGCCGAACCTGTCAGCCCGCGTTGTCCGAGTCTTTGCGGCATGTAAACGTCGCTCGCGACTTTTCCCGTTCACCTCGACAAGAAAAATTCCATGAATATCAATACGATCACTCCTGAACCACGTTCCAGTGGTCGGTCATCCTTTTCATCGGCAATCGTAATCGCCACCGCAATGGCGACTGCCACATTGGTGATTGTCTTTCGTGACGGCTGGCTACCGTTGGTACAGAAAAATGGGCCCTCCCATCAGGTTCCGGAAACGCCAGAGGCTACCCATGACGATCGTCACGCAGGTCATGGTCATACAGACCATCACGAAGCCAACTCTCTGGAACTTAGCTCCCAGGCACGGAAGAACATTGGTTTGTCGACTGCCCCCATAAAGCTTCAGACATTTGTCCGCAGCGTGTCGATGCCGGCGCTGGTAGTCGGTAAACCCGGGCGGTCGTGTGTCGAGGTCACTGCGCCCCTGGGAGGACGTGTGACGCGCATCTATCCCATCGAGGGTTGTGCTGTAGAACCCGGCCAACCGTTGTTCAACTTGCGGCTTACACACGAAGATTTGGTGGATGCGCAGGGCGAGTTTCTTCGTTCTGCCGAGGAATTGGACGTAGTCGATCGGGAAATCATCCGACTGAAATCTATCGCATTGCCCGGCGCCATTCCCGGCAAACGCAAGTTAGAGCGTGAATATGAACGGCAAAAAATCAAGGCAGGAATGAATGCGCAACGGCAGAGTTTGCTGCTGCATGGACTCACGCTGGTACAGGTGAAGCAAATTCTGGAGACCCGTGAACTTGTTCAGGAGATCAGCGTCGTCACTCCCAAGCAAGCTGAGAATGGCCATGATCAGGCGCCGCTTCATCCATTTACTTTGAAAAGGCTCGATGTCAAGAAGGGTCAATACGTGGATGCGGGAAAATCACTTTGCCTGCTCATGGACTACTCAGACCTGTATATCGAGGGCCGGGCGTTTCAACAGGACGCGGACCATTTACTGCAGGCAGCCCGTGGAAAATGGGACATCAGTGCCACACGCACAAATTATCTCGAACAATCCGAAAGCATCCAGGGGCTCAAGATCGTTTACGTCGACAGTGAAGTGGATCCGGAATCGAGAGTACTCCATTTTTATATTGGTTTGCCCAACACCATCATTCATGAAAGTAAAACTCCCGATCGACATCGTTTTATAACGTGGCAGTATAAACTGGGGCAGCGGATGCAAGTTCGTATTCCCGTCGAACAATATCCGGAACGAATTGTGTTGCCAGTCGACGGTGTCGTGAAGGAAGGGGCGGAGAACTACGTATTTCTACAGAACGGCCGGCACTTTAACCGGGTTCCGGTGCAGGTGGAATTTCGCGATCAGCTCTGGACGGTGATTGCCAACGACGGTTCGGTATTTCCGGGTGATGTCGTTGTTACCAGCGGCGCGTACCAGTTGCAAATGGCCCTGAAGAATAAAGCGGGCGGTGGCCTCGATCCACACGCGGGGCACAGCCATTAACCAGCGAGAGCAAAGAACAGGATACAGGACGATACCATGCTGAGAGCGATGATTCGATTTTCACTGCAGCAACGGTTGTTGGTGATCGCCATGTCCCTGTTCTTAATCGGTTACGGGACGTGGACCGCAGTGAACATGGACATCGATGTCATTCCCAATCTCAATCGGCCGCGCGTGGTCGTGATGACGGAAGCGCACGGCATGGCGCCCGAAGAAGTGGAGGCGTTAATTACTTTTCCACTGGAGACGGCCATCAACGGCGCCAGCGGGGTGGAAGTTGTGCGCAGTTCCTCCGCTGTCGGCATCTCCGTGATCTACGTGGAATTTGACTGGGGCACCGACATTTACGACGATCGCCAGATCGTCACTGAGCGGCTGCAACTGGTTCAGGACAGGATGCCGGCGGGTGTCAAGCCGCAATTGGCGCCCGTTTCATCCATCATGGGGCAGATCATCATGATTGGCATGTGGAGCGAAGGGGGTGTCACCGGGCCCCTGGAAGTGCGGACGCTGGCCGATTGGGTGATTCGGCCACGACTGCTCACCATCCCGGGTATTTCGCAAGTCTTTACCATGGGCGGTGGCCGGAAGCAGTTTCAGGTTCTGGTTAATCCGGACGAACTGTTGCGATACGGCGTCACACTCCAAGAGGTCAAAAGAGCCTGTTCCGAGAGTAACCAGAATGCTACTGGTGGCTATTTGGACGAGCAGGGACCCAACGAATTCTTGGTTCGGTCCTTGGGGCGTGTCCAGACGATCGAGGACCTGCAACAAGTTGTCATCACCATTCGCGACGAACGAGCGGTGCTGCTCTCGCAGGTCGCTCGCGTGATCGAGGGTCCGCAGGTCAAGCGGGGTGACAGTTCAGCGTTTGTGAAAAACGCAGCCCTGAATTTTGAAGGCGGTCCAGCAGTTGTACTGACGGTCAACAAACAACCGAACGCTGACACGCGCAAAGTGACCGACCAGGTTCTCAAGTCTCTTGCGGAACTTAAGCAATCCTTGCCCGCGGACATTCGCATCCAGTCGGATCTCTATTCACAAAAGGCATTCATCGACCGCGCCATTGAGAACGTGTTCGAAGCGCTGCGTGATGGTGGTTTGCTGGTGGTGATCATCCTTTTCCTGTTTCTGATGAATTTCCGCACGACGTTCATTACGCTGACTGCCATACCGTTGTCGATCGGGATCACGGCGATTGTCTTCTCGGCCTTCGGATTGTCCATCAACACCATGACACTTGGCGGTCTGGCGGTGGCGATTGGGGAACTGGTGGACGATGCGATTGTCGATGTGGAAAATATCTTCCGGCGACTGAAAGAAAATCGTCACTCGCAGAGCCCGAAGCATCCACTGCTGGTCGTGTTTCAGGCGAGCTGCGAAATCCGGACCTCGATCGTTTTCGGGACGATGATTGTGGTACTGGTGTTCGTGCCGCTGTTTGCTCTGTCAGGCATGGAGGGTCGCTTGTTCGCTCCGCTTGGCGTAGCCTACATCGTTTCCATTCTCTGTTCACTGCTTGTCTCGCTGACTCTGACGCCGGTGCTGTCTTATTGGTTGCTGTCCAACGCCAAGTTTGTATCGTACGAAAAAGATGGCCCGCTCCTGGGGTATCTGAAACGGATGGCCGGCGGTGTGATCAGCTTCAGCTTGCGATACTCCGGCGCCATCCTGTTGCTGGGGTGCGCCGCCGTGGCCGTGGCCTTGTTTTACTTGATGCGTTTTGAGAGAGATTTTTTACCACCGTTCAATGAAGGCGTAGCGCAGCTCAACCTGGTATTGCCTCCCGGGACATCGTTGCGCAAGTCCAGCCAGATTAGTGAAACGGCGATGAATCGGCTCAAAGAGATCGAGGGCGTCCAGGCCTTTTTGCGCCGCACGGGCCGCGCGGAGCTGGACGAACATGTGATGGGCGTCAACATCACGGAAATTATCATTCGTTTTGATCCCGAGATGGACCGCAGCCGCGAACAGGTCCTGGAGGAAATCCGACACGTGATGGCCGACATACCCGGTGTTGTGATCTCGGTCGAGCAGCCGCTGGCTCATTTAATCTCGCATATGCTTTCTGGTGTCAAGGCGCAGGTCGGCATCAAGATTTACGGCGATGACCTGAACGTGCTTCGCCAAAAAGCACAGGAAATGGCCACGGCAATGCGCTCAGTCGAAGGAGTCAAGGACCTGATGGTGGAACCGCAGGTGGAAATTCCCGAACTTCGTATCGAACTGGACCGCGACAAACTAGAACAGTACGGACTGACGCCTGTCAATGTGAACGAGTATGTCGAAACGGCAATGCAAGGTGAAGTTGTCTCGGAAGTCCTGATCGGACAACGTACGTTTGATCTTCTGGTCCGAATGGAAGAGACGTATCGCGAGGACCTGCAGGCTCTTAAACGGCTGTCCATCGAACTTCCAGCGGGCGGTACCGCTCCGCTAGCGTCGTTGGCCAAAATTTACAAGTACAGCGGTCCCAACACGATAAATCGTGAAAAGGTACGCCGGCGAATCGTCGTCCAGTGCAACGTAGCGGGTCGCGGACTGGTCGACGTGGTCAAAGAGATTCAGCAGAACCAAGAGCCTATCGTCGCCTCGTTACCAACAGGCTACTTTGTTGAATATGGCGGACAGTTTGAAAGTCAGCAATCGGCCAGTCGGATGATCAGTATCTTGTTTGTCGTAGCCCTGCTGGGCGTGTTCTTTGTGTTGTTCACATTATTTCGCTCGACCAATTTTGCATTGCAAGTGATGGCAGCCTTGCCGATGGCGTTGATCGGTTCGGTGGCGATGCTCGTCTTCACGGGCCAGACCCTCACCATCGCCGCGATGATCGGATTCATTTCGCTGGCCGGCATCGCCTCACGGAATGGTATTCTCTTGCTCAATCATTATTTACACCTGGTTCGCCACGAAGGAGAGACTTGGTCAAAACAGATGATCATCCGCGCCGGCCAGGAGAGACTGGCCCCCGTTCTGATGACGGCCCTTACGTCTGGCATTGGATTGGTGCCGCTCGCACTGTCTGCCGGTGAGCCGGGCAAAGAGATCTTGTATCCCGTGGCCACGGTGATCATTGGAGGTCTGCTGAGCAGTACGATTCTGGAGTTCTTCGTTCGACCGGCCTTGTTCTGGCAGTTCGGGCGGAAAGCTGGCGAACGTATCAGCACTGCCGCTGGTACTGAAGTGCTGCTGGTCGAACAGGCGGACGAGTCACCCCCGCTTCCCGCGCCCTCCACCTGACGCCCCAGAAGATAATGGGACAAAAAACAAAGAATACGACGGTCAACGACGAAAGATCGGCACCTGGGTAGCTTGGCTGGCGGCGAGCACCGGATAAATGCTCGGATCACGATGGAATCCAAGTTTTTTCCACCCACATCTAGTAGAATAGTGCAGGCAGCCGCATGACGAAGTTTGGCTGAACGATCCTGGCGGAGCGGAGTAACTCGACTCTTTGTTCGATGTTGATCATGCACTTTGGCCATTTGATACTTGCAGGGCTGTTGATTCCGATAACCGTGTTGGGGCCAGCCGCCGCCGCAGACCAACACTGGGCCTTTCAGCCGATCGTCAGGAAGCCCATCCCGGTGAGCTTGTCAACGGTCCACTTGCTTTCACCCATCGACGTTTTTATCCGGGCTCGGCTGGACGCGAGAGGGATGGAGCCAGTGCCATCCGCCGATCGACAGACGCTGATTCGCCGGGTAACTTTCGATCTGACGGGATTGCCGCCGACGCCTGCCGAGATCGAAGCGTTTCTTGCCGACACTCGTCAGGGAGCCTGGGAACGTGTGATTGATCGGCTGCTGGCCAGTCCGGCCTATGGCGAGCGCTGGGCGCGGCATTGGCTGGATGTCGTGCGATACGCCGATTCAAATGGGCTCGACGAAAACAGGGCCTACATTCAGGCTTTTCGCTATCGGGATTATGTAATTAATGCTTTTAACGATGACATGCCTTTCGACCAGTTTGTCCACGAGCAAATCGCCGGCGACCTCCTCCCGTTGGTCCAGTTGTCGGAAACCGCAGACCAGCAAGACCGGATCCAGCGTCTGGCCGAGAAGACCCGCCGCCACATCGCCACCGGTTTTCTGGTTTTGGGACCCAAAGGATTACGCGAGGTCGATGGTACCAAAATGGAACTGGATATCATTGATGACCAAGTGGCAACCATCGGTAATGCCTTCCTGGCTTTGACACTGGAGTGCGCACGGTGCCATGATCACAAATTCGATCCTATCTCCACCGAGGACTATTATGCCTTGGCCGGTATTTTCAAGAGTACCCGCACGATGGAACGCATCTTCAACAAGCGCGGCAAAGGAGACGGATTCTGGCTGGAGGTGGAAGTGCCCCTCGATCTGTCAGCCACGACCGATTGGGAAACCGAGCATTACAAACACGCCACGCTGGTACGGAAGCTTACCGCTGGCCTGCCACCGACCGTGTTGGAAGCGGCCAATATCGCTGAGCAGGATCGAACCGACCAGCAAAATCAGGTGCTCACGGATTTTTCCCAAGCGGATTTGAAGCAGGGTCACATGCTTGACCAACTGCAAAAACTGCAGGGCGCGTCTCCGAAAAAACCGGCGATGGGCCGAGCGATGGTGGTGACGGACGGAAAGATTGTCGATTTGCGAGTGATGCTGCGGGGCAGCCATCTTAACCAAGGTGACCATGTTCCCCGTCGCTTTCCACGGGCATTGTCTCCCCAAACGACGAAAATGGGACCGGGAAACAGTGGTCGACTTGAATTGGCTCGGTGGCTCACTTCCGCGGACAATCCGCTCACCAGCCGTGTTTTTGTAAACCGTATCTGGCAGTGGCACTTCGGTCGCGGGTTGGTAGAAACACCCGACAATTTTGGTTCCTTGAGCGGTCCGCCAACGCATCCCCGGTTGCTGGATTGGTTGGCAGACGAATTCCGTTCGGGTGGCTGGTCCACCAAGCGGCTACACCGCCTGTTACTTTGCTCAGCGACCTACCGAAGGGGCAACGGGTACGAACCGCGGTCCGCCAAAGTTGATGTAGAGAACGAGTTGCTGTGGAGATTCCGCCGCCGCCGACTGGAGGCTGAAGAGGTCCGCGACAGCCTGCTGGCTGTCGCCGGAACACTGGATCATGCCATGCACGGGTCGCTACTTTCGCTCAAAGCCAGGGATTACGTTGATGATGCCGAAACGGGACGCCACTTGGTCAGCTATGACAATTCACGACGCAGTGTCTATCAGCCCGTGATACGAAACAAAGTCTACAACTTATTTCAGACATTCGACTTTCCGAACCCCAGCATGGTAAACGGCCGTCGCAGTAGTACCACGGTTAGTCCGCAAGTTCTTTTGATGATGAACAGCCCACTCGTCATCGGTTGTGCCGAGAAGATGGCAGAACAGGTGACCCAATTGCCGAATCGTGCAATGTCTGAGCGACTCAATGATATGTACCTGACCGTGCTGGGCCGTTTTCCCGACGACCTGGAGAAAGTTGCGCTACTGGCTTACCTGGATCGGTACGCAAGTCGTGTTGCAGCGGGAACAAAGCTTCAGCGTCGACAAGCTGCCTGGAATAGTCTCGCTCAATCCGTCTTGATGTTAAATGAGTTCTTGTATGTGGACTAACCACCAAAATCTGGTTTCCCGCCGCGACGTCCTGCGCCAGGCCAACATCGGTTTTGGCGGCTTGGCGCTGGCCACGATTTTAGGTGGGGAATCGGCCGCGACGACTGTTCATCACGCGCCGCGCGCCAAACGAATGATTTTTCTTTTCATGAAGGGCGGACCATCTCAGGTGGACACCTTTGATCCCAAGCCTCGATTGACACAAGACCATGGGAAAAAGCTGCCGATCGACCGCCCACGTCTTTTGTTTCACTCGGTTGGCGAGCAAAACACGAAGCTGCTGGCTTCACCCTGGAAGTTCCGCCAATACGGAGAAAGCGGGATTCCGGTCAGTGAGCTGTTTCCGCGCATCGCGACGTGCGTCGACGACCTCTGTGTCATCCGCTCACTACACGGCAGCAATCCGGCCCACGGGGGCGCAACGCTCAAGTTGCATACGGGAAGTGATACGCTCATCCGACCGAGTATGGGAAGTTGGATCAGCTATGGGTTGGGTAGTGAAAACAACGAGCTGCCGGCTTTTGTGACAGTTTCGCCGACACCCTTTCATGGAGGAGTCAATAACTACGGCTCAGCTTTTTTGCCTGCGATCTACCAGGGCACGCCAGTTGGTCGAGGTGGTTTACCCGTCCAGCAGGCTCAGATCGCGCACATTACACCTGCTGCGAGCCCCTCCCAACAACGAATGCAGTTGGACCTGGTTCATCGGCTGAATCAACAGCATCATCAACGTGATCCAGCGGATACCGACCTCGAGGCTCGAATTCGCACCATGGAGTTGGCTTTCAGGATGCAGTCCTCGCTACCCGAATTGCAGAACGTTCAATCGGAGAGTCGGAAGACGCAGCAAGCCTACGGCCTGGATCAGCCAACGACCCAGGATTTCGGCTACCAATGTCTCTTGGCTCGTCGCCTGATTGAACAGGGAGTCCGGTTGGTACAGGTGACGCATCAGAGTGGACCCAGTCATTGGGACCAACATGCGAATTTATTAGACCGCCACCCTCAAAACGCACGAGAGGTCGACCAACCGATCGCGGCTCTACTTAAAGATCTGAAGCAACGTGGGTTGCTGGATGACACGTTGGTTTTATGGGGGGGCGAGTTCGGACGAACACCGACGGTGGAGGAAAGGGACAGCTCGCAAGGAAATGGTCGCGACCACAATCCAGACGGGTTTACAATGTGGATGGCCGGAGGAGGTGTGAAAGCCGGGTCTATCTACGGGGCGACCGACGAGTTCGGATATTTTGCTGTCGAAAACAAAATGCATATTCACGACTTGCACGCTACGATCCTGCACCTGCTTGGGCTGGATCACAAGCGACTCACCTACCGGTTTGGTGGTCGTGATTTTCGTTTAACCGATGTGCACGGCGAGGTTGCCACGGGAATTTTCGCATGAGGTCCACGTTGGCCATGGGAATCGGATAGACCTTCCGGCGGGAACGGTGAACATTAGAAGCAGGACCGACAAATAAGCGGCGGAAGTTGCACGATCAGTTCATTTCGGGCGAAATTCCAAAATCGAGCGGCCCAGGTATCCTTGCTCCGATGGTATTGGTTTACTCGTTCTACGGTCAACAGATTGTCGGGGGAAGTCAACGATTCAGTGTCTTGTGTCGCGACCGCCACTGTTCGACAAACGCCAGGAACTGTCGAGCGGGTGTGGCTGGAATTTGGCGGGGATTACTGATGACGTAGAGCTGACGCCGGGGGCGGAATCCCCGAACTTTGACATGCGCAAGGCCCGCCTCCTGACGGTGTCCCCGTTGGGACAGAAAGGCCACGCCCACACCCCGTTCGACTGCCGCACGAATCGCATCGTTGCTGTTGACTTCCATCGCAATGGTAAGTTCGGCAGGTGAGATCTTGTGTTCCTCTAGCGCACGCTCCACGCAGCGACGACTACCAGAACCCGGCTCGCGGACGATCAGTGGCTCGCGGCACAGCCGTTTGAGCGTGGTGGAGCCTTTGGCGGCCAGTGGGTGATCGGTCGCAACAAGCAGTACCAATTCGTCTTCGCCGACTGCCCTGGCGTCCAGCGCGGAAGAACGGGGCAGCTCTCCGACAAAGCCGATGTCGGCCTCACCTGCTTCAACCGCCGCCGCCGCTAAACGGCTGTCCGTCACGGCCAACGATTCACGGACGTGGGGCCATTGAATTCGAAATTCGGCCAGCAACTCCGGCAGCAGCCACTCCGAGGGAACGGTACTGGTAGCGATCCGTAAATTTCCGGACAAGCGCTGTTCGACCTGCCCAACTTGAACCGCAGCTTCGTCGACCAAATCGAGGATTTTCCGAGCGTAAGCGTACAAACGTTGTCCTCGTTCGGTAAGTTGTACGCCCCGACTTTGCCGCTCGAACAGCACTCCACCCAGTTCCTTCTCCAG
>CAUZBP010000040.1:0-40996 GCA_963578105.1 Planctomycetota bacterium
AGCGCACGTGCGGCGGCCACGCGAACGGCTATCGAGGGGTCGCTCAAGTGTTGTGTCATCAGGGCCTGGTGAGCGGATGCCTCCGGTCCGATGTTACCCAGTCCGGTGGCTCCCCAGTAGCGAACGGCCGCATCGGAATCGTCCATGAAGTTGGCCAGTGTTTCGCTGGAGTCAGGGCCCCCGGTGGCTGAGACAGCGGCAGTCGCAATGCGTTGTGCGAGGTGCTTATCATTTTCCGTGTGAAGAATCTCGTAGCGACTTCCGGCTTGTTTTTCCAGGTCGACAAGGATCGGTTCAGCGATCAGTCCAAGGTCACGGGTGTCGAGAACCCATTTCAGGTGGGCAGCCCTCATCTCCCTCAATACCTGTGAATACTCGTGACTGCTGGCGAGATTTGTGAGTTCCTGCGGGTCCGATGCGGTGTCGTAGAGTTCTTCAACGGGTTTGGTGGTGGAAAAGTAGTAGTCGGCGGTCGTGGCGAGTGTTCCCTCGTCGTGCAGTCGACGAAGTTCCTTCATCGTGGCGCCTTTTTCCGGGGTGTTCATGTATTGGTAGTAGCTCTTCAGGGGTTCGTAATTCCGAAGGTACTTGTACCTTTTATCGCGGACCATCCGGATGATGTCGTAACGTTCGTCCATGCGGTCGCGACTGCCGTAGACGTAATCGCGAGGTTCAGCCGGTGCGGGCCCGAGAAACGGTTTGCCTTGTACATGACATGGGATTTCAACGCCGGCCAGGTGGAGAACGGTCGGACCAAAATCGATGGAACTGACCAACCGGTCGGAGACGGTGCCCGCCGTTCCCTGATCGGCTTTTCGCAATAATTTCGGAATACGTACGATCAGCGGTACGTGGGTACCGGAGTCATACAACCAGCGTTTAGCACGGGGCAGACCAACTCCGTGATCTGACCAGAAAAAGATGATGGTGTTTTCGTAGAGACCATCGTCTTTGAGTTGTTGAATCAGGTCGCCGGCCCAGTGATCCATGGCCGTGATGAGTTCGTAGTTCCGTTTCCAGTCCTCACGGGCGACCGCCGTGTCCGGGTAGTAATCGGGAAACGTCGTGATGGCATTGGGGTCTTGTCGCTGATCGGGTGTCAGGACACGAGCGACTCGTTCGTAGTGGGTAGTGGACGCAATGCGGCTTTCGTGGCAATCGATGAAATTAAAGACTGCGAAAAACGGCTGCGACGGGTCAGTCCGATTTCGCCAGTGTGCGTCACTGGTTGAAGCGTCCCAGGTACTGGGCGGATGTTTGAACTGATAATGGGTCTTTGAATTGTTCGTGCAATAATAGCCCGCCTCCCGTAAGTAGACGGGGAATGGCCGAATGTAGGGGGGAAGCGTGATCTCGCACGCCATGTGATGGGTACCCAGGGTGGTCTGGTACATCCCGGTGATGATTCCAGAGCGATTCGGGGCACAGACGCCGGAAACGGTGAAGCAATGGGAATACCTCACACCTTCCGCTGCCAACTGATCAACGTGAGGGGTGATGGCGTGAGGGTCACCGTAACAGCCAATGTGGGGACTGATATCTTCGCAGGAGAGCCAGAGGATATTCGGCCTTTGACCGGTGTTCTCCAGCGCACTTAAGTTCCCCTGGAAGCTCCCGAGGAAAAATGCCAGTCCCAGGAGGAGTTTGTGACGGCGGGTTGAATGGGCCATGGTGGTGTTGGACTTCAGCAATTTGAATGCATTGAATTCCGGAAACGGGCCAAGTTGTACGGCCAATCGACGTAGAGAATGACTCATGGTATGTCTTGTTGGTACCGGACGCCAGACGATAGCCAGGAGAAACCGACAACACGATGAAAATGTTACTGCATTCTGTTTCTTCGCACCCTGCCTTCCAATTTTTCGGTCGCGATCAAGGGACACGTTTTAGCCCTCGAAGTGGTTGAACCTGGCGACATCAGCAAGTGCATCCGCAGCGAGTTTGCGCTGTCAGAGGGCAGAGGTGCATTGGGCACATTAGCAGGTTCGACGTCCCGGAGTTTCACGTCTTCCTGTTCAGCTGAATTCCGGTCGGCTTTCATTGGACACCATTGAATCTTGGAGTTTTTTTAAGCCCGTGTTATAATCAATCAGGCAGGTCCGAAAAAATCTGGTTTGAAGTTTGTGGATACAACGCATTTGTAGCAGTGTGGGATCCGCAGACAAAAACTTGTTTTCAAAGCTGTGAACGGAATGAACGATCTCAACTTACTTTCAACCCGCGTGGACAAACACCGCGGATTGTTGTATTTGGGCGCTATTCTCGTCGCGTTTGTCGCCTGGGCTGCGTGGTTTATCATGCGTTCTTCATCCTTTATTGGGGAAGAACGTTTTTTTAGCCTGTTCGACGACGCGATGATTTCTATGTGCTATGCCCGCAACCTTGTCGAAGGCTACGGCCTCAATTGGGCGCGACAGGGACAGCCCGTCGAAGGGTACACCTGCCCTCTCTGGACGTTCTTGATGGTTCCCATCAACGCTCTGGGACTGCCCCTTCGTCTGCGCCCGTTAGGAATTCAGATTTTAGGTGTGGCCTGTCTCGTCGCCAATATCCTGGTCGTGCGTCAACTGATGATTGATTTCTTCCGTGAATCCAACCGCGGTACCTGGATCCCCGCAACCCTGCTGACGGCTTGCTACTATCCCTTGAATTTCTGGAGCCTGAGGGGGATGGAAACGGGACTCCAGGCGTTGCTTTTCACAGCCGTGACCTACCTCTGTCTTCGGGTTGTGCACACAAAGTCAGATCGCTACTGGGCACTTGCCGTGTGTCTCTCACTGTGCATTTTGCTGAGGCCAGACATGGTGTTGGCGGTAGCGGCGTGCCTCTTCTATGTTCGCCATGTCGTTTTTGGAAAAAACCGGGCACTGTGGATTGGGCCCCTGGGTTTGATTGTCGCAGCAGCTGCTGGTTACGAGTTGTTTCGCCTCATTTATTTCGGTGATTGGCTGCCAAATACGTATTATCTTAAACTTACCGGCACGCCCCTTTCGGTGCGCATCATGCGGGGCGTCCTCGTTACGGGACACTTTCTTGCCCCCCTCTGGATTCCTCTAACAGTTCTGGCAGTGTGGCTGATTCCAACTGTGAAACGGGCACACAAAGTGCGTCTCCCTCTGGCGATCGTACTGCTTTATTTTGCATACAATATTTACATTGGCGGCGACGCATGGGAGAACGGAGTGGCGGCCAACCGATTCATCGCACCCGTGATGCCGTTGGTATTTGTATTACTCAACTACTTGTTCAATGAAGCTGTCGCCTGGTGGCAGGAGAACCGCAGCGAAAAAATGGATGACAGGAGGATCTTTTACGCCCATGCGGGATTTACAGTTATCGCCCTTTATTTCTTTCTGGGCTTTTGGGGTAACGCCGAAAGCGAAAAGATCTGGAGGAAACTGGTTGTGGCGGATCGCCCATTTTGCGTGGGGGCTGATAACCGCATCGTTGCGGGGGCCAAGTCGCTCACCCGCTATGTAAAACCGGATTCGGTGATCGCAGTGCAATGGGCCGGCATGACGGGATTTTTTACGGACTATAAACTGGTGGATGTGCTCGGATATAGTGAAAAACGGATCGCGAGGAAAATCGGGCAGCCGTTTGCCCTCGACGACGCAATTCACTTTCGGCCTGGTCACACGAAGTTCGATCCCGTCTATGTGATGCGAAATTATAAACCTGATGCTATTTTTCGCGCTGACAAAATGTACGATGTTGCGAAAAAAGCCGGATATCGGCAAATGACCCAGCATATCTGGGTGAATCCGGCTGCGCTTCGGGAGCAAAAACCGAAGCCCTCTGGATCTCATTAAGATTGAGCTTGGCGCATTGGGTTGAGGGATAGACAGCGACCAGGTCTGTCGCCTTGGCGGACCATTTGCCAGTGAGAACACTTCAGATGCACACGAAAAGTCACGGTTGTCGGACTGGAGTAGGCCTGCCGAATTTCACCACGCTGATACTTCTGGCATTTTTGACGGCGTGTCTTTAGAGCGAGTCCTTAACAGAGTAGAGCCATCAGCATTCCTGTACGCAATTATTCGTTAGCCTGGGTAACGGCCCGGCAGACATGAAGCGGATGACCCAAGCCAGTTCCAGCAGATCCACTCGCGTCAATGTGTTCAGAAGACACCGGCGCAAGACGTTGTCCCTGACAATCCTTCTTCTTGTTTTGGTCCTCGATTTTGCCGCTGGCCTGCTCCTGCTGCCCAAGAACTACAATAATTTTCGCGAGTCACACCCTTTCTATCACCACGGGTTGCTTTCCAACCGAGCGGCCGTGGCGAAGTGGGGCGATGGAGCGGAGTATCCTGTTTTTACAAATTCCCTCGGTCTGCTGGATGAAGCCGTGCGGGAAGTGAGCCTGGCCACCGACAAGTACAGGATCCTCGTTCTAGGTGACTCCTACACGGAGGGGCTCGGTGTCCCCTTCAAAGACACCTTTGTTGGATTACTGAGTCAAAAGGTCAACCGCGATCGCGTCGAGATACTAAACGGTGCTGTTTCTTCCTATTGTCCCAAGCTCTACCTCCAGAAGACCAAATTCCTGGTTGCCGAAGTCGGGCTGCATGTCGACGAGATCTACGTTTTCATTGACATCTCTGACATTCAGGACGAAGTGCTCTACAAGGACTTCGAAGGGTCGATGCCCACGCGCTGGGCGACCTTTCGGACCGGTCTCCATCGTTTTCTGCGCGAGACATCGTTTTTCTATGGGACCATTCAGCCCAGTCTCCGCAAGCGACGTCAAGCGGAACGCCGGGCCAAGTACCGGCCGGATTACTACCCTCCATGGTTGGATTACTTCTGGCTCGATAACATCTACGAGGAAGCGTATTCCGATCCCGAATTCGCACTCATCCGCGACCAGTGGACGATGTCCAAGAAGCGGTTCAATAGCCATTGGGTTCAGTTAGGGCTTCAGTCCGCGCGGGAAAAAATGAAAGATTTCGTTCGTTTCTCTAAAGAGCGTAAAATCAAAGTCACGCTCGCTGTCTACCCTTGGCCGGTCCAGATTCGTGACGGCAACCCAGACAGCATTCAGGTCAAGATCTGGCGGGAATTCAGTCGGCGGCAGAAGCTGGACTTCATCGACTTGTTTCCAACCTTGGTGACGGAAAATTCCTACGAGGAGTTTAGAGATCGTTACATTCAACGCGGTGACATACACTGGACACCGGCAGGCCATGCTCTCGTGGCGGACCGCGTTTGGGAATCTATGGAGAAATCGCTTCGCGGGTCGGGAATACTTCCGTAGGCTGGCGTTCAACACTCGTCACACGCGAGAAGCCAAATGCTGCGGTTTTTGGAACGGGGAAGTTTGGTTCTCATGAAAGCTCTCACGACATGCCTTACCGCCTGACCCTTGCTCTGCTGGTGCTCGTGGCACTGAACGGTTCCTGCAATTCCCGCAGTCAAGAGCCCGCCCGTGGCAAATGGACGGGCTGGCGGGGACCGGAATCGAACGGGATTTCCAGCGACGGTTCCTACCCGGTCCAGTGGAACTTCGAAAAAAATCTTGGGTGGAAAGTTGGACTTCCGGGAGCTGGCTGTTCGACTCCCGTGGTCTGGAATGACTCAATCATTGTTACGTCTTGGGACCAGGGTCAGGACACCGCGTTCGCCTATGACTGGTCCGGTGCGCTCCGCTGGAAGACCGCCATTGGGATGGGGCGACGTGGGAAACATCGTAACGGTTCGGGCAGCAACCCGTCACCAGTGACCGATGGAAAAGGCATCTTCGTCTATTTCAAAAGTGGCAATGTTGCGGCGCTCGATTTTTCCGGAAACCTTGCTTGGAAGACAAATTTGCAAAGTCGTTTCGGCGCGGATTCGCTCTACTGGGACCTGGGAACCTCGCCGGTGCTGACCGAGCAGGACGTGATCGTGGCCGTGATGCACAAGGGCGAGTCCTTCCTTGCGGCCTTCGACAAGGAAAGCGGCGAGCTGTCGTGGAAAGTTCCGCGGAACTATGTTTGTCCTGTTGAGGGCGACCACAGCTATGCCACACCGACGGTGATTCACCACGACGGGCGCGAGGCGATCCTGGTCTGGGGTGCGGAACACTTGACAGCACACGATGCGACTGACGGAAAAACTCTCTGGTCGGCAAGCGGTTTCAACCCCGAGCAGAAGAACAACTGGGTCGTAGTGGCTTCAGCAGTTGTCGCGGGTGATGTCGCAATCGTGCCTTACGGTAGGGGTGTTCACCTTGCCGGGATAAGACTGGGAGGTGATGGCGATGTCACAGAGACGCATCGTTTGTGGACCCGCACCGACATTGGCACGTTTGTTCCCACACCCGTGGTTGCCGACGGTCGAGTCTACATCCTGCGCGACAGCGGTGGTGTCGTCTGTCTGGATGCCGAAAGTGGCGAAACCGTGTGGCAAGCTCAGTTGCCTCGTCACCGCTTGAAGTACTACGCTTCGCCAGTAGTCGCCGACGGAAAACTTTATGCCACGCGTGAGGATGGGGTCGTTATCGTGGCTCAGGTGACAGGCAAATTCGAGATCCTCGCCACCAACAAGATGAGCGAACGGATGATCGCCTCGCCCGTTCCCGTCAATGGAAAGATCCTGTTGCGCGGCCGACGCCACCTTTTCTGCGTCGAAGCTCCCTGACGCGTTCCTCGTTCTCCTTCGGATCACGCGGCGCTGATGGTTGCCAATGAAGGTCACCATGTCCCGTTTGCTCGAGGGATTGCGTCGTGGTCACGCGAGCGGCCACGGAGCGGAAAGGTTGCGTTCGGCGGTCGCATCGCCTCCAACGGCTTTGGCGGGACTGCTGGCGGATGTTGCCGATCAGCTTTGAATTGCTGGCGGGTACCCTGTTCAGCTCGCTGGCTGTGGCAAGTGAAAACGGTCGTTCTTCCCCTGGTACCTGATGTTGCAGGTGGGCCCTTGAAATCCCTGGCAGGGAACGGGTGGTTGGCCGCCAAGGGGCCTTCACCAGCGGATGCTAAGGGGGGAGTGTGTTTCGATAAACTATCTTGAGATTAGCTTGAGATCCTGCACACCAGCGAGGGGGTCGGGTAAGATACAGGGAGCGGATCAACTGAGACTTGGACCTGCCATACCGCATGTCAGGTGCCGTATTGTTGTGAGGTGGTGCGTGGTGACTGCTACTGTTCGAGCGACTTGGCTGGCCGGTCTGCTGGGACTGCTGTTGGCGGGCGGACTGGAAGGATCCCTGTTGCTGGCACAGCAGGTCGATTTCAGTCGTGAGATCAAGCCGATCCTGTCGGACACCTGTTACAAGTGCCATGGGCCGGATGTCGAGCAGCGAAAGGCGAATCTGCGGCTTGATCTGCGGGAAGTGGCTCTTGCTACTGACCGCGACCCGGCCATCATCGTTCCGGGCGCGCCGGACAAAAGCGAGTTGTGGCGGCGGATTAACAACGGCGATCCCGATCAACAGATGCCTCCGCCTTCAGCTGACCGCCACCTCAGCGATGAACAGCGGCAGGTAATTCGCCGTTGGATTCAGCAGGGAGCCTCCTGGCAGGATCACTGGTCGTTTGTCATGCCCGTTCGGTCGGCATTACCGGCCGCATCTGTTTGGATACGAAATCCCATCGACTCGTTCATCCTGGCTCGCATCGAGGATGCGGGGCTTGAGCCATCGTCTCGCGCAGATCGAGAAACACTGATTCGGCGAGCGACGATCGACCTGAGCGGGCTGCCACCGACTCAGCAGGAGTTGGATGGTTTCCTGTCAGACGAATCTCC
Organism: Planctomycetota bacterium; assembly: GCA_963578105.1. GTDB lineage: Bacteria > Planctomycetota > Planctomycetia > Pirellulales > Pirellulaceae. The sequence continues at coordinate 7,729 of CAUZBP010000040.1, forward strand.
AGAGGCCTACGAGCGGCTGGTGGACCGGCTGCTGGCGTCTCCCCGCTATGGCGAGCGGATGGCCATGCAGTGGCTGGACGCGGCTCGGTATGCTGATACCAATGGTTACCAGACCGACGGGGTCCGCTACATGTGGCGTTGGCGCGACTGGGTGATCAATGCATTGAACCGCAACCAACCCTTTGATCAATTCACGATCGAGCAACTGGCGGGAGATCTGCTGCCTGACCCGACGCCGGAACAGATTCTGGCGACGGGCTTTAACCGTAATCATCGGGCGAATTCAGAGGGAGGGATTGTGCCCGAAGAGTACCTGGTCGAGTATGCGGTCGATCGTGTCGACACGACGGCCACGATCTGGCTGGGGCTGACGATGGGCTGCGCCCGTTGCCACAGCCACAAGTACGATCCCATCAGTCAGCGGGAGTTTTATCAGGTGATGGCCTTTTTCAACAACCTGCCGGAACGGGGCCGAGTGATCAAACACGGAAATTCTTCCCCTGTGATGAAGTCGCCCACCCGGCAGATAGAACGTCGGTTGTCGGGACTTGAAGAGCAGATTGCCGCGGTGGAAATCCAGTTACAGCAGCACGTGGAGCAGATCCAGGAATCACTACGCAACTGGTCGGCCAATTATGAACCGCGGGCTGGGGATGATCGGATGGTGGATCGGGATCTTGCGGTGCGACTTGCATGGGAAGATCTGGAAAATCCTTGGATTGCAGAACCTTCAGAAGACCCGGACCAGCTCAGTGTGCCGGAAGGGCAGTCGGTTGTTCTGGCTGAAGGCGTCCAGGGCCGGGCCCTGCAACTTACCGAGGGCCGTTTTGTAGAGGCCGGGGGCATGATCCGGTTCGCGGGGGATCAACCCCTGACGCTGACAACCTGGGTGCATCCTTTTTCGGTTCAGACCGGCACAATCATGAGCATGCTGAATGTGAAAAATGATCGTGCCACAGGATTTAGTTGGAAGCTGGTCGACAACCATTTGCACGTAAAATTCGGCCCGCGCTGGCTGGACGACGCCATCATTTTCCAGGTGCGGGATCCTTTACCGGTGGGCCAGTGGTCGCACCTGGCCCTGCTTCATGATGGATCGCAACTGGCTCGTGGGTTTCAATTGTACGTGAATGGTGAATTGCGGGAGCTGGATGTTCTGCTGGATCTTTTCACTGGTACCTTCAACACCGCCCCCACACTGAAGTTCGGCAGCGGGCACGATGAGGCTTATCTGGACGGTCTACTCGATGAAACGCGTTTTTACACGCGAACCCTGAAGCCGGAGGAAGTTCGTATTCTGGCGACATCCGAGTCAATCCAGCAGATCGCGGAGATACCCCAAGCCGATCGAACGCCGGGCCAGCAGAACAAGCTTTACCACCTGTTCATGGACCGCTATGTGGGCGAACCGATCAAAAGTCTTTTCCAGCGTCGAGGCAAGCTGGAGGAGGAACTCACGGCCGAGCTGCGGCGAGTACCGACGGTGATGGTAATGCAGGAAAATCCTCAACGGCGACCGACGTTTATGCTTGAGCGAGGGCAGTATGACAAGCCGGGCGAGGAGGTTGCCGCGGGTATCCCTGCCAGCCTGGCTGGCGGCAGAGACCGTCAGGTCCGCACGAGACTGGAATTGGCTCGCTGGCTGGTGGACGGGACCAACCCGTTAACGGCCCGCGTGATCGTGAACCGCTTCTGGCACAAACACTTCGGTCGCGGTCTGGTCCGCACGCTGGAGGATTTTGGTTCCCAGGGAGAGCTGCCCACGCACCCGCAACTGCTGGACTGGCTGGCCAGCCAGTTTGTGGGGTGTGGCTGGGATGTAAAGACAATGCGCCGCCTGATTGTCACCAGCGCCACCTACCAGCAGTCTTCCACGATTAACGACCAACACCTGGCGGCCGATCCCGGCAACCTGCTGCTGGCCCGGGCATCTCGCCTGCGGTTGCAGGCCGAGATCGTAAGAGATCAGGCCTTGGCAAGTGGTGGACTACTGGTCAGCTCCATCGGTGGGCCATCGGTCAAGCCCTACCAGCCGGAGGGACTTTGGAAGGAGATTGCCAGCCAGGTTTACGTGCGTGACAAGGCAGAAAAACTTTACAGACGCAGCGTGTACACCTTTTGGAAACGGACCGTGCCGCCACCCATCATGATGACGTTTGACGCTTCCTCACGAGAAACATGTGTCCTGAGCCGGTCCCGCACGAACACACCGCTGCAGGCCCTGGCGCTGCTGAATGATGTCACCTTTGTGGAAGCAGCACGGGCGCTGGCCAGCCAGATGATGTCCCGGGGAGTTTCCGGGCCAAGAGACCGGTTAGACTGGGGCTTTCGGCAGTTGACCGCCCGCCGGGCCACTGCCCGGGAACTTGGGATTCTGGAGAAATCATTCGAGCGAGCCCTGGCCCGTTACCAGGCTGACGAAGAATCTGCGGGCAAGCTGGTTGGTTTTGGTGAAATGGAAGTACCGGTCGGCATCGACCGGGTACGGCTGGCTGCCTATACGAATGTAGCAAACCTGATGATGAATCTTGATGAGGTGATCAACCGCGAGTGATCGCTGCCTTGAAGGGTTACCCGGAGAGTCAAGCCATGTTGCGACAAGTTGCTGATCAACATCCACTGACACCTGCCGAACGGATTGCCTGGGAGTATAGCCGTCGGCAATTCCTGGGACATGCGGGAATCAGCCTGGCATCCGCCGCAACGGCGGCGCTGAGCGCTGGTCGAATGTTGGGATCGGAGGTTTCGCAAGTACCCCACTTCCAGCCGCCCGCCCGCCGGGTGATTTATCTTTGCCAGTCGGGCGCGCCCTCCCAGATGGATCTTTATGACTACAAGCCCGGATTAGCGGATCAGTTTGGCGCAGAATTGCCCGATTCGGTTCGACGAGGGCAACGGTTGACTGGAATGACAGCGAGCCAGGCAAGTTTTCCGATCGCGCCGACCCAGTTCCAGTTCCAGCAACGGGGCCAGAGTGGTGCCTGGATCAGTGAACTGTTGCCATACACGGCCGGTATCGCTGATCGGCTTTGTTTTATCCGCAGCATGCACACCGATGCGATTAACCATGACCCGGCGATTACCCTGATGCAGACCGGTAGCCAATTGGCAGGTCGCCCTAGCTTCGGAGCCTGGCTTTCCTACGGCCTGGGAAGTCTGAATGAAGATTTGCCTACCTTCGTCGCCTTGACTTCCGGCTCCGGCGGACAGCCCCTTTACGATCGGCTCTGGGGTGGAGGTTTTTTACCCAGCAAGCACCAGGGAGTGAAATTCCGCCGTTCGGGCGATCCCGTCTTGTTCCTTTCCAACCCGCCGGGGGTCACGCGCGAGGACCGTCGGGGGCTGCTGGATGATCTGGCAAGTCTCAATCGTCTGCGGCTGGAAAAGCTTGGCGATCCGGAAATCGCCACTCGCATGACGCAGTACGAAATGGCCTACCGGATGCAGCTTTCCGTGCCGGAACTCACCGACATCTCGGATGAACCTCAATCAGTACTGGATCTTTACGGGGACGACGTGACCCAGCCGGGAACCTACGCGGCAAACTGTCTGATCGCTCGTCGGTTGGCAGAACGAGGAGTTCGCTTCATTCAACTGTACCATCGTGGTTGGGATCAACACGGAGACCTGCCACAAGCGATTCGCGTTCAAACCCGGGATACGGATCGGGCGTCAGCTGCGCTGGTGCGCGACTTGGCGAATCGAGGAATGCTCGATGACACGCTCATTATCTGGGCGGGGGAATTCGGCCGCACGGTGTATTGCCAGGGTACGTTGACTCCGGAAAACTATGGACGGGATCATCACCCCCGTTGCTTTACGATCTGGCTGGCTGGGGGTGGCATCAAGCCGGGGATTACGCTGGGACAGACAGATGACCACAGTTACAACATCGAAGAGGATCCGGTCCATGTTCACGATCTCAACGCTACCCTGTTACACTGCCTTGGCATCGACCACACCGGGTTGACATTCAAGTATCAGGGAAGACACCATCGGCTGACCGATGTGCACGGAAAAATTGTTCAGAAGATTCTTGCCTGATCACTCATTCAAGTGACTCCTGTGAGTCCGACGGTTGTTTGAATGAGTTGCAGGAAGATCCCCGCGATCCTGGTGCCGTACGGTAGAACCGGTGGAATCACATCGGACCCATGGTCGTGACAAGTCCGTCACGACCCGGAATAGTGGTATCCTACTGGCAGACGTGTTGGACGACATGAGGGTCAGGGGTTGGATGACTCCACAGGTACACAGTCCAGATTTCGGTGAAGTGTTGGAGATGGGTTGGCGCAAACTCCACGGCAAAGACTATCTATGAACGACTGCCAGCTCGCAGGAGCGTGGCGGCGGGAAAGAAAAAGATGGCATCAGACTTTCAAGACAAGGTGGTTCTCATTACCGGAGGAACACGCGGGATTGGAAGGGCGCTGGCACTGCAATTGGCAGATGAAGGTGCCCTGTTGGCGTTGAACTACATGTCGCGCACGGCCGATGCCGATCAGGTGATTGCAGAAATGGAAGCACGGGGCACCCGGGCAGTCGCAGTTGCCGGTGACGTCTCACAGCCGGATGCCGCCCGGGACATCGTGGCCGCAGCCCGCAAGTCGCTGGGGCCGATCGATATGCTGGTTACCTCTGCGGGGATCTCTATTCCGGGGTCGGCGGATGATGTCAGCTGGGAGCGGTGGAAGACCACGCTGGATATCAACCTCGACGGCACGTTCAATATGATCTACGCCGTCAAGGACGAAATGATCGAGCGCCGGTTCGGCCGCATCGTGACGGTCTCATCGATTGCCGGACTCAGAGAAAGAGAAAACCAGGTTGCCTATTCAACATCCAAGGCCGGCGTGATCGCCATCACCCGCTGTGTCGCCCAGGCCTGGGCCAAGCATAACCTCCGCGTCAATTGTGTCTGCCCGGGGTTGACCGAGACCGAGATGGCCCACACACTTTCTCCGGAAGTTCACAAGGTCATTCTGGAAAACACCCCGTTGGGTCGAATCGGCCGGCCGGAGGAGATCGCCAACCTGGCGCGATTCCTGCTGAGCGAACAGTCCAGTTACATGACCGGCCAGACGGTGGTCGCCAGTGGTGGTCGCGTGATGTTGCCGGGGTGAATCGAAAACAATACACCTGTGGCAGGCAACGGATCCCTGAGAAAGGAATCGTAAGGTTCGGATCGAAGTTCCAGAGGGTTGCCTGACCCTCGGCGCGTAACATGATTGGCTGGAGATGTAGTTGCGATCCCGCGAATCCCAACAACAAGTTGGAGGCGGACTCCCGGCGGGATGAACGGAGAAACAAGTTGCCGGGGTGAGGGCGACGCGTTCCTTCAAGCGGCTGGTGCAGAGTTGGAACTCGCAGCGAGCGAACAGCTAACGTTTGGAAACGAGTGGGTGAATCTCTGTGCACAAAAATTTCCCGGCTGTCTTTGGCTGACTGGCAGGCGAGTTTCTTTCATACCTTGTTTTTAGCTGGACAGAAGCAATACCTTGCCTTGTCAACGGACTGAATACGGCTAAGCTGTAAGACGCGTAAACACTGGAGGGTCGACATGTTTTCCGGCACGCGCCCCCCTCGGGCAGTGGCCCGCAGGTGAACAGGGGCGATCTGAAATCAAGTCAGAGTCAGCTGGGGGAAGGGGTCTTTTGATGGATTCAGCAACGATTGTCAAACAGGATAACGTGAACACGGTCTTGTCGGCGGCGATGGAAGCCGACCAGGGTTTGTTGAGACTTCTGCCCAATTGGGTGCCACGCAGTTTTCTGCACCCGGGAAGACGATTGAAACTGCATCCCGATGACTACTACGCTTACGGGGCTCATCGGGGCGGGATTGATGAACGCTGGTTTGCGAGTGCCACGGAAGCCGCCAATGAAGGCCGACTGGCCGATGAAGGACTGAGTTATGTGGCCTTTCAGGGACAGCGATTTACGCTTCGTGACGCGGTGCAGGAGGCAGGCGACCAACTCATCGGCAGCGAGATGTATGGGAAGTATGGTCGCTGGCCGATTTACTCCAAGTTTTTTGACAACAATGGTCCCATTCCACACCACATGCATCAAACGATGGAAGATGCCGCCCTGGTGGGACAGGAAGGCAAGCCCGAAGCCTACTATTTCCCGCCGCAACTGAATAATGTGGACAATCATTTTGCCTACACGTTTATGGGATTGGAGCCCGGAACCACGTCCGAGCAAGTGCGACAATGCCTGGCCGATTGGGACCGGGGGGACAATGGCATCCTGGATTTATCCCGCGCCTATCGTTTGAAGCGAGGTACCGGATGGATAATTCCACCGGGAGTCTTGCACGCCCCGGGGTCACTGTTGACCTATGAACCGCAATGGGGCAGTGATGTGTTCGGCATGTTCCAGTCGCTTGTAGAAGGCCGCGAGGTGCCCAGGTCGTTGCTGGTTAAGGATATGCCGGAGGAAAAGCACCACGATCTCGATTTTATCATGGGGCAACTTGATTGGGAGGAGAATGTCGATACACACTTCAAGGATCATCACTACATTGAACCAATCGTCGATGAATCTCGCAGTGGCGAGGGGTTTATCGACCGTTGGATTACTTACGGTGCGTTTGGTGGTCGGCAGATGTTTTCCGCAAAAGAGTTGACCGTAGAGCCGGGTGCTCAATGCACCCTGCGGGATCCCGGAGCGAGTGGCTGGATCACCGTGCAGGGTTCTGGTTCGATGGGTAGTTTGAAATTGCAGACCCCGGCCATGATCCACTTCGGGCAGTCCACCGAGGACGAGGTTTTTATTACCAAGGCCGCGGCGGAAACGGGTGTTCAAATTGTCAACACCGGGAGTGAGCCGCTGGTCGGGCTGCGTTATTTTGGTCCGGATGTTCATGATGTGATACCTTCGATCGGTGACCATCGGAACCAAACATGAGAGGGAAAATCTGAAGGCAGCCTGGGTCACGGCGGTCACCATGAGAGGGATGTGCAAGTGAATGCGGCTGCTGAGTTGGGGGCTATTTCCTGTGTAGTACCAATGGCGCGGGAATGCCCGGTAAAGAACGGAACTTCGCTCCCTTGACCTGCGGCAACCGATCAGGAAGGTTTCAACGTTATCATCCATGAAACGCGTCGGGCTGTTTATTCCCTGTTACGTCGATCAACTCTATCCGCAGGTTGGCGTTGCGGTTCTCGAGTTGCTGAAACGATTTGACGTGGTGGCCGAATTTCCCGCAGCCCAGACCTGCTGCGGGCAGCCCATGGCCAACACGGGTTGTGATAACGAGGCGCAACCCCTGGCTGAGAAGTTCCTGCAGGTCTTTCAGGATTATGATCACGTGGTGTGTCCTTCAGGAAGCTGCGTGGCTATGGTTCGTCATCACTACGACGCATACCTTTCGGGGCGGCCCGGATTCGACCAGCTGAAGGCGAAGACGTTTGAGGTTTGTGAATACCTGACGGATGTCCTCAAGATCGAAACGGTCCACGGCAAGTTTCCTCACCGGGTGGGCCTTCATCAAAGCTGCCACGGGCTGCGTGAGTTGGGGCTGGCAAGCAGTAGCGAAATGGTCACGCAATCATTCAGCAAGGTGCAAAACTTATTACAGGGACTGACTGGTATCGAACTGGTCGAATTGTCCCGGACCGACGAATGCTGTGGTTTTGGCGGCACCTTTGCCGTCAATGAGGAAGCCGTGTCCTGCATGATGGGCAATGATCGTATTCGTGATCACCTGGACGCAGGTGCCGAGGTGCTGACAGGAGTTGATATGTCTTGCCTGATGCATCTGGAGGGCCTGATTCGGCGTCAGAAAAAGAATTTGCGTGTGATGCACGTTGCCGAAATTCTGATTGCAGGTGAGAGGGCAGGCCGGTGAACCATCCAAGGCAGGCCGGCCAGTACGTGGCCGATCAAGAAAGAGCGCACTGGCATGACAATGTCATCTGGTTCATGCGCGAGAAGAGAGACCAGGCGGTGAAGGTCATTCCCGAGTGGGAGGAATTACGTGAGTTGGGGTCGCAGATCAAGGGCCACACGTTATCTCGCCTGGATGACTATCTCGAGCGGTTTGAGTCTCAGGCAAAACGCCTGGGTGTGCAAATTCACTGGGCCCTGGACGCAGAAGAACACAACCAAATTGTTGCCGGGATTCTCCAAGCGGCCGGTGCCCGGAAGGTGGTAAAGAGCAAGTCGATGTTAACCGAGGAATGTCATCTGAATCAATTCCTTCAGGAGCGTAATATTCAGGTGACGGACACCGACCTGGGTGAACGCATCGTTCAACTGCGGCAAGAGGCTCCCAGTCACATTATTACACCTGCCATTCACATCAAGCATGAAGAAGTCGCAGAACTGTTTCACGAACACTTTGGCACCGACCTGTCTGCATCTGATCCGGACCAGTTAGTCGCCGTGGCGCGCGACGCTCTGCGCAGGACTTTCATTGAGGCAGATGCGGCGATCACCGGAGTCAACTTTGCCGTGGCTGAAACAGGTGGGTTCGTTGTATGCACGAACGAAGGTAACGTCGACATGGGAACAGGCCTGCCGCGTTTACACATTGCCTGCATGGGGATCGAGAAAGTGATTCCCAGGATCAAGGACCTTGGCGTCTTCCTCAGGCTCCTGGCGCGGTCCGCCACGGGGCAGCCGATCACCGTGTACACTTCACATTTCCACGGTCCCGCTGCAGGTGGGGAACTGCACCTGGTCATTGTGGATAATGGCCGCAGCGAGTTATTGCAGAAACCAAAATTTAACAAGTCGCTGAACTGTATTCGTTGCGGCGCCTGCATGAACACCTGTCCTGTTTATCGCCGTAGCGGTGGTCACAGTTACGGTTACACCATTCCGGGGCCGATCGGATCTGTGCTGGGTCCGTCCCGCAACATGAAAGAATTCTCTTCACTGCCCTATGCGTCCAGCCTGTGTGGGTCCTGCACGGCTGTCTGCCCGGTGAAGATCGATCTGCATCATCAACTACTCGAATGGCGCAAAGAGATAGTCAGTGCTGGGGTTCTTCCCTGGACGAAGCGATTTGCGATGAAAGTTGCCAGTCTCGTATTACGCAACACCTGGCTTTATTGCACCTCTGGCCGGATCTTCCGCATGATGCTCCGCCGGCTGCCCCGTGTGCTGGTCTATCACCGGCTGAATCTTTGGGGCCGACAACGTGATTTTCCCCGGATACCCGACACCAGTTTTCGCGAGTGGTACGCGCAAAGAAACCATGAACAGCAAAAATAAAATTTTAGCTTCGATTCGCAAACAACCGGTTCGCGAAATATCTTTGCCCGATTCGACCGGCTTTGGAATTCGTTACGAAGACCCGTTGGGGCAGTTCGAGAACATGTTGGAACAGGTAGGAGGAGTTGCGCTCCGAGTTGCCGATCAGACACAAATAGCAAAAACTCTGGAATCCATCGAAGTCTATCGTTCGGCCAAGTGGGTCCTTTCCGGGGTGCCAGGTGTCCAGCGGGACAATTCGGACGCAGCCCCGGTTGACGATCCTTACGCGCTGGAACAGTTGGATGTGGCGGTGTTGGCCGGTGAATTCATGGTGGCCGAAAATGGTGCGATTTGGGTGAGCGGGGAGCATGTGAAGCATCGGGTGGTGTATGTGATTGCCGAACACCTGATCCTGGTGGTCGATGCGCAGCAGATCGTACACAACCTGCATGAGGCCTATGACCGTTTGAGCTTCGAACAAGTTCAGTACGGGCTTTTCATCTCAGGACCCTCCAAAACGGCAGATATCGCTGCCACGCTGGTCACGGGTGCCCAGGGTGCCCGTAGTCTGCACGTGCTCCTGGTGGGTCCCCCGCCGGCAACTCCTGAAAGGTGAAGCGGATCGCCGCCGGTGATCCGGGTTCACCACGGCGCTGACCCGGGTTAATCGGGTTTGTTCCGTATCGACAGAACAAAACATCCTTGCTGTGCGGGAGACCGATGCGACTTGGTGCACGCAAGGCGCACGCAAGGCGCACGCAAGGCGCACGCAAGGCGCACGCAAGGCGCACGCGGCCGGACTCATTCAGACAGGTGTGCGGGGAAGGGACCGTACTCGATCAGCAACTCGACATGTTGTACCGTGATTCCTCCCTCCAGACCCCGGGGCCGGCCAGCCAGCGAGATTTCAAGGCGATTCCGTCCCTGACGTGGCCGGACCGCAATCAACTCGATCTCCAGCCACTGGCCCGAATACGGACTGATGGAAGAGCCGAAGTCACGTTGACACGGTGCATGGTTCAACGACTCGCCGTTGAGTCGGAGGTTCAAGCGATCGGCGCTGACCAGGTTGTCGATATTTATTCGAAGCAGCACGCGTTGGATTCGCTGCGAGCCGGCCACGTCGTCGGCAACGGAGAACGGGATGGTGTAGATCTTGTCCGGATTGGCTGACGGGATTTCAAGAGGCAGGTGGGCCTGATAACCCATCTTGTTGGCCTCTTCGGACCGTCGATGCACGATGTAGTGTTTGTCTGCTTCCCGGATAAGGTCCGGATCACCCAGTTCGGTGAGTGTTCCCCGCTCAGTGTCTCCCAACGGCCACGACATGAACCATGTGTAGAGTCCATCGACACCATGTGCCCAGTAGTTGGCCGCCGCGGCACGCAGTTGGGCTGGTGTGGCGTGAACGGGTGCAGGTAGTCCGGTCGCCTCGTCGCCAGAGAAAGGCATGAGCATGCCATAGACGGAGACCTGGTGCTCGTGAGCCGCCTGGACCAGCCAGCCCATGGGCATGTCCACGTCCAGCGTGAAGTTGATGTAGAGCATCGGAACCAGGTAGTCGACCAGCCCGCGTTTCAACCAGGTCCGCACGTCCAGACCATGCGCGCGGTTCATCTCCTCGGTGGGATACACGCGCGCCCCGACGTGTCCTGGCTCTCCTGGACGCCTCCGGACCATTTGCGAAATGGTTTCCACATAATCCGTCAACACAGGGGTGAACTCGGTCACATCCTCCTTCAGCAAGAGTTGCTGCATACCGCCCGGAGCCGCGGCAAAATCGAGTTCGACTCCTTCCACGTCGTACTGGGTCGCCAGTTCCTGGAGAACCTGGAACTGATGATCACGAACCTCCTGGTGGGCCAGTCCGCGGCCACCTTCTTTGATCAGGTGTTGTTTTTTCATTCCGCCGTAGCTGCTCATGCGCAGGCTGGCGAAGAAATCCATTCCTTTTTGGTGTGCGCGATCGATGAGTACTTCCAGGGGGTCGAGTCCACGATCTATCAGACTCTGCATGTTTTCCCACGTGCGCCAGGCGTAGGCGGAAGTCAGGGGCCGCATGTCTGTGGCGAACCGCAGGCCGATCTTGGACGGGTAGAACAGTCCGTCACCACGTGCGACGCCGTAAACAAAAGTATTGACCGCCGTACCCGCCACCTCGTCGACCGGTCCCCAGGCATCCAGCAGTGACATCGGGGGGTCGAAGACATACAGGTAGTAGTGTCGGGCATCATTAAAATAGATCGTTCGCGGCTTCCGCGCGATTTCATGTTTTCCAGTCGCACCGGCGGCCGTCTGATGAAACCCGACTGCGGCTCCGGCCAGTGCTGTTCCCTGTAAAAGTTTGCGTCGGTTGAGACTCATTTCCGCGGCTCCGAAATTTTCAAGAAAAAATTCGTTTGTGGCCTGGTTGCGGGAGCAAGCTTTTGTTGCTGCACAACGGCTAGGGTGTTGCAGCGTTTTCTAGGTCCTGCCGAGACTCGTCAGCATCCGGTTGGGATTTGTCAGGGTCCGTTGAGACTGCTTTGTCCACCCGGGATTTTAAGATAATCTTGCCGTCGTCAATCGTAAGACTCTCCAAGCGGCGCAGCAAGTCTGCCGTTTCCCCCTGGTTATAAGTGTCCGGAGTGAGATTTTCTTCACGCATTGCCTCGACGAAAGTTGTTGGAAGGATTTCACCTTGCACGGTGGCAGAGGCAAGTGTGACGACCAGGACGCCATCGGCCAGGAAAACATCAAAGGTTCCCGAGGCGTTGAAGTACCTGTCTTTCCCGCCGGGTAGAAAATCGGTGGGGATGCTCACATCGCCGGAAACCTGACCGTCATGGATCGTGAGATGGATCGTCCCACGCATGTCCTCGTCTTCGGCCAGCAGGGCATTGATGTCATCGGATGTTAAAATGAGATCCGCTGCTGTTTCAGCCTGTTCAGCCGTTTTCTTGAATTTTTCAATCTTCTCTTTCAGGGTTGTCCATTGTTCGGGTGTGTACTCGATCACCGGCAAATCAGCCGGTGTTTCCGATGTGTACTGGTTCAACTGGCCCTGCAGCAACCGATAGCCGTAATAGCCGCCACCCAGCAACAACAGAGCGATTAAGAGAAAGGAAAACAGGCAGCCGTAAATGATACAACTGGCCGCCGATTTCTTTTTCACAACCGCGCTGTCCGGTTCCGATTCGTTGAACGCCGATTCATTCTGCTGGTGCATCGGCGTCCTCGCGCGTTCAACTGGGTGAAAACCGGTAAAATGCCCACGTGCAGCATCCGTACGAGGCGATGGTAACACCTTTCTACTGGCGGTGGCAATGGTGGCGGCAGAGGGCGGGCGCCACCTGGTATTCTTTCCGAGGATTTTGCCTGCCGCGTGTTTTTTCTCGCGGCGATTGGGTGGTGGCAACCTAAACCAGAATGTCGTGGACGACGTTGCCGTAGATGTCTGTCAATCGATAATCCCGGCCACTGTACCGATAGGTCAGGCGCTCGTGGTCCAGTCCCATCAGGTGGAGAATGGTTGCGTGTAGATCGTGTACATGAATGCGGTTTTCGACCGCGTGCCAACCAAAGTCATCGGTCGCTCCGTAGGTCATGCCGCTCTTGATTCCTCCACCCGCCATCCACATGGTGAAACCGAAAGGATTGTGGTCCCGTCCGTCGAGGCTTTGGGCTGTCGGCGAACGGCCGAATTCGCCGCCCCAAACAACAAGTGTTTCGTCCAACAAGCCCCGCGCTTTGAGATCTTGCAGCAAACCGGCTACCGGTTTGTCAATCGACTGGCAGTTATGGATCAACTCCTGGCGCAGACCGTCATGTTGGTCCCATATCTGGAAACTGCTGCGGTACTTACTGTCCGTGTGATAGACCTGCACGGTACGAACTCCGCGTTCCACCAGGCGACGTGCCATCAAACATTGCCGCCCAAATATATCGGTGATCGAACCATCGATTCCGTAGAGCTGTTGAGTTGATGCTGTCTCGCGGCCAACGTCAAAGGCTAGCGGTGCAGTGCTTTGCATGCGAAATGCCAATTCAAACGCCTTAATGCGGGCACTCAACCGGCTGTCTTCGGCGTGCTGCTGCCGGTGCAGTTCGTTGAGTCTATTGAGCGTTTCCAATTGTTTTTGCTGCCGGTCGATTGGCACGGTCGAGTTACCGATATTCGCGATCGGGTTGTCGAGGTCTTGGACACGTGTTCCCTGGTATTTGGCCGGCAAGAAGGAACTGGTCCAAAGCCGGGCTCCTTGGGCAGGTTGCGACGGAGCCAAGACGACAAAACCCGGCAAATCGCGGTTCTCCGATCCCAGGCCGTACAACAGCCAACTTCCCAGGCTGGGTCGGCTGAAGGCCGTCTCGCCGGTGTTCATTTGCAAACAAGCGCCATTGTGGCTGAAGTTATCGCAAACCAATGAACGAATGACGCACAGATCGTCAACGCACCCTGCCAGGTGGGGCAGCAGCTCGCTCACCTCCGTGCCACATTCTCCGTGCCGTGCGAACTTAAAGGGGCTGGCCAGGAGATTGGTCGTATGCTTCTTGATGGAATCCGGCTTTTCAAACGGGAGTGGTTTCCCGTCGTTCATTTGTAGTTGTGGCTTGGGGTCGAACGTATCAACCTGTGAAGGACCACCCGACATAAACAAAAAGATCAGGTTTTTCGCGCGAGGAGCCAGGTGAGCAGCCGCCCCCGCCGGGCTGACTGCGGCGGACAGCGATGTGTCTTCAGCCAAAAGTGAAGCCAGCGGCAGCATGGCAAACCCGTTGGCAAAGTCCTTGAGCATTTGCCGACGGGACGGAGTTGCTTGGAGCGAATCGAATCGGTCCATGGTGATTGACCTGGCGGATGTTAAGTTTTGCTTCTGTTACCCAAGGTAAATAACTCAGTGAATATACACAAACTCATTAGTACTTAGCAAAATATGGCAGTAATCTACTAGTGCTTCGGTTCGGCCATCGGCGATGGCTAGCACGCCGATTTGCGTTTCTGTCGGCGTCGGGCGACGTGCGTAAAGCGTTTCGTAGGCAAAGTTAACCATCTTTTCTGGGCTGGTGCCAGCCTGGCTGGCTAACCGCTTCCCCAGGGCCTCTGCCTGCTGACGCACGAATGGATGATTCAGCATGAACAGTGACATCGGCGCCACCGTCGATTCATCCCGCAGGCCGACGATCGACGTGTTGTCAGCCCCATCGAACAGCCGCGGATACGAAGAGACGTCGGAACGCACCGACGCCAGGTAGAGTGTCCGCCTCGGGTTGGAGAGACCCGTCACAGGGGGACCGCCCGAGGAAATGTCCAATTTACCCGCCACGGCCAGCATGGCGTCACGAATCGCCTCGGCTTCCAGCCGTCTTCGTGGAGCACGGCCGAGCAGTTTGTTGTCCGGGTCACGCTCGATCGACTCCGCTCCGGGTCGGCTCGATTGCTGATATGTCCGCGTGTTCATGATCAAGCGATGCATCTTCTTGATCGACCACCCCGTTTTCACGAATTGAGCCGCCAGGTAATCAAGTAACTCAGGATGGCTGGGGGGCGTTCCCAGTTTGCCGAAATTATTCGGCGTCCCCACGATTCCTCGCCCGAAATGGTACTGCCAAATTCGGTTTACCATCACGCGAGCGGTGAGCGGATTACGGCCGTCGGCCAACCATTTCGCCAATTCCAGTCGTCCGCTCCCGGTCAGTTGGCCCAGCGTGGCGCCGGTTTTCAGTACCTGTGGAAAATCGCGCGAGACGACTTCTCCCAAGCGATCAAAGCGGCCACGTTTATGAACGCGTACGTCATGGATTCCCTCATACTGCGACTCTGGGACGCCGCCTTCCTGGGCACCCAGCGTAAATTCCACCTGCGATATCGAACGAATCGTTTTTTGGATGTTGGCGATCAACGTCCGGGCGTCATCCACTTCTTTTTGATCGTCGGGATCGAAATGGGTCGGTTCGATCAGCGACCATAGCGCTCGGTCAGGTGCGGCGTAATCACCCACCACCACCTCATCCGAAGGATTGATCTCAGGCGGAATGGCGCCCGCCAACATGCCAGCGAGGTGCTGTGTTCGTTCTTCCAGGTTCGATTCCTGCGCCGAATCAGCGACGGCCGCATACCATTTGGCCAAGGCCGAATCGGGAAGCAGCCAAGGGAGGGTCTCCCCACTGCGGCTCTTCTTTCGCAAAGCGATGAAAGACCAGCTCGGATCGCCGTAGGAATCGACATGGGGATTGCCGGATTGAATGTCATTGGCCACATCTTTCACTAAATCCCACTCGCGATGCTCACCACTGGTTTCCCGAATCGTTAGTTCAACCAAATAGTTATCTCCGTGATAATCCTCGATGACATCCAAAATCAATGCCAACCAGTCACCACGACGCAATTTGAGCCATCGCCGCTGCTGGGGCGTTGACGGCAGATGCATACCGCTGGATTCGCCGTCATTGCAAATGCCGTGCACCAATTCCTTTCTTAAACCGTGCCGACTTACCTCCACGGACCATCGCACGCCGTCGGCCGATCCGGCATAGGCATCGCTCAGATGGACTTCGACTTCGACTTCCATATCGGACGGACATCTCCAGCCAACGGCAACCGGCTGGTTAGGCGAGGGCTGAAAGACCAGACAGCCGACCGGGACCGTGGGCGCGGTTGCCTCGACAGTCGACTGATTCGAGAAAATCCAGGGCAATGTCACATAACCCCATCCTTGAAGCTTAACACCGTCAAAGTCCTTTTCAAACTTTTCCAACAGGCCACCCGGCAACACAGCGAGTTCTTCCTTGTGCCAGATACCCAGATATTTCAGCCAGGCCACCAGTACATCCGACTCAAGGTCACGTGAGATTGCCTCATCGTCGATGATCGCGCGTCCGATGTCTTCGGCCACGGCGACCCGCCTTTGCAACGAGGCGCATGCCGCCAGGTATTCAGCAGCCTTAGGTTGCTCCCGCTGGTGAGCCGCGGCCACATAGGCTTGATGGATCGTCTTGATGCCTTTTTCCAGGGCTTGTCGCTCGCGGATTAGATTTTGTCGACGGTTGGTGACGGAGTCAGGTTCAAGTGGAATTTGCATGACCGGCTGATCCACGCCGGATTCGTCAGGTTCCCCATTGATATGCGTCGAAAAGAAAATGCCGGCCAAGGCATAGTAGTCCTCTATCGTGAACGGATCGTACTTGTGGTCATGGCATCGTGCACACGCCAAGGTAATACCCAGAAACCCTCGTCCCACCAGGTCAACCTGGTCGTCAACGATGTCAGTAATCATTTTCCCTAAGCCGCTATTTCCATATCCCCACTCACCGAGAGCCAGAACTCCGGTGGCCACTATTTTCCTCGCATCGAAATTGTCACCGTCCCCGGCCAACATGTCCCCGGCCAACTGGTCCGTCAGAAACTGGTCATAGGGCATATCTTGATTCAACGCGTCAACGACCCAGTCGCGATAACGCCAGGTGGGAAATGGGTATTCATCCAGGATGTTGCGGGAGTCGCAGTAACGAACCAGGTCCAACCAGTGCCGGGCCCACCGCTGTCCGTAGAGGGGCGATTCCAGTAGCTGATCGACGACCCGGGCGAAGGCATCGGGGGACTGGTCCGCGACAAAAATCGCGATCTGGTCGGGCGTCGGCGGAATTCCCAAAAGATCAAAATAGGCTCGACGCAGAAGCGTTCGCTTGTCGGCAGGAACAGCCGGTACAATGCCCTGCTGATTGAGTTTGTCCCGGATGAATGAATCGAGAGGCTGCATCTGTTCCCGGGCGGTGGCGATTTGAGGTGGCACCGGGTCGGAGACGGGCTGAAACGACCACCAGTTCCGCGCCGCTTCCGCCGAATCGCTCGATGGGGGAGAAACGGAGGCGGTGTCTACCTCCTCAGCGGCTGCGGCTGTCTCGGGGTACGGCGCACCGGCGGAAATCCAGCGCTTGAAATCCGCGATCACGGACGAGTCCAACTTGTAGTCGGGTGGCATTTGCAATTCGGGGCGTGTGTATTCAATGGCACCAAGCAATAAACCGGCCTCAAGATTGCCAGGTACGATCGCGGGTCCAAAGAGCCCTCCCTTGAGCAATCCTTGGCGCGAGTCCAGCCGCAATCCGTTTTCTGCATCGTCCCCGCTGTGACACGTGTAGCAATGGTCGATCAGCACAGGGCGTATGCGGCGTTCGAAGTGATCCAGCGCGTCGACGTCACTGGGCACCGCCGCTTGCAGCAGTGATAGGACATGGAGCAGGGTAAGACAGGCAGCAGCACTAACCGGCTTCTTCATCCACATGCTTTTTCCAAATGATACGGTCTTTTGTCTGTACTTTTAGTTCGTATCAAACGTCGCTGGTTGAATGAGCAGAGATTTCGATCCGCCCAAGCGTCCCTTGGACTTTCCCCCGTTAGTTTACCTGAAACGAGTCCAGACTGGGATCCCTGCCCATTGTAGCACCCCGGCCACACGCATGCCTCGAAAGCAGGAAATTGGTGGAACTGGCAGTCAACAGACCGTATTTTGTATCACGGAGATCATTTTCGGTCAGCACGGTTCAGCCGGACGTGCCGTTTGTAAAATTCCTGAACGACGTCACGCCGATGAAGGTGTCTGACGATTTGGGGCCGTTTCTGTTGAAGATAGGTCTGGGCTTCGCTGGGGGTCAGGTTCAGGTGCCTGATCAGCCAGCAGATGACAACCGTGGCACTACGGCCACGACCGGCCTTGCAGTGTACGTAAACCGTTTCGCCGCGCTTGCGGTGGTCTTCAATGAAGTCCACCGCCTGCTGGACGGACTCCAGGGTCGGGGGTGTAAAATCAACCGTGCGTACACGAAGTTGCCTGATTTCGTACTGTCGGTAGATGGTAACGGGGCCGGCGTACTCCTCGCAGGTATTGACCACGGCGCGCACTCCGTGTTCGTGAAGTTCACTAACCGTGGACGGGAAAGGCAGGGCACCCAGGATCAGGTATTGATCGACACGACTCCACCATTGCCACCTTCTCGCCACACGAACCCAAAACAGATTGTAGGCCAGGGTGGGATAGAAGATGAGGTGGACTAAAAAGCGGTGCATCGAATCAATAGCTGAAGGTTGGAGGCTAGACTGGAATGTGGGACAGCGCGTAACGCTGCATCTTCAGGGATTGAAACGTTCGGTGGGGTCTTGATTGGTCATGGCATCGGTATTTTGTACCCATCTTGTTTGCCCGGATCAAGGTTGACCAGGCTCAAGGCTGGGCAGGATCATCGCCCGTTTTCACGTTCCATTCAGTTTCAGTTCTGGTTCCAGGATTTCTAGTAATTCATCAAGGTTTGCCGGTCCTCCCACGATCCCATCGATTTCTGTTCCACAGATGACAGGAATCTTCGGAGCGCCGCTGGCTTCATAGAGCCGAATGTTGCGCAAGACTCGGTCATTCAGCGATGGATCAAGCAGGTGCGGCCGCGAGGAGAAGTCGGGGATGAGTTCGTCGGCTTTGGCGCGTACTTCTTCGATACTCGGTGGCGTGTCTTGTCCAATCAGCCACGTGTCAAAGACAGGGAAAAGCAGTGGATCCGCCCGCCACAGGGCTAAAGCGAGCAGGGCCGTTTCGCAGGAGTTCTGAAACGGAGATTGCGTGACGTTCAGAGTCGGATTGCACTTGCTGTCTAACGGTACCGGCAGCAGAACGATGGCCAACTGGTCAGCGTGTTTCCGCTGTGCGGCAGCCAGCTGGTGATGGGCCTCTCGACAATGGGGACAGTAGTAATCAAACAGGAACCCCAGCACGTGAGTGGCTCGAGGGGATCCTAGCAGCGGTTCATCCTGTGGTGCGATTTGAATGGCAGGTGTAAACCAACTGAGGCGACGGTCTTGCCCGGAACCGTAATCTCGGGAGTCGACCGGCGGTATCCGGGAAATGCGTGCCCGGGGGGGTGAACTGAAAACCTGAGAAAGAATCAGCAAGCCGGAAACCACTGCCGCAACGGCCCATAGAGATGGTTTTCCTAACAGAAGCACAACGTGTCCGGTTTCCGGATCAGAATCTTTTGCCGGACCGGGAAGGCCCAGAAAGATCAGTCCCGCAGCTGCCAGGTTCAACCCGTGCGCTGCCATACAATAGGTGCAGACTTCCTGCAGGACAAAGTGCTGCAGGATGAGAAACCAACCCGAGGTCAGCGTGATCAGTACGGCAAGCATGATCAAAGCGGACCAGCCGAACTGCTGCACGGCCAGTGGCAGCTGCTGCCGAGTTAACAGAGTGCCGCACACCATCGACAAGTAAACGCCGATAGCCGGTGCCGACACGGGAACTCCTCTGACAACCGACCAGCGACCGGCCAGGACTTTGGCGCAACCACTGTCGGGTCCGCAGCCGGCGGGAGTGTGATTTCCGAGCAGGGCGATTTGCAGCAGGTAGGTCGAGACGCAGCCGGCTGCAATCAGAACGCCGAGCAGGCATGCAGTCCAGAGGGCGCCAGGTGATCGAAAGCTCTTGCGATGCTGCGTGGGGCCGTTACTGGCCATGTTCGACATCCGTTTGCGATTCGCTGCGGGCCGATCCTAGAGGATGAACTTATTCAGATCCTCATCTTCTGCCACTGATTTCAAGCGTTCAGTGACATAGCCTGCGTTGATTTCGACACGCCCCATTTTCATGTCGGGTGACTCGAAGCTTAATTCTTCCAGCAGTCGTTCCATGATGGTGTAGAGACGACGGGCACCAATATTCTGAGAGGACTGGTTGACCTGATACGCATACGAAGCCAACGCCTCAATGGCATCCTCGTTGAATTCCAAGTCCACGGATTCCGTACCCATCAATGCCGTATATTGCTTGGTCAAGGCATTCTTTGGTTCTGAGAGGATTTGAATGAAATCGTTTTTCGTCAAATCTTGCAACTCAACGCGAATGGGGAACCTGCCTTGTAATTCGGGCATCAATTCAGCCGGCTTGGCTCGATGAAATGCGCCGGCAGCGATGAACAAAATGTGGTCGGTGCTGACATACCCGTAGCGTGTTTGAACCGTGGTCCCTTCGACAATCGGCAGCAAGTCGCGCTGGACTCCTTGACGCGATACATCGGCAGACTTGGAATCGGTCGCTACGACTTTGTCGAGCTCATCAATGAAAATGATTCCCACCGATTCGGCCAGTTCGACGGCTCCGGCGTTGATTTTTTCTTCGTCCAGCAACGCTTCACATTCTTGGTCAAATAAGACATTTCGGGCCTCGGTGACGGCCAGTTCGCGGCGACTGGTCTTGGATGGCATGAACTTTTCGAACATGCCTTGCAGGTCCATATCCATCTGTTCCGGTGCCAGGTTGCTGAACATCACGGGTGTGGCTTTTTGTTCGACCGTCAATTCGACGCGGCGCTGGTCGAGTTCACCTGCCACGAGCATGGCGCGCATTTTTTCACGTGTTCGTTCGTACTGTTCGGCCGAATTCGGTGAAGTGTCTGTTGTTTCAAGGCTGATGGGGACGGGACAAAGCAGGTCGAGTAGACGTTGTTCGACACGCTGGTGAGCTTGTTCTTCGACGTTTTTGAGTTCCCTCTGTCGGATTAGCCCGATCGAATTTTCTACAAGTTCTCGGACCATGCTTTCGACATCGCGGCCGTAATAACCGACTTCGGTGTACTTGGTCGCTTCGACCTTGATGAATGGCGCCCCCGTCAGTTTCGCCAGCCGCCTTGCAATTTCAGTTTTTCCCACGCCTGTGGGGCCGATCATCAGGATGTTTTTGGGAGCGATCTCCTGTCGCATTTCTTCCGGCAGTTGCTGGCGCCGCCAACGGTTTCGGATGGCGATCGCGACGGCACGCTTCGCGTCGTGTTGACCCACAATGTGTCGGTCCAGTTCCTGAACAATTTTTCGGGGCGTCAACTGCCTGCCGGTTGGAATGTTCTGAACCCGGGTCTTCAGCTCTGGCACTCTAGTTCCTCCACCACAATCTGGTCATTGGTGTATACGTCGATGCCGGCAGCTATTTGCAGAGATTTCCGTACAATTTCGGGAGCCGTCAAATCAGAATGAGCTACCAGGGCACGGGCTGCGGCGACTGCGTAATTTCCCCCGGAGCCGATACCCATGACGCCGTCGGAAGGCTGGATGACGTCACCTGTTCCTCCCAGGAGCAAGGTGTGACTGGAATCCACGACGATCAGCAGGGCTTCCAGTCGACGGAGTGCACGGTCCATGCGCCATTGCTTGGCCAACTCGTTGGCAGCACGTGGAAGATTAGCTGGAAAGTCTTGCAGCTCGGACTCGAATCGTTCGAGCAAAGCGAAGGCATCTGCACTGGCTCCGGCAAACCCGCACAGGACCTTTCCGCCGGCGAGTGGCCGAATCTTGACCGCATCTGCTTTCATGATGGACTGGTTGAGTGATACTTGGCCGTCACCTCCCAGGGCAACCGTTCCACCGCAACGAACTGTCAGAATAGTTGTGGCCCGAATTTTCATAGTTGTATCTTCGCGGAAAACCGGTTCAAACTCCAGGGGACCCGTGGTGGCGTCTAGTCGGGCCGTCGCTTTTTCGCTATCTTCGCCGTATGAGCCAGGACCTATCCCTTTCGCGTAGCCCCGAACTGATGACTTCCAGCGACACGGCGCTGTTGGTGGTCGATGTGCAGGAAAAGCTCATTGGGCATATCCCGGGACATCAACGCCTGGTCTGGAACATTCGGCGTTTAATCGATGGTGCCAAACTGCTCCACCTGCCGGTTGTGGCAACCGAGCAGTATCCTCGGGGTCTGGGACCCACTACTTCCGAACTGGCCCAGCGTCTGGGCGAGATTCCCGAAAAAATGACGTTCAGCTGTGCCGGCTGCCCCCAGATTTTTGAGGATCTGGCGCGGCAGGGGGTCCACAAGGTGCTGGTAGTGGGTATCGAGACTCATGTGTGCATCCAGCAAACCGTGTTGGACATATTGTCCCGAGGTTTTCGAGTTTACGTTGCCGTCGATGCAGTCGGATCACGATTTTCACAAGACCGTGATGTTGCCCTGCGCCGCATGGAATCGGCAGGAACCAGCTTGACGACAACCGAGGCAGCTTTGTTCGAATGGTGCGAAGTGGCAGGCACTCCGCAGTTTAAGCAGATCAGCGCTTTGGTACGGGAGGCCCGCCCGAACGAGGACGAGAAGTAGGGAACGCGGTCCGACTGTTCACATTGGCTACTTGCTTCGATGTCGTAATCTGTGTATTGAAAAAATCCCTGGTGCGAAAATTTGAGGACTGATCCACTATGAACGCGAATCCAGCAGCTCCCCTGAACCCTCCGGTCCGTATTCTCATGGGTCCTGGTCCCAGCGACATTCACCCTCGCGTTCTCGAAGCGATCAGCAAACCGACGGTGGGACATCTTGACCCGTATTACCTGCAGACGATGGACACAATGCAGGTCATGTTGCGGGACTTGTTTCGCACTCAGAATGAAATGACCTTTGCGATTAGTGCCACGGGGTCAGCCGGCATGGAGGCGACCGTGGTCAATCTTGTAGAACCCGGGGACCCGGTGGTGGTGTGTGTGAACGGAGTGTTTGGTACGCGCATGGCCGATGTGGCTCAACGTGCCCGTGCCGAGGTCACCACGATCGAACGGCCTTGGGGCGAAGTGTTTACAGTCGATGATCTCAAAGAGGTGCTGGTGAAAGCCCGACCGAAATTGGTCGGAATCGTAATGGCCGAAACTTCGACGGGGGCAGCGCAGCCTATCGCGGAGATTTCGGACCTTGTTCACGAAGCAGGAGCGATGCTGTTGGTGGATGCAGTGACTGCTTTAGGTGGTATGCCTGTGGAAGTTGACCGTTGGAATATTGATGCAATTTACTCCGGATCGCAAAAATGCCTCAGTTGTCCTCCTGGTTTAGCTCCGGTCTCGTTCAGCCAGCGGGCGGTGGAAATTGCACTCAACCGTCAAACGAAGATTCAGAGTTGGTATCTCGACATTTCGATGCTGGCCAACTATTGGGGGTCTGACCGGGCTTATCACCATACGGCGCCCATCAACATGTCTTATGCTCTTTACGAGGCGGTTCGAATAATTCTCGAAGAAGGTCTCGAAAACTGTTTTGAGCGTCATCTCAACAATCACCTGGCCCTCAAAGCGGGGCTGGCTGTTCTCGGTATTGATTACACAGCGCAGACGGGTCACCAGTTACCAATGTTGAATGCGGTAACTGTACCCGAGGGAGTCGATGACGCTGCGCTGCGGCGTGACCTGTTGAACCGTTTTGGCATTGAAATTGGTGGGGGGTTAGGAGCATTTAAAGGCAAGGTCTGGCGGATTGGATTGATGGGTTATGCAAGCCGTCAGGCCAATGTGCTGCTGCTCCTGTCAGCCTTGGAACAACTCCTGGCGGAGCAGGGAGTACAGTTCGAACACGGGGCCAGTATTGCGGCTGCGAATCAGCATTACCGGCAACCATAAGCCAACGGGTGCAGAGGATTTCCAGCGCAGCAGGAAGACTCGGCACAGATCCGGGTCGCTCAATAGCTGTCCGAAGAATAGGGCAACAGGAAAGTGTCACCTGGCTTCACTTTCAACTGGTCGCGGGTAGCCCCGGAAAATTTCAGAGCGTGGCCCTGGAATCTCAGTTGTTTAACGTGGTGCCGTTTCTGAGGGTGGCAGCGGCTGCTGCGAGACGCGAATTGTGTCACGACCGCGCAAATCGATCTGGATGGCAGTATCGAGCTGGTCGAGTTGGCCATTGGTTCGAACGTAATCGATCAGGCGGTCGACTTTTTCTACCGCCAAGGCTTCCACTTCTGTCTCTTGTTTCGGGGCGTGTCCCCAGAAGATGCGGTGACCATGTTTACTGCGGAGTTCAAACGTTGGCCGCTGTTTTCGATGTGTGCCTCGGGACGCGGTGCCGGCGATGATCGCCAGCAGTTCGAGTTCCTGCCAGCGGAGTCCGAACGTGCCAGCAATTTCTGCCGCACCTTTCACGCGATCATCCCCCCATGCGTATCCCGGGCGAGGCGTATCCGGGTAGGTTTTTCCGACATCGATAAAGGCAAATCGGTCCGAGACCTCGTGGTTTACGTTGGTGGGAAGCAGAATTCCAGTGCAATCCACTGCAAAATGACCTCCTTCGACTCGTACCCAGCCGGCGAGTTGCCGGTAACGGAGTTCCACTTTAACGGTTCCAGTGGCGTCCTTGCTTACCAGTTGAACATTTTCAATCCATGGATGTAGCTTAAAAGCCTGGGCAATTTGGACGGTTGCTTCAGTATCGCGCAGGGAAATTTCGTCCAAGCTTCCATTTCGCATGACTTCATCCACGATATCGCCGGCGATCCAATCGGGAGGTAGCGTGACTTGAATTTTATCTTTTCTGATTTCGAAGCGGCCGGAATGAAGTACGTGGTTGCCATATTTTTGCCAGCCCGTGTAGAGGATGCCGGCGAAAATTCCAACCGCCAATAAGGAAAGAATCGACGTTATATGTCGTTTCCATGGGCGCGACTTTGAACCTTCGTGGTCTTGATCCAACGGTTCTTTTGGGGACACCGCCAATCTCCTTGATTGCGAGAAGGTTTCGATTACCAAACTTCGATATCGGTTTCCAATTCGATATCCAGTTCAGATGCTACTTTCGTGCGCATTTGTCCGATGAGTGTCAGCACGTCATCAACGGTGGCACCCGGATGCGCGACAACGTAGTTGGCGTTGCGTTCACTCACCTGGGCGGCGCCAACGCTGGTTCCTTTGAGGCCTGCCTGATCGATCAGGTCCGCAGCGAGGATACCATGAGGGTTCCTGAAAATGCGGCCCGCGACTTGATCACCCGCAGGCTGTTTTGACTTGGCAACAATCCATAGCTCCTGCATCCGTTTGGTGAGTACCACGGGATCTTCTGATTCCAATTGAAATTCGGCACCCAGAATAACTAGTTCATTCAAGCTGCTCTGGCGATAAGCAAACTGCAGGTCTTCGCGCTTGCGTCGGATGATTTCACCCGTGCGAGTCATCGTGACGGCGGCATGCGTGTATTGTCCAATGTCGGCATGTTGCCGACCTGAGTTACCATGCAAAGCTGCCCCCACGCTGCCCGGTATCCCTACCAGAGTTTCCAGGCCCGCAAGGCCTTCCCGCACGGCGCTCGAGATCGTGTGAGTCAACGAAGTCCCACCACCCACAGAAAGCATGTTTTTCTCGACGCGGATCTCGCAAAATGCGGGTGCACCCAGATGCACCACGACACCCTGAAACCCTTCGTCACGCACCAACACATTGGAGCCGTGACCCAGTAAACGCACGGGCGTGTCCTGTTCACGACACCGCCGCACCAGGGTGCTTAACTCTTCTGGAGTGGTCGGTTCAGCAAAGTAACTTGCAGTACCACCCAAACGCAGCCAGGTATGCTGGGAAAGAGGTTCCTCGAAACGTACGATATGTTCTAAACCGCTAACTAGACCCACACTAAAACTTCTTTCGAGGCCGGAATTTAGAGAAATACAGCGTGATAATACGCCGTTGTGCCGCAGGATGTCAATGTGAAGGTAGGTTGCATTGAAAGCCCCTGTGCGACTCTCCCGGGACTCGGGGGACGGGGCAAAGCGTGTAAAAAACAGGGTATCTCCAAGGGACTCATGAAGTTGTCGATCCAGCCCGCTACTTCACATTAGCGCCAGGTAAGATGACGGATACCTGGCTGGTCGGAGGTGGCGGCTCTTCGTTTCCACCTCAGAGGAGACCTTGGGACCGTCCCTTTTGTCACGTGGCGACCTGTGGGTCCACCGTTTCTGAGGCTTTTGCTAGCGATGATGAGGACAGAGACAACCTCTTCTGGCAAGGTGTCGAATGGTCCACTGGACCCCTGCCACGATTCATCAACTGCTCCGCTGCGCCTTCCAGGCCAGGTGTCGCTGTTGATTGGAATTCGAACCGAACGCTGATTTAAAACTTGCTTCTCCCGTCAGGACAGGACCGGACGGTCGGCCATGGAGCGTTCTACTTGTGCGGTAGCTTTCGAAACGATGGGCGTTGGACTGACAACTCACCGAGCAAAATCCAGAAATCTGATTCGACGCTGGTCGTGCGGGGCTCTGTAAAAAAACCGGCTAGGAAAAAAGGATGAATTCGCTCAGAATTTGAAGAATGAAATCAGTACTTGACTTGTCGAGAGGATCTCCGAGCGGGCACAGACTGGATCAGGACGGGCCGGGGGGACCTGGTCCGCGAGGCTCCTTCTGGGTCCGCACCGAGCCCTCCTGTTACGTATTGTCTCGCTGGATATTTCTGCGCGGATTGGGAATCATCTATCTGGCTGCCTTCGGATCACTCGCAGTCCAGATTCTCGGCCTGGTGGGAAGTGATGGGATTTTGCCACTGCCTGACTATCTGACTTCGGCTTACCAACAGCTCGACAGCCGGGCATACCATCTTTTGCCGACTCTCTGTTGGTTCAACAAGAGTGACAGCATGTTGTTGTTCCTCTGTTGGGGTGGTGTTGGTCTTTCCGTGATGTTGATTTTCGGTTTGGCCCAAGTGCCCGTATTGGCACTCCTCTGGGGTTTTTATCTTTCGCTCGTTGTGGCGGGGCAGGTGTTCCTCAATTTCCAATGGGATACACTCCTTCTGGAGACGGGTTTGCTTGCCGTTTTCTACGCCCCGTTGCAATGTTTTCCGAATCCTTCTGTTGAACGTGCACCTGCGCCCGTAGCGCGTTGGATGATATGGTTTTTATTGTTCAAACTGATGTTCTTATCAGGGATTACCAAATTGCTCAGTCAGGACGAAACCTGGGCGAATTGGACGGCTCTGTATTTCTATTATGAAACTCAGCCGCTTCCCACTGGGGCCGCTTGGTACGTTCATCACTTGCCCCATTGGTTCCACCGATTTTCGTGTGGCGCCATGTATTTCATTGAGATCGGCTGTCCCTTTTTGATCTTTGTGCCCGTTCGTCTGCGGATGGTGCGCCGGGTGGCTGCCTTGCTGATGATTGGATTTCAATTGTTGATCATTGCTACGGGGAATTACGGATTCTTCAATTGGTTGACGATTGTACTTTGTTTCAGCTTGTTGGATGACGGATTTTGGCTGTGCGGACTTCCTCTTCGGCTACAGGGTGTTTTCAGTGATCGGCATGATCGTCTGCCCGAAACCTGGTTCCGACGGATCGTGGTCGCCGCGCTAGCCGCGACACTGTTGCCCCTTTCGGGATTGATGATCTACCGCGAGATGCGAACCACCCGTCCTGCGGCGGGTCAGGCCAGGGAATTGCCCGGGTGGTGCAATCAGCTGGCCTCCTGGATTCGACCCTACCGCTCCATGAACGGTTACGGCCTGTTTCGGGTGCTGACCACCGAACGTCGTGAACTGGTACTGGAAGCGAGTCATGACGGCCAGCAGTGGGAAGAATACTCTTTTCGCTGGAAACCCGGAGCAGTCGACCAGTGTCCCGGGCTGGTCGCACCCCACATGCCGAGACTGGACTGGCAAATGTGGTTCGCCGCCTTGCAACGCAGGGGATTGCCGCCATGGATACGTCCCTTCATACAACATCTATTGGAGGGAACACCCGAGGTGAAGTCGTTGCTGGCCGGCCCCTTCTGGGGTGACAGGCCCCCGCGATCTATTCGCTTGGTACGATATGACTACCGGTTTGCCCGCCCGGACGATGGTGATAACGCAGACGCGTGGTGGATTCGCAGTCAACGGACCCAACTGACTCCGGCGATGAGTCTTGAACCAAACACAGGAAGCAAAGATCGATGATACATGCCGAAGTCATTTCCATCGGCGATGAATTAAGCAGTGGCCAGCGATTGGATACCAACAGTCAGTGGCTCAGCCAGCAGTTGGGTGATTTGGGAGTTCATGTTCTTTTCCATACGACCGTGGGAGACGAACTGGAGGCGAATGCGCAGGTGTTTCGAGCGGCTTTTGAACGCGCGGACATCGTGATCGCAACCGGTGGATTGGGACCGACTGCCGATGATCTGACACGGGAGGCAGTTGCCAGGGCCATAGGAAAAGAACTGGTTCTGGACGAAGCAGTACTGGGGCAGATCGAGTCCCGCTTCTTTCGGCAGGCTCGTTCCATGCCTCCAAGCAATCGTGTGCAGGCCATGTTTCCAGCGGGCTGTCAGGTGATTCCCAACCCTCACGGTACGGCACCGGGCATCGACGTGGAGGTTCAGCGCCGCGACCGCGGGCCATCGCGTTTGTTTGCCTTGCCAGGAGTTCCCGCCGAGATGCGCGAAATGTGGAATGCGACCGTGGAGTCCCGCCTGAGAGAAATTCAGGGTGTGGCGGAAAATGTGATTGTTCACCGGCGCGTCAAGTGTTTTGGCGTGGGTGAAAGCCATTTGGAACAGATGCTGCCGGATCTTATCCGTCGCGGACGGCAGCCCGCAGTGGGAATCACCGTTCACAAGGCGACCATTACCCTGCGGCTGACCGCCACGGCGCCGTCACGCGAAGAGGCTGTAGCGCAAATGCAGCCGACATGGGTGTTGATTCACGAAAAACTGGGCCAACTGGTGTATGGCCAGGAAGACGAGGAACTACAGCACGCAGTGGCTCAACTGCTGCGAGCCCAGGGAAAACACGTGGCCGTGGCCGAGTGTGGAACTCGTGGCATGATCGCCCAGTGGTTGGGAAGTGTACCGCAGCATGAGGATTTCTTTCAAGGAGCGGTTGTTTGTACACCGGCCAGCCAGGGGGCTCGTCTTTTTTCGGAACACGGAATTTCTGAATTTAGTAGCGAAAGTTCCGTGCAGGAGATGGCCTCGGCCGTTCGCGCACACTTCGGTACGGATTGGGGACTCGCGGTCGGAGAATTTCCATCCCGGGAAGCGGAGGTTCAGGGTTCCGGGGAGTTTTGTTTAGCACTGGCCAGCGACGGGCAGGTGGAATCCAGGATGCGCCGTTTCGCGGGTCATCCGGACATCCTTTTGGAACGTAGTGCAAAGCAGGCGCTGGACCTGTTGCGATTACGGTTATTGCGTGAAGACGCTGCTGATTGAATCGGCCAGGGGGATTTGAAGAGCGGGAAGAGATTGCCATCTTCCCCGCAACCGGTTGATCCTGCCTGGTGGAGAGTCGTTCCGGGGAACAGTCAAAGTCCGTGAACCCACCAGTCCGTCCGCTTGCACGGCGGCAAGTGCAACGTCTCCAGTTCCCCCGGGTGAGGCGTCGGGCACGACGCTTCAACATGGGTCAACCCATTCAGCTGCCTGCTCCCTCTTCCGGATCCGCTGTTAACTCGGCTGCCCTTTCCAGCAGGTACTCGCCGTAGTCATTGGGAATTCCGGCTCCCAGTTGGGCCAGTTGCTCGGGGCTGATGAAACCTTTGACGCAGGCCACCTCCTCGATGCAGGCCACCTTCAACCCCTGACGGGACTCGACGGTTTGAATCATGCTGCCGGCCTGCATGAGTGAGTCGAAAGTACCCATGTCCAGCCAGGCGAAGCCTCGTCCGAGAGTTTTCACGTGAAGTTCTCCGCGCTGCAGATAGTGATCATTCAAGTCGGTGATTTCAAGTTCGCCGCGCGGCGATGGTTTCAGGTTGGCTGCAATGTCGAGGACTTGATTGTCGTAGAAGTAAAGTCCTACCACGGCAAGCGACGATTTCGGTTCGGCGGGCTTTTCTTCGATGGAAATGGCGCGGTTTTGATCATCCACCTCAACGACCCCGTACCTTTGCGGATCCTTGACAGGATACGCAAACACGGTGGCACCCGAGGTGCGAGTGCTGACATCCGCCAGCATTCCTTGAAAACCAGGGCCGTAAAAAATGTTGTCACCCAGGATCAAGGCGACGTTACGATCGTCTACAAAATCTCGACCGACGCGAAAAGCGTCTGCTAATCCACGCGGGTTGTCCTGGATGGCATAGTCGATCGAAAGACCCAGCTGGCTGCCGTTTCCCAGGAGCTGTTCGTACCCGACATGGTCACCCGGATTGGTGATAATCAGGATCTCGCGAATACCGGCCAACATCAGTGTCGAAAGAGGATAGTAAACCATCGGCTTGTTGTAGACAGGCAGCAGCTGTTTATTCACAGATCGAGTGATAGGAAAAAGTCGGCTGCCCGTCCCGCCTGCGAGAATGATTCCCTTGTAGTTCGCATTGTCCTGAGCCATGGTAACTCTCTTTTCGTCGTTTGTCCGATTTGTTCCGGGAAAGGTTATGCGGAGTTTTGTCCTGGTTCCATGTGACAATCGGCGCGGGCAAGACTTTCCCCGCGATGGCCGGTGTCCGCCATCTGCTGGGCGGTTGCAGCCGCATCCGGGTCATAGAACTGATTGACAAACAGGATTTGCATAGAATTCGCAAGGTGTCCGAAAGCGGATCCTTCAATGGTACTGCACCTCGCGCAAGTCATCTCGATTGTTTCGAAACCAATCGATGGTTTGACGTAACCCTTCTTCCAGGGAAACTTCGGCCTGCCAGTGCAGCAGCTTCGTCGTCCGACTCATATCCAAACAACGGCGCGGCTGGCCGTCCGGTTTGCTGCTGTCCCAGTGGATCTCTCCCCGGAAGTCGCAGAGTCGCGTGATCAACTTGACCAATTCCTTAATCGAAATCTCGCTGCCGGTGCCCAGGTTGATCGGTGTCGGCCGGGAGATGGATTCGGCGGCCCGCAGAACGCCCTCTGCTGCGTCTTCAACATACAGGAACTCGCGTGAGGCCGACCCGGTCCCCCAGCATTCGATACTGGGGGCGTTACTCTCCTGAGCCTCCACGCACTTGCGAATCAGTGCCGGGATGACGTGCGAGGTGTGCGGGTGGAAGTTGTCAGCCGGACCGTACAGGTTGACCGGCAGCGCCACGGCGCTGTTCAGGCCGTACTGTTGGTGGTAGGCGTCGAGCATCACATACAAGGATTTTTTGGCAACACCGTAGGGAGCGTTGGTTTCCTCCGGATATCCATTCCACAGTTCCTCTTCGCGGAAAGGAACCGGCGTGTGCTTGGGGTAAGAACAGACGGTTCCCGTTTGCACGAACTTGCCGAGTCCCCGGACCCGTGCCTGTTCAATCAAGTGCATGCCCATGGCCATGTTTGCAAAGAAAAACCGACCCGGCTGGTCCTGGTTGGCACCAATGCCGCCGACTTCGGCTGCCAGGTGGATGACCACGTCCGGCCGGAAATCATCGTACATCCGCTCGACCGCTTTTTCCGTGGTCAAGTCGTAATCCTGACGTCTTGGCACATCAATCTGCCGGCAGCCACGCTCGGCCAGTTTGCGGCAGATCACGCGGCCCAGAAAACCTGCTCCTCCGGTGACAGTGACTTTTTGCTCGGACCAATTCATGGGTGTTGTTTGCGGATGGAGTTCTGGATTCATGGCGGGTCGTGTCGACCGGCGTGTTCGTGTTCCGAGTCCGGTCTCCAGAAGATTGACGTGGTTGCCAGTCAGGGCTGGCTTCTCAGTGGTCGTGTCCTATGCTGGAGGGCAATTCGTGCCCGGCACCTTGCAAGGTTTTCTCGCGAGCTGCCAGTTCCAGGTCGCTCTCGACCATCATTTTTGTCAGTTCCTCGAAACTGACTTGCGGTTTCCATCCCAGCGTTTCCCGGGCCTTGGTCGCGTCACCCAGCAGAAGGTCGACTTCGGCGGGGCGAAAATAACGGGCGTCGATTTTCACGTAGTCGCGATAATCCAAATCGACGCAACCAAACGCGACTTCCAGGAACTCGCGGACCGAACGGGTTTCTCCCGTAGCAATGACGTAGTCACCCGGCATGTCCTGTTGGAGCATCAGCCACATTGCCTCCACGTAGTCACCGGCAAATCCCCAGTCCCGCTTGGAGTCCAGGTTGCCCAGGTGGAGTTGGTCCTGCAGGCCGTGCTTGATCCGTCCCACGGCACGCGTGATCTTTCTGGTGACAAACGTTTCTCCGCGGCGGGGCGATTCGTGATTGAATAAAATTCCGCTCGAGGCGTGCAGGTCGTAGGCTTCCCGGTAATTGAGCGTGATCCAATGCCCATACACCTTGGCTGCGCCGTAGGGGCTACGCGGGTGGAAGGGAGTCTTCTCGGTCTGAGGAACCTCCTGGACTTTGCCGAACATCTCGCTGCTCGAAGCCTGGTAGAAGCGCACTTCTTGTTGCGTGTCATCGCGACGCTCGCGGATGGCTTCCAGTAGTTTGAGCGTCCCCATGGCCACGCTTTCGGTGGTGTAAATGGGCAGGTCGAAACTGACACGCACGTGCGACTGGGCGCCCAGATTGTAAACCTCGTCGGGTTGTACCAGGTCGAGAATGCGGCGGAGTGAGTTCGCGTCACACAGGTCGCCATAATGCAACTTGAGCTGAACGTCCGGGTTGTGCGGATCCCGATAGATGTGGTCAATACGATGGGTGTTGAACGAAGACGAGCGACGGATGATTCCATGGACCGCATAGCCCTTGGCCAGCAGGAATTCGGCCAGGTAGCTACCGTCTTGTCCAGTGATGCCGGTGATCAGTGCAGATGGTTGAGTCACACCCTGGTCCTCGATTTCGTGGTAATTGAACACCAAGCGCGGGTCTTTGACAGATGGGTATTTTCGACTGAAACTGTTTTGACGTCGTAGGTTATGACAAAGCCTCAACGGTCGGCCGCATTGAATTCTAGTTTACTTGGCTTGGATGGCAATCGTGGCAGAGACGGAAGCGTCGTGTCCGGCAGTGCAGGATGGACCCGTAGGATGACGAATCCTGCTGTTTTTGGGCTGCCGGGTGCCGGTTTTTGTTCACCCAGATGGTCGTGTGCCCGAGGCGATCATCAGCGATGCTTCGCCACTCGGCAGGGGCCAAAATCTTGGTTTTTGGATGAGGATCACGACTGGTTCGCGCCGCCGTACTGTGAGTGGGTTCATTTTTCTGACGGCCCAATGGCCGGAAGCAGTTTACACAGCAAAACTTGCGCCCGAAAGAGCGATCCCTTTGGCACATCATTTTCGCTGCACGATTCTATCGACAAATTGGGGGCTAATAGCGATAATAGAAAGATGGTGAACCATGGTGGCGTTTGCTGCTTCTGGTTCCCCGTCTTTTGCACCTGGCAGACATCAAGAGAAGGGGTGTCGGTCTCAACTGGGGAGAACAGAGATGAAGATTCGGAACAGGCAGCGTGCTTTTACGTTGGTCGAACTGCTGGTGGTGAT
>CAUZBP010000041.1:0-39290 GCA_963578105.1 Planctomycetota bacterium
GATTCTTCTGCGTCCGCCAGACTGCGTCGGGCGTTGTTACAGCAATTAGAAAGCATGCAACGTGCTGGCGTTATGCAAATCGCTCGGTATCATGTCCCGGAGACCACTATAGATCCCACCACGCGCATGGAGTCGACGGAGATGGCTTCCCCACCAGACGAAACTGACCTCACACCTGCCGGGGCTTCGCAAAATACGTTACAGGATGGTTCCGCTGCACGTGAGGATCGAAGTCAACAGCAGCGACTGCAGGAACTTCAGGTCATTCAGCAAGAAGTCGCCAACTGCACTCGTTGTTCCGAACTGGCTGCGACGCGGACGCAGACTGTTTTTGGAGTGGGAAATCCCGCAGCTCGCCTATGCTTTTTCGGCGAAGCGCCCGGTGCCGATGAGGATCGCCTGGGCGAACCATTCGTAGGCCGAGCGGGACGTTTGCTTGACGACATCATTACCAAAGGGATGGGATTACGGCGCGAGGATGTTTATATCCTCAATGTGCTCAAATGCCGCCCACCTGGCAATCGTAACCCAAGTCCCGAAGAAGCCGGAAACTGTTTTCAATTCTTTGAGCGGCAACTGGCGGCGATCCAGCCTGAATTTTTGTGTTGCCTGGGCGCAGTGGCAGCCATGAACCTGCTACAGACCACGGAAAGCATCGGTCGGTTGCGCGGTCGTTTTCACGATTATCGGGGAATTCGAGTTATCGCTACCTACCATCCGGCCTACCTGCTACGAAATCCTCCTGCCAAGAAGGAAGTCTGGAAAGACATGCAGTTGCTGATGAAAGCGATGGGAATACCGATCAAGGGTACCAAGTGAACCGTAGCAAAGTCTGTAAGCAATCACGCCCAAGACTAGCGACCACGGTCATCGTCGGAGAGTCGTTCGATAAGGCAACCGGGTTGTCGTTCTCTGGTCTATAGTCTTGTTACCCATTGTCCCGCAGTCTCCCTTCCCGAAATGCTTTACAGACAACACAGACAACTGTAACATGACTGAAAGAGGAACAGTAAACTCAGTTTGTCTCGTCTAATTGTTTCCTGCAACCTAACAGTCCGAGCTGGAAGAGGTGAGGCATGCCACAAGCTGTGGTCGATCCCGAGGAACTGAGGCAGTTCGCACGCAATCTAAAAAAATTCAACAACGACTTACGTGAACGCTCCAATTCACTCGCCAACCAATTGGCGGCTCTGGGAGCTACTTGGCGCGATCAGGAACACAAAAAGTTTGTCGATAAGTTCGACGAACACATGCGCATCATCCGAAAATTTACAGAAGAAGCCGATCGACACGTGCCCTACCTGCTGCGTAAGGCGGAACATATCGAGGATTATCTACAGTCATAGTAGAGAAGGGGAGAGTCATGGCTCGCTCGGCGCATGTCACCTCGATAGATGCAGTTGGACAATTCAAAGCGGCTCTACAGAACTTCGAGTCCGACGTTCGCGATGGCCTGACAACTCTTCAATTGGAGTCTCGGCGAGGAATGGAATGGGTCACCGGCCGGACGGTCTACTGGACACGTCAGGTCCGTATCGCCGGCGAGCGCCTGAACGAGGCCCGCAACACCCTTGAGCGGGCGCAACTCAGTCTGCGTCCTGAAGATCAGGCGTCTTGTTATCAGGAAAAGAAAGATGTAGCAAAAGCTAAACAGCGACTGCGTTTTGCGGAGGAAAAAGTTCTGCACGCCCGACAGTGGTGCCAGAGACTGCATCATGAAATCGACAAATTCCACGGAAAAATCGGGAGACTGAGTCAAATCACTGACGTCGATTTGGCACGTGGCGTGGCAGCTCTGGAGCGGGTCATTCGCGCACTCGATCGCTACACTCAACGGGGCACCGCTGACCCGGCCCCAGCTCCAAGCCAATCGCTCAAGGTAGCAGATCAAGCGGCCCCTTGTAACACGACCCCACCGCATGAGGACATCAATGAGGATTTGCGATCTCCAGAGTAGTTCCACACGACTCCAGCGAGCAGCGCGGGATCTGAACGAACATTGGACCAACACAAAGGAATACTGGCACGATCAAACGAGTAGTGATTTCGAGGAATCACATGTGAAACCTTTGCTACCGGAAATCGCCATGGCCTTGTCGGCTGTTAATCGTTTGCATGAGCTTCTTGAACAGGCAGAACGTGATTTACAAGAATATGAACCAGACGTTTGAAAATTCGCCGCAGATAACAACCGCCGGGCAAAGCAAGTTAGTCCGTGGATTGGCGCGCTTAATCCATGATTGCCGGCAATCCGAAGTCGTCATTGAGCAAGACCATGCCAAGCTCGAATCAGAAGCCGACAACCGTTTTCAAAAGACAAATGACCAGCTGACCGCACAGTATGAGCAAGACAGCAAAAACACCAACGAGGAATATACAAATCTACTGGGTTTGGCGCGAACCCGTTACGAAACCGATCTTGAAAAACTCGAGTTGGAACAGCAACAATTCAACGGTCAGGCCCAGCGCCAGCACGAGTCCGATCTGAAATCTGCCACATCGAATTGGACACTTGCCAAACAGAATGTGAATGCGTCCCATGCAATCGCAGCTAAACGGATCAAAAGTGAATTAAGGGAGTACAGAAACACTTGTGACGGACGCTTACATGAATTGCAGGTCTTGCGACAGAATGTACGGAATGTGTTGCACCGTCTGCATTGTCGCTCGGTGTCAGCGAGTCCCCAGCCAACCTCCGAGACATCGACCGATGCTCCCCAGGCAGAGGAACAGTTTCTCGTAGCCAAGTCAGAGGCTGATCAGAAACTTCAGGATTTGGCAGCACAGCCGCTGGGTCGCTACCTCGATAAAGGACTCGTGTTCTTGTTCCTCCTGTTGGGAACTCTTCCCGCCGTTCTGGTTGGTTTCCTCTCCGATTGGACAGATTGGCAGGACCTTTTGAAGAACACCTTACCTACATGGATCGGGACCGAGGTGGTCATTGCCGCGCCGCTGGTCTGGGTCTACTTCAAAATTCGCCGACAAAGCCGTCTGTTGGTCCTTCAAATCGATGACGCGATCAATCGAGCGCAGCCGTTGGTCGAGTCGATGCGCAGCAACGCTAAATCAGTGGCAAGAAAAAAACGGAAATCATTGGACCGGCAGGCAAAATCCGAACTAAGTCGAGCTGATGCGGAATGGGAAAGCGTGTCCCGTAAACTCGAGGCCGAGTACGAGAGTCGATTTCAAAAAGCTCTCAGCGAGTTTAATAATCGACAACAAAGTATCGAAACGACTTGGAAACAAACCGTGGATCCGTATCGCGCGAAATATCCACGCTTGCTGGAGACCATGGAAGCCGACTACCGGTCGGAAAAGAAGCGATTGTCACAAGAACATCAACAACAATTGGAAAACCTGCGCAATGACTGCCAAAACAGGTGGAATCAGTTGGTAGACCGCTGGACCTCTGGATTTTCAGGGCCACAAGCAGCGGTAGAGAGTATGAATCTTTATTGCGATCAGCAATTTCCGGACTGGGAACAGATTAAATGGGATGATTGGCAACACCCCGTTGAACCCGTCCCCGTGCTTCGCTTCGGACATTACACTCTGCCCCTCGCCGACCTTGACAAGGGCCTACCCCAGGACAAACGGCTGTCGGTTCCGCAACCCGAATACTCTCTGCCTGCAGTCCTCTCGTTCCCTGAATGTCCATCGTTGTTGATCAAAGCGGAGGACGAACTACGGGATTCCGCCATCCGAATTTTGCAAAACACGATGCTTCGCATGCTGACGGCTATGCCTCCAGGAAAGGTCCGCTACACCATCATCGATCCGACCGGTCTGGGGCAGAATTTCTCTGCCTTCATGCACCTTGCGGATTATGACGAGCGTCTGGTGTCCAATCGCATCTGGACCGAGGGAACCCACATCAATCAACGATTGTTGGATCTGACGCAGCACATGGAGGATGTAATTCAAAAGTATTTACGTAATGAGTTTGAATCGATCCAGGAATACAACCAGCATGCGGGCGAAGTTGCCGAGCCATTCCACATTCTTGTCGTCGCCAACTTTCCCTCGAATTTTTCTGATGAATCAGCCAGGCGATTGGTGAGCATCGCCAGTAGCGGTGCGCGGTGCGGTGTTTATACCTTGATCAGCTGCGACACAAAAATGAACCTGCCGCGTAACTTCGATTTGGGTGACCTGGAAGCCAATTCTTTGACGTTACAATCTGTAAAACATGCGTTCCGCGTCGAAGATGAATCACTTGGAAACCTGCCTCTGGAAATTGATTCTCCACCAGCAGATGAAGTGTTCACTGCCGCCGTCAAGGCAGTGGGCAAGCATGCCAAGGATTTCAATCGTGTAGAAGTACCATTTGCTTCCGTGGCTCCCCCGCCAAACGAGCGATGGTGCAGCGACAGCCGAGAGGGCCTGGAAGTCGCGATTGGCCGAGCGGGTGCTACCAAACTACAAAAACTGCAACTGGGACACGGCACCTCGCAGCACGTGCTCATCGCAGGAAAAACTGGATCCGGAAAATCGACTCTATTGCACGCCCTGATCACCAATACAGCGTTACATTACGGTTTCAAGGAAGTCCATTTCTATTTAATCGACTTCAAAAAGGGTGTTGAATTCCAGCCCTATGCAACATTTCGCCTGCCACAAGCTAGGGTCATCGCCATCGAAAGCGAGCGTGAGTTTGGTATGAGCGTTCTGGAGCGACTGGATCGTGAACTCCAACAACGTGGTGACATGTTTCGTTCTGCCGGTGTTCAGGATCTCAAAGGTTTTCGTGACGCCCAGGCTGACCAGTTGATGCCGCGTATTCTGTTGGTCATCGACGAGTTCCAGGAGTTTTTCGTCAAGGACGACAAAATTGCACAGGACGCTTCGCTTCTTCTGGACCGACTCGTGCGTCAGGGACGTGCGTTCGGTATTCATGTGATTCTCGGTTCGCAAACGCTGGCCGGAGCTTACTCGCTGGCGCGCAGCACTTTGGGTCAAATGGCGGTCCGCATCGCGCTGCAATGCAGTGAAGCCGATTCGCACTTGATTCTCAGCGAAGAAAACAGTGCTGCTCGATTACTCAGCCGCCCGGGAGATGCCATCTACAACAACGCAAACGGGCTTTTCGAAGGGAATCATCCGTTCCAGGTCGTGTGGCTGTCCGACCACGAGCGTGAAACGTACTTGCGACAAATCGAAGAACTGGCCCAAGAAAAAAACATTCACACACCTCCCCCGATCGTATTTGAAGGAAATGCCGCGGCCGACCCTGGCGAAAATCAACTGCTGCGAGAACTGCTCCAAGCAACACCGGGAAAACAGGTGGATTTAGCCCCCCGTGCCTGGTTGGGTGCGGCTGTGGCAATTCAGGATCCTACCAGCATTGTCTTTCAACGTCAGGCAGGAAGCAATCTTTTGATAGTAGGCCAGCAGGAAGAGGCCGCGACGGGTGTACTTGCCAGCTGTCTGATCAGCTTGGCTGCGGGGATGCCTGCCTCGGCTGACCATGGCGACGCCGACACGGCCCGCTTCTATCTGCTGGATGGGAATCGTAAAGAGTCCCCCTTTGATAAGGACTGGGTCGATTTGATCCAACAAGGAGGTTTCCGGTTCGATTTGGCAGCACCACGCGAGGCAGACAAGGTGATCCGGGAATTGGCTGACGAACTCGACCGTCGCACCGCCTCTGAAGAAGAGACGGCCGCGCCACGGTTTCTGCTTGTCTACAATCTCGGCCGATTTCGGGATTTGCGACGCGCCGAGGACGACTATGGGTTTTCAACCGTTGACGAGGACCAACCCGTTAGTGCAGCGCACCAATTCACAAGAATCCTGCGTGAAGGCCCTTCCTTTGGAATTCATTGTCTCGTCTGGTGTGATACTTACACCGCCGTCAGCAGGTGGTTGGATCGTCAGACGCTGCGAGATATGGAATCCCGCGTCTTGTTCCAAATGAACGCCGCCGACTCCGCTGGCCTGATGGACTCTCCCGCAGCGAGCCGTCTCGGGATACATCGAGCGATCTTTTACAGTGAGGAACGTGGTGAGTTCGAAAAGTTTCGACCTTATCAAGCCCCGTCCGAAGAGTGGCTGGCATGGGTCAAGTCCCAGTTCAAGCTGCGGCAGCAAACCGAGACCTCGGCCTGACAAAGCACCGGTGCCAAGACAAGGACTGGCGATCCGGTCCCATCCACACCGCTAACTTTTCACCTACTCCTGAGTCTCTCCAGGCGCAACCAGTTCAAAATCGACGACCGTGCGTCCCAGGTAAATATGGTCGAACCAAGCATCTGACCGATCCGCCGCAGCAAATCCAAAACCCGTCAGAATAAATTCTCCAAAATCGGCGTACAGATCTCGGGTGATCACCACGAACTCATCAAGTGGGGCAAACTCTCCAATCTGCAGGAAGTGGGGCGAACACGGTTGTTCTGTACCAGCATGATAACCCAACGCGCTTGTCTTGTCGGAACCAAAGTATCCGTTCCTGGCCAGGCTCAGGCAAATAGTCTGGCCTGCCAACTTCCGCCATGCAAACCGCAGAAAACGGTATTGGCCAGGACGTGGATTTTCTCGAATTGCGCACGCAAATCCATCCAGGTTCGCATTGGATTTCTCGTTGGCAATAATTTTAATACTCGTTTGCCCCGAGTAGACCGTGTCGATCGCAAGCTGTGCTGTTCCTTCACCCTGGGTGAGTTGCGCCACGAACTCCCCTTCATCTTCAAAGACTTCCAGTGGCGGATCGGCCTCTGGTTTCTCGCCTGGGACGACTCGCAGGCTGACAGGAATTGGATCGCTACGGATCGTCCGAGTTGCAAAGTCATGACTGGCTGCCAGAGTCGCAATGAGTTGCAAACTCTTGAATTCGCCGGTTCCTACTCCATACGGAAAGCGGATGGGAAAATTAAAACTATCCTCATCGGCAGGCAGTCGCAGGCGCGGCGCAGCGTAACCAGATGGCAATCCCGCAAGTGTAAGATCCAACTCTTGATTAAAACCTTCGAGCCGTTCAATTCGACCCTGAAACCGCCCGGTCTCACCCAGGCCTGACGCGGCTTCCACGTGACTGGCACTGGTCAACTGCAGGGCACATGGCATGACAACTTCGATCCGGCGAATGGTAGAAACATTGGTTGCGAGGACCGTTGTTCCGTCTTCAGCCAACAGTTCTCCCCGGCAGGCTATCTGCCACGGTCCGGAAGGCAGGTCGGGAGGAACCATGACTTGCAATTGACGTTCTCGCTCATCGTGCGAAATTTCGACGGGGGAAAGGAGTCGTATCGCGCGGAGAGTTCTCTGTTTTTCTTCAAGTTCCGTCGGGAGTTGCTGGTTGGTAACGACTGTCAGCCGGATTTTTCCCAGCAAGTCGGCCCGCCGTGAAACGGATAACGAAGTCACCCAGGTCGAACCTGCCACGACAGGGTCATCCTGGGAAGATTTCCAATCCAGTTGAAATCCGGCCGGATCCGTAACGGCGAACCCTAAT
This sequence comes from Planctomycetota bacterium, assembly GCA_963578105.1. GTDB lineage: Bacteria > Planctomycetota > Planctomycetia > Pirellulales > Pirellulaceae. The sequence continues at coordinate 7,451 of CAUZBP010000041.1, forward strand.
TCACTGCGCCACTGGGGTTGGTAACGCCCCACCGGAGTTTCCGGTGACAACACCAAGGTTGTCGCCTGGCCGTCGTCTGTTTTCCAATCACCGGTCATTCGAATTAGACTGTGACGCCAACCAGACTCTTCGGCCATAAACCGGACCAAAGTTGTATTCCTGGCAGTACCAAGAACATGGTTCTCGACATGCACACCGTCAGGAAGTCCGTCCACGGCCAAACGCACTGGCTCGAAAGTGCCCTCACGTAAGCCGTGGACCGGAACGATCTGGCTCCCTCCCGCAGCAACCTGAATGCGGTCCGTTTCGACCGAGAGCTGCAGACGAGGCGCACTGGCGTTCTTCACGACTAAACGATACGGAGCCGGTTCCCGAACCCGACCCGACATGTCACGTACCGCGATTTCAAGCCGGTCCATGTTATCAGGAACATTGAATGTCAGGCCCGGATCGCGTGTGTGGGCTTGGTCGTCAGCAACCGCCAGTTCACGGCCCAAATGATTCCGAAGTGTGATGACTCCATCCAGTGGTGAACCGATTCGATCTGCATAGACTTGGATTTCCAGACTGCTCCCTGTATCAACGGTCAGCCAATAAGTATCCTCCTCCTGTTCATCAAGCAGGCCACTGATCCCAACCGGAATCGTCGCGATGACTTGAGGTTGCGTGGGTGCTTCAGTGATTTCCAGATGCCGGCTTACAAAATACCTCGGTAAAGCACCGGTCAGTGCAGGAGCCTCGTCGTTCCAGCCGACCCGACTTCGACCCCGTGCGTCCGTTCCCAACATCAACCGGGCAGTGTCCGGTAGATTGGTCGAAAACAGTCGACACGTGGTGGTCGTTCCCAACTGCACACCAAGTGGCATCACGTGATCTGCAAACCACAACGTGCCGACCTTCAAACGAAACCAGCTTGCCTGAAGTTCAGAATAAAGGGCGTCGTGCAGTTCGATGGTGTACTCAGCATCACTTGGTATTACCGTGCTGCAACGAGCGTCCCCTGCAATGGAATGAAGTCCCCCGCTCCAGGCAATTTGCGACTGACGTTCGTTCAACAGTCGCACGACCGGACGCAATGCAGATCCTAATCGTTGGGCTTCGACATCGATCACGATTGTCTGACCAGCCGTGGCGAAAAACGTGGTCCTCAAGACTTGCCTACCGGAAATTTTGCCGCTGCAAGCCTCCGGCAGTGATTGAATTGTCTTTTCAAATCGCCGCTGAGGCAAACCGTCGACACCAATTGCCACGGGAGAAGAAATTCCCCGAGAAGTTGCCACCCGCAGTTGGTAAATACTCGCACTAATTTTCTCAGGGAGGACCACCTCCACCTGCAAGTGGCCGCCGTCGTCTGAAACCGCTACGAGCCTTTGTGTGAAATCCGGGAATGGTAACACCACTTGAGCCGTGGCATTCAGACCTGCTCCCCTGATGTCAAGGAGCGTCGTTCCGCCAATTTGGATTCCCCGAGGCGAAAGATCGGAGATCGACGGCGCGACCTGTCCATTGACCGGACGGGCCAATAGCAATCCCAACAGGACCAGACGAGATAGCTGTTGCAAAAATGAAAGCATCTCTTGGTCTTCAATTGCACCAGGCGGCGGAGAGCTTCTTATCCGAACGGATCCTCTTCATCCGTTCCAAACGGATCCGTATCGTCTTCATCATCAGAAGTCCCAAACGGATCCGTATCGTCTTCATCATCAGAAATGCCAAACGGATCGTCCTCGTCCCCGAATGGATCATTCCCCGGACCTTCGTCACCAAACGGATCGTCCTCGTTCATATCCAGGGCTTCTTCGTCGTCGATATCTTTCAGGCCTTGATCGGTTTCCGATACATCCCTTGTTGACTTCTCAGAAGCGGGAACCGGCTGAACCGGCCCGGTTCCCACAGGACGCTCCTGCTCACCGATAAAGGGGTCTGACGCATCTTCATCCACATCGGAATTTTTCAATCCATTCCGGGTGGGATCCAGTATCAGAAAGTCTTCGGGTGCGCTGAACCGGGCTCGATTTCTTAACCGGTTTTTTCGACGAGCCTCAAAGCGACTCTTTTGGCGATACGATTCCAGCAGGTGCCGCTGCCGTCCCTGAACACGCTCCAAAGATCTGTCCACCGGAAAAACGTTGGGGTCGGCCGCTTCGAGTTCAGCACCCTGATGAAAAGCTGCCTGCGCTTTTTCTTCAAGTCCCGCTTGATCCAAAGTCAGAGCCCGAAAATAGAACACCCGTGGATCACGACTGCCTTCCTCGACGGCTTCATCCAGGAAGTTCAAAGCCTCTTCATGATTCCCTGAAAAAAACGCGTGAACACCGTTGCCATATAGCTCGTTGAGCACATAATCCTGAGCGGCAGCCGGCATCCTCGCGGAACAACAAATGATGGCCAGCACGATGATACAGAGTCTCTGAACACGCAACATACTATTACCTCGAAACTCTCTTAGAAAAATTTGGATTGGTTGGGATTCCTTGCAAACCAAGTGATACTGCCCAACGTCTTAATCGTAAGTTTTTAGGTGGAACGGGGCAAGGAAAAATGGAGAAGGGCTTTGTTTCCGGATGCTTTGTTTCCGGATAGGGTCCTGGCATACGCTATCATCGAAATTTTACCGGAAAATCTTACCCGTTTTACGAAAACTCCCAAAATGTCGATTTTTCGGGGCCCGGGCGAGAGTCTAACAAAAAAAAACGAGCCGGATGAAGCAGAACAACCCAACCAGCAAGGAGAAAAAGAACTGGCCACCCCAGTGCAGCCGCGAGGGAAGCGCCACCCCGCTGTCCTGTTTCCGTCCCAAGCGAATTGTCCTGCTTCAGGTTCCGACTCGTTCGACTGACTTGGCCAGAGAGATGACTAATGCAACTCACGTGTTCGTCAATCTACCCGTACTTTGAAAAAACCTCCTGTTTTTCCTCCGCAGTATTGTCATCGTACAAGCAACAATCGGGTCTTATGCAAAAGGTTGACTAGATCGAAACTTCCTTCCAGGCCCACCCAGATTCCGCCACATGTGACGAATGTAACAGCTGGACGTTGCGCGGTACGCCAGATAAACAGAATGAGTGCAGCCACATGACTGACAGGTCAACAGGTAGCGTGCCGCTCAACAGGGACGACCCAGGCTCTCAGGCAGATCGGCCAGATCCTGCGACCATCCCCATGTTCGGTCGGGCGGTTTCCATGACAGGAGTCCTGCTCAGCCGGAAAAGGTTCACCCTGTTCCTAAACGGCGGCCACCGGAACCACGCTTCCCAGCAGAAGGTCCAAGATCTGTTGAGTGGCAAGCTTATCGGGGAGCCGGTATCCGCGCGACAGATCAGGATCGCTGTGAATTGCCGGGTTCTGGTTTGGTAATCCGACACAACTGGGACAACCATCCGAACAGGTGCATTCGGTAATGATTTCGTGGCAAATCCGCAGCAGGGACCCAATACATTGGTAGCCCTTTTCACAGTATCCCAATCCACCTGGATAGCGGTCGTAGACGATCAGAGTCCAGCAACTCACGCCAGCGTCACTTCACGCAGCTTTAGATGGCAGAACAAGAGGGAAGAACTCCATGCTGAATTGAATGCTCTGCAGAATGGCTTTCCGCAAGCAGCCATGTTTCTGGATTTGGAAACCTGTGGTTTTGCCGGTTCCGTAGTTTTTCTCGTGGGACTCCTGCTGCACCAAAATTCCGATCTCATGATTTGCCAGTTGTTGGCACGGAACTACGCCGAAGAAAAAGCAATGTTCCAAACTCTGTGGGAACTCCTGGAAGAGCGATCAGTGTTGGTGACATTTAACGGCAAGAGTTTCGATTGGCCGGTGGTAAAAGACCGTAGTATCCTGCACCACCTTGCAACTACCGTCCAGCCCCTTCAACGTCTGGCTGAAATCTCGCAGCGGAACCGAACCGCCAATCATGATGTCTCACGCCCAGACTCATTGATACACTGCGATTTACTCCACCATGCACGACGCCTCTGGAAAAACCGGCTACCGAATTGCAAACTGCAAACTCTGGAAAAGTACGTGTGTGGACGCCACCGCCGAGAAGACATCCCCGGGCGAGACATTCCTGCGGCCTACCACAATTACGTCCGCACGGGCGATGCTTGGCAGTTGGGTGCCGTGTTGCATCACAACTCCCTCGATCTGGTGACGTTGCTCGAGTTATCGGTGGCGGTCATCGACCGGGAATCTTTCAAATCAAAGGCCTCCTAAGCTGGGGCAAAAAAAAGGCTGCTGACTTTCTCGAACAAGTCGAGCAAGCCGCAGCCTAACTTTCAAAACTTTTCAGTCGATTGCGACGTGAGGAGTCGCTGCGAGAATGGCGAAAGTCGGGCGTGCTGCGCACGGCCTCTGAAGACCTCGGCCAACGCGAAATTTCAGGTCCCTCAGCCGGAATAGTGACCGAAAAGCTTGAACACTCTTCTGTCTAGTATTGTATTCGTGGTGTCCACGTCAAGTAATGTTTTTAACGAAAGATGAATCGGCAATTTGGTGGAGCCAGATTCGCTGAAAATAAGGTAATCTATCTCAATAATTTTGTGCCAAACAGAGGAAAAACAAAATTTTTGTGGCAATGCCCTAAGAAAGCGGACGAAAGCAAGCGCAAACAGGCAATAGTTGCCCGGCGGCTTCCAGAAGTGTTCTGCAGGTTGCTGGGAATGTGGCCCGGTGATCGCTAACCTTGGAAACTTCTATTTCAAACGGTCGACAATCAACATTGGAACCCTCCATGAACCTCAAGGTACAGGCAGAAAAATAATGAAAAGCAAAGACGAACTTGAAACACTCATCGGCATCATTGCTGCCCCAGACAGCCCTGTGGGAATCGACGCCCTTTATGTCCATGCCCTGATCCTTGACCAACTGGAACAGATCCAGACCCGCTTGGGATCCCTGGAGTCCAAAGTTCGAGAATTAAACAATCCGTCTTAGAAAAATGGAAGCCGTCGGAGGCGCAGCATGTCGAGGCTCAGAATGGAGCCAAGTCATAACCCACGGTAAAAATTGCAGCGTCGATCAGAGCATGGCTCAGCCAAGGTCCGAGTAACGAGCCGGAATACTCATACAGAAAAGCCCACACGGCACCGCCGATAGCGACGCCGCAAGAGAAAACATAAGTTACCGGAGATGTCCAACCAAAATAACTGGCTAACAAAATCACGTGATGTGCCATGAATCCCAGGCTACTTATCAAAATTGCGATCCCGAGCGGCGTGTAGCGACGCAACTGCCTGAAAACGAACCAGCGCCAGTAGTATTCTTCCAGAACCGAATGGACTGCCGCAAAGAAAATTCCCAGGGCAATAAATTGCCAGGCCGAGTAGAGACCCAGGCCGGAAATTTTTGCTTGGATGGCCGGGGTGGCGTCTGCGAAAAACCCACTGGGGCGAATAACCAATTGGTAGAGTAAAAGCATTGCCACGGATACCACGACTCCGAAGAGGAAACCGGGCAGGATTCCGCTGGTCCTCACACGCTTTTGCCACAAACGCTCTTTCAACACCAAGACCGCCCAGAACAAAGGGAAAACAAACTGGATGCACTTACCGAGGGCGTAGGTTCCCTGCTGCAAACCGGGTGATCGATGTGAGAGGACCACGAAGTAGGTGAAGGTCAGCAGACTGGGAAACATCAGTGCAGCCAGGATGGCAGCGACGTGCGACAGGGGCGGGGGAGAACTCGAATTAGCTTCGGAATTCATCACTCAGTCTCGTAACAGCCGCCAGTCTCCCCGCCAGAATTGACAAATCTTCGCTCCAAGTCGAAACCTTGCCACGAAAACATGTGGTCACTGGTAGGGGGAAATGAACCGGACATGTCACCAAGTGTTGAAATGCGAAGGTCGCGGATTCATGCAATTCAACGGCCACCCGGAGGTTTCTCCCAGTCCCTGCGCAGTAGTCCAGATCTCGATACTTATTCAAGACCCCAGACAACCGGCTACCGGCCCAAAGCTCACACGAAGACCCTAACGCGAAACCAAGGTGCCGACAAGGTGGGCGGTGCGTGGCTTGCCTATCCAACAGGGTAGGCTGTCGCCGTAATCCGCAGTTCACTAGAATGGCCGTTTCGCTAATTGATTCAGGAGGAGAAATGAAGACGCTTATTAAGAATGCCACGGTGATGCTTCCCAGCGGACCTTCGGAAACGTCCGTCTTAATTGACGGCAGCCAGATCGCCGACATTGACCCCGGCAAAAACGTCAAGGTGGACGAGACGGTCTACGCAACCGACTTGCACTTGATACCGGGAGTCATCGACGACCAGGTGCACTTTCGTGAACCAGGCATGACACACAAGGAAGATCTCGTGACGGGCAGTCGCGCCTGCGCCAAGGGCGGGGTAACAACTTTTCTGGACATGCCCAACAACGATCCGTCAACCACTACCCAAGAGTTGCTTGAAGAAAAGTTGACGTTGGCAGCCCAAAAATCAATGGTCAATTACGGCTTTTACATCGGCGCTACCAACGACAACATTCAAGAGTTGAAAAATGCCAGGCGCACACCCGGCATCAAGATCTTCATGGGGTCCAGTACAGGAGACTTGCTCGTTGAAAAATCGGAATCGTTGGAACGCATCTTCGCTGAAACGACCCTTCCCATCACGGCGCATTGTGAAGATGAAGAAACAATCCGCGCTAACGCTCTGCGCATCGGCAAAACATCAAACGTCAGCCAGCATTCATTGATTCGCGATGATGAGGCGGCCATCATTGCCACGCGACGGGCCATTAAGTTGGCCTTGCAATATGAACATCGATTTCACGTGTTACATGTGACGACAGAAGCTGAGGCCACACTTCTGGCAGACTATCGCCACGTGCTGACTTCTGAAGTATGTCCGCAACACCTGCTCTTGAACACAGAAGATTACATGCGGTTGGGAACACTCGGACAGGTGAATCCGTCATTGAAGACGGCGAAGGACAACGAGGGACTGTGGAATGCTCTGCTGGAAGGCAACATCCAGATTATTGCAAGTGACCACGCTCCACACACTTGGAGCGACAAATGCAAGCGGTATCCGGAATCTCCATCGGGAATGCCCGTAGTAGATAATTTACTGGCACTCATGCTTAACGAAGTCAATAACGGGCGCTGTAGCTTGCAGCAAGTTGTTCAATGGATGTGCGAAGGTCCCGCGCGAGTCTGGGACATCGTCGACAAAGGAAAGATCGAGGTGGGGTACGACGCCGATCTTGTGCTCATTGACATGAACAAGACACAAATGGTGGAGAGCGCCAATCAGGAAACCAAGTGTAAGTGGAGCGCTTGGCACGGCACCGAACTTACCGGATGGCCCGTGCGAACCTGGGTCGTGGGACACGAAGTGTATCGGCATGGAGAATTCGACGACTCACATCGCGGGGTAGAAGTGCTTTTCGATCATGACCGCGGAGGTTTTTGGGCGGAGAATTAAAGGGCACATGTAAGCCTGCCAGGTGCCACCGCTTGCCAGCAGCCAGTAAGGCGGGTTGCCACTCCATCCTGCAGTCTTTTCTCATTACTTTGGTACTCGCTCCTTTTCAGGAGGGAAAGGCCGCAGCATCCGGACCGACCTGACCAGCCAGTGGTGCGACGGCCCCGCACCTGGCAACCCAATCGAGTCAAATCGTGACTCCCAGACGACGGGCTCGCAATGTCAGTCCACGTTCAAAATGAGGAAAGGGGAAAGACACGTTTTTTTGTCGTGCCCACTGGAACGTGCTCAGAACCACGGACAACGGAAGTTCGCCGGTCTTGACGAGCACAACAACACGGTCAATGAAATCCCGTTCTCTGTCAAACCGAGCTCGTAATCCAAATTCTAATTCCTGGCGAAGCGTCGGAATTTGTTGAGCCCGGGAAGAAATTTCAGGCCTTTCTATCCCTGCAGTGCCAGAGGGAAATAACGTCAAAAGTCCGCAACAGAAAGCGCCCGCCAGGATGATCTGTGCAAATTTCCACGACGAACGATTCACGGACAACTGAGACGGGTGCATCTTCAACCTCAGCAGTGACAGGAGCAGGAAACATGAGGAAAGAACACTGCTGAACGCAGCAGAAGAAAAGTAGCGGGACTTGTACGGATCGAACCCCTCTGGGGCAAGAGTATTTATCACTTTGAGCGGGCACAAAACTTCTGTCCAAGCCTGACAAATCAACCTATACTATTGTTAGGACTGGATTTAGGTAGTCCGGAACCATTCAACGGAAACCAAACGCGCGGCCGGCGATGCTCAGAATACCGGGACAACTTGGTGTTGATCTTTGTGCCAGCAGGCAAAAGGCCACGCGGCGCGACATTTTGCGGGTAGGGGGTTCGGCAGTTCTTGGACTCGGACTGGATCAACTCTTGCGTGACGAAGCACTGCGCGCAGCGACATCCGAGTCCTATCAGGCCGGGTCAGGATTCGGTAAGGCGAAGAGCGTGATCATGGTTTACCTGCAAGGTGGTCCCAGTCATCTTGATTTATGGGACCCCAAGGACAACGTCCCTGACAATGTCCGCAGCGAATTTTCACGTATCAAAAGCAAAGTGCCTGGAATGGATCTTACTGAGAACCTTGCACGATTGGCAAAAATCACGGATCGCATCACCCTGGTGCGTTCTATGAGTTACGAACCAGTCGGATTATTCAATCACACGGCAGCAATTTATCAGATGCATACAGGTTACACGGCGGACAAGGTGAGCGCTTCGGGCCAACTAGAGCCTCCTTCACCTAAAGATTTTCCCAATTTCGGATCAAATATCGTCAAATTGCTGCCTCCAGATGGCCCAACACTGCCTTTCGTGATGATGCCTCGCCCCCTGCAGGAAAGTAATGTGATTGGTAAGGCGGGGACGGCTGGATTTCTGGGACGTGCCTACGACCCATACTATCTCTACCCTCCTGGTGATGACATGGACATGTCCAAAATGGACCGTGTCAGTGTAGAGGACCTCCAACTCCGGCCGGAAGTGAGTGTTTCACGGTTGCAGCGTCGTACCCGCCTGCGAGAGTTGGTGAATCGCGAAATGCCCAAGGTCGAGCAGGCGGTACGGGAATACCAGCTGGAATCCTATTATACGACCGCCTTGGGATTGATTACATCGGATTCCACTCGCCAGGCTTTTGATTTGAAACAAGAATCCGAGGCCCTGCGGGCAACCTACGGACGCAACACCTTTGGACAAAGTTGCTTATTAGCTCGTCGGCTGATTGAAGCTGGCACGCGCGTTGTTGAGGTCATTTGGCCTAAAAGAGCCAACTCGGACCACCATTCCTGGGACCATCATCAGGAGCTCAGCAAGCGGATGAAAACGCAGTCCGCCCCGATGTTTGACGCCGGTTTGTCAGGGCTGATTGCCGATCTCGACGATCGAGGCCTGTTGGCCGATACTCTCGTCGTGGCGGTGGGCGAGTTCGGAAGATCTCCGCAGCGAGGGATCAGTACCTCGGGAAACTCCAACAGTGCCGATGGCCGTGACCATTGGCCTTACTGCTATACAGCCTGTCTAACGGGAGCCGGAATTCGTCGGGGATTCGTGTATGGCAAATCGGACCGGACCGCTTCTACCCCCGAAAACGATCCGGTTCATCCGTGTGATCTATTGGCCACCATTTACCATGCCCTGGGCCTCAACCCGCGTCAGATGGTCTACAACCACTTGAATCAGCCTCGCGAGATGGTGAAAGGAGATGCGGTGACCCAGCTGTTCAGCTGATCTTCCCCACCAGCCAAAAGTGGATCTTCGTAAGATCTTTTCAAACCTCACGGCAGCCATGAGTTCAACGGAAACTGGCCGTCCCCACCACGAGTTGCTGCCGGATGCAGGGTAGCAATCCGAAGTTGGGCACGGTTTGCCGGAAAACGCTGGAAACTCGGACTCGATGCCCGCCGCCGTTGCGGAAAACAGCCAACAGCCTCAAAACATTAAGGGCCGTTTCTCGTTGTTCACTTTCGGTGTGATTCTTCATGTGTCAGCACTCCCCCATCGGCCAAGGATGAGCAATTCAAGGCCCCCAGAATTAACTTCAGGAGAATCTGAGAAATCTGGCCTTTTTGCGGTTCTATTGGCCTGCCAGTCGTGTTACATTTTTAAAAATAAGCTGCCGAGTGTTTATTAACCGGGTAGTAAGTGCCACAGTTAAAATTTGAAGTAAGATGAAAGGTCCTGGCTCGCAAAACCACCGGTTGCGGTAAGCCAGTTCCCAGTCTTTTGTCCTGGTTCCCATCTTTTTCATTGGTTCCTCCTATCCATGTAACAGGGGAGGGGCGCGTCCGTGAGCTTCGAACTCCATTTGAAAACTGAAGAAGTGATTCGCGCTCATCCGGCTGACGCTGTATGTGTCGGGCCGCGTGACTCAGTGCGGTCTGTACTGCACCGCATGAAGGATGAGCAAACCGGCAGCGTGTTGATCACGTCCGAGGAAAAGCTCGTCGGAATCTTCACCGAACGTGACGCTTTAAAGTTACTGGCACGGGGTGCAGATCTAGAAATTCCGATTCGTGACGTGATGGTTGCCAATCCGGTCACCGTATTGATCAGTGACACGGTGGGCAAAGCGATTTCCAAAATGTCCCAGGGTGGATATCGCCGTTTACCTGTCGTCGATGAAGCGGGACATGCAGTCAGCATTTTGAAAGTCTCTGGCATCTTGCGTTATCTGGTCGAGCACTTTCCGGACGTCGTCTACACTTTACCGCCCGAGCCACATCATCACACGAAAACAAGAGAAGGGGCATGACCTGCTCCTTTTCCATTTGATTCCCTCCTACGACCCACCTGAAAACAGCAATCTACTGACTACGGATTGAATCACTACAGCGAGCTGTCTATGTCAATCTCTACAGAAGAGACACTGCAAACATCTAAAGAAGTTATCTCTCTTGACGGTGCTACCGTCCGCTTTGCCGGGGATTCCGGTGATGGCATGCAGTTGGCTGGTACACAGCTCACCAATACCTCTGCGTTGGGTGGCAACGACGTTGCAACATTTCCAGATTTCCCCGCAGAAATTCGAGCACCTCGCGGGACGCTGGCAGGTGTCAGCGGTTTTCAAATTCATTTCGCTTCTACGGAAATTTTCACGCCGGGAGACAAGCTCGACGCCCTCGTCGCCATGAATCCCGCAGCCTTGAAAACGAATCTAGCAGACCTTCACGAAGACGGGACCGGCATCCTCATCGTGAACGAAAATACGTTTGATGAAAAAGGACTGAAGCAGGCGGGTTACGATCAGAATCCTCTGGAGGACGGAAGCCTGGACGGCTACCAGACATTCAGGGTTCCCATCACCAAGCTTACCCGGACGGCGGTCGAAGGTTCGGGGCTCAGTCAAACAGGGGCTGACCGTTGCCGCAATTTCTTTTCCATGGGACTCGTCTATTGGCTCTATGGCCGCAGCTTGAGTCCTACATTGAAGTTTATCGATAGCAAATTCGGCACCAAACCATCCGTGGCGGATGCCAATCGCAATTCTCTCAAAGCCGGCTGGAATTATGGCGAGACGACCGACGCCTTTGTAAGTAGTTACAAAGTTGATCGTGCCAAACTCCCGCCAGGAACCTATCGCAATATCACCGGAAACCAGGCCTTGGCACTCGGTTTGATTGCAGCAGCCCGTTTGAGTGAAAAAGAAATCTTCTATGGTTCTTATCCCATTACACCCGCCAGTGACATTCTCCATGAACTCAGCAAGTACAAACATTTTTCGGTTCGTACGTTTCAGGCAGAAGACGAGATCGCTGCGGTGACGTCGATGATCGGAGCCGCTTTTGGAGGAGCGATGGCTGTCACTGGTTCCAGTGGTCCTGGAATCGCTCTCAAAGGCGAAGGGATAGGATTAGGAACCATGCTGGAACTCCCGATGTTGATTCTCAACATCCAACGAGGCGGTCCCAGCACGGGCTTACCTACAAAAACAGAACAATCGGATTTATTTCAAGCCATGTTCGGTCGCAATGGGGAGTGTCCCCTGCCAATCATTGCGGCGCGCAGTCCGGCAGATTGCTTTGATGTCGCTTGTGAAGCCTGGAAAATCGCTACCCGTTTCATGACGCCGGTGATCATTCTGTCAGACGGTTTCATCGCCAACGGTGCAGAACCATGGTTGATTCCCAATCCCGAACAATTGGAACCAATCCCAGTAACACACCCCGGCCCCATACCGGATGGCGAAGATTTTCTGCCTTACGCAAGAGATGAACGACTGGCGCGACCCTGGGCCTTACCCGGCACGCCCGGATTGATGCACCGAATTGGTGGCCTGGAAAAAGAAGATGTCACCGGAAACGTCAGTTACGATCCCGACAACCACCAACATATGACCAACGTGCGGGCTCAAAAGGTAGAAAACATTGCCCGGGAAATTCCCCCTCAACAAGTCGAGGGGGCGGAAACGGGTGACCTGTTAGTGCTGAGCTGGGGCGGCACTTACGGAGCCTGCGCGACAGCCGTTCGCGAACTGTATTCAGGAGGTGCCACTGTGGCTCACGCGCATTTGAGGCATCTGAATCCCTTCCCCGCAAATTTAGGGGACTTGCTGCAACGTTACCAGAAAGTACTTATTCCGGAACTTAACATGGGCCAGTTACGTTCCTTGATTCGGTCAAAGTACCTCATTGATGCCCCCGGTCTAAATAAAGTACAGGGCAAACCATTTTCCGTGAGCGAGGTGGTACATCGGATCAAAGAACTACTAGCCGATATCGATTGACACGATAAATACAACATGGTTTCACTTTTATTCATCCACAAAAGCTGATCGCAAGACATTCGGTTGGCTATCGATCGTCTTTGAATAATAACGATTTCTGTGACCACGACCTACAAACTAGTAACCTGTTTTCCGCTTGACTCGACGCAGCGGATTTTTTTTCCAAACTCATTTTTTGCACAACATTATCATGTCCGCTGATTTACCCGTACTGACTGCCACCGACTTTGCAAGCGATCAAGACGTCCGCTGGTGCCCTGGATGTGGCGACTATTCCATCTTGGCCCAGATGAAAAAAGTGATGCCGACACTTGGCATTCCACGTGAAAAGATGGTCTTCGTTTCTGGAATCGGATGTTCCAGCCGGTTCCCTTACTACATGAATACCTACGGAATGCACGGCATTCACGGACGTGCACCCGCCGTCGCCACCGGACTCAAGGCAGTCAGACCCGACTTAACCGTTTTTGTCATTACGGGTGATGGTGATGGTCTGAGCATCGGCGGCAATCATCTGATGCACGCTATCCGTCGTAATGTCGACCTCAACATTATTCTGTTTAACAATCGCATCTATGGCTTAACCAAGGGCCAGTATTCACCCACTTCACCCTTGGGGAAAGTCACCAAGAGTACTCCCATGGGAGCGATCGACAACCCGATTCACCCCCTGTCGATTGCGATCGGTTGCGAATCAACGTTCGTCGCTCGTTCCATCGATCGCAACATCAAGCACCTGGGAATGGTCTTGAAGCGTGCTGCCGAGCACAAAGGTGCTTCCTTCGTCGAAGTGTATCAGAACTGCAACGTGTTCAATGATGGTGCTTTTGAATACGCCACCGATCGCACCTTGAAATCAGATACCATCATCGAGCTCGAGCACGGCAAGCCCCTCAAGTTCGGTGCCCAGAATCAAAAAGGGATACGGCTGAACGGCATGGAGCCTGAAATCGTTGAATTGGGCAAGGGAATCACGGATGATGACTTGCTTTTCCACGACGAAAAATCGCCAGAATCCAGTCTTGCTTACCTTCTTAGCCGTATGCGTCACCCCGATTTTCCAGAACCGGTTGGGGTTTTTCGCGCCGTCGATCGCCCCAGATATGACGAGGAGTTGAACAAGCAGGTGGAAGCAGCCCGGGCCAAGAATGGACCGGGGAATTTGGCCGAACTTTTCGAAGCCGGTGAGACATGGAGCGTCACATGATTGCTTGCCCCTATTGTAGTCACGAAAACATCGAAGGCACGGATGAGTGTGAACAGTGTCAGCAACCGATCCATGACACCTATCTTACACCTCCAACGTGTTCCGTCGAAGAAGGTCTACTCAATGATCGCGTGGGGGTATTGAACCCGAAGGTGCCGATTACGGTGAAACTTTCGGACACCGTACAACAGGTACTCGATGTCCTGGTCAACAAAGGAATCGGTTGCGTAGTCGTGGTCGATCAAGGACAGCCCGTAGGAATCTTTAGCGAACGCGACGCTTTGATGCGGCTCAATACCGAAGCCTCTGCATCCAAAGACCGGCCGGTTGTCGATTTCATGACGCCCAATCCCCGCATGTTGGACAACGAGGCCAAAGTTGCCTTTGCCATGCAACGCATGGACTTGGGTGGTTACCGCCATATTCCAATTACCGACCGCGACGGTGCATTGCAGGGAATCATTTCGGCACGGGACATTTTACGATACCTCACCGATAAGCTCGCCTCCTAGCAACCAGCTTCTTAGCGGCCCCAAAAAATCTCGTCAACAGGCGCCGCACCCGCTTGCCAAAGCCTGGAAGTTGTGTCGAAATTTTCGTTCGAGTACCTCACTTTCTCCCTGACAGAGATAAAACGGTAACTGAATTCCGGGTACAATGACTGTCGATCGGCTACCAACGGGACACCGCTGGCAAGGTAGTTTCCCGTTTCCCCGACTTGAACTTGCTGGTCTGCAAAGTAGTGTCTTCGCGTTCCGGTCGCCCGGCAGATTCATTTTCACCCGGCTTACTAACAACAACATCCCACAACGAAAGTGACTGCGTTGAAAGAAAAGAACCTCTCTGTGGTAATTGTCGGCGCGGGGATCACCGGGTTGAGCACTGCCTTTCATCTGGCAGACAAGGGTGTACCGCGGATTCTGTTGATCGACAAAGGACAAGCCGGCAGCGGTTCCAGCAGCAAGTCCGGAGCAGTGAATACCATGCTCATGCCGACGGAAACTGGAACGTTGGCCCGAAGCATCACCATGGATATTTTTGAGCGTTTCAGCAACATCCTCCCTGACTACTCATTTCATCAAGACGGGTGTTTGTTCATCTACGACGAACCGGAATTCCTCGAAACCCAAAGCGAACGAGAAATGCAACAGCGGGTGGGCGCACAATTCGAGGTGCTGCGACAGAAAGAAATGCAGCAGCGTTTTCCAGCCCTCACAATCGGTGACAACGAATATGGTGTCCTCGACCTGCGAGGTGGCTGGAACGAGCCGGATACTTACATCCACGCGCTGCAAGCCAAGGTTCGCGAGATGGGCGTTGAGATCCGTGAACACGAACCGGTCGAAAATTTTATCCTGGAAAGTGGCCAGGTGAGGGGCGTACGCACACGCACGTCAGGCGAACTGCATGCTGATACCGTGGTGTGCACGGTGAATGCCTGGGCAAACTCGTTGCTGGCCAGCGTCGATCAACTGACCCCGGCCAGACATTTCGTCCACGAGAGATTCGTCACCTCGCGGCTGAACGATGTACCTCACATTCCGGCAACCAATGACAATGCCAATCAGGTCTACTATCGTCCCACAGAGGATCAACGTTTACTCTTCGGGACCACGGCCCAAGATCCCCTGGAAATCAAGATGCCGGACATCGATTTCGACTATGCAGCCTTGAAATTGGCACCCAACGCGGCCCCATTCATCCAGCAGGCCATCGCGCATCGTTTTTCCCAGGTGCAGGGATTGAAATTAGAAAAACATCGTATCGGCTTGATCAGCCTTACGGCGGACCGCCAGCCCAACATCGGCCCTGTCCGGGCGTTACCAGGTCTCTTTCTCGGCAGCAACTTTAATTCCGGGGGATTCGGCTACCATGCTGTTGCCGGTTTATTGCTATCCGAGTTCATTTTGGACGGCCACACCCGTCTGGATGTGAAAGCCTTCTCTCCTGATCGCTTCGCGGACTTCGACACCAAAGCATTTCTGGCCAAAGAAATAAACTATCAACAAATCGTCCGGCGGCACTAAAACGCACCGACAGTCGAATCCCGCAAGTGGCGTGACCGGGACTTTCCGCCGCGATCGTGGCAAGGTGCAGGATGGACCATTTCCTGCAGTCTGGCCTGGACCAGACTCCGGTTTTTCTAGAGCTTTGCAATGCGCACTCCGTGTTGCATCTTGTCTGGAAGTGGTTTCCACACGTTCCCTGTCAAGCGCCCCCTTTAACCCATCACTCAAATCGTGGATGCTTGAAGACTTGGTAAATGGTGTTTTTTTTCGAAGGAGAGTGGCGATGGTCGAACATCTTGTGATTCTCAAGTTCAAACCAGATACAACTTCTGAACAACTCGACACCTTTTTAAAACGCGTCGGGGGATTGCGCGACAAGATCGAAGGAATTGTGGATCTAAGTGCAGGAGCCAACTACACCGAACGTTCCCAAGGATTCACACATGGCGTGTGCGTACGGTTCACCAACAAGGCCGCGCTCGACCACTACCTCCCGCATCCAGCACACGTGGAAGTTGTCGAAAATTGCATCAAGCCAATTGTCGATGACATCATCGTGGTTGATTACGAATTCTGAACTGCCGGCACAGCTAATACAGAATCTGGGTGTTAGACAACTTGCCATTCAGACCGCTGACGCCCGCCTCGGTGACTTGCGCCCCGGTGAGGTCCAATGTTTCAAGGTTGCTGAGTCCCTGCAAGTGTTTCAAGCCGCTGTCGGTGACCTGGGTATAGCGGAGGTCTAACTGTCGAAGCCTGTTCAAGCCTTTCAGGTGCTCCAGCCCCGCGTCAGTAACTTGGGTCCGGTAAAGGTCCAACTTGTGGAGATTGTTTAATTCTTTCAGATGTGCGAGTCCGGCATCTGTGATTCGAGTTTCATACAGAATCAATGTTTCAAGGCTCGTCGACGCCTTGAAGTGTGCTAGTCCCACGTCGGTAATTTGAGTTCTGTAAACATCCAGGCTTTGAAGGTGCTTCAGCTGACTGAGGTGTGCCAATCCGGCGTCGGTCACCTGAGTACCGTAAAGTTGGATCGACCGGAGATTGGTGACCTTTT
This sequence comes from Planctomycetota bacterium, assembly GCA_963578105.1. Classification (GTDB taxonomy): domain Bacteria; phylum Planctomycetota; class Planctomycetia; order Pirellulales; family Pirellulaceae. The sequence goes on from CAUZBP010000041.1 coordinate 24,412, forward strand.
GGAGATGCTGCATCCCAGTGTCGGTGACCCGGGTTTTGTAGAGATTGAGGGACTGAAGTTGTGTCAGCGCCTGCAGATGAATTAAACCGGCGTCCGTGATCTTAGCGTAAGTCAGATCCAAACTTTCTAACTGCGACAAACTCGCCAGGTGCGCAAGTCCGTCGTCAGCAAGGCTGATAGCGAAGGGCATGTGCAGTTCCCGAAGGCTGGTCAAACCCTTCAATTTTTTCACTCCTTCACCAGTGATATTTTTTGTAAACCAGAGTGTAAGCGACTCTAGATCAGTCAAGCCTTGAAGGTGTACCAAACTATCATCCGTGAAGTTGGGCGGAGTGGTAAAACGAACTGCTACAACCAATCCTCGCTGGACTTGAACCTGGCCACCCAACTTTTCAATTTCCGCAATAGCCGCTTGCTGATCTTGATTTGCAACGTTGGCTGTTTCCTGACCCATGCAGACTGCTGACCTGGCGCCACCTATTCCGGCTAGCATGAGTAATGTTGCCCAACACCAGCATGGCCTTAATTCGCTCATGAATTCACTCTCCCCTGGAGGCAAGACGTCTTCCGTTCGAAGTCGTTTGATTATAGCACGGGCGGGTTCACCGTACAAAATCAAACCAACTGCTGGTGAGTGTGCGCAAACTCGATCTCTGACCGCGAAGCGGGCCTTGCCGCCGGCGAGGTAGAGGCTGTAGCCGGTCGAGCCGCCGCCATGGGCGATCAGCACCCCGTCGCCGGACTCCGGCGTACAGCAGTCCCGACCGTCAGGGGCTTGGCTGAGGGGTCGATGGCAACCTTCGCCGCGCCAGATACCAACCGGAATCTCCTCATTCGCTTTCGCTCGGCCAACGCTTATTCGTTCGCTGCCCTTTCCTCCTCGCCGATTCCCAGCGCTGTTGCCGCGTTGCGCCAGAAAATACCTTCGACCTGATCAGCAGACAGTTCCGCCAGTTGGGCCGCAAATTTTAACGCCAGGAGTTGTTCGTAAACCGCCAGGATGGGCCTTCCGTCACAGTGAGGAAACTGAAGTTGTCCCCCGTCGGCATCGTAGTGCTGCCAGGCCCGTCCGAGCGCCACATACTGCCCGTGAAAAAATGCCGCGGCGACACCGTCGGACCCCCAAAAAATGCGCTGCGTATTCTCTTGAGTCAACAGGGTGATGTAGGGCCTGACATCCGTCACCGCCGAAGTATCGTAATGGATGTTCGGCATCTCCCGGAGTCGCTCCACCGCTTGCTGGATCGGCCAGTAAGTAAAACTGCGTGCACAGTGGGCAAGCAGCCACTTGATGTTGGGATAACGTTTCGTGGTGTACTGTTCCAGATCGTCCAGATTGTGCTGGTCGGCGCAGCCGTGAAAACGCGACAGGTGCATGGTCACCCACAGTCCGTGTTCGTTTGCAAATTCCATCTGTTCGTGAGGGAGAAAATCGTGGATACGGCACTCCGCAATGTCCCCGGTCACCGAAAATGTGCGGTAGGGCTTCAGTCCCGTGAACTGCGGATTTTGCAGATCACGTTCAATGTCCTCAATCTTGCAAGTGGGCGTCACAACACGGTGATGACGAATTCCGGGCACGCCTTCGATCTCTTGACAAACTGACTCCACATGTCGTGCAACATCAATTCCTGGGTGAGGTGTACCAAGAATCAGGTATTGCATCTTACGGTCCGGATAAAGTGCTGCAGCCCACTGATTCAACGTCTGCAAGTCGGCGTCAGAACGCTCGTGCTTCGGTGGACCTCCTGGGAAATTGGAGCGCCAATAAAAATGGATATGGGCATCCAACATCCGCGCGGGAACAAAGTCGTCCAACTCTTCTTCCCAGATTTGTCGGTCCGTTTCGCGATATTCAATTTTGGCTTGACTCATGTTGGCTCATTTGTGGTTCATGATTTTTCAGCTTTAATTCAGAGCTTCTCGATTTGTTAAAATCGAAAAATCCACGACGACTGGCATCTCACAACCCTGTGAAAAGACGACAGGGCCACATCTCCTTTTGTCCTGTATTTTGCAGGGAAAAGTCAAGGCACCTGCCCATGACTCCTCAACTACTTCTGGATAAACTGGCCGCATGAGCAAGCTCCCCCCTATCCAGCGACAGATCACGCAAGCCCAAGCTCTTGATTTCAACTCGCCGGGTCCGTCCGTGACTATTGGGTTGCGTTGACACACGACAGCGTCTGGGGCGACCACCTGATTCCATTGACCGTATTCACAGGAGCGGAAGTGCAGACGGGGCAGGGCATCGTGCCGTTTGGTTCGAATCACGGCAATGAGCACAAAGGTCCAGTAGCGCTCCAACGATTATAGTGAGAGATTCGGCCGGACGATGTCTGCGGGCGGATCCACTCTGCACGTATGCCAGCGGGCAAGCCTGCCGTAAAACAAATCCATGCGGCCACATGTGGGGCGTTCATTGTAACATCTGCTAGAAAATACAGCCTGACATATTGAAATTTACGTCGAGGTGCACCTCACCCTGGAGTTTTAGATGAAGGCCTGGCATCGAGACGGGCAGCCGTGACGACATGGATTGAGCTTCATACGAGAGGCTCTTTCACCGCACTACCTGATCAGGCACATCGCTTCAGTGAAATTCTGCTTCCGACAACGACCGTTCTTCCTGAATGTAACGTAATGCCTTCTCAAACTGCTCGGCCAGGTTCCGAAATCGATCGATATCCCCTCCGCGATCGGGATGCATTTCTTTCGCAAGACGCCGATAGGCTTTCTTCGCCTCAGCCTCCGTACAAGGTGCCCGCAATCCCAAAATTTTTAAGCAGTAGGGAGTTTCACACCGCGCCCAGGCGGGTATTTCAGGAATCAGGTGTGTGGTCAGAACCAGGACACGTCGTAGAGACCGCCAGTAGGCCCTGATGTCAAGGTAGCAGCAGACGTAACCCAGCAGAGGAAACCCCACGGCCAACAGGAGGACCAAGAAGATCGTGGACGAGTCAATCGAGTCGGGCCACGGTGGTCTGTCTGGAAATGATCCCATCACACATCGATTATCTGCGCAGATGCTTGGGGTTTTTACGGCGATCGAAAGCGTGCGGCAGTGGTAACCAAGGATCCAAACTACGCCAGATACTCAGCCCACTTCTTCCCTACGAACCACCCTGGCATAGGGGCCAGTCACATCCTCATAGCGTAATCGCCGAGCAGCATTCATGCAAACAGGAGCACTTCTGCTAAGGCTTCTGTCGTTCCAATTCTACCGCTTGCTCCGCCGAATGGGACCAGGCGGGTGGCGGGGATGGCTCTTCAGCGCCAATATTGATACCTTCTCCAAAGTAATGTTTTCGTGCCTCGGGATGCTGTACCACTTCGGAAGGCGTACCCTGACAAAGAACTTTTCCGTCCCGGATCACATAGCTGCGATCGGTGATGGCCAGCGTTTCACGAACCTGGTGATCGGTGATCAGAATGGAGATGCCCTTGTCCCGAAGGTCGCGGATGATCACTTGAATGCTGTCGATGGTCACCGGGTCGATGCCGGTAAACGGTTCGTCCAGAAGAATAATCTCGGGATTGGAAATCAACAGTCGTGCAATCTCGAGCCTTCTCCGCTCGCCACCGGACAATGACGAAGCCTTCGACTTGCGAATATGAGTGATATTAAAATCCTCCAGCAACTCGTTACAGCGCCGCTTTCTGGCTTTGTAGCCGACACCCAGCATCTCCATCATGGCCAACAGATTCTGTTGCACAGTGAGAGCTCGAAAGACACTTGATTCTTGCGCCAAATAACCCATTCCCCCGTCACGAGCACGACGGTACATGGGCCAGTTGGTAATGTCCAAGTCATTCAAAATAACCCGGCCCTCTTGCGGCTCGATCATTCCGCAAATGATGCGAAAGCAGGTGGTCTTGCCCGCACCGTTAGGTCCCAACAACCCCACGATTTCTCCGGGCTGGACGGCAAAGTCGACGCCATCGACAACTCGACGTCGACCATACGTCTTGCCCAGGCCGAGCGCTTCGAGAACAGGCATGATCACAATCCTTCTTCACTAGGAACACACTGGCAAGCGATGATCGGTGATCGAATTACATCTGAGGGCATCCAGCACTCACCTGGCTATCGCACAAAACCCATCCGGGAAAAGTTGGGGCACAATGGAAAAATGTCCGTGCGGGAATGAGGCCAATAAATGAACAATGCTTTTCCGATCAGCAATTTTCGTTCGACATAATGCATGTCGCCGGGATTCTCTTTCCACAGTCTACTATCTTTACTGGCAGGGCTGTTGTCACCCAACACGAGGAATTGTCCATCTCCCGTTTCAAAGTTTTTTTCACGATCGGAGTCTCTCTTTAGTGTTTCGTAGTAAACGTACTCGTCTTTGACAGGAAGGTAATAGACATCTCGATGAACGCGGAGGCTGTTAACCTTCAGGCTCACCCCGCAGGCACCCAGTCCAACCGGGGCCAGGTCAGCTTTCTTTTGCTTGTGATTGTCCAACGGGGCATAAGCTGTTGGACCATCGAACTCGACCAGTGATCCATTGATCCACAGCACCAACTGGTCGTCTACATTGGCCAGTGTAAATTCATACCTGCCGGGCCCCTTCATTTTCGTATTAGCGATGCGCTGTCCACCGTCTGGCTGCTCATCGAGGTCGACAAATTGAGACGTTCCCTCATCAATGCTGAGCGTCACTCCACCTGTTGCGAGGTCGAAACCACAAACAAAAGAGTGTCCGCCTTCCACCAATTCACAGCAAAGCTGGCCCGCGTCGCTCAATATTTCAACACTTGCCTCCAATGCCAGATCACCCACCCACGCCAGACCTCCTACCCAATTCAGCAAGGTGGTCGGATTTGACATGTTGTATTCGTAAAAATCCTCGATGTTACTGGCCTGTCTGAAAACAATCTCACTAGCTTTACGCCAACCCCGGTTTACCTTTGTGTTCGGCGTGTAATGATGATAGCGAATGAAGTTAAATTTGTCGGGTTGCTTAGAATCGATCGACCACTGCTGCCGAATTCTGCCGGAGTTGACGCTGTCGGGAGGCAATTCGCTCTCCTTCCATTCGGAAGGTTCCTTTGCTGGTTCTGTTGACCATCGTTTCGGCCACCCAGCTTCAATTAATTTTTTAGCTTCATGCTGATTGTCATGGACCAATTGCAGCATGGCTTGAATTTTTTCTGGTCGTTTGCGCGCGATTCGAAATTCAGAGGATTTATTTCCCTCATTTGGTGCAACGAACACGTCACCGTATTGCAGCTTCACGGTCTCATTTGGCAAGCCAACCAGACGCTTGATGTAGTTCATCTTGGCATTGCCCGGGTACTTAAAGACGATCACATCCCAACGTTCTGGATCGTCAATTTCGTAGGCAAGTTTGCTGACCAGGATACGATCACCACTATAGGTCCGTTCCATACGGTCATGTTGATTTCGGCTCCTATTCATTGAGCAATCCATGACGAAACCGCAGTTGGGACACACACATTGCAAGACAGCCATCGGTGGGTTCTGATCGGGATTCTCCTGGCTGGCACCCGCTCGATAATTGATTTCACATTCCGGACACTCCACATCCTTATGCCTGCCCTGCAACGTGGGTGCCATGGACCCGGTAGGAATCACAAAGGCTTCTGCTTCAAACGTACGAAACAAGAACGCCAAAATGAAAGCGATAACGACTGACTCAACCGTTTCTCGAATGCTCTTCGCGCTGAACATTCCCTCCTCGGAAACACTCTCGCTGAATTCATCACTTTTTGTGGAGAAGGCTGTCGCCGCGTGATACTTTGTTTTATTTCTCTTGGAATTCATCATTAATTTCGGTCCGGGTTAATCGTCAAAGCAGCCACATCCAGCGTCTGGCTCAACCGTGATGTGAGCTGCTGCGACAAATCAAAGTGCAGTGTTCTTATCCCGGGCTGCTGACTCACGAGTCAATCTGCTCATGGCCAAACCCCAATCGGGTCCACTCTCTCCCCACGGAGCGACGGACGGCAAGGTTGAGTACTCGTGGAGCTACCCTCACCGTACGGCTCGCCAGGAGACGACCAAATATAACGAAAAACCAAGTATGCTGGTATGTAAATATGGCAGGATCGCACTCTGAATCGACGCAAGCGTCCGCTGCAGGGATCGGCCGAGTGACTCACAGCCATTCGATTTCCGCAAGATTGTGTCTTTTCGTCACACCGGTTGCCCTAGCTAGCAACTCCTGGCGTTAATTTTTATTGCGGTTTTCTGCCTTTCCTAACAGGGATTTGCGGGCCGGATGATAACCCGCTTTCCCGTGTCGACTGTCGATCGAAATTTGCGCGTTATCGCCCAACACAAAATACCGATCGCCTGCCAACGTTCGCTCCGGGGACCAGTCTTGATTCGAACCGTCGGGGGGCAGGTAGTACACATCGCGATAAACCCTCAAGGATTGGAGGGTCAACTCCAGTTGCTTGGCGGCCAGCGCAAAAGGGCGCAACTGAGGTTGGAAAACACCGGCTTGGCTGGGAAGTGGAATGACCAATTCCTGGTCCGCGACACTGACAAATCCTTGTCCATCACAGAAACCAACTTCAATGACGAAGTCGGACCGCAGCGATTGGAGATCAGCATGCACGGCCGAAAGATTCACCTCCGGGTGGCTGCTGGTAATATTCAATTCCATTCTTCCCTGAACGGGTTCCAGGTAAGCTTCCAGTTGCACCTGCCCGTTGTCAGCCCGCAAGCGCAGGCTCCCGGTCCCCAGCATCGCAACCTGACACCGCAACCACACGTCACTGACCCAATGTCGTCGAAATGATATCCCCTGATTATAGGAGAAGTAGTCGTCCATTCCGCTTTCAACGAATCGTCGACCAGTCAGCAACGAGCCGTCGTACGGTTGAAAGACAAGCCAGTCAAGATTTTCCCGAACCGAATCGGTGAGAGGCTTTTGCCGGACGGGCGAATCGGGAACAGCCCGGTAACACCATTTCCCTTGCTGCCTCTTCCAATCCGTGTGCAGATCCCGGGGTTCCCAGGGAGTTGGCTGGCCAGATCCAGAAGGAGCGTGTCCGTTGTCATGAACCAGCATGGCCATCTCACGTCGTTGCTGTAGATTTTTGCTGACAACACGACCGTTGATAAAAATATCCCCCTTTCGAATGACGAGCTGTTCACCCGGGAGGCCAACAATCCGTTTCAGCGTGAATGAACCAGTTGGTTGGGATGTTTTTAGCATGATCGCGTCCCAGCGGCGGGGGCCCCTGGTTTTACTGTAGGGAAGAAGTCGGATCGGATCTCCCGGCAGGATGGAAATAGCCCCGGAGACCGGAAAACGGTTACCACAGTTGGGACAGATGCGCTCGTTAAGGTCGACTGAAGTATCGACACCAACAGAAAACGAAAATCGACAATCGAGGCACACCGACTGGGAGTGAGGTCCCATCACAAAGGGCGCCATCGAACCACCGACCGCGCGAAATCGGACCGGCGCGATTGGCCCGAAGAAGTAATGACCCAGTCCACAAAACAACAACAATACGCAAATGGCCAAGAACACTAATCCGCATTTATTGCCAGAAGACACGACATTTATCTTGCAAGGAGTCCCTAAGACTTGTCACCACCCTTATCCAGAACGGCCATGAAGGCCTTCTGAGGGATATCCACCTGACCGATTGACTTCATGCGTTTTTTGCCTTCTCTTTGTTTTGCCCACAGTTTTCTTTTCCGAGTGATGTCACCTCCGTAACACTTCGCGGTCACGTTCTTACGGAGCGCTGGTACTGTTTCACGTGCGATCACCCGCGAACCGATCGCGGCTTGGATCGCCACCTCGAACATGTGACGCTCGATCTCCTTCTTCAACTTTTTGACCACAGACCGGCCACGGCGATCCGCATCCGTTCGGTCACAGATAATAGCCAGTGCATCGACACGATTTCCGTTAACCAGAATATCAAGGCGGATCAAATCCCCCGGTCGATAAGCCACGAATTCGTAATCCATGGTTCCATAACCACGCGACGCGCTTTTCAGCTTGTCGTGCAGATCATAGATAACCTCCGCCAGTGGCATTTCGTAGGTCAGCATGGCGCGCTGGGGTGAAAGATATTCGGTGTTCAACTGGTTGCCACGTCGTTCCTGGCAAAGTTTCATCACCGGACCGATATATTCCGAAGGTACCACGATGGAAACCTTCGCAATGGGATGCCGAAACTCTTCGATGTCACCCACGTCGGGAACTTCCTGGGGCTTGTGAATCCGCAACACTTTACCCGTCTTGAGAACCACTTCATAGGTCACATTGGGGGCTGTTTGGACCAGGTCAACATCTGATTCTTGCTCCAATCTTTGTTGAACAATTTCCATATGAAGCAATCCCAAAAATCCGCAGCGAAACCCAAAACCCAACGCATCGCTCGTTTCAGGTTCGAACTCGAAACTCGGATCATTGATGGAAAGTTTGCTCAAGGCGTCACGAAGCTCCTCGAAGTCCTGACCATCGGAAGGGTAGAGCCCACAGTACACCATCCTTTGCGGTTCCTGATAACCGGCGAGTGCCTCCACGTCCAACTCACCGGGCACGCTGACAGTGTCCCCGATGTGGACCAGGTCCAAGGACTTGATATTGCAGATCAGATATCCCACCTGGCCCGCCGTGAGTTGTTCAGTAGGTCTCGGTGCCGGAACAAATTGCCCAATCTCCTGAACCTCGTGCACGGTCCCACCACGCAAGAACCGAATTTTTTGACCTCGCTGAACCGTGCCGTTCATGATCCGGACGTAAGTGATCGCACCCCGGTACTCGTCGTAGTGAGAGTCAAACACCATGGCTTGAAGCGGAGCCCCGGGATGTCCCTGCGGCGCGGGGATGTGGTCGATAATTGCGCGTAAGAGTTCCTCGATTCCAAATCCGGTCTTTGCGCTCACTTTAATAATTTCATCGGCCGGGATCGCCAAAGCCTGTTCCACCTCTTTGGCGACTTCCACCGGACGGGCGTGATTCAAATCAATTTTATTCATAACGGGAATGATCGTTAAATCATTTTCCATCGCGGCGTAGGCATTTGCCACGGTTTGCGCTTCGACACCCTGAAACGCATCGACCAGTAACAGTGCACCTTCACAACACGCCAGAGACCGCGAAACTTCGTAATGAAAATCGACGTGCCCCGGCGTGTCGATCAGATTGAACTCATAAGTTTCACCTTCCAGTCGATACCTGATCGCCACAGCTCGCGCTTTGATGGTGATCCCGCGCTCACGCTCCAACTCCATGTCATCCAGCAACTGTTCTTTCATCTCTCGCTTCTCGACAGTACCTGTCGCTTCCAGCAATCGATCAGCGAGAGTACTTTTCCCATGATCAATGTGGGCAATAATCGAGAAATTACGTATCTGTTGGCAATCCATGGAGGAGTCGCAAGTCGGAGTACAGGAGGCGGGCTTCAGGTTTCACAGGTTATGGATTGAAGGCAAAAATCACATGGGAACAATCTTGCAGGGATTCCCTGCGTCTTTCTCCGGACCGCGGTTGCTTCGTGCCGCATCCGATCCCTCGCAAGACGCTCAGCTGGAATCGCCATTTGCACTTGCCCGAGTACTTTTTCGCGCAATTCCGGCAGCACCAATGTAACCTGCGGTTCCGCCTAAGGCAGCAAAATCGAGGTTCAGATTTTGGGCAATCGTCGGAAATGCGCGTCGTTTGACTTCGGCACGTAACGTTTCCAGAAAACGTTTTCCCGTGGTCGCACCTCTTCCTCCAAAATCCATGGCCCCTCCCAAAAACACCGCACCCGGGTCAACCGTATACAGCACGTTTACAATTCCAATGGAAAGATAATAGGCTGTCTGCAGGATTATGTCGAGCGACAATGGGTCTCCTTGTTCAGCTTCTTCGAAGAGCATGAACGTGCTCAGTTGTTCTCCCGCTGCAACGCGGTCGATCACAGAACTACTTTTCCCTGATTGCAACGCTTCGTTCACCCGATGAATGACTGACGTCGCACTGGTATAGGCCTCCAAGTGACCACGTAGACCACATGAACAAATTCGGGCATCGTTCTGACTATCAATGATCATGTGGCCACATTCGGAACCCAAGCTGTTTTCGCCATCAATCGAATCGCCATTCACGATAATCCCTGCCCCAATACCAGTTCCCAACGTAAACAGGACGATGCTGTTGTAGTCTCGCCCACTTCCAACCCAGTACTCACCAAAGGCGGCCGCATTGGCATCATTGGCAAACGCAATGGGTTTTTTCAATGCATCGAACAGGCGATCACAAATGGGAAAATGGTGCCAGCCTGGTAGATTAAAAGGGGTACCAAGTCGTCCTGCCGGAATGTCAATCGGTCCCGGGGCACCGACTCCTACCGCAACAATGTCTGACATCTGGAGGTGCTTTGTCGCAACCAGTCGCTCGATAGCCAACCGAATCTCGCCAACAACCGGTTCGGGAGATACTTGTGCCTGCGTGGGAATCCGGGCAGCGGCCACGGAACGGCCCAGATCGTCAACAATCCCGATCTTGATGGACGTACCACCGATGTCAATCCCGACATAAAACGGGGTTCGGTAGGCTTCAGCGGATGTGTTTGGTGTCAAGCCTGTCATGAGTTTTCTTGTTCTCCAGTGTCTCGGAGCGCTGTGGAACAAATGTCCTGTCGAAATTCTTGCTCCGAAACTTCTTCACAGATATCACGTAATAAACGTGGTAAATCAAGATCGCTCAAACACTGAAATCGATTTTGATCTTGGCGGCCGAAGACAAGAAACCGGCATCCATAATCAACAATCCGCTGGATGGACCTCTCACATTCCTCTGGACCGTGGTAATAACACGGATCCGCAATCCGCACGATCGTATCGGCTCCTACCACAAAGGTTGCTCGCGGAAAAAGACAGGATTTTTCTTCAAAGGTCGCGGCTCGCGTCACCCAAACAGCCTCTGTTGTTTTAAAAAAATCTAAACGCGTCGCAAGCTCCGTATAGTCGAGCCAGGGCTTGTCAACGTTGGCCAGAGAAATCTCGAAAGCCACATCCGTTCGCAATTTCAGTTCAGCAAGACGTGCCATCTTGGTGTGGCCTTCGTGCCGAGGGTTAAACGCCCCGGGAAACACGGCGTTGGGAATTTCCATGCCGTGCCGCACCGCTGGAGTCGCCCCAATCAACGTTTGATCTCCCAAGAGCAACGATCGCCAGGCAGGGTCAGCCCGAGTATGTTGCTCGGAAAATGCCTCGGTTTTCAACAGATCCAGTTCAACAGATGCCTGAATGTCACAGGCTTGAGCGATTTGGTTCAGGATCATATGAGCAGCCAACTGCTCTTCCATTTCACACGATCGGTTGCCCTTTTGCAATTCAAGCAACATGTAGTGACTGGAACGAGACGTCTGAATGGCAGCATGAATCGCCTGCGTACCTTTCCTGCTCCGGTCCGATGCCAACTCCCTGCTGCAGGAAATTCCTATAATTTCTTGCTCGGGAAGAACGTCCGCTGCGTTGCTTGAGTCACAAGCATTCCTTCTTTCTAACGTGCGGCGGAAGGCTGCCATCGCCAAGTACCGGACAACCTTTTCCGAACCTGAACCCTGCCACCCTCTTCCCATGAAATCCTTCAGGGCATCCGTGTCCAGCACGCTGCGAGAAGCCCCGGGCACCGTGAGCACGACTGCAATGGCGCCGGAAGCGCCACCGGTAATGACCATCACCAGTCGATTGTTGGACTGGTGGATTCGTCGGGCAAGTTGTTGGGGAGTCATGGAATTTTTTCGATTACGAACTGGATTCGTGGTCTAATCCTTCCGGACCTTATTCTGAGACTAGTTATTAAAACCGTTAAACTTAAACGTCGTAAGGCCGGTCCGATTTCAAGAGACTCGAGAAACAAAGCGTTGGGAGTAGCCGAGTTGGGTGGAAAGGAACAGCCGGCCGTCATTGGGGCGAGTCACATTCGACCGGCTGCACGACCTTCGTTCGATGGTTTAAAAATCCAACAGGTCATCGAGATCCGAGTTGGGTTCCCTTTCTGCTATGCTACAATTTCAGGCAAACAACTTCTGTCTGCGATCGTCGGAAAGTCTACCGATGACCCCTTACACGACTTTAATGTAATACGATGACTGGTCCCGAATTTTCCACTCACCGGTTTCGTTTGCCTGGGTGGCTACGTGTTGCCGGAATGACATGCGTGTTGATTGCCGCTACCCTTGCATTGTGGTTCATGGACGATATCACTCCTGACAGCAACATGCGCCGGATCGGCTACGGAGTAGCACTAGTTGCGGGTGCCATAACGCTGGGAATGACCCTTTTGTGGTTCGACGAACAACGTCAAATTCGCAAATGGAATCAATGGGTTTGCCCTCGCTGTCACAAGGCATATCAATTGGCTCAATTCTCGGACGTTAAGTTCTGGAATCATAAAGATACAGGAAAACGAGCCGGTGTGATGCTCCGCTGTAGCTTATGCAATCATGAAACGGCCTTCGATACCTCTGGCAAGGCACATTCACCATAGCGCCTGTACAATCTTGCGGATTGTCAGCGGCTTGCTGGAACTTCTGTTGTGCATTTGTCTCCTTCTCGGGCCCGACCTTTTGAGCCGGCGATCTTCAATTCCGATCTGCTAGCTTCCGCCCGGGCCAAAACTGACCTTTTCAGCCAGTCACGGTTTTGGTAGTTACGCGACTTCAACTGCGCCAGCAGTTTTCTCGTGGTTCACACGGACTTCGTTTCCCACTGGTCGGGTACTTGCCGGACTGGGGAAAACGCATCCTGCACTTTGTTTAATAGTCTTACTTGCGATTGGAATCGAATCTGATGAAACGTATACTTCCTCGGCTTCTAGCAGTGTGCGTCATCGCGGGGATGGGTGGACTCGCAATCCTGCAAGGGTTGCAGAATACACCCGCAGATGAGGAGAATCTTCACGCGACTCACGGTCCCGACGGACCTAGAACCAACGCCGACGTACCCAGCGTTTTAATCCCGGTGGCGTCGATCGCTGGTTCCGAATCACAAATTCCTGTCGATCGTTTGGAAGGAACGCGTTACGACAATCAGTCAGGACCGCCTGTCTACGCTCAGCCAGAGCAGGATCCATTTCAAAGTGACAATGGATTAACCGCGCAAGACTACCAAAATGCACCTTCTCGATACGCTTCCATCATTGCTGAAGAAGTTCCTGCAAGTTCACAGGTAACGGACAATCCACAATCCCTGACAAAGCTATCCGACTCAACCAAAGCAGATCCACTTGCCCGAAATGCTGGCGATGCGGTCTTTCCCGAAGGCCAGTTTCAGGAAGCAACTCTTCTTCTTGACTCAAATGAAGTACATCCCGTCTCGACAACAACGATTGGTGGGGGTGAGACAGTCGATCCGGAACCCGATGCCATTGAAGTACCCGGGTCAGACTTTCAATTTAGCGAATCGGTTGTGTCACCAAGCTCGCCCGCATCGACGATTAGACCCAATCGCTTACGACGCAACCTCGCCCCACCAACACCGGGAGGGATTCAGCAATTGAATCCCGAGAACGCTGCCACCGACTTCGCATCGGAGGTGGAAGCCTCCACCTCCGATAACGGCCTCGACTCACTCGTCGATCTGCCACGACATTCGGTCGACGAACCGTCCGGGGAATCCGTGGCGACCTCATCCCAAGCTATCGAACTTCCTGTCCAGGAGTCTTTCGAGATAGCCCCCGTCACCAACCAAGCGGATACAAGAAGTCGGTACGCCAACGCCGGCTTACAGAATTCCTATGAATCCTTCGAGACTCGTACGGAGGAGGAGGCCCACGGCAGTTTACCTGCAGACGTGTTGAATTCCACAGCAACCGAACTGGCGGCCAAAAAATTTACTTCTCCGCAAACTCCCGATAGATCTGCAACACACAACTTTTCGCCAGACGATTTTCATATCCTGAGTCAACCTGGTGATCCGACGCTCGAAGGACAACAAAAACCCGAAATTATAGTCGAGAAAACAGCTCCTCCTGAAATACAGATTGGAAAACCGGCCGAATTTCGGCTGATCCTGAGAAACGTGGGCAAAGTGCCCGCCCATCAAGTAATAGTAACCGATCAGGTTCCCCGGGGAACACGGTTGATCTCGACCGAGCCACAAACGTCGGCGACCGAAGGAAATGCACTTTTTTGGGATGTCGATACGCTGAATTCGGGCGAACAGTTCGTCGCGACCGTACAGGTCATGCCAGAAGAAGAAGGGGAAATTGGGAGTGTTGCCGCGGTCAGCTTTCAAACCAGTGCTTCAGCCAGAACGGTGTCTACCCGACCCCTGCTGGAGATAGAACATACCGCATCCGAAAGGGTTCACATTGGAGAACAAGTCATTCTCAAAATCCGCGTCTCGAACCCCGGATCAGGGAACGCAACCTCCGTCGTGCTGGAAGAGAATGTACCGCAGGGTTTCTCCCACCCGGCGGGAACCGCCCTGGAACGTGAACTGGGAACCATCAAGCGCGGAGAATTTCGTGACGTAGAACTGACACTCATAGCCGATAAGGCCGGGTTGGTTGAAAACGTGATCATGGCCCGTGCTGACGCCAACCTGTCCGCCGAACATCGTATCCAGCTGGAAGTCATCGCGCCGGAGCTTCAAGTCAGCATGGTCGGGCCGGTCAAACGATATTTGGAGCGTCAAGCCAAATACACTCTCAGTGTGGCCAACCAGGGAACCGCAACCGCCAAGAACATCGAATTGGTCGTCCATCTCCCGAATGGAATGCAGTTCCTTGAAACCAACAATGCCGGTCAGTACGACCCACGCACCCAGGCCGTTTATTGGAGCTTGGAAGAATTGCACGCCAAACAGACAGGAGACGTTCAGCTAACCACGCTCCCCGTCGAGACGGGTGAACAGACATTTCGCTTCGAGGGCAAGGCAG
>CAUZBP010000042.1:0-38802 GCA_963578105.1 Planctomycetota bacterium
TCCACTGGCAACTGCCGCAAACCCCTTGTTTGATAGAGTACCAGAGGAGGGACTCGAACCCTCACTCCCCGAAGGGAACTGGATTTTGAATCCAGCGCGTCTGCCAATTCCGCCACTCTGGCAAAGTACTTGCAGCAAGCAACTTGCAAGAATTCCTTGATGTTGTCAATCGCACTGAAATGATTCTTCATATGATCTCTAGATGATTTCCTGCCTTTTCAATTTGTCTTGGGAGTCGGAGGCTTGTAAAAAGGCTTGGGCAGTGCCAATTTTGAAAGGGGATAAACGCAATGGACCCTCGTATTTATTGCCTAAATGAAAAAAACCAGCCGAGTGTTAACTCAACTGGATTGAATCGACCGTACCATCTTTTAAGTTGTTGGCTTTAAACGATGCAAAGGTGATTCAAGACTTGTGGCTGCCGAAAGTGTTTCGAGGGTAACTTTGGTTCTCTCACGACCGTCGCTTGAGCTTGAGACCTTTCACTGTAGACAGTTTCTCCTATTTGCCTTTTTCAGACTTCCAAATAGGGCTGTCTGAAGCAAGTACACCATTGGCAACGGTCGCGCATAATTGGTTGCTCGATAAGCGCCTGACAAGTTTCCTTTTTTTCACAAAATGCAGGGCAGTCGAACGACTTACCATTGGTGACGGTTGTGTCTTCGCTGCATGACTGGTTGGCGAGCCGGCTTAAGTGTAGAAAAACCATTCGGGAGTTGGTAGACTGAATCCTATACGCAGCCTGTTTAGTGGCGACGACCATGCCTACCGTGACCCAATTGGTGACGCATTCCGAGGTATGTAAAGCAGGAACAATTCTGAGTCACCGGATCCTGGTAGTGCAAACTCTGGTGGCGACATTGATTGGAACGTTGCCGGTTTCAGAAAGCACCAGGTCGAGCTGCGAACCAAACAAAATGCTTTTAAGTGTCGCCATGTCGCAGCTCAACTCCAGCCATTCGTAACGGAACGATTACAATGCCAGCAGCTTGGTGGGTTCGTCGCGGTGCTGTGGTAGATGGGCCGTTCACAGTCGATCAACTAAAACAAATGGCCGGCAACGGTAACCTCGATCGAAAGGCGCCAATCCGCCTGGGGAAAACAACCAAATGGGTAGAGGCCCAACGAATGGGTTGGTTGTGTGAATATTTTGAGACAACTTCCCAAACCGTGACGGACCAAATCCCAACTGAAGTTCCTTCAGCACCCGTTGCACCACCCGATCTTCCAAGTGGATTTACATATCCATGGTACTTGTACGCCATCATTGGGACCGGAACTATGATCGTGTTGGCATTGGCATTGCTAATCATCTTCGAGCACCCAAGAGCCGACGTCAATTCATCTGTTGGCGATGTGACAACCAATGATCGGGGTGGCAACAACACCGATGAAGAGAATATCGACGACACACCAGAACAACAACGTACTGACCATGAGGACCCCAAGCCCCATCAGCCGGTAGGTTCACCAACCGAAAAATCTAATGCACCAACCACCAATAAAAGTGGGCCGGAACCGTCAGTCAAATCCAGGACACTGGATGCCGAAAGTGGAGTCGCGGCATCGTCTCAGGTGGCTGACCTCTTGATTGCTAACGGAACGGATGAGAAACAAATTTCCCAAGCTGTGGGACTTGTTGTCTGTGGATGGAAAGGTGTGTTAGAAAGCGGGTCACACTTTGAAGCCCGCGGGACGCCAATAGTCTACGATGAACGCGAAGTGAAGTCGCTGGATGCCAGCCATCAAGAACGTCTGTGGATTTCTGATGATGGCAATGGTTGGGAATTGCTACTAGGTGGTTCTGGATCATGTTTCATGGTGTCACCGGACGGCTATATGCTGACCAATAAGCACGTGATCGAAGATTTGTACTCAACGCTGAATGACCCATCGCCGGTGGGAAGAATACAGAAACAATTCGCTTATCAGCGATTGCAGCCCACCGTTTGGGTAATACTGGAAGGCACGGCTCGTGAGGCCGAGATTGTTCAAGTTAGTGCTAATTTTGATTTGGCAATTTTAAGGATTGATGTCAACCGGTCCCCTTATTTCAAATTGGCAGCAGCGGACCAGTTGCCACGACTGACCTCAGTATTGTCATTCGGGTTTCCAGCAGTTGCGAGGCAGGGATTAAACGATGAAGAAGACATTTTGGAATGGGAGAACTCATTCGATCAAAAAAAGAAAATTGAGTCTCTGTTTAAGCCAAGCGATTTTGAATACGTCGTCACACGTGGAAATGTCAACGTAATACAGTATCGGGAATTGAGTGGCCACCTAATTCAGCACAATGCGGATATCAGTGCTGGCAACTCGGGTGGGCCTCTCGTCGACGAGAACGGACTGGCATGGGGAATAAACACCTATTCAATGACACAAGCTAGTGGTGGCATCGCATCAGGTATTTTCCACGCACTGATGATGCAACAGTTACGAAGTGAGATTGACCACCATGTACGCCGTTGCAAGTGGGAGTAAGCCCGTTCAACCATCGCAGGTATCAAGACCAAGCTGTAAACGAGTTGGCGGACTTGATCATTGGGAACTGCATGTCGAATCCAGCGCATCGGCCAATTCCGCCACTCTGGCAAAGTACTTGCAAGATTTCCTTGGCGCTGTCAATCGTTGATGCCTGATCTCACCCGGTTCGTCATAGACTCTTGTCGCCCCCGATGAGAACACCAACGAACGTATCATGGTGACCGGTGTGACCTCCAGAGATTCCGGCTGCGGGCCCGTCGAGGCTACGGCGGAGCCTACCTGAATCGAAAGGAGTACAGGTCCGCGTCCCGCAGGGCCACCTGCAGCCGTAACGTCTTGCCCGCCAGTGCGCCGACTTCAGTGCTCCCCTTCCAACGGACGACACGCCCGAGCTGGTCCCCGTAGATTTCTTCGCAGTCCTCCAGCGCGTAGCCCTCCAACGGCGCGCCACTCTCGTCCAGCAGGGCGCACCGCACGCTGCCGACCGCGGAGGTGGCGTAATTGATCTCGAGCTCGTTTCCCAGGAACCTCAATGGCACCGTGATCACCTGGCCACCCTTGTACGGCGCGTTCACCGAAACGAATCCGTCAACCCGCAGCGTGAATCGACGGAGTCGGCAGGGATTGTTGTAGTAGTTTTCAGTCGCGTAGAGCGAGAGTTCCGGCCGCTTGTCCGGAAGATCGCTCACGGTGGTGAGCAGACCCCAGGCGATCTCGTTGTTGCGCTGCCACCAGCGATGAACATTCTGCCCCGGCCGCAGGAACGCCTCGTCCCAACGCTTCCACTTGACACCGTCGCGGCTGGCCATCAGCACGCCGTCGCTGACGCCGGGGAAGTCGTGCTCGGGTCGCGGCTGGTAGGCCTGCTGGCGACTGGGAACGAAACGCTTGGGAAAACTGAGAAAGATGTGTGGCGCCCGCTCGTAGGCGATCGTCGCGTTCGTGTAGAGGTGCTGCGGCTCGGCATCTCCCAGATCAATCGCTTGCGTGGCACTCCAATGTAGAAAGTCGTTCGAAGTACACGTCCGGATGGCACGTACTTGGTTGACAGAGGCGCGGTGGAAGTCGACGTAGCGGCCCCGCACGGCATCCCAGAACGCGAGGTTCTGCGAGTCGAAGCGACCCTCGGTGATGACCGGTTTGTCACTCAGCCGGCGCCAGTGGATGCCGTCGGGCGATCCGAACGGGTGGAGTCCCTTCGCGTCGCTGCCGCCGACCGCTTTGTACCGCGCGTCCGCTTTGCAGGCCGGGTTCGTATCCTTAAAGGGCGCAAAGTTGTGAGCGCCGCGCCCAGTCCAGACGATGTTATTCCGTTTGGAACCGTTAAACTCAAACAGATCCAGTTCCGGGCGCGTCCAGTGGATCGCGTCGGTACTCTCCGCGTAGCAGGTGACCTGATGGGTATCCTGGCCGGTCGGCCAGTCGTAGTGCGACCCGCGGTAGTACATACGAAACCGGTCACCGTCGGCAAACACGCGGACGTAAGAACTGGTGTTGCCCTCGTTGGGGGCATCGTAGGTGATGGCAACTTCGCGTGGGGTGGGATGATGGAGTCGTAACTGGGCACCCTGTAACGTGTCGATAATAAATTCATCGACGAACAGTTCACGCCGCGAACCGATTTCCACAACCGGCGGGGCGGCAGCGTCAACAGCGGCTACCGTGAAAATGACCAGCAGATAAACAGAACACGGCGCGAGCCACATCAAACGGTCTGAGAGACGCTTACCCATCATAACACGTGTCCTTTAAGATTGAACTTCGAAGGTGAGGCGCAGCCTGGCGAGCTGACAACAAGTTCCTTCAGATTCCGAGCCCGTGACAACAGCTTACGTAAGGTCGATTCATTGTTAAAGGGTAAAAGTCTTGCCATCGGTCCCTTGGCCCCCCAACACGGCCTGGTCTTGCCAGACTTCGATGATCCAATGTTCTGCCGGGAATGTTTTGAAGTACCGGACTACACGGGATTGGCTGACCCGATCAGCACCAGTAGCAGCACGTGCAAGCCTCCCCTGATCATAGTGGTGATGGCCAAATAGAGCGGTAGCCCGGCACGGGATCCGGCAAATGCCGGCACACACCGGGTCAAAAGCAGGGTGGCGCCCGGTATCTCTCTTGTTTCAAATCACGCTCGGTTGATAGGATCCGGCCTGACGCACACGATCAGGAGCGCAGTTCGTTAGCTCCAACCGGGCCGGAGGATGGCAGGAAGCGACTGATGGCAGACACACCTTTTTTCTCGGTTCTTCTACCGACACGCAACCGGGCCCAACTGCTCAGGTTCGCGCTACAGACTGCCATCGAACAGGAAGATTTTGAAAACTATGAAATTGTCGTTTCGGACAATCACTCCTGCGACGACACGCGACAGGTCTACGATCAGTTGGCCAGTTCTCAAAAGAATTGTCGATACGTGAACCCCGGCCGCGACCTGTCCATGTGCGAGCATTGGGAATATGTCCTGCAGCAGGCGCGCGGCGATTACATTCTGTACCTGTGCGATGACGATGCCCTGGCGCCCAACAGCTTGAACATTCTGCATCGGCTCATTTCACAGCATCCCCTGGAAGTCCTCGTCTGGCAACGCGCCTATTACCACCATCCTGATGTGCCAGAACGGCACAAACGGGGTGAACTGCGGTATGAATTGGGTTCCGGAGAGGTAACACGGAACAACACTCGCCAAATGGTCGCTGATTTTTACAGGTTCGATTCCGACGTGCACGCACACCTGCCGAAAATGTTGAACTGCGCCGTTTCCCGGGATCTGATCACACGCTGCTACCAACGCTCTGACAAATTTTTTCTACCGCCCTTCCCTGATTATTCAGCGGCCTGTCATCTGCTGGCACAATCACAGTCCTGCCATATGCTCGATCTTCCCATTTACATTTGTGGAATCAGTGGTGTCAGCAATGCGGGTATTCAATACAACCGAAAACAGAAATTTGAGGATTATCTGTCGCTGTTTGAGGACAACCTGCTGCAGGATGTGCGGTATCCGATGCGATACTTGATTGGGCCCTACTTTCTGGCAACGCAGCTGCGCTTCCACAAGCTCTACCCCGACAGGTTCCCGGGTTCTGTCGACTACGACGCCTATTTTCAGACGCTTTTCACAGAACTGGCACTGTTTGCAAAAACCGAAACGGTCGGTCACGAACTCAAGTCGCTCCGGCAGTACATGTGCGACCACTACAAGGACAACCACCCGTTTCAAACATTGCTCCGGCAACATCGCCTGGGATCAGGAAAACGTTGGTTGCGACAGCTTTCCCGAACATTTCCGCACGTCCAACGCTGGGGCAAGTCGGGAGAAAAACTGTTCCGCAACCTGGCAACCGGCCTGTTGGGAAAAAAGCGAGACCCCAATCAAGTGGCCCACCAGGCTGCCTCCTCGCGCGAAGCGTCACAACTTCTGGCGGTTGATCTTCACCGGTTAACGCCCCGGACGTTCACAATCCTGGACAAGACGCGTGACGTTCTCACCACAGAGGCCGCTTGATCCTGGCAGAACGGGGCGGTAGAGAATCGCTTGCAGGATGCCACCTTTCTTCTCTGAACGGCGGTCATGTTGATAAGCCACGGCACGGGGAAATCTCCCAGCGCCGGTTCCAGCGGCCAATCAACGAACCAAAAGTTTTGCACGCCGGTACTATTCCCATCCGGCAGATGTCAACTAAGCTGGTAACGTAATGGGATGAACTTGTTTGATTACCACCACCCGTCGCACCGACCTGACCCGATACTGGCAGGTCCAACATTCATGGGCGCGGGGTCCTTGACTTACAACCCAGAAACATCCGTTATGAACATTCGCAGTACAACGTTTCTACTAATACTGGCTCTGCTGTTTACCTCCAGCCATGCTGCCGAGCAGACCCAGGTGGCACGTGGTACCGTCTATCACGACGCCAACGAAAACGGCATGCGTGATGCGTCGGAGTCACCGCTACCCGGCGTGTACGTCTCCAACGGTCTCGATGTGGTCGCAACCGACAAGATGGGCAGGTATGAACTGATGGTCGGTGATGACACGATCATATTCGTCATCAAACCGCGGGATTGGATGACTCCGATCGATGAACAAAATATCCCCCGCTTCTACTACATTCACAAACCGGCTGGTTCTCCGGACGAACAATTCAAGTTCAAAGGGGTCCAGCCGACGGGTCCGCTACCTGCTTCGATCGATTTCCCTTTAACCCCGTCTGCTGATGAGACAAATTTCTCGGTGATCGTCATGGGCGATCCACAGCCGGACAACATCGACGATGTGAGCTTGTACGCGAATGATGTTGTCGCGGAGTTGGTCGGCACAGACGCCCGGTTTGCCATCGCGATGGGCGACCTGGTGGGAGATGACCTGTCTCTGTTCGAACCGATCAATCGTGTCCACGCGGTGCTCGGTATTCCCTGGTACAGCGTCTACGGAAATCACGACATGAACCTTTTGTCCCCCAATGACAAATACGCGGACGAAACGTTCGAGCGGGTGTACGGTCCCCCCGACTACGCGTTCCAATACGGGCAGGTACACTTTATCTTCCTGGACAATGTACGGTGGAACGGTCCCCAAGGAATCGACCCCCGTCCACGGAACAATAATTACGGCGGATACAACGGCTGGTTGCACGAGGAACAACTGACATTCGTCGCCAATTACGTGGCAACGGTCCCCCTCGACGACCGGATCGTGGTCTGCACGCACATACCACTTCCGACCCTGTATTCGTTTACCGAGCCCCACATGACGCCGCAGTTTGGCCGACTCCTGGAAATCCTGTCGAGCCATCCGCACACCATGTCCTACTCCGCGCATACCCACATCAATGAACACTACCTGGCAGGCCCGCAGGACGGTTATCGTTCCGCGACTGGATCGATCCATCTTCATCACAATGTGGCCACCGGTTCGGGCAGCTGGTACCGGGGCCCTCACGATGAACAAGGATTTCCAGTCACAACGATGCGCGACGGCGCGCCCAACGGATTTATCAAGGCGAACTTTCAGGGCAACGTGTATCGAGAACGTTTCAAGGGTTCCCGCATGCCTGCCGATTACCAGCTGGCAATCCATGCTCCGAGCGTCATTCCGCCGGCCGAGGCAGGCAACACGATTGTGCTTGCGAATGTGTTCAACGGTAACGAGAAATCAACGGTTCACCTGCAGATCGATCAGGAAGGTGACTGGATCCGCATGCAGCAGCGGCCACAGACCGATCCGGGATACACGGCTCTCCGGGATCAACAGTACGCGTGTCCGCCACCCGGCAGAAGGCTGCTGAAACACACAGCCATGGTGACGCCCCACATCTGGGAAGTGAGTCTTCCAGACGATCTGGCAGTCGGGGTGCATGTACTGGAGGTAATGGTTACAGACATGTTCGGGCAGAAAGAACGTGGCACCCGATTGATCGAACTGCGACCGTGATTTTCATGCGATTCATCAATAAGGATTGGACGGCATCATGTCCCACGCCTTCAAGCGGACGACTTTCGTCGACCCCCCTCTGGAAAAGGCCCTCACGCCAACGCTGTCCTTCCGGCTGGGATAGATGCGTCGCGTGACCGCTTGCCGTCCGTTGGCAAACACCTCGACCACGGATTTATCGACAAACAGGCGCAAAGTCAATCGTTCGTCGTTCTTTAATTCAAGCGGGCCGGCTTCCACCGACTTGCGCCCCTGGACAAGACTCGATTGGTTCGTGTCGATCTTGAGTTTCTTCTCCACCGCGTCATAGAACACCAGAGTTTGTTCCTGGCCGTCGGGTGATACACAAACCTTCAACCCAAACTGCCGGGCGCCGTCGGGTTCCATTTCAATGAGAATTTCCAGGCTGTTACCGTTGATTTTTTCCAGCGGTATTTCAACATCCTCTTGAATTACAAACTCGCTTTCCTCGAGAGGATTGTAGCGCAGCGCCTCGAGTTCCTGCGGTGGCCACATACGCAACGTGTTATCATCGCCGAGTGACAGCACACGAGGCAAACTGAGCGTACCCGACCATCCACTTTTTTCGATTGTCTCCTCCTGGCGACTGTCCACTATCCAGGCCCACATAATTTCCCGGTCTTGATCATCTCTCAGGCTTTCCGGTGCGAAGAAATCCGCGTCCACCCAGCTCATACGGCGATGAATCTCCGGAATGAAGCGCTCGTTGCGAAAGCTGCCAACGTAGTACTGGCACCCTCGTGTGTGACTGATAAATAACAGCACGTGCTTATCACCGAGCTTGAAGAATTCGGGGCAGGCGTTGTCCTCGTCCGCCCGGGTCCACTGACGATTCGATCGATAGAGCGGATGCAGATATTCCCAGTGGACAAGGTCGTCCGATTTAAAAAGGAAAAGACAATCCCCCGCCTCTTCCGGCTTCAGGTTCTGCCCGAAACAACGCAAGTGGTAAAGATTACCCAACGCGGCGTAGTAGTGCCCGTCATCAATCCAGATGGTCGGGTCAAAGACACTCCAAATGCCGTAACCCGGATCCTGTTCTAAATCAGCGTCGGGAATGACCGGATTGTGGGGACTTTTGGTCCAGGTTGTCAGATCGTCATCAGTGCTGGTGGCGATGCAAGTCCCCGCCATAAAGCCGTGATAGGCAATGGTTGGCACGCCCTGCTTGTTAATGAAAGCACATCCGCTGAAGATGCCACGATCGGGACCGTCCGGCTCGCCTGTCAGCGCCGTAGGATGATGCCTCCAGTGGACCAGGTCCGTACTGGACGCATGGCCCCAACAGTCGCCTGCTTCATTTTGAAACATATAGAACAGATGGTAGCGACCTTTCCAGAAAACAGCGCCGTTGACATCAAAGGGAGAGGCGGCACCATCGAGAATCGCAAAGTGATAACCGGGGCGATGAGGATCCCTCAGCAATTTTTCTCTGAGCGTGCGGCTGCCGGATACCAATTCAGACAGATTCTCTTCAGCCTTGCTGATGCCGCCTGAAAGCATCGCGGACAACGTGATCAACGCCCAGAAACAATGGACAAATTTGTTTGTCATACCTTACCACCTTCCGGCCTGACCAAACCCATGTCTGACAGCCCACCGTCACTTGCGGACTGCAGTTCGAATCGCTTTCGCAGCCGCTTCTGCACGATAATTGATAATCCGCTTTCCCCATTGAATTGTTTTTTCAGCGGGAGCCAGATCAATTCCATTGATGCGGAAGTTGCCGGCTGCAATGCGTTGTGCCGTACGGACGCTTTGCGGGTCGACACTCATCATCACGGCAGTCATACCGAAATCGTCATGCAGTCCTTCGGGTACCTGGTGAATTCCCTGCTCTTCCAACCACTTTCCCACCGCCGGAAAATTGTAGTACTCCTCGATGTAGTGGAGTTGTCCCCCTCGGGATTTCTTATTCAGTTTGACAACAACCGCTTTCATCCCCTCTTGATTGCCGCCACTGTCTCCAATCAGCACGATGTGTTTGAAACCGTGAGTACGCAGCGATGCACAGATATCGCTCAGCAAAGCCTCGTAGGTGGCCGCCGTCACACTGATCGTACCCGGATATCTCATGTGCTCGGTCGGAGGATCAATTTCGCCTTCCGGAACGAAGGGGACCAGTGGAGCCACCAGCGCGTTGCCCAACTTGCGTGCAATGGCTCTGGTCGTACCTCGCAGGACAACGTTATGTTTGCCCGTCACCAGATACGGTCCGTTCTGTTCGACTCCTCCCGTGGCAACGATCACGGTATCCTTTCCCCCGCGAATCGCGTCACGGACTTCCATCCATGTCATGTCCTCAATAAAAACGGTGTCCACCGCTCCGATCGGTCGCAGCGTGTCGGGATCCGGATTCACGGGGTCGGGCGTCACAGCCAAAGTAGACATAAGCAGGGAGATTGCGGAAATTGCGGGCAGATAGAACATCGGATTCTCCTTGTGCTGAGAGTTCTGGTGGACGTTCAAACTACCCTGGCTGCAATCTGTCCGCAAGTATTGCTGGAAACCACGACCTGCATGACGACCAGCAACCAGTTAGACTAGGCGCGACAACTCTCATCGGTTATTGGATGGGTTGACATTCACACGGCAGTCCTGGTGCCACGTTGTTGCAGAAGATCAACGGACTCGCCGAATCGTGAACACGGCTGGCGATGGAAGGGTTCGTGTCGGCAGGTGAATTTTCTCCTTCGCCAAGCACACCTGGCGGGTCTCCGGATAGCACACAAATAATCACGCCCGGAAACATCGACAAAACAAGGCGGGATACATGATGGAAACCGGACTGCTATTTCTGGCCGCCTTCTCGCTGTACTTTGTTCCCGGCTACCTTGTGCTTGGAATGTTCCGAACCTTGAGTAGTTGGGAACGTGTCGGTGCGTCCTTCGCTGTTTCCATGACTCTTTTTGCACTGATTGAATTTTTCGTCTACCTCTACGGTGGACCTCAACGAAGTCTGAACACCGCCTGCCTGGTACTCCTGATCTTTTTCGCGGGCCTGGGATGGTGGCTACGGGGTGCCCCCGGGCTGGACAGGCCGGGAATCTGGTTATTGATTTCGTACTTTGGATTTACCATACAAATCGTTCTTTTGGATGCCGTGCTCCCTATTTATCCAGACATGTGGACCTTCGATTGGATCGAACATTACTTCCGCTCCATCTTCTATCTCAATCAGCTACCCACTGACAACAGTTACTGGATTTTTTCCGTTCCCACCCGCCTCCCCGGTTACAACTTGAACGGAGCATTTTTCTTGTCACTGTTCGGGGCCGAACAGCCGGGAGTGGGTCACGGTCCACTTGGCGTGCATCCAACATCCGATGTCTTGACAGACGCCCGTGTCGGCTCCGGGTTCTACCTGTTTCAAATCTGCAATGCGATCCAGAACGGAGCCTTCTTCCTGGGTGTGATCCTGCTGGCCCGGCGCCTGCTGGGCGCACGCGCGGCTGTCCTGGCGGGACTGCTGCTGTTTTTCAACGCAGGCCTGCTGCACAATGCTCGTTTTACCTGGCCCAAGTTGTGCAGTGCCTACCTGAGCCTGTTGGGAATTTACTTTTACCTGTCCGCGCGCGACGCTTACCGTGGCACCAATGGTAGAACAGGAACCGTATTGGGACTGCTCGGCGGTTGCTTTGCAGGTAGCGGTTACATGGCCCATCAGATCGGCGGACCCGTACTGGGAGGTCTTTTGATTCATGGGTGTGCAAGTCAGTGGTGGCAGGACCGGCGCTGGCTCATCGGAGCCTATACCCTGGGTGCCTTGTTGATCATCACGCCCTGGTACGCGTGGTCGATTTCGACTTACGGTGTGCAGGCGACCACCGGGGGCCCCAGCCAGGTACTCAAACAAAACACTGCGCCAGATCTCCGCAGCGTCGAAGCAAAGCTTGCCACCGTCAAGGCCAGCTTCTGGCCACACAGCACCTCAACACTAAAACGATGGCAAGGCAGTGACGGCAGTGTTCCATGGAAGGTAAAATTTGCCGAGTGGCACATGAACGGAATCACCGGCGCACTCACAATTCCGTTAACACTGTTTCTGGTAATTGCCGGAATCGGGTGGAGTGGTTCGTGGTATGGCCGACGAACCGGGCCCGGGATATTGAAGATCCTGCCGCGGGATTGGACGTCCGATGGAACATGCCTTGCCCTCGTGGGCGGATTGCATGTTGTGGCAGCGTTTACATTGCATGCGGTCTATTACTCGTCGGGGATTGTCCATTCAACCATGACGCAAGCCGTGTTGCTGCTGTTCCTTCTGGCAGTGGGGGTTCTTGCCCGTACTACGCGTCCTGTCACTCTGCTGATATTCCTGCTGATCGTGCTGGATTCCATGACGCACTGGTGGTTACACGTGATTCCAGATATGGACTCCTTACTCTGGACAGCGTCGGACAACATGCAGCACAAGGTGTCGCACCAAATTCGAGTTCTGTGGGATGAACATCAGGCCAGCGGGTCCGTCACGCTGATGAAAGCGATTCTTCTCTTGATCCAGGGTGCGGCCGCCGTCGGGGGCTGTATGTATCTGCTCAGCGGAACATCTAAAACTGTCGCAACACCAGGACCTCCCGAACATCCCTCTGCGGCGCGCGCCTGAGACTTTTTTAGAATCCGGAACCATGCCAGTTGCACACCTGGTGTCCGTAACCTTGTTCAACCAGAGTCACCCAACTTCTGGATCGCCTCCAGCATGCGGTCTATCTGCGGCACGAGGTATGCCGGTGTGAGGGCTGGCCAGTATTCGTGTCCACCCGTGCCGTACTTCTCAATGGTCTCGCGGAAAAACTCTCGATTCTGCTCCATCAACTGGATTGCCTGACTGTAGTCGCGGCCCTTGTTGATTTCTTTGGTCAAATCACCTGGTCGGAACAAGCGGAAGTTGTGCACGACCTCAATACTCGCGCGACGTTGGCCCCACAGCAAACCGTCACGTGCAAACTGCACGCGGTCTCGGTACCGTTGCGGACTGTCGACGGCTAACTGGACTGCCCGATCGAGATGGCGAAACAGTTCCTCGTACAAACCCTGGCGCCGGGCCACTACCAAATGCACATTGGAACCGGGTCGAGTGAGCGCCTGCTGCCGGTCAATCGCCTGCCAGTACTGTCTCATCGGTTCTGCGGCGGGACCGTAGAACTTCCGACAAAATTCATCCACCAAAAGATCAACATCGAGATCAACATCCCACGCCAGGCGGGACGCAATGTACAGGTTCAGACCATGCATTGCAAAATTCGGTTGAGACTCGATCATGAGGTAGGTGCCGCCCAGGTCTCGAAAAGCGGGCAGATCCTCGCGCATCTTCTGAACCATTCCCCAGGGCCCCCAGTACGACCAGTGACCATAGTAGTCATAAAATCCGTACTGCGAGAGAATCTTTCCCCAGCCTTGAAGCAAACGGTGAAATTCGAGGTTGCGCGGCGACGTCGGATCATTGAAGGGCCGCGTGTGATCATACTGCCACGGCATGTTGCAGATCAGCCCGGTGTGATTCGGATGTGGCCTGACATTGACTGGCAGTTCCATCTGAAAACCATACACCAGGATGCCCAAGAACTTGTCCTTGTTCTTTTCGTCAAGCCGCTGAAAGACCTGATTCGAAAAATGCAATAAGCGGTCGGTGACAAACGTACCATCCGGCTCGCTCACCCCATAGGTTTCGTCAAGCTTGCGACATCGTTCACACAGGCACATCGGCGCATAGTCTTCGGGATCGAGTGACGTCACCAACGCATCGGGACTGGAAAGTCGTTCGTTGGCCTTTCGGCTGACAACATCAATCACTTCGGGGTTGGTCGAACAAAAATTCGTCTGGGCATACGCGGTGTGAAACACGCGCACTTCGCCATCCACATCCCGGGCCCACATTTCCGGATGCTGCTCATAGGGATATTCGTTCCTGTTGATGAAGGAACTCCAGGCGTGTCCGAAAACCATACGACCCCGATTGATGAACGCGCGATTGCGCCGGTCCCAGCGGCGGGCGTTGCTCCAACTCATTCCTGTGGCAGAAAAGAAGCTGGGAGTGTGCACGGTATCAACGCGAGGCAGACGTATTGTCTTCTCTGCGGGCAAGATGATCTCTTCGCCCAGGCCCCGGGGCAGAAACCAGTGGCAGTCCATATGATTAGTAAGCAATCCGTAGATGCCTTGCTGTATCCCTTCCAGGGTTGAACTTTCGATCAACACATCGCTGTCGATCGCCAGTCGGTACGATTCAACGTGTGGCCACTCCTGGCCACCAGGCGCCGTGTCGCGCAGCCGTAAACGAATCCCCTGCTCCGCCTCGGCAGAAACCTGTAGTTTCGCACCGGATTGTAGTTCCACAATGCGCAGCAGATCGTCCACGGCGTCGATCAATTCGGGTTCGCCACGTCGCCGGCCTACTTCTTTCCAACGGGCCAGGAAGGCCGGGTGGTCCGCGGTTGGCAGAGACAGTCCTTCCGGTGAGGGCTCGATGACCAGTGCAAACTGGCTGGCACCATGCGAAGCGATCACCACATCAGATTTTGGTCTTGCGGCAAGGGAGTCCCTGCGAACCTGCTCCACGGCTTCGGCGGTGCGGGGTACGTAAACAGCAACAGCGTTTACAGCCTCGGTCAGTCGCTGTAGTTTCTCATTCTCGAAATCAGCCGGATCCGGACCTCGCACCGCGATAAATAAATCACGACTCCCCTTGTCGCCCAACTTGATTGATCCCGTCAGCACTTCGCGCGTGATCGGTTCGGTCGGAGCGACATCCAACCGCCAGACAGACTTTCCTTTGGACGGAATCCGAAGTGAAACCTTGCCACCGGCAAACTTCAGCTGCCGGGATTTGTTAATCACGACTGTGGCCGGAAGGGAATGCTCGCCCCGGTTGTGCATGGCCAAGTCGATATGTATCCGCGAGGAATCCGCTGCACTGGGTGTGCTAGTCACGTAAACCTGGAAGTCGCGGTAGGGGAGAACATGTTGGCCATCGGCAATAGCCGATGCGGCCGCAAAACATATAGGCAGTGAAATTAAAAGTGACTTCGGTAATGGCAACACCATTTTCATTCTCCAGGTAGGTCGCGTTGATTTGCGGTTCGGCAAACCATTTTAATCCCCCCGCTCTCATTGGACTGCGCCCCTCCTGGACGCTCCCTCAACACCGCACTTTCCCGGCCGAAAGTCTTTTTTCGTGAAGTTACACCGGCCACAACCCCACGGATCCATTCCTATGTGGCTGACCTTTCGCGTCAGAGAAGTCAACCGGCTCGAAAACGAAAACACCATGGCTACGGTCGCTCTGCAAAATGGAAAGTCGAAGCGATCCGTCTTGAGGACAGGCACGCTTTGCGCGCCGCTTCGGAACCCATCCGACTTCCTGCGAGGGTTGCTGACACGCTACTGAACCTTTCCCGTTTTTGCACGGCAACTGACCAAGGTTCTGTTGGTAGATCGACCCGTTCGACGGCAGGCACACCTTCACCGGCTTCATCGAACAAAGCAGGCAGCTGGTCTTTCCAATCGGTTGCAAACGTCAAATGCTTCACCTAGGATGGCGGACAACCGTTTCGTGAACACTTGATTCTGTAGAAGAACTTCCCACAGCATCACTGAACAAGGTCAGGAGAGGAACAGACGTGACCCGAGACGACATCAACCGTCGACGTTTTCTGAGCGGATCGACCGCCACGATTCTTAGCTCACAATTGGCAGTCAGGATGTGCGCCACGGCACAAGCTGCGGAATCGCCGGCAGAGACAGTTCGTCGACAAACTCTCCTCCAACGCGCACCGGAGTGTTACACGGACGACTGGTTGCGCACGAATCCGGACTACGTCATTTACCTTCCAAAAATCCCCGGGGAGCGCGACGAATATGCTGACCACATTCATGTCTTCTACACCCCCGGCGGTGATTTGATGTGCCTCTGGACACAAGGAACGTACGAGAGTGCGCCCGACATGAGAGTCGTCTATTCTCGCAGTCGTGACGAAGGCAGGACCTGGTCGCCGATCCAAATTATCGACGAGCCGAAACATAAGAACGTGACGCCGGCACTTGGCTTTCCCCTGATCAGTCGTTCGGGGCGCATGTATTGCCTGTACAACCAGAATTTAGGCTACACCGACCAGGGGCTGTTCAATGGTCCGTTGCGCGTGAAATATTCCGACGACGATGGCCATACATGGATTGCCAGTGGCGTGGATATTCCCTGGCGCCGTACTCGGTTCGATCATCCTGACCCCAAAGTGTCTCCGACAGGGATCGTCTGGCAACAGCCCCTCAGAGACGGGAAGAACCGTATGATTGTCGGCTTCACTCGTTGGAGCAGTCCCATGGCCTATCCGCGACCGATTGGAGGAAATCGGAATCATAGCGACTCGCAGTGTGAGCTGATGCGTTTCGAGAACATTGACGACGGTCCCCATCCCAGGGACTTGAAGATCACCTGGCTCCCGGACAAAGAGGGCACTATCCGCGTTTCACCAGAAATTGAACCTGACGCCTCCAACGGATACAGCCTGGCACAGGAACCGGGAATTGCGCTGTTGCCGGATGGCCGACTGTTCATGACGATGAGAACCGTGACCGGTTACATTTGGTACACCGTCTCGGACGATCATGGGCATAGCTGGCGAGCGACACAGCCACTGCGATATCACGACAACGGTGACAAAATCGAACACCCCAAATCACCGGAGCCTTTGTACCGGTTGGAAGACGGGCGTTATCTGTTGTTCTATCACAACCACCGAGGTTATCGCGATGGAGCCACCGGTCCCTGGGATATGGACGCGCGGCGACCCATCTATATGACCGTGGGTGAATTCCGGCCACTGGCAGAGCAACCGATCTGGTTCAGTCAACCTAAGTTTCTGTTTGACACACAGAAGGTAAAAGTGGGGCTGACTCAATTGTGGTGGCTCGCCATGTACGCCAGCCTCACCGAACATCGGGGTCAGCGAACCTTCTGGTACTCCGACCGGAAGCAATTCGTGTTGGGAAAGAACATCACCGATGAAATGCTTGCTGACATGACAGTCCCTTCTTGAACGGGTCGGATGCTTCCCTTGGCCGCTGGATGCCAGGTGTAGCGGCTAAAATCCCCGTCAGACGCGGATAATCATGGCATCTTCCGTCTTGCCCTTTGGAAAGGTTTTGACAAGAGGGTAGAATCAAGACACACTAGCGTTGCGTTGGAAAAAGGGGGCCGTTCGTTGGGCCGAAAAAAAAATCGCAACCATGAGGACCTAACCGGTGCTGGAACTAGTCACAGGCCGAGCCAGCCGTAATTGTGCGGGCACGACAAGGCGGGAGTTCCTCGAGGTCGGTACACTTGCGCTGGGAGGCATGCGCCTGGCCGGCCTGTTGTCCACCCGGGCCAGCGCGGCTGACGCAGGCCAGCCAATCAAAGATACTTCGGTCGTACTGCTGTTCTTGACTGGCGGACCCAGCCAAATTGAAACGTTTGATCCCAAAACAACAGCGCCGTCGGAATATCGCAGTGTCACCGGATCCGTGGCCAGCAGTATTCCCGGTGTTGCCCTGGGGGCAACGTTCCCTCAACTGGCCAAGTTGACCGACAAGCTGGCGCTTGTCCGCTCATTCACCCATAATGCGAGCGATCACACGCTTGCGGTCCAACAGGTGAGCCGCGGTGGTGATCTGATTAACCGTGCAGGAATGGGCGCCACGGCCACACGCATACGTGGAACCGCTCACCCTTTAACGGGCATGCCAACCAATATCTACCTGAGTGCCAGGGAAGTGGATCGGCAGTTCGACAAGGAACGGTTACGTCTATTCGATGCTGCCGGACCAGGTGAACTGGGTAGTGCGTACGGCCCCCTTCAAGTCGGCGGCGACAACCTGACCAGCCAAGGCATGCAACTGCGCGTTGCGCGCACTCGTTTTGAAGATCGCCTGGGATTACAAAAATCGCTCGATGGATTAAATCGCCAATTAGAAGCACGGGGTAAAATCCAGCAACACGACCAGTATGAACAACAAGCACTGGAGTTGGTGCTGGGAAATTCGCGGACTGCTTTTGACTTGTCCCGCGAGGATCCACGCATCGTGGAACGCTACGATACGAGCAGCTACCTGACCGGCATCCGTAAAAAACGCCGGTCGACACTTGGCAAACAACTTCTGTTGGCCAGACGGCTGTGTGAAGCGGGCTGTGGGTTTGTCACGGTCCACAACCCCGGCTGGGACATGCATGGGGGTAACACGCAACTAAACATTCCTGACGGAATGGAAGAGCTGGGTCGCCCCGTGGATCATGCCGTCAGCGCTTTCATCGAGGACGTCGCAATGCGCGGTTTGAGCGACAAGATCCTCTTGATTATCACGGGCGAGTTCGGTCGCACGGCTCGAGTGAAAGACAACGGTGGTCGCGATCACTGGCCACGGTTGAGCACCCTGGCCTTTGCCGGTGGCGGCCTGCGGATGGGACAAGTGATAGGACAATCGAGTGCCATCGCCGACGAACCCCATCGTGATCCTGTCACGCTGGACAATCTGTTTGCCACCGTGATTTACACGCTGCTGGGTGATCCGGTGCTGCATTCTCAACGCAACCTGCCACGTAACGTCGCCACCTCCCTGATGCGTGGTCAACCGATTGCACAACTGATCTGAGATTTGCTTGCGCCAGCTCAGAAAGTCTTTGCATGTCGCGGAGGAAATCTAGTTCCTTGCAGACAGCGTCAACCGGGAACAAGAGGCGACAAGAATCGACTTCCACGCCAGAAATTGCGCCTCAGCGATCCGGAAAGCCTTCGATCCATGAATAATGCTGTCGCGTTTGTTCCGTGAGCTCGTTCGGAAACCAGCGATGGCCATGTCGTGACTGGAGACGGTCACGAACCGGGTTAAAACGCCGCAAAGGCACGGGAGTCGAAGCCTCGAAGACTCCCTGGTGGAAAGCGCCAAGCCGCACATTCAACATTGCGACAGGCAGCAGTTCCAGATCTAACTCGGGGTGAATCGTCTGGAAAGGAAACTGGAAGATCGCGCCCTCCGGGCCGAAGTCCCGGCCCTGAGCCCTTACGCTCCAGCGCTGCAGATCTGAAAACAAGCGCTGACCATCAGGCCTCCGCTGCCGTTCTCCGATAAGCCGCATCATCACCGATCCGGCAACCGGTACGATGTTGCGGTCACGGTCCAACGGCAAGACAGACACCTCAAACCCGTCCGGCTCGACGTCCCGATCCCAATTGGCCAGTTCCGCAAAAATCTGCAGGCTGAGAACCTCACCAACATCAACCGATGGCCCGGTTCCGGGCTGTTGAGAAGAAAACCCGGCCTTGTTACCGGACGCTTCCCCGGCAGCCGAATCTAAAACCGACTCGCTCGCAAAAAACTCCTCCGGCAGTTCAGTCTTGATCTGACCAGCCAAAGCTCGAAGTTGTGTGACCGAAAGTAACTGGTCGGCCCGCTGTGCCCTCTGCACCGACGCCCACGAGACCGGCATACTCAGGGCAATTCCAGGTTCGGTAAACCTTAGCCAGAGGTCGTGACCGTTGCTGCGAGCATCGACCACGCCTTCCAAGGTGCGACCGTCCTTCAGGGTGACGGAAATCCGCTCCTCCGCCTGGAGAGGCACGGAGCCAACTGATGAGAGGAGACCAACAACCGCGAAGAGCGTCACGGCTGTAACAGGAGAGAGTATGTGACGGTACACGTCGATGTTGCCCTACCAGCAGGAATCAAGGAACTACGGGTTAATTCCAAGACTACGCAACAACCGTGCCCAGATTTTTAGAAATTCATTTTTTCGATGCAACGCCTCATCTGTCAGTCATTTGGAAGAATGATGCCACCCCGGTTCCGAGGCATTTCTACACAACGATGTTTCCTTCCGGCAACACGCGCGCAGTTCTGGTAACGCCACGGCTAGTCTTTCTTACGACGAATCCTTGTTCGTCGTTCAGCTTGACTGCAAAGTTCACTGCCCGATGGTTTTTTGGCGGCGGCGGCCGAATTATCGACCCCATTTTCCGGGTTCAACTCGCCATCTTGTTGCTGACCCGCGGAACATTCTTTTTCACGCCGCTCTTTCTGTTCTCGTTTTTCGATAAGGTGTTGCAGTTCTGCTGGGACTGTTAATCGCCTTGACATGACCGGACTGCTCCTGGAAAAATCATCTGCGGTAAGAAGATTGAGTGCTTCCTCGCCTGCGAGCGAAGAAGGGTTTGACGTGGGTGCGGGGGAGGTCAGATTCCATGAAAACCTCACGGTGCACATCGTTTTCTACTGACCGGATGGTCCTCGACGGGAGATCCGGGTGCGAAGTCCGATTCCTAAAAACCAAACCTCCTGGACCGCCCTTCCTCGCCAAATGATTCGCGTGGAGGCGGCACTTCCGGCAACGGCATTTTGTGCGCAGCTGCTGCGGGATGGTTCTCGGATGATCAAACGTGTCCGGAAGTTGTGGTTCAGGCCGAGCAACCCGATGCAGCGATCCATACAACATGGGTGTGGAAGCTCGCTGGACCTCCTCTTCGTCTCGCTGACTGTAGTCAGAGTCATAGGGAACGATGTGTGGAACGAGTACAATGATGATTTCCGAGCGGGATTCCTTGACTTCCCGGCGCTGAAAGAGAGCTCCGACATGCCTGAGCTCTCCCAAAATCGGAATCTTGCTTTGCGTGTTGCTGACCGACTCCTTGATCAGACCTCCAATGACCATTCCATGTCCGTCGCGTAGCAACACGTCAGTTTCAACTTCCGTGGTTTCCTCGTCGGGAAGCCCCGTTTCAGGATTGACCTGACCGTTCGACACTTCAGGTTTGACTCGCATCAGGACGAAACCATCATGCGTGATTCTCGGTGTGACCCGGAGCACGACTCCCACATCCAGAAACTGGACATCTTCCAACGTGCTGGTCTGAGTGTTCGTCAACACACGGTAACCAAGTTTTTCGCCAATTTGAATCTTGGATTCCTGACCATTCAGACACAACACTCGTGGTGAAGCAAGAGTTTTCGCGTCCGTTGTGGTCTGCAAAATCTCGACTAGGGCATTGATGTCATTTCCGGTCACGTTAAAGAACAACGCCTGGGAGGAATTCGAATTGGCAAAACCGCTTTGTTGTATGGAAAGCGCATGTCCACCCGTACGAAAGATCTGTTCAAAATTGATGCCGTGTCGCAGGTTGTCATCCAATTCCACCTCGAGAATATGCGCTTGAATCATTACCTGCTGCGGCGGTTGGTCGACTTGACTGATGTATTGCCCGATCGACCACAAGTACGAGGACAAATCCTCCACAACGATGATCTCTTCAGTTCTGCGATTATCTTGCGAACTGCTCTGTGTCATAAAGGACTTCCCCACGGGGGATAGCATTCCTTTGACCGCCTGGTCCACGTCCACCGCCGACACGAAAGAAAGTGTGAAAACCTTGGTTTCACGTCCCTGGATGTCGGCCGGTACGATCCCTGCGCGGGTCAAACTGGTGACATAGATGATTCCATTTTTTTCTGACCAGGTATAACCGGCGATGACAAGAATCGCATCCAGGGCATCTTCCAACCGTACTGCTTCCAGCGACAGGGTGACTCTCGAGTCCGCTGAACCATCACTCCCGGGATGCTGCGAACAGACGATGTTGACGTTTTGCGTTTGGGCGATGAGCGCCAGGACATCCTTCACAGCCGCATCACGTATCACCAGCGAAAGCAGTTGCCCGTCGCTGCGAATGGCCAGTTTGTGGACTGCCTCTGGAACGGGCTGACCCGCTAGTGGAATCCTCAACTCCGTCTGCGCCGGTGAGGGTAGTACCTCCAGACTGTGAAGGTCTTCCGTTTCGTCGGCGGAGGCCTGACGACTGGAAGACTGGTGGTGGAGACGACGAGTCAGATCGGTCCGACCCGTTGCAACCTGGCTGGCAGGTGAAACCCGTCTAACAGGCCGATTTTTCGGATCGCCGAATTGCTCTTCGGCCTTTTTTACATGCTGCTGACCAGTCTCCTGCAGCCAATGCAAATAGGTTGGTTCATCTTCCATCCGCTCGCGTTCGGTGCGCTGCGTCTGACCGACCACGCTGTACTGGTTGGCAATGACTTTTTGTGGGCCTGATTGTAAGTTCGGCTGCGGTGAAAGTCTCGGTGCGGCATCATCTTTTTGACCGTAGCTGGACCGAGACACAAATAGCACCAACAACGCAATAAAAGTCCACGTTATCGTTCGGATGTGGTTCATTTTGGATCGAACTCCCTTTCGATCAGTCTGTCGAAACAGCACTTTCTTCCACGACAATACCATTATTGTGGATCTCCGTAATGATGAATCCATCGAGTACGTCGCCCACCTGTACGGTGCGTGATCCCACCATCGCGACGCGGGTCCTGTTGTTGATCAACACCACCTCGACTCCTTGCTGTTGCAGGTTTTTCAACAACTCCGCTCTCTGTTTCAATTGCAACAGGCTTTTCTGCTTGACTGCTTTCACAATTTGTTCCTGTTCGAGCGCAGGGATTTTTTCGGAAATCGTCGTCCGGGGCAAGAAAGAGGAAGGCAAGGCAAACGGGTCATATTTCAATACCGTGTCAAGGGACAACAACGGCCAGCCTTTCTCTGTCCCTTGGACTAGTGCAACGTCGTGACGCAGAACACCGCTTTCAGCGTCGGTGATCGTCTGAAGCTGAACAGGTCGGCGCGGTTTCAACACTAGCTGTTGCTGAGGCCCAAACTGGTAAATTAACACGATGACCAGAATGACTGCCAACCCCGTCACCAGGGCCAGTTGTCCAACTTTGAGCGTACCCCTCGCGGGATGTGTCGACTCAGCCATTGATTGTTTCCTTTTCTGTAGCCTTTTTCTCAGCAACGTGGTAGTGGAGCAAAAAGGTCATGTCGACGGGATACACATTATTTTCTTTTTCTGTGCTGATGCGCATTTTATCGATGGCGACGGCTCTTGGAAGTTCGTGAATGCGTTCCAAAAACCGACAGATGCTGCCGTAGGAACCTTCCCCCAAAATGCGCACCTCCAGTTGGAAATGACTTGTCATTTCCGTGTTCTCGCCTCGACGGTAGTCGCGAATTGTCAGGCCGGTCTGCTGGGCAGCCTCGGTCATTTGGCCCAGGAACTCGGCTTCACGAGCGTCGTCGGGCATGCGCTGATCGATCTCTTGAACCCTTTGCTTAATGCGGGCCAGTGCTTGCTGCAACGCTGCGTGTTTTTTGCGGATGCTTGGCGCCCGGTTTAAATATTTTTCTAATTCCGCAATCCGTTCGGCCCGTCCAGATATTTTCCAAGCAAAGGATGCAGACAGCCCAAAATATGAGACCGTCAAGAACATTGCGATCACCGCCGCACCCGCCAGATGTAGCAGCCAGCCAGTCGTGTTCAATGCTTTGGTTCGGTTACTGAACATGATGCACCTAAAAAATACACTCCAATTCATAATTGCGAATTTTACGATCATTTTTTTGAGTCGATTCGCTGGCCTTCAATTGCACCTCATGAAATACTCGGGACTCACGAAGTGCGGCAACGAACCGGGCCACGGACAAGTTATCCTCTCCCAATCCTTCAAGCTGAAGCTTGCGTAGTGACACATTGCCAGCTACACCAAGGTCGCGCTGCCCGGAAGCGGAAACTGTTTCGACAGATAGTTGTCTCACGCACACTTTTCCAGCACTTTCGTGCGCTGCGCGGCTGACCAGTCCAATCAACGAGAGCATGCTCCTGTCGTCGACCAGTTGCGCGGCAAGCGTTGCCCGAGCATTACACTGGTCCAGTTGTTGTTGCATGTGGTCGACTTCCCGTTCCAGGGTTGGTAGCGGAACGGCTTGATTCTCCAGTTGTTTCAACCTGACCTGAATGGATTCAACCCGTTTCCACTCCACAATTGACCCCACAACGACAAGGG
Organism: Planctomycetota bacterium; assembly: GCA_963578105.1. Classification (GTDB taxonomy): domain Bacteria; phylum Planctomycetota; class Planctomycetia; order Pirellulales; family Pirellulaceae. Next base: position 23,810 of record CAUZBP010000042.1, read on the forward strand.
ACAGGGCGCTCAAGGCCACGAAGGACCATTGTCGAACCCGTCTCAAAAGCAGGGTCGCAACAGCGGTGCGCGTCGGAAGTAGGTTCACATATGTTTGCATATCACCCCTTGGCCCAGGCGAGTGACGAAAGCCCGATGGCCGCTCCTAAAAGGGGAGAGGACGGTGCATTCCAAACGGACTTTTCTCTGTTCTGTGTGGATAAATTCCAGGGTTGGATCTCAAGTCTCACACGCTTTGTCAGATGAGCTGCTGCGTTCTTCATCGTGGCTCCACCACCGAAGAGAACCATCTGCTCCGGAAACAGGCTCGGGTGCTGGGTGTCGATGTACGTCAGTGTCCGGTTGACCTCCTCTGCCAAGTCGTGCAGTGTTTGGGCCGCCATCTCTGAGAGAATCTCTTGGAATTGGTTGTTCGTCGTATCGCCCTGCTGCAGGTCCGGCAAACCGTGCTGGGTCAACAGATGCTGTGCCTGATCAAGCGACACACCCAAACCACGCTGGACATTTTTCACAATGTGGTGGTAACCACAACGATTGATCTGCCGCGTGTAGAGGGGCTGTCCTTCGAAAAGAAAACCGAGACTTGTTCCACGATATCCCCAGTCGAGTGCTGCTATCGGTCTGTTGAAATTGCGAGGTGACATCATTTTGATGGATCGCGCCAGAACCATCGGTGGACCATCAAGCACCTGGCAGCGTAATCCGAGCTGTGCAATGTCCTGAACGACTTGGTCACCCCAACCCGAATCCAGTGACAAAGTGTTGACATTCGACTTGCACGGTCCACCATCCCGACCATGGAGTGTTGCTTCCCAAAAGTCAAATTCGGACGTAGCGTGACTCCCCTGTCGGACAGTTGCCAGTTCATGAGCCACCATCGCCCGCCGCTCGGACGGGCTTCCCGCGGGCAGATGAAGCGGGCGAGATTCGTAAAGGTACGAAGGGAGGACGCAAGCCACTTTGTCACCTCGAAATCTGTGACCGGCTTCGATGGCTGCGCCGATTTCTTCACGAGAGCTGACGCGGGACATCAAGTCGTCCCCTTGCCAGGAAGTGGCCCGGGGAAGTACCACCCCTTCACGAACGCGAAAGGTTGGTCCGCTACGTTCAACTTGTGCGAGCTTGATCGACTGGGATCCTATGTCCACTCCGATCCAACCCGTTTGTGTTCCCAGCAGCATTTTTAAACTACCTAGAATTGCTTAACGTTGCCATATCGAACATGGGCATCATGATCGCGATCACGAGCAGTCCCACGACCAGACCCATGCCGACAATAATGGCAGGTTCCAAGATTGTGGTTAGCTCTCGCAGTCGCTCCTGTCCCTCTTCTTCAAAGTGTTCGCCCATCAACTGAGTAACGACTCCCATCGTTCCCGTTTTTTCTGCCGTGATGACCATTTCTGCGGCCGTTGGAGGTACGAATCCTGCTTCAACCAGCGACGGTCCAAGTTTGCGCCCGTTGAGAATGTCGTTTTCGAGTTTCTGAAACAGGTCGCGGTAAAGCAAATTCTGTATCGACCTGCGTGTCAATCGAACTCCCTCCAATAGGGGTACGCCGCTTTGAACCATCATTCCTAACAATCGAAACGTGCGGCCGATCAGCAAAGAACGCATCACACCACGGAGTAAAAACGCGTTCAACTGCGTGCTGTGCCAAAGGCGCCGTCCACGCTCTGTGCGAAAATAGCCCACCAGGCCAGCCCCGGTAACCATGACCAACGGTAACCAGAGAAACAGATACGCCGCCACTGCATCCGTAGCCGACAAAAGTGCTCGGGTCAGTGTGGGTAGCGCCACGTTGGCGTCTTCAAAAATCTGGGCAAACTGCGGCAGGACAAAACAGACCATTCCGGCCATTACAAGCAGGGAAACGAAAGCCAGCACCAGCGGATAGGCCAGCATCGCTCTCAACATTCCTCGATTTCGAAGTTCTGTTCTCTGCAATTCTCCCAAACGTTGCAGGATTTCAGGTAGACGGCCGACCGATTCTCCTGCGGCCACCATGGCGGCATACATATCGTTGAACGTTTCTGGATGCTTTTGTAAAGCGTCCGAAAGCGACCCGCCGGCGTTCACGTCAGAATGCACCTGTTGTAGTATTTGTTTCAGCAGCGGGTTGCAGCACTGGTCCGCCAAGGTGCCGAGCGCTGCGGCGGCATCAATGCCTGCCCGGGTCATGATCGCAAATTGCGTGGTCAGGTTCAGCAAATCGCGCCGTGAGATCCTGGCCCGAAAGGACCTGGAGAGGGCCCCTGGCCCCTGAACTGCGTGAGTCACCGGCTGCAGCGAGAACACAAACAGGCCTCGGTTCCGCAATTCTTCTCGCGCCAAGAGAGCACTGCCTGCCGCCAGAAGTCCCGTGGCACTTTCACCCTCGATCGATTTGGCTTTGTATGTAAATTCCATCTGGCTCAACCCATTACTCAAAATAGGCGACTCGCATCACTTCGTCCAAACTGGTTTGCTGTTCTTCAGCCAGCCGAATGCCTTCCTCAAGCAACGATCGGCCTCCCCCCTCCTGGTGACATTTCCGGAGGGTGTCCACGTCAAACTTCTGGCCAATCATTTCTCGCATCTTCTGATCGACAAGCATCACTTCGTAGATACCCGTCCGCCCTTGAAATCCGCTGTCGTAACAATCCACACAGCCTTCGCCGCGAATGAAACTACGTCGTTGGTCGCCCTGATAATGAATCGTCTCCAGCAGTTCGCGTGGCGGGTAGTAAAACGTGCGGCAACGGGGGCACGTCGTTCGCACTAATCGTTGTGCAATCACCCCGATTAGACTGGCCGCAACTTTGAACGGTTCTAATCCCATGTCCATCAAACGCGTGACAGCACTCACGGAATCGTTGGTGTGCAGTGTACTGAGAACCAGGTGCCCGGTAAGCGCTGCTTGTACAGCGATGTTTGCAGTTTCAGGATCACGGATCTCGCCAATCATGATGATGTCCGGGTCCTGCCGTAAAATGGAACGCAACGCGAGGGAAAATGATGTTTTGCGGGCTTCGTCCACTTGAACTTGATTGACCAGATCGATTTGATACTCGACTGGATCCTCGACTGTCACAATGTTTCGGTGGACCGACTTCACAAGCTCCAACGCAGAATAAAGGGTCGTTGTCTTTCCACTACCGGTAGGCCCGGTGACAAGCAGCAGACCATAGGGTTTGGTCAACAGTTGTTTGATATTTTTGAGCAGCTTGTGTGGAACCCCAAGCTTGTCGAGGTCAAAGTTGAGGTTCCGACGGTCGAGAATTCTCAAGACAACTTTTTCACCCAGTACGGTCGGGAGGGTGGAGACGCGAAAATCAACACTGCGCCCTTCCATAGTCACCTGGAAACGGCCATCCTGAGATTGACGATGTTCGGCAATGTCCAACTTCGCCATCACCTTAATACGGGACACCAATGCTGCATGCATATCGCGTCGTGGTCGCAGTACCTCTCGCAGTTGCCCGTCGACGCGAAACCTTACGACCGAATAATTACGATCCGGTTCCAGGTGGATATCGCTGGCTCGCTGACGCACCCCCTGGACGACAAAATAATTGACCAGGTTAATGATGGGGCTGCCTTCGACCAAAATCTCAACCGAATCGAGATCGATGTCGACCGATTCGGCCTGTAACTCCACCGCATCGTCTTCCAAGTCGGCGGTGACTGCATCGACTTCGAATCCCTCCTCATAGCAGCGAGGAATCATGCGATCGATGCTCGACCTGAACGCAAAAATCGGCCGGATTTTCAGGCGCGTGATTCGCTCCAACTCGTCGATCTTTTGCAGGTCTTGCGGTTCGTCCAGAGCAACGCAGAGCTCGTCGTGGACCCGAAACAGTGGAATGGCGTGCATGCTGTCAGCAACATCGCGGTCGAGCAGCGACACAACCAAAGGATCAATAAGCCCTTCGCGAAGGCGCACAGCGGGAACGCCCAACTGCCGCTCGAAAAAAGGCAACAGATGTTCTTCCGAAGTGACCCCCATCTCGATCAAGGCCTCACCCAATTTCAGACCTTTTTCGGATCGCGCGCCAAGAGCCTCTTCCAATTGCTCTGAAGAAATAAGATTGGCCCCGATTAGCTGTTCACCGAGACGGTTGAAGAGCGCACGCGCAGGGTCCTGCAGGCGGGCGGGCCTGCGGTTCAACTCGGCAGCCTGTTCCAGTAGGAGTCCCTCGGCACTCACTCCACAAAGCTCCTCACTGCTTCACCCGTGTTTTCGTAACAGTTGAATTGGTTCCCCACCCCAGTGAGGGATAAAATTTCGGTGCACAACGGGTTGGCACCTGCCAACTTCAACATTCCACCTCGTCTTTGACAATCCTTTTGAATCGTCAGTAGAAGTTCGAGACCTGCACTGTCAAATAACGCCATGCCGGTGAGGTCCAGGACGATTTTTGGTTGTCCCTCTGCCACACACTGACTGAGAACCCCGGACAAGGTGTCCACATGATCGACGTGGATCGGAACTTCACCGGTAACCACATCAACCGCGCCCTGACGGGATCGCTCGAACATCTACTCTTCCCCTGGTATTGCTGAAGTGATGTATCTCATAGTGGCAGTGTTAACGTAAACGTTGTTCCCTTCTCGAGTTCGCTGTTCACACGTAGATTGCCTCCGTGCAGACGTGCAACTTCACGAGCCAACGACAGTCCCAACCCGCTCCCCGCCTCTTGTTGCACACGCGGATCCGCACTCCGGAAAAACTTGTCAAACACTTTTGGTAGCTCGTCTGCGGAGATGCCGTATCCACTGTCGATGACCTCGATGACAAGTGCCTGTTCGGTGACCTTGGTCCGCAGTGCAACTTCCCCCCCCTGTGGTGTGTACTTTGTGGCGTTGCTTAACAGGTTTACCAGGGTGGCAGCCAGTTTATCTTTGTCGACATGGAGTTTCGCCAACTTGGGGGGCAGTGTTGTATCCAACCTGATCTGTTTTTCGTCCATTTGTGGTTGAACCTTGGTCGTAACCTCGCCCAACAAACGAAGCACATCTGTTTCCCTGCGATCGACCGTGAGCGATCCGACTTCCATGCTATTGACGCTCAAAAGATCGTCCACAAATCGAGCTAAACGACTGGCTTCCGTGTGGATCGTATTCAAAAACTTTTTTTGCTGCTCGGGATTCAAGACCTCGGTCAGTGTCAAGGTTTCTGCGTACGTCTTGATATTGGCAAGCGGGGTGCGTAACTCGTGCGTCGCTGTAGTGACGAATTGGTCACGCATGCATTCTGCATTTTTCTGTTGAGTAATGTCCCGAAAGCTCCAGACGTGACCACCGGACAACTCGTCCTCAGACGTGTGCACCGGATTTCTGGCCACCCGAAATATTCGGGGAGTTGCACTGTCCTCCAACTTCACCTCAGCAACCACACTGCGAGCATGCAGTTGCGGATCCAACAGCACCTGGCCCGGAGGAAGGTCCCACACCCCTTTCAAATGAGTCGCCAGTGAGCGACCTGTCAAGGATTCGGCGGTCGGTAGATCGAGGAGCGCCAACAAGGGCCGGTTTGCAAACGTCGTGGCACCCTCTCCGTCAGTGACGGCGATTCCATCCGTGAGGTTGTTCAGCAGGTTGTCCATTTTTCTGTGACGGTACTCCGACCCAGCGTCCGTGATTCGCTGCTCCAAAGTCTGGTCACCAGCACCCAGGCCCCGTTGCTGGATTAGCCGGTTCCATCCCACCGATGCCGGGCCTCGAATCGGTACGGAACTTAAAGTGAGTTCCTCCACAGAAGCAACCGTCGCAGCCTGGCGCAATTGGCCTTCGATGTCACCAATAGGACCCACCATGCGCCGCAAGGTGATTCCACCAGCTAGGATTAACGTCAACGGAAACACGATCGCCAAAGGGGCATGCCGGGCTGCCGTCATCCAGGTACCGGCCGTTCCCCTCTCGGCGATGGTCATGCGGAACGACCCCAGTTGCCGGTCTCCCGCCCGGAGCGGGGTACAGTATTCCAGCAAGGTACGGGTTTGCTCGTCCTGGTAACGAACGCGCTGCACATCTCCCCATTGATCTCGAGGACCCACTGGTTCTATGGCGGGTCGCCCAATTTTTTCGGGCGACGTGTGTGCCACGTACCGGCCATCGTTAGATACAACAGCGCAAAACAGGCATGAATTTTTGTGATGGATACGGTCGATCAGGGACTGCAGATTTTGCTCGCCGTTGCGTAAATAATCGACAGAAATCAATGGCGCAGCACGGCCCATTTGATGGACGTGAGCATTTTCAGCACGCGACCCCAGCACAGAAATCGCAACAAAAACAACGCCAATGCCCAACCAAAGGATGGCCATCAACCCAAAAAAGAGATAGTAGGCTGTAACTCGCTGGGGTAATTCGAGAACATTCTTTTTTGAAAACATTTGCTCTCATCGTGGCCAGCGCCATTAGGGCGAAACCTGCATTCCGAGACACTCTTCCACCGTACCAACCAGGTCCGTAGGACTGAAAGGTTTCGCGATGACTGCCGCAATATTGAACTCGTCCCGCAGTCGTGTCACGTCAAGTTCCAACGCTTTAGCGGTCAACATGATGACGGGTGTTCCTGAGTACTTGGCATCTTGTTGCAAATACCGCACTAACTGTTCCCCCGAAACGTGGGGCATTTGTTGGTCGGTAATGACCAGATCAAACAGGTCCGAACTGTGTTGGATCCGCTGCCTGGCCTCACGTCCGTCAAAAGCAACGGTCACTTCGTAACCGACCCGCTCCAGATGAAATTGAACAATGCTGGAGAAGGCCGGGTTATCTTCAACGACAAGGATCTTCTTGGTTTCTGAGAGCATCGAGTTAGCCTGTTCTAACGATCCCAATGACTCGGAGCCGTCAATCACTTCTTATCGACCCGATACAACCGGAATCTTTGTTACTTTTCCCTGCAATTCGTGCGATCGACAGAGCTGCCCCAAGCCCTCCATTTTCTCCATGCCGGGACAGCATGATAGCTTTCTTTACAGGTCGTCGTAATTAATGCTGGGATCCGTGATGGTTCCACCGTCATAGTCCACAATAAATTCGCCGGTGACGTAGTTGTAAGCCCAACCCTGTTTGGGAGCTGCGGCACCAATCATTGGGCCAGGCACGCTGGACATCCGCACTAAATCGTTCATGGAGGTGTCTACCGCCAGGGGTCCCACATGAACGCGGGGAAAGGGCCCACGCAAGAACAGACCAACGTCCGTTTTGAACGTGGCTTGAGCGCCATCGGAACCGGGCAACGTTCCACCGTTTTCAGCCGTGTACATGGAAATCGCGTTGCGAACGTTATTGACCGCTTTAATGACTTGGGAATCGAGCGCGGATTTTCTTGTATTCAATAACCGCGGCGCCGCAATGGCTCCCAAGATCGCAATCAGCATAATGACAACAACCAATTCAACGAGTGTGAACGCATTTCGCATCTTTGACATAGGTTAACCTCCAAAAAAAAATGTGCCGGCAATCACGATTCATCCCGCCTCTGATTAGCTTGGGCATCCTGAGCTTGGTCTTTCTGTCCCGTGGGATGCGTCATCTCAACAATTTAAACCTAGCTCACCACTGCGCAAGTCAAGCAAAAACACTGCGAGTCGTGTCCAAACTTGGGACTCCCGGCATGGATACGGCCTATGATTAATAAAGATGGATTTCGCAGGTGTCTTGTGATATTTTCTCGCGCGTGGTCCCTACAACCCGGGGTCTGCCTGTGCCAGATACACGTTTTGCTGTTTGTGGCGATTATGGCTGTTTTTCCACAGGGGGACCTCGGCCACAGGCCCCACCCGAAGCAGGCCCCAAGATGACGGTTACTGAAGAAAAAACTCGACAAGAGGTGCCGTTGGAACTGGTCGACCAGATCAACCAGTCCCTGTCTGCAACCTTCGACATGAGTTTCGACCTCTGGGTCCTGTCTGGCGGCTGGCACGGTGTTAACCACCTCGTGATGTCCCACGATCGGAACCAGCACGAATCGCCATTTGAACGGGATATACCAGACAACTTGCGAGACGTGAGCCACGAAAACAGCACCTGTCGCTTAGCACCGCTCGACGCTTCTCGGTGCCTGCTGATCATTCCGATCACGTCCGATCACGGTCCTCTGATGGCCGCCACCGCCAACGTACCCGCGTCGTCCGCAGAGGACCTGCTGAAGTTGGGACATCTTTTTCAACGTCACCATGACCAGTCCAAACTTCTGGTGAACTTGGATCGTCAGAACAATGCGCTGATCGTACAAATCAGTGACAGCTTTGAGGAGTTGAGTCTATTCCGCAACTTTGCGGAGCAATTGGAAATCTCCGAAGCAGCGACAGACCTGTCAACGACTTTTCACACGGCGCTGCCGTTGGTGTGTCGCACTGTCAAAGCAGAATGTGTTGTCTTGGTGCTCGAACCCCGCCTGCAGGATGGAGAGTTGCCTGATGGATCGAGAAGGATTTCTGTCGATCGTTTTGTTTGGAGCGGGCAACACGCCATCGAAAATAATGTGTGCCTGCAGGTGATCGAACATTTTAAGTCGCATGCCACAACCCAATCGGTTGTTGTCAATCGTCTGAATGAAACGTCAAAATCGGCGGACCTGCCCGGCGTGCGCGACCTGATCCTCACCCGCATGGCAAAAGGTGGGTATCAGATGGGATGGTTGATTGCGTTCAATCGAACGCTTCGCCAAGGTTTGGATGAATTAGGCGGTCGTTTACCTTTGAGCCAGTTTGAATTCGGTTCGAGCGAGGCCAACGTGCTCTCGTGTACCGCACGAATGCTGGCCGCCCACTGGAGAAACGTTCAACAGTTTCGGGAAAAGGAACAGTTGCTGGTCAACATGGTGCGGGTCATGGTTTCGGCCATTGAAGCCAAGGATGAATACACGTCGGGCCACAGTGAACGTGTGGCATTGTACAGCCGCCGTTTGGGTCGGGCATTGGGACTTGATGAGTCCGAGTGTGAACGGCTTTACCTGACCGGACTTGTACATGACGTGGGAAAAATCGGTGTGAGCGGCACAACGTTGCGCAAAACTGGAAAACTGACCGACAAGGAATTTGAAGAGATCAAACGCCATCCTGAAGTCGGTTGGAGCATTCTTCAAGAGCTGGAGCAACTGCGTTACGTGCTACCCGGCGTGGTCTACCATCATGAGAGTTACGACGGAAAAGGATATCCGGACGGCCTGGCCGGCGAAGACATTCCACGGGACGGCCGTATCATCGCGATTGCCGATGCTTACGACGCCATGACCAGCGATCGACCCTACCGTCAGGGCATGTCGTACAAACAGGCTCTTTCCATTTTGTGCGACGGAGCCGGAAGCCAGTGGGACCCGCACATGGTGCAGACTTTTGTGAACATATCGGCAGATATCATGAAAACTCAACAAAATTATTGCCGAACGAGTCCTCCCGTGCGGTGTACTGGAAACACCAACGCACAACCAGGCAACGAAAAAAAAACCCGGCGCCAACCTGGTTACACCCTGATCGAAATGGTCACCGTCCTGATGATCACAACGATTCTCGCCGTCGTGGCGTTCCCTCACTTTTTGGATTCCCTTGCCCACCATCGTCTGGAGTCAGCAGCGCAACGGATTGAGTTGGACCTGAAACTGGCTCGTGACCGCGCCATCGCGTCCAGCAGCAACTGCGGGGCAACATTTGACGTCGCCAGGGACCTTTATGTCTTGTATCCCGACATCATGAACCCGGACCATCCTACGGAACCATATTCGACTCGACTTTCACGTGAACCCTATTATTGTCGCCTCGTTTCCGTCGATTTCGGCGGTGATAACGAAGTTGTCTTTAACGGCCACGGTGTGCCGGATAGCAACGGAAGCATCCGGGTAGAGCACCGGAAGAAACAGCGACTGATTTCATTGAACGGGTCAACCGGGGAAATTCTCGTTCAATGATTTCCCAACTGCGGGCAGCGTAAGAAAAAATGTTGAACACCACTGAAACATGGTGCCACGATCGCCCTGCGAGCCACGGCACTTCGCAAGATACGCCTTATCCCGCAGAGCGAGAGGGAAACTCGGCAGGCGTGAACAGTACAACCATCTGGCGAAGACCGGGACAAACGTTGTTGGAGTTGATGGTCAGTATGACAATTAGTTCCGTCTTACTGAGCGGCATCGCTACGTCAATCTACCTGGCAGGACGGTCAGCATCTTCGTCCGGCGCAACATCGGACACCATGACTGCCACGCGCCTCGCGGTCCAACTGAAGGACGAACTGCGATTCGCCACGTACATTATCGAGTTGAGCGACCAGCGAATCGACTTCGTCGTTGCCGACCGAACCAATGACGGAGTCCCCGACCGCATCTACTACGAGTGGGATGGACACCCTGGTGGTCCCTTGCTGAGGTCCATCAATGGCACCATCCCCCAGGTTCTAGCCAATGATGTGATGGAATTCGAGGTGAACTACGTGTTGCAGCGCCAGAATGAAGACCTCTCACCCGATCTTTCACCCGTGGAGAGTGGCGAGATACTCGTGATGGAACAGGCTGTACCGGCCGAATCCAATGTCACACCGACCTCGGTCCGGTCCAACCGCTGGTTGGCGCAATATATTCATCCCGACTCCTTTAACCCACCTCTGCCCGCCGATGCGATCTCCTGGAGAATGACAAAAGCTGAACTGCGTTTGGCAAAAGCCGGTAATCGGGATGGTAGAACTCTCCTCCAAGTGAGGCCGGCAACCGGAGATAACGAACCTTCGAGCGTCGTCTTGGAACAGTTTGAAATCAACGAAACCAACCTCAGCAAGGATTTCGAGTGGGAAGATTTCCACTTTAAATCCCTGGTGGGCTTGTCTCCACGCCAAGGCCACTGCCTGGTACTTCAATGGGACGGGGGAATTAAATCGGCCAGGGTCGAATCAGGAAATCAAGCGAACCTCTCTGGGGAACTTCATTCAACTGACCAGGGATCGACATGGACAGACCAGACTTCCAAATCGATGTTTTACCGGGTTTTCGGTACCTACACAGTCCCCGAGCCATCCCCAGTGACAGTGAGTCGATATTACCTGAACGGCGTCCAGTTTTCGCTCAGATTAGGAAACAATCCGTTGGCACGCGTACAAACCGGGTTGCAGGTGTTCAACCGTCCCGAACTGCTGTCCGCCTGCTTTCGCGCAAACTTTGACAAAGACCCCGGCGGGGAAGACACCAATCTTGATGCGGTTGCAGATTGGATGTGGAACAACGGATCTACGAACCCAGCCAAGTTGGTGAGCGGGATCTGGATTGCCTCTAGCTCCGAGAACCTCGAGTTGAGAACCCATCCTGTAAATGATTTCACACAACTTACCACCGTCGAAATCCAATGCCGTGCGACGAGTCCAGGTGGCTGGGGTCCTACCTTCCGGATGCCCGTAGACCGAGACACCTTCGGTTACGGTGAAATCTTTGCAACCCTCGAACTTGAACTTGATGGAACACAAACCTTCTGTCTCTTCGACGGGAACGCGGTCACAAATACACTGCTTGTCGAAGTGAAAGATCTGGAGGATGGTTTCCTGAACATAAGGCTTGTCATTGATCCTGCGACCGACCGAGTTGCCGTTTGGCTGGAAGACATCTTCCAGGGAGGTTTTTCCTTCGCACGCTACGCGAACCACCACCACCGCTACTTCGCTGCCAAGGCCCACACCGTTGATGCGGAATTTAAATCCATCAACGTTCGAGTTTCCCAAACAGCACCATGACACACGTCAGAACACATCAGCAACGTCGTCACATCGGCATCACGATGCTCGAGGTAGTCATTTCGACTTTCCTCGTGGGTGTGTTACTGGTGACTTCCCTGACCACTCTAGGAGTTGCCACCCGAGCCGGAACGTCCTCCAGCCGTCGTGCACAAGCTGTGCTGTTAGCCAGTGATTTAATCGACGAAATACTGCTTCAAGGTTACCTTGAACCCGATTTGACACCCAACTTCGGCACCGAAGGCAGACGCGAGCGCACAGGGATCCGGGCCGCCTTCGACGATGTAGACGACTATCACGACTGGACCGCAGCACCTCCGCAAGCCAAGCACGGAGCGGTCAGCAAACTATCTTCCACGTGGGCTCGAGAAGTCACGGTCAACCACGTTGACCCCCATGACTTGACGACCGTTTTGAAGCAAACCGACGATCGAGGCGCGAAACGCATCCGAGTCACCGTCAATTTTGACGGCCAGAAACTGATCCAGATGGACGCGATCCAGACCAGAGCCTGGCTGGATATGATTCCCCGCCAGGAAGATAACCACACCACCAGCAATCTTCCTTAGGCGACACAGAAAAGTTGCTGCCAAAGACAATGCAAACAGAAACACATCACAATCCGCCGACCTCCTTATCAATGCTCCGCCACCCCCTTCCTTTTTGTCCATTGTCTCGCACCACACGAAACAACGCGTGATGCTGGCCGACAGAAAACAGTTTGATGATGACCAAGCAACCGATTTTGATGCGCCGCCGCGCCAGCACCTACATCACCGTGCTCGGGGCTTCTTTTCTTATTTCACTGCTGGTGCTTTCAGCAATGCTTTCTCATCGAATTCAGCGCATCCGCCTACAAAATGCCGACGACTTGCAGCAGGCTCGATTGTGCGCCCAGGCGGCTCTCAGGATTGGAATGCTTCGAATCGAGAACAACCCCGACTGGCGGTCCAGCTATTCAAACGGCACGTGGGAATCCAATGTCGAGATATCTTCCGATGGAGGCACCGGAGTCTTTACTCTGGAGGGTATCGACCCGGCGGACGGTGACCTGCGCGACGACCCCGAAGATCCGTTCCAGTTGACGGGAGTCGGACAAAAGGGAAACGCGACCCAGAAAATGCGCGTGACGTTGGTTCCAACAACTCGCGGCTTCAATTGTCTGCAGGCGGCGCTTCACGCAAAGGGAAACGTCGAATTTAAGACTGCCGTTGTACACGCAGATAAAAGGATCAGCTCTAACGCCGACATCCTGGCCAAGCGTTCCTCGGTGCGTGCGGACGTCGAGGCTGCGGGAGCGATTGTTGGAGGGAGGTTCTACGGGGGTCAGACAACCGGCGAGGACAGCAAGGATTTGCCGGATGTGAACACACTTTTCAGTTATTACGTTGCCAGGGGAACCCCCATCGATATCCGTGACATCATTGGCCCGGTTCGGGTGCCACAAGCCCCGACACGGAACTTGTTGTCAAATCCAGGAATTGAAAATGGAGTTTCTCCCTGGGTCCCCTGGCAGGAAACGAGTTGCAACTTTGCCGAGGAACGGGGCAAGGTCCATACGGGCAAGGTGTCTTTGAACGTAAAGAATCGCGTCAGTTTTCAGGCGGGGCCCGTGCAGGACATTGCCGATGTCGTTCGAAGTGGCGGCTCCTACCACTGTCAGGCCTGGCTGCGCATGAAAGCTGTGGATGAGAACGCACGGTTCGTCATCGATGTAAATAGTGCTGATAGTGGATCGCAGTTCTGGGCCAGTGAAACCACCTGGTGCGCCAAGGACCAGTGGACCCTGGTGGCCGGTACGATTTCTCCGACTTTTGCCGGCACACTTCACTCGGCATCCTTGAGAGTGGAGACTCGAAACGGAGAAGAGGTGAAGGATTTTCTTATCGACGATATTGTCATGCAAACAATCCCACCCGCACAAGGTGAGAACATCCTGGACAACGGTGACATGGAAGCCGGTGCCCACCAACGGCCGTCGCCCAACTGGCTCGCTTCACCGGGCTGTCTGGATGTTCACTGCAATGGGGTCCAGGCCTACTCGGGCGCTAAATCCACCTTCGTCGGTTCTCGACTTTTCCCGGAGTCCGGGGCCCTGCAGAACATTTCCAGTGACCTCCAAAATGGCAAGGAATATGAGATTGAAGTCTGGACCAAAAATTCGACCTCCGGAGAAATTCAACTAAAACCTGTCCTGGTGATTAATAAACGCAGAGGAGAAACCCAATACATTTCCAACCCCTGGTACACGAACGTGGCCCATGAGGGATGGACAAAGGTCGTCCAACGGCTGACACCAACTTGGTCCGGAAGGATTGAGTCGGCCTACGTCACCTGGCAAACCTCAACGAGTACTGACAGTTTTTATCTCGACAACGCATCGGTGCGCACGGTCGCTCCACCGTCCATCCCACGTCGAACCATTTATCGAAAAGTCCTCAGCCCGAATCACAACCCCTACGGACCAGGAATTACCAATCCAGAAGGTATCTATGTCATCGACTGCCGAGGACTGGACATTCACATACAAAGTTCCCGCATCGTGGGGACACTCGTACTGCTCAATTCGGCTCGGACATCTTCGGTCCGGACGGGACCTGTGAATTGGCAACCGGCTGTCCCGAACTTCCCGGCGCTGCTGGTGGACGGCAGTTTCGAGATTCATGCCGATGACAGTGGGCTTGTCGAGAGCCGTGAACAGACAAATTTCAATCCCCCGGGAACCCCGTTTAACGGGATCAACCCGAGCAAGGATACTGACCAGAACGACACGTATCTTTCCAGGATCAACGGAATCGTCTACGTATCCGGAAATTTGAGATTCGGATCCCATCCTGTCCTGGAAGGGGTGGTTGTGTGTGGTGGAAAGGTGACGGTGGCAGATTTTCTCGATCTGACCCACAACCCTTTCCCTGCTCAAAATCCGCCACCCGGATTCCGTGACTCAGAACACCTCCGCGTGTTGCTTGGCAGCGCCACGAAGGTCGTCGACTCTGTCCCGATCGTCGCCCCTGCGGGGATCGTCGGCGAGTAGGCAAGGTGTTCCAGTTCGTGCCGCACCCTGCTGACGAGGAAAACAAAACGCGGTGGAACCATGCCGCACTCTGTTTCGGAATACTGAAAGTGCGTTTTCTAGCAGAAAAACAGCACCTCCCGACGCTCAGTGTACAAATAGTGACCACCCCCCATAGTTTGTTCCAGTCTGAGTAAGAGAATGGGGGTTAGTTAATGTGACTGTGTTCTGGAGGCTGAGGCATAGCCGAAGCCGGAAGAACACAGTCAGCTGC
>CAUZBP010000043.1:0-38721 GCA_963578105.1 Planctomycetota bacterium
TACCGTCGGTACTTCCACCTGGACCAATAAAGTCAAAGTTCAGGATACCATTGTCATTACCGGAGTTCTGACCGTAGTTACCGCCACCGCCACCGGGGTGACTACCACTAGGCAGATTTGCAGTCAGATCGACAACTGCACCCTGGATGTTTCCACCCATGACGGTTGTCAACGCTGCGCCGAAGGAGGCAACAGCCAGCTTTGCAACTTTGTTTTTATTGGTGGTTTCGTTTTTCTTTGTCCGCATAATTCGCTTCTCCCGAAAATCCTTAGGATAAAAAATAGCCGTTGAAGCCCCGAGGCACGCCCTCAAAAACACGAATGTTTGTTCGCAATGACGAACGTTAACTAAAAATGTTGCCAGTTGAACTGGCATCCCGTACATCTATTAAAATAAAGCAATTTTGCTGTGACTTTCAAATTAATCACTAGAATAATTGCTGTCAACCCCCTGGAGTACTTTATTTACCTCTTTTCTCTGAGTCCCTTCATCTATTCCAAGCGATACAACTAAAATTAACTGGAGTTTCCCCTCTGTCAATACTCAAAATATAAAAAATCTCAAATAACAACCTTCTGTCATAACCTGATTTCCCCCTTAAATTCCCGCTGTATCGCAGGATTTGTTTTGGAAGCTACACGGCCAACGTAGCCTGGAGCGACCCCCCTAGTATTAATTTCAATGCCACTCCGTGCTCCCGAATTGAGGTCACGAACAAATAACCCTTGGAATCCCTATTTGAGACCAATCCATCATTATCGACCCCCTCCTTTTTTTCATTGCTTTGTCTCGGGGTCCTTCACGCACGAATTGGTTTTTTTGCGTTTTTCCTTTGGTCCGCGTGAAGCGACCGAGTGTTTTCCTGCTCAGAGGAAACTTTTTGCAACGCTGCTTGGATGAGGGAAAGGATAACGCTGCTTGGATGAGGGAAAGGATAACGCTGCTTGGATGAGGGAAAGGATATTGTCCCAGTTTCTCCAACTGTACATCATGATGTTGGCGGACAGGGATGTAAATCCAGCCTGCTTTTACAGCGAATTGGCACGACGCACCACAAGTTTAAGTAAAAAATTACGCGAATCGAGAAGCGGCGATCTCCCGCGTGGGGCGAGTGTTGCGTTGGGGGCAATTTGGAAGCGAAACCGCGTCTAGCCGTTCCTTGGTTGGTATGGCAGCCAAAAGGTTCTGAACGGCTCGCCTTGTCACTGGCACAATCGTTATTGTCAACTCGAAACGCTCACGTGAGGAGCGACACGGGAAAGAACTGCTTCAACTCCCAGCGGATTTTCCAGCCGATGCGGAGACCTTTTTTACCTGTTTTGGACATAATTGAAGTCACTCGAGACTCAACTGTCCCTTGTCGGGACCAGGGCATTCCTCTCAACGTCAACCGAGAAGTGCTTGAGACCGGGTTACGGGACATTTTTTTCGAATTTATACTCTAGGGGACGTTGGTCCTGCCTCGGGTGCTCACCAGACCGCCAAGTAGCAATTTGCCTCCTGGGATGCGCGAGTCAAGTTTTCCATTGAAGGCGCCGACAGGTTGCCATAGGTCCGTAGCTCGACCAGCCGGTCGTCGGTCAGGTGTGTGGAACTTGGTACATGAGCAGGAAACAGCTGCCCAGTGAAAAGATGGATTTGTAGAGTAGGACTTGCACGATTGGCGTGACCGGAAGATCTTGGAAAACGAGGAGAACGAGCCATGAAGGTGGAATTGCAAGGGCAGGTTGCCCTGGTGACAGGTGCTGCTCAGGGTATTGGGAAGTCGATCGCTGACCGGCTGGCCGCAAACGGAGCTCGGGTCATTTATGCTGACGTCCAATACGAAGTGGCGGCCGAGTCTGCGGCTTCCCAGTCTCTGGGCGTGGCGATGGCCATGGATGTGACTCGGGACGACCAGGTCCAAGAGGTGATGGACCGGACCGTTCAGGAGTACGGCCGCCTCGATATCCTTGTCAATAATGCAGGTGTCAACACGCTCGAGCATCGGGTCACCATTGACGAGTTTCCTCGTGAGGAGTGGGATCGTCTGTTAGCCGTCGACTTGACGGGTCTCTACGTGGCCAGCAAGGCAGCCGCGCAGATTATGCGATCCCAGCAATCAGGCAAGATCATCAATATTGCTTCGGTGGTAGGAATCGTACCGTTGCGGTTGCAGTCTCCATTTGTTGCGGCCAAGGCAGGTGTCATCAATCTGACACGTTCGATGGCGATTGAGTTGGGGCCCTATGGGATTCTGGTCAACGCCATCGCTCCCGGCTCAACCTTGACCGATGGAACGAAAGAATTGTTTTATGGGGAGGGAGGCAAGTTTCGGGATTCTGTTCAGGAATTGCTGAATCATATTCCTCTTGGCCGGCCGGCTACGACGGACGAGATTGCCCACGCGACCTTATTTCTCGCCGCTCCTGAAAGCAGCTACATCAACGGGCATGTCCTTACGGTCGACGGTGGCTGGTCGGCCGGCTACATGCGTGAGTTCTAGGGCGGCGCAATCTTTTCCAAGGGAGTGAAAGCATGCTTGACGGAACCCTGGCCGACAAGGTTGCCGTTGTCACAGGTGGCTCACGGGGAATTGGCCGCGCTACCAGTCTTGCGCTGGCACGGCAGGGTGCCGCCCTGGTGGTCAACTATCATGACCAGGCCGATGCGGAGCTGGACCAGAGTACTGCTGCGAGCGAAGTGGTGGCTGCTATTGTGGAGAGTGGTGGCAAAGCGGTGGCACATCAGGCCGATATCAGCGATGAACAGGCTGCGCGTGGATTGATAGACCGCGCAGTTGATGAGTTCGGCCGTATCGATATCCTGGTCAACAATGCAGGGATATGCCCTAGCCAGGACTTTTTGGAGATGCCCGTGTCCCTCTTTGATCGAGTGCACGCCGTCAACCTGCGAGGAGCTTTTATCAGTTCGCAGCAAGCTGCACGACACATGGTGCGGCAAGGACATGGTGGCCGAATCATCACGGTGAGTTCCATCAGTGCGCTCGTTGGTGGTTCCTACCAGGCGGCTTATTGCCCCACCAAGAGTGGGCTACACTCGATGATGCAGTCGTTGGCGATCCTGCTTGGACCTCACGGGATCACTTGCAATTCGGTCGGTCCGGGCGAAGTGGACACCGACATGAATCGGATTCTTCCCGATTATGATGAGATCGCGGCCCAACTCGCCAATCGAATTCCTGTCGGTCGCGTAGCCCAGCCGGAAGATATTGCCGACCCGATTGTTTTTCTGGCCAGCGACGGCGCCCGTTATGTCAACGGCGCCTTCTTACTCATCGATGGTGGGATGTTCGTAAATCTGCAGTAACGACTGGGCAATTGTTGCGGCATGAGCGACCAAGCGGCAGGTGGCGATGTGGTCAACTGAAGTTGGTGAAAAGACATGCTGTAGCAGAGCGAGGCAAATGTGGTTTACCACCGAAGGACGACGGACGTCACGTGCAACAGCCAGCAGGCTCCGTATCACACTTCGACAACAGGTTCACTCACTTAGGAGAAACGGTACAGACAATACGCCGTCCCTGTTGAGCTGGAGATGTTTCGACCTTGCCGTATTCCATCAACCCCTCGACCACGCTTGCCATCACACGGTGGCCTTCTTGGACATGAGCGATTTCGCGGCCACGGAAGACTACAGAAATCTGCACCTTGTCTTTATGTTTAAGAAATTGAATTGCTTGCTTCACCTTGAAGTCGATATCGTGCACACCCGTCTTCGGTCGCAAGCGAATCTCTTTCGTCTTCGTATGGTGAACGTGTCCCTTGCTGACTTTCTTGTTTCTTTGGTATTTGTACTTGCCGTAATCCATAATACGGCAGACAGGCGGGTCCTCGTTAGGTGCGACTTCTACTAAGTCACAGGAAGATTGACTTGCGCGGTCGAGTGCAGCTTCCGTGGCGACAATGCCGAGTTGTTCACCGTCTGCACCGACGAGCCTAATTTGAGGGACACGGATCTGATCGTTGATCCTTGTTTGAAGCTTCGAGATGGTGCGATCCTTTACTAATTAGAGGTACGTTCAACGAACTACTTGTCATGCAGCGGCAGACGGACGCGGCTGCAATACAAGACGAGTCTATTTTAGTATTTCAACTCGGTAGGCGGTTCGTCAACCAGCCGAGACACACTTTGGAATTGGAAAAATGAATTTTCGAGGCGTGTGTGGGATGAGTCAAGGGTAGTACACCGAGCGGGCGGATTGGTTTGAAACGTGTTTTTGCGGGTGTTTTTACGAATTTGTACGCCAAAAATTGTGCGCTGAAGTAGACTTCTCCCCTCTCCTCCTGAAGCAGACCACTGGATCTGACCGGCAGACAATCTTGCTAACAAAGCAAAGATTTGAAGAAAAGGGGTGGAGAGGATTGCTTTTGCACCTCGTTTGGCCAGACAGCAGCTAGTATTCATTTCCGGATCCCGCGTCGCCCAGGCCGGCGCTGTTGGTAAATGTTTGGCGTACGGCCCGTTGTTGTACCTCGTTTTCCATTCGTGTGATGGCTTCAGGGACTGGCATGGCTCCCAGATCCTTGTCGATCCGGTCCCGTAGTGAAACGGTCTTGTTTTCACGGTCTTTTTCCCCCACGACCGCCATGTAAGGCACTTTTTCCAGTTCCGCCGCGCGGATTTTGGCACCGAGCTTCTCGGCCCGGAAATCAGTTGTCACTCGCAACCCGGCTTCTGCCAGAATTTTCTCCAGTTGCCGTCCGTACGACTCCGACTTGTCACTAACCGTTAGCACGCGAACTTGCTCCGGAGCTAACCACAAAGGAAACGCTCCTGCGAAGTGTTCGATCAGCACACCAATGAACCGTTCCATGGATCCCAGTGGAGCACGATGAATCATGACGGGCTGGTGGGAATGATTGTCTGCACCGGCGTACTCCAACCCGAAACGGTCCTTGCTGGGGAGGTTATAATCCAACTGTACGGTACCTAACTGCCATTCTCGCCCGATACAATCGGTGACCACAAAGTCAGCTTTTGGACCATAAAAAGCTGCTTCGCCTACTTCGGGCTGAGCTTCGATACCCAGACTGTCACAGACTTCCACCAGTGAGTTTTGCGCCCGTTCCCAACTCGCTTCGCTGCCCACGTACTTATCGCTGGTTGGGTCGCGGAATCCCAGACGAACTCGATAGTCGGCCAGTCCAAGCGATTTCAGGACGAATTGGGTCATTTCGATACATCCGCGAAATTCGTCAGCAACCTGATCCTCCGTGCAAAAAATGTGGGCGTCATCTTGCGTGAATCCCCGGACACGTGTCATGCCAGACAATTCGCCAGATTTCTCATAACGATGAACGGTACCAAATTCGGCAAACCTCAGGGGCAACTCCCGGTAACTGCGAGGCTTCGATTTGTAGACCATAATGTGGTGCGGACAGTTCATGGGACGCAGTAGATACTTCTCGTCCTGCTCCATCTCGATCGGTGCAAATTGACTGTCGGCGTAATAGGGATAGTGACCTGATATCTCGTACAACTCAACGCGCCCGATCACGGGAGTGTACACGGCCTGATATCCACGTCTGACCAGTTCGTCCTTTATGAAATTTTCCAGGATTCCTCGGACGGTGGCACCCTTGGGCAACCACAACACCAGGCCTGACCCCACGAGCGGGCTGATGCTGAACAATTCCAACTGTTTTCCCAGGACACGGTGATCGCGACGTTTGGCCTCCTCGACACGTTCCAAATGTTCCGCCAGGTCTTTCTTGTTGAAAAAGGCGGTTGCATACAGCCGTTGCAGCTGCTTTCGCGAGGAGTCGCCTTTCCAGTAAGCCCCGGCGACGGATAACAGCTTGTAGGCGCCGATCACGCCCGGTCGAGGTACGTGGGGCCCACGACACAAGTCGAGAAACTCACCTTGTCGGTAAAAAGAGAGTGTTTCGTGTTCTGCCAGTCCGTCTTCGATATGTTCGACTTTCAGTGTTTGTTCCAAATCGCGGCAAATCTGCAAGGAATTGTCACGAGGTTCCTCCAGCCGTTCGAATGGTTCATCCAGTTTGATGATATTCTTCATCTCAGCTTCGATGGCTGCAAAGTCGTCTTCGGTAAGAGAGTGCTCCAAGTCGAAGTCGTAATAAAATCCGCCTTCGATGGTAGGGCCAAAGGCGAGTTGTACACCCGGAAACAGCCGCATGACAGCTCGAGCCATCACGTGTGCACACGAATGCCTCATGACATTCAATGCTTGAGGATCTTTTTTCGTTAGAATTTGCAGTGTCACTTTGCTGTCGTTCGGCAGTCCGTAATCGAGTCCCACGATTTGCCCATCGACCACGGCTGCGATGGCCTGCTTGGCAAGTCCGGGTCCGATGGATTCGGCGACTTCACGAGTGTTTACGGAATGTTCGAATTCCTTGTGACTTCCATCAGGAAGAGTAACAGTGACCATGATCTCCGTTGGATTCCCCAAAAAAGAGTTCCCGCACCGCCGCCGCCGATACAAAGGGTGGCACACAAGCCGCACCGGGTGAATGCTGGCAAAGGGAAGTTCAGGTCCACTTGCAGCAGAAAACCTAAAGTATAAACTAGTAGTGACTTCGGGCAAGACGAGGTTTGGCGAACTCTGCCTGGAACGCTGGACCGAAACGCCGTGAGCTGGTCCACGTCATCAATCGAAGGGCGCGTAGCTCAGTTGGTTAGAGCGCTACGTTGACATCGTAGAGGTCACAGATTCGAATTCTGTCGCGCCCACTCCCAATCATTCTGCCGGACAAGCATCTCTTTTGATACCGGTCGCCTGTTGGCCCGCTGGCGGGTCGGTCCTTTCTCTTCTTCATTGGGCTTTACCGAGTCGAGCATTTGTACCAGATTCCATTGAATCAGTGCGGCTGGTTTCTCCAAGTCTTTTTTGGTGGAGAAAGCACGAAATGAGCTGGGATTTCGGCAAGGTTAGAACTCGTCTGACCCAACTCTTGTGGATCACCCGCATTTTCGACTGCACACATCGTCCAGGAGGACCCTGTTGAGTGCGTGGAACTCTCGTTTACCCGGCTGAAATACCACCCTGAGCTTATGGTCGTGACGATAGCAAGACCTATGCGAGCTTTCGGGAAAGACATCGATCGATTACGTAGGGTCGTGGTGTCATGCTTGCAGCGCAAAGCTTACGGGCGAACTCTCTTTTTGTGAGGAAAGACGGGTGAAGAACTCGATCAACCAGTTAGGCACGATGCCGGACCTCAACAGGTTGAGAAGCATGATGCTTCTGGATTCACGGGAAACGCTACCTGCGAAGGTAGCCGTGAAGAAGAGGATGGGCATTGGTTACTTCTGTCATGTTCGCTTGCTGTGCGTCGCTCTTTGGTTGCAGTTGGCTTTGTCGAGCCCAGTGGAATCTGTCTCACCCCTTTGATTCCTCGGTGCGTGTTGCTTTGGGGATCTTCGTGCGGGAGTCTTCGCTCCGTTTCGCCACCGGTTTATTGATCTGGTTGGCTACCAGCGGATTGCCGGACTTAGCACACGCTTACACTGTCGACCGTGTTCCAAATCAGGCTCGCCACCCGGTCGCTGTTCACCACAACCAACGACCTCATTCGGCCGTGGTGCGCGTCATCGCTTCCGAACAACGTGGTGTAAGCCATGGTTCTGGAACGTTGGTTGACGTGCAAGGGAAGTACGGACTGGTGGTCACGAACTGGCATGTTGTGCGCGATGCCAGCGGCCCGGTCACCGTGCGCTTTCCCAGCGGGTTTCAGAGTGGTGCACAAGTGATTCATATGGACAAGGATTGGGACCTGGCAGCCCTGGTGATCTGGCGGCCCGAGGTCCAACCCGTGGCAATCGCAGCACAGGTGCCCCGTCCCGGAGACACGCTTACGATCGCCGGGTATGGATCGGGAAACTATCGTGAAGCTGCCGGCAAATGCACCCAGTACGTGGCTCCAGGCTTGAACCTGCCTTTTGAAATGGTAGAGGTCGCTGTGGAAGCACGGCAAGGTGATTCGGGCGGACCCATTTTCAATACACGAGGCGAGCTGGCCGGGGTCCTGTTTGGGGCGGGTGGAGGTACGACCTCTGGTAGTTACGCCGGGCGCGTGCGCCGCTTCTTGACTCATGCTTGGCCGCACCTGAATCGGCCCGATCAAACGATGATTGCCACTCAGAATAAGATTTCCCGTGAGAAGGACTGCCCGGCTGCGATTCAATCGAATGCGGGGAATTCGCTTTTGGCGGGCGGTTCCCACCGCATGGCCGTGCGAGAATTTCCCGCGCAAGTGCCGAGTGACTCGATCTGTCTAGATCCTGATGAGATATCGTGGCACGACTTGGCCGGGGAAAGTTCTTTTCAACAGTGCAAGACCCTCTTTGCCTTGATTGGCATGGCTGCCACCTTGATGCAGATCATGCGGCTTGCCTCGGACTAGGTGCCGACTTTCCGACTTGCTCGGGGGCGCGACGAAGTCAGGCGACCCCGGAAGGGTTTGTGCGCTGCCCGGGCCGTGACAGGGCTCCTCTCTTGTGTCTTGTTGGACTCCCATGTTTCGCGCCAATATTGTAGCGGGGGACTTGTACCGGGGGCCGTTGGGGTTGAGAAAGTCGCTTGCATCGATGGTCGTCATTTGGCGAGGGCGTCGTAGGGTGGCCGGTACCTGGTGAAACAAGTCGAGTTCCTGCTTTCTTCTTGAATTCAAGATTGAAAACCGCATCGGAATATCAAACTCGGATTGCTCGAAAACGTAGTAATCGTATACTCGTTCGACAGAGGGTTTTTGTTATCCGGAGAAAAACTGGTATGAGTTCCCACCGATTTCGTCCGTGGATTAGCGTGTTGCTCCTGGTGGTCACATGGACCGCATTCTCCGTGGTTGGGTGTGTTCCGTCCTCGAGGCCGCCGTCCAATGCGACCGATGCGTCGTCCGCGAAAAACACGGCAGCTTCCCCTGCGGTGAAGTTGGAATTTCCTGAAGGCGATCCATCGGTATCTGCTGAAATGGGGGGGCCGGGTTTTACGGGTGACGGTTGGATGACGCATGTCTCGGGTCCGATTGGCGACCCACGTGCTGTGAAGGGTGGTGTGATCTTATCCAGTTTTCCGTCCTGGCCGGATAACCTGCGAATGTACGGAATTCGTTCCAATACCTGGTTGAACTCACTGATTCGCAGACTGTGTCATGAATCGCTGTTGAGCATTCACCCCGGTACGCTGGAGTTTGTTCCAGGGCTGGCCAGCCACTGGAAAATCTCCGACGACAAAATGACTTTTACCTTCCGCATCAATCCCAAAGCTCATTGGTCAGACGGAAAGGCGGTGACGGCAGAAGATTTTATTGCAACGTACCGTTTGATTGCCGATGACACGTTACTTGATCCAATGGTCAAAGAAACAATCGTGAGCAACATGGACGAACCGGTGGCCGTTTCTAAGTACATTGTGGAAGTGGATTGTAAGGAAAAAGACTGGCGGAACTTTATTGCAATTTCAGGCATGACAGTTCTGCCAGCACACGAAATAGCCAACCTGAGTGGTAAAACGTATCTCAAGCAGTACAACTTCAAGTACACGGTTGGCACGGGGCCCTACGTGGTTCATCCCAAGGACATCAAGACGGATGAATCGATCACGTTGAGCCGACGGCGGGACTATTGGGCAGCCGATGAACCAGTCCATCAAGGGTTGTACAATTTTGAAAAAATTCGTTTCGTGGTGATCCGTGACTCCCGCTTGGCATTTGACAAGGCGTGCAAGGGGGAACTTGATTTGTACCTGGTCAACACGGCCAAATGGTGGATCGAGGACTTGTCAGAATTGGCTGCGGTGGACCATGGTTATCTGGTGCGCCGTAAAGTCTACACGAAATTCCCCCGGGGATTTCAGGGACAAGCGGTTAACACAAGACATTCCCCCTTGAATGATGTGGGTGTCCGCAAGGCCATGGCTCACTTGTTTGACCGCAAGACGATGCTTGAGAAATTTGCGTACAACGAGTACGAGCCACTGAAATCGTATTTTCCGGGAAGCGACGCGCAGAATCTCGACAATGTGTTGGTGGAATACGATCTTGCCAAAGCCGCTGCGCTGCTGGCCGATGCCGGCTGGACCGAACGCAGGGGCGACGGAATTCTGGTGCGCAATGGGGAACGCCTCACCGTGACGCTGACTTATGCTTCGGACGGACTGGAAAAGTATTTCACAGTCTACCAGGAAGCTTGCAAGCAAGTCGGTGTGGAGTTGAAATTGCAGTTGTTGGATCCCGCCACGCACTGGAATAACCTTCAGGATCGCAAATTCCAGTTTGCCGGCATGGCTTGGGGGGCGAGCTTGTTTCCCCATCCACGATCAAACTGGCATAGTTCGATGGCAGACCAGAACGGCAGCAATAATTTTATCGGTTTTAATAATCCCGAAGCGGATCAATTGATTGAACAGTACGACAAGGAATTTGACTTGGCCAAACGCAATGAGTTGTTGCGCCAGTTGGATGCGGTGATCTTCAACGAACACGCATACATTCTTGACTGGTATTTGCCCTGCGAACGTTTTGTTTACTGGAACAAGTTTGGGATGCCCGACACAGTTCTACTGAAATACCACGAATGGGAAGACGCGTTTGTCTTGTGGTGGTCAGATCGTGAAAAAACGAAAGTTCTCAAGCAAGCACAAAGTCAGGGAACACGTCTTTCCGTTCCACCCATCGAAGTGAAGCCGTGGTCCGGGAAAGAACAGGTCGCTTCCACTAACCACTGAGCCGGCTGACATTTGTGTTGGTCGGCTGTCTGCGTGGAACACATTCACTATCAAGGATTGACACGAAAGAATTGGCACGGCGGTCCGCTCGCCCGTGGTGTCATGATTCGGGAAACGGATCGACGCGGACTATGACTACCTATTTTGTCCGACGGCTACTGCTGATTATTCCCACGTTTCTGGGTGTCACGATGATCGCTTTTGCGATTACACGGGTCGTGCCGGGAGGCCCCCTTGAGCGAGAAATTATGCAACTTCGACTTGGCGGTGTCACTGCGGGTGAATCAGGGAGCGGAGTGAGTTCAGTGTTCGACCCCACGGCAGATATGTCGTCGGAAGCCCTGGAGCAACTAAAAAAGAATTTTGACTTGGACAAACCTGGTTACGTGGCGTACTTTCTCTGGCTCAAGAAAATTGCGGTGTTAGACCTTGGTGAGTCCTATTTGAAGCGGGAGCCGGTTTGGAATTTAATTGTTCATCGTCTGCCCATCAGCCTCACCTTCGGTCTATGCGGATTTCTGCTGGCCTACCTGATTTCTATTCCTCTGGGAATCCTGAAAGCGCTCTGGCACGGCACCGCTTTTGACTTTATCAGTTCCACCCTGGTTTTTATCGGTTACTCAATCCCTGGCTGGGCCCTGGGTGCTTTGTTACTGGTGTTTTTGGCCAGTGGTCGATTTTACGACGCATTTCCGTTGGGAAATGTCAAGTCTTCGTCGTACGACGATTTACCGTCTCTGGCCAAATCCATTGACGACGGGGACGAGGTGAGTGACGAATTTGGCATGTTTGAATGGGAGCGTCTATCGTTCGTTTCCAAGGTCATTGATCGTGTCTATCACATGTTTCTTCCTGTCATGTGCTACATGATGTCCATGTTCGCCGCGCTCACCATTTTGACGAAAAATTCGTTGATCGATAACCTTGGCCAGGACTATGTGCGGACCGCATTCGCCAAAGGAATCTCTCCTGCGCGAGTGATTTTATTGCACACCTTGCGCAACTCACTGATTCCGTTGGCTACCGGTCTGGGCCACGCCATCAGCGTGCTTATGGCCGGTTCCTACCTGATCGAATGGGTGTTTAATATTGATGGAATTGGCTACCTCGGATTTACTTCCATTCAGCAACGTGACTACACCGTGGTTTTGGGCGTTTTGGTAGTCAATACGATTCTTACACTGTTGGGAAACATCCTTTCTGATTTTCTCTACGCTATGATCGACCCCCGCATCCGATTTGAATAAATCACACCGTCTTCGTTCGAGACCACCTTAAATTCAGTGGGAGTGTTTACCCGCGGTGGGATACAGAACATCGCGAAGCAGCAGCCAAGTGACCAGCTCTACGCCAAAGACTGACAGCGACAGCCACGCCGGCGACCATCGTTCGTTGTCGCCGTTGCAGTTACGCGCGAAGCGTTTTCGTCGTCTCAAACGCGGGTACTACAGCTTTGTATTGCTGACCAGCTTCTACGGACTTTCGTTTTTTCTGCCACTGTTGATGAATCACCGTGCAATTCTGGTGCAGTATAACGGAGAATTTTATTTTCCGGCCCTGGCCAGCTGCCTCCACGATACGTTCGGTTTGGGCCAAGAAAGGGTCTATCTTGCGAATACCTTTGACCAAATCAGTCGCTCGGGTCAACCGGTCTTTGGCGAGGCGAATTACCGCGAATTACAACGGACCTTTGCTGAGGAGGGGTCGGGAAATTTTGTGATCATGCCGTTGATACCGTATGGTCCCAATGAGTCGTTTCTTGATTTGCCTGGTGCACCGCCACATCCCCCATCCCATCTTCACTGGATGGGGACCGATGATCGGGCAAGGGACGTCATGGTTCGGCTGACCTACGGTTTTCGGATTTCTATTACGTTTGCATTGTTGGTTACCGTGGTAGCCTACACCATCGGCATCGTTGTTGGTGCTGTTCTCGGGTACTTTGGTCGTTGGGTCGATATTGTCGGACAGCGGTTTGTGGAAATCTGGGGGAATATTCCGTTTTTGTATACGGTCATTATTTTGGCTTCGATCCTGGGTCCCAGTTTTGGACTATTGACAGCCATCTTGGCCGCCTTCAGTTGGGTGTCAATTACTTATTACTTGCGTGGCGAATTCTACCGGGAAAAATCCAAGGACTACGTCGCCGCCGCAGTTGCCACGGGCGAAGGGCACTTGACCATCATCTTGCGACATATTCTTCCCAACGCGTTGACGCCTATTATCACGTTCGCTCCGTTCGCAATCGTGTCATTGATTATCTCTCTGGTTTCCCTCGATTTTTTGGGGTACGGGCTGCCGGCCCCAACGCCCAGTTGGGGCGAATTGCTCAAGCAAGCTAAAGTCAATTTGCGTGTGTGGCACCTGGTCGTTTTTCCACTGGGTGCCATGTTTGTAACCTTACAATTAATTGTTTTTATTGGTGAAGCAGTCCGCGAGGCGTTTGACCCCAAAGTACAAAGCCGTTTGCGTTAGTGTCAGAAACTCCGGCATTCATAGTTTGCGACGTATGGCCTCCATTCACAACAGTGCAGATTCCGGGTTCAACGCACCGTCGCGACCACTTTTGCAAGTGCGCGACCTGGAAGTTACGTTCCGGGTCGAAGATGGTTTGGCCCGTGCCGTGGACGGCGTGTCGTTTGACTTGGAAGCTGGTGAAGTGCTGGGGATTGTTGGTGAGTCAGGTTCCGGCAAATCGGTCACTGCACTTTCGATTCTTCGGCTCATCCCGGACCCTCCAGGCAGAATCGCCCAGGGGAGGATTTTGTTGGACGGGGTGGACTTATTGTCTTTGACTTATCGCGAAATGCGCCAAATTCGTGGTAATGAGATAGCCATGATTTTTCAGGAACCAATGACTGCGTTGAACCCTGTCTTTAACATTGGCATGCAGGTTCGGGAGGCGGTACTCACGCATGCCAAGGTTTCCAAGGCGGAAGCCACCGATCGCGCTGTCCAGATGCTGGAAAAAGTTGGAATTCCCAGTGCTCGCCGCCGTCTGCATGATTACCCCCATCAATTTTCTGGTGGGATGCGGCAACGCGTGATGATTGCCATGGCCCTGGTTTGTCATCCACGGATTCTGATCGCGGACGAACCGACGACCGCGTTGGATGTGACGACGCAGTCGCAAATCCTGGATTTGATGCTCGAATTGAAACAACGCGAATCAAACGCTTCGATCATCTTGATTACCCACGACCTGGGAGTCGTCGCCGAGACATGTAATCGGGCGGTCGTGATGTATGGCGGAAAGATCCAGGAGGTCGGTACGGTCCAGCAGATTTTTAATAACGCAAAGCACCCTTATACGGAAGGGTTGTTGACGTCATTACCCGCGGTGGCGGGACCACGTGACGAACGACTCTACACGATCCCAGGTAACGTTCCGTCCATCATGGACATGCCCAGCGGATGTAGGTTTTGCACGCGTTGTGAACATGTCACCGACCGGTGTCGCCATGAGGAACCTGCTTTACACGAAATCGGTGACGGCCAGTTTGTTCGTTGCCACTTATTAGAACCGGAGAGCAAGCCGGACTCAGGTTGAGTTTTGCTGAGGCTACCCATGACATACATCAGATACATCTTCGGTGCCGTAGAGACATCTCTGGCGGTCATCCAGGGAGTTTCACTTGCGACATGCGTTTTAGGTTGCAGAGAAAAATCATTCAGTCCCACAGGTGGAATTCACGTGTTCCCGGGCCAGGCACTCCTGAGGATTGCCGGCGTCCTGACATCCCCATTGAGGTAAGTCGGCCATGGCGGCACCGTTACTGGAAGTCAAAAATCTGGTGGTGAGATATGCCATTTGGGGTGGAATTCTACGGCACAAAGTTGGCGAGATTCGTGCTGTTGATGATGTCTCCTTCACCATAGATGCGGGTGAAACAGTCGGCCTTGTGGGAGAATCTGGCTGTGGAAAAACAACCCTTGCCAAAGCGATTTGCAATATTCTAAAGGCGACGGCCCCGGGCGTTATTGAGCAAGGGGAAGTGATATTTCATTCGGCAAACGGCCCGGTCAATCTGCTTCCTCTGGGAAGGGCCGAGATGCGAGCTCACCGGGCTGACATTCAGATGATCTTTCAGGATCCTTTCGCTTCGCTGAATCCGCGCATGACGGTACGTGAGATCGTTGAGCGGCCATTGATTGTTCATACCGACAAATCGCGGAGAGAACGCCGGCAGATTGTCGACTCGCTGCTTGAGCGGGTCGGCCTGCAGCCCGCCGATGCGACACGCTATCCCCATGAGTTTTCCGGCGGACAACGTCAGCGGGTCGGTATCGCTCGCGCGTTGTCGGTTCATCCTAAACTGATCATCGCCGATGAACCGGTCTCGGCGTTGGATGTTTCAGTGCAGAGTCAAGTCATCAACCTGCTGCAGGAACTGCAATCCGAATTTGGTATGGCGTATTTGTTCGTCGCTCACGATCTGTCTGTTGTCCACCACATCAGTGATCGAATCGCCGTGATGTATCTTGGCAACCTCGTCGAGATGGGAGATTCTGAAGCTGTCTATCGGCATCCGGCCCATCCGTATTCGCAGGCGCTCATATCGGCCGTTCCGCATCCTGTTGCCGGCAGCAGTCGCGAGGATCGGATCAAATTGACTGGAGAAATTCCTACTCCGGTCGACAAGCCGTCCGGATGTCCGTTTCGCACGCGATGCTGGCTTGCTCGCGAAGAGTGTGAGCAGGCTGTACCTCCTTTGCAGAAAAAAGAATCGGGACAGGTAGCCGCTTGCCCCTGGGTGTAGGGGTTCCTGCAAGCGACAGGCCGCGCTGTTGAACCGGCGGAAGTCCTACTTCGGCCCTTGATTTTCCCGCCGCGCGGACCAGGTCCAGTGGCGGTCACTCGTTGCCTGGACGGTCTCGGCTGCGAACCCCAGGCTGGTGACGAATTCAAGGATCTCCTCCAGACTGAGTGCAGCACGTAAAGAAGCTTCGAACATCTGGCGAGCATGTTCGTCTTCATCCGCCGCATACGTCTTAACGATTTGTTCGACAAGCAGGTTGTTTGTTGGACGTAACAGGTCACGAAAAAACAACAGGCCACCCGGTTTGAGCACTCGAATTGATTCCGTCAGGACTTGTAGTGGTTCGGGAATATGATGCACGATGCTGTTGGATATCACTGCATCGAAACGATGGTTGTCGAAGGTCAGCCGCTTCGCATCCTGTCGATCCAGAAGGATTCGTTCTCGCAGGTTGGCGAGTTCAACATTCACTTCAGCGATCTGCAGCATACTCGCTGCTAAATCGATGCCTACCACTCGGATCTCTTTGCGCCTTTTGCAAAGGTCAATCGGAATACGGGCCGTTCCAACTCCAACGTCCAGGACTTCATGGTGGAAGTAGTTCAGGGAAAAAAAGTCATCGACAAAAATTTCATTCACCCGGGAATGGTCCATCGAGTCGTAATCGCGGGCTTCGTCGAGCGAGTCCATGACTTCGGGTTCGAGAACACGTGGAAGCATTATTGGGAAACTGTTTCGTGGAAAGGAAAGTTTTTCTGATGCCGGATTTCAGCTTACCTTCCACGAGATAGCAGTGCCAGCGTAGCGTGGACACCACCAGAGACGTGAAGGACAAGAGGCCGGAGGTCGTAGACTTTTTTGCCATCTTTATTACGGGCCATTTTGCTACCAGCCTTTTTACCATGACAAACAGGTTGCCTGAATCACTCTTGACCCTTTGGCTTGATGCTGATATTGAAATACGCCTCGTTAAGGCGTCTTTTCAAGTTAAGGCGTCTTTTCAATCAGTCAATTCGAAATTGGAATAACTGAGTTCGCCGTGCATCTCCTGCGCTGCCTCGTTTGCGGACTAACACTGACCGCTGTTTTATTTGATCCCGCGCCATTGCGATCGCAAAGGGTCCGGTTTCCAGCTGCGCCTAACACGGCAGCGGTCACGCCACCCGCTCCTGTGACGTTGGGTACTCCGGCGGCTACTCCGTTCGACCCGTATGCGCTGGGGCCTGGTGTTAGTACCGTGCCTGTCATTCCTCCATCGGGTCTGCAGACGCCCACGTTTCAACCTCCTTCCTTCGTTCAAGGGCCACCCGTGATTCAAGGAGCTCCTCTGATTCAAGGGGCTCCCTTGACGGGCGCCAACGTAGCGCCGGCGTTGCCTCCACCTGCTTTGTCGGGACAGGCCTATCCATCGACATCACCGCCCGCCATTTTTCCAGACGGCCTGTTTCCAGGTTGGAATCCCAATGGTTCCTGGCTTAGTCCGTTTGGTGCCGCTACAGTACCTCCACCCTATGAACGGTTGTTTGAAGATTTTTTCCTGCGCTACACCTGGCTCTATGCAGAACCGGCCTCTTCCAACCGGAACGCACTGGAACAGAATGACTTTGAGGCGACGGCCTCGATGGTATTTCCGGGTTTCTTCGACACGAATAGTGAGATTCGCCTAACGCCAGGTTTCATTCTGAGTTTGCTGCATGGTCCCTGGCCCGCAGCAGGTCCACTGGGAGTGGCTCAGGGACTGCCAAACAGAGTGTACAGTGCCTATCTGGACAGTCACTTCAGGCCGCAGGTCACACCAGTCTTGGCCGGCGAACTCAACGCGAGAGTCGGCGTCTACACGGACTTCGACCATATAACCCGTCACAGCGTTCGTGTGACGGGTCGTGGACTCGTCCTCGTCAAGTTGACGCCGGCAGCCACACTCAAGGGTGGGGTAGAGTACGTCAACCGGGTTGATCTGAAGATGTTTCCGGCTGCTGGCGTGCTTTGGGAACCCAATCCTCAAAGACGCTGGGACATTTACTTTCCGCGACCGAAGCTTGCCAACTACGCGACGACGATTGCCGATACAGAGATCTGGTGGTACGTGGGGGCCGAATACGGGGGCGGTTCCTGGACGATCAGGCATCCTGACGTTTCGGTCAGTGATCGCATCGACATCAACGACATTCGAGCCATCCTGGGATTTGATTTCACCCGTCCTGGTGGGTTCACGGGGTTTGTCGAAGGTGGGTATGTGTTTGAACGGGAAATTATCTACGTGAGTGCCGTTGTGCCGGACCTTAAAGTCGATGACACCTTTATGTTGCGAGCTGGTTTCATCTGGTAAACGGCCTGATCCGAAGTTCCGGCGGGCGCAATCGTCCATATCCATTGCCACATGATATACCGCTGCTGCACACTACTGTTGGCATTTCTGGGCTGCTTGGCACCAACTGCAGCGCAAACTCATTTTGGCAGACCAAGAAATGCCAACAGCAGTTTTGCTTTGCAACAGGAACCTGTGCCACCACGTCTGCCACCCGTTTATTCCCGCGTAAAGCAGCGCCCTGTGCGGAATCCTGGTCTGGCCGCCATTTTTGCAGCTTATGAACCGATGGATACGGCGTTTCCCGTCTCCGGTCCGCCCCCGGGTAGTGCTGTTACACTTCCGGAAGATTTTTCCGTTCCATTAACGCAGCTGGAAGTAGATTTCTCGTCTCCGGATGGGAGTGCCGTCACGGAAAGAAACATTTCCCAGTTTAAGGAGGGTTTTTTTCAGAAGGCGTCGATCACAGCGACCTGGCTGGTACCCGGGGACCCGGCAAACATTAGCGTAACAGAGGTCGATACCATGCTGACGGTGGCTGTGCCAGCTCCCAACAAAAAAATGCCACTTTTGATTAGCCCTGGGTTCAGGGTCCGCTACTTGGACGGACCCAGTGGTGCCGGTGTTCCTCCGTTGCCGGCACATATCTACGACGCCTTTTTGGAATTACGCTGGCTCGCAAAGGTTAATGACCGAGTCGGTGTTGAAGTGGGCGTGACTCCCGGGGTCTACAGCGATTTTGAACAATGGAATCGGGATGCCTGGCGGATCAAAGCCCGCGCCGGTGTGCTGTATAAATACAGGCCAGACAAAAGCATTGTGTTGGGGATACGTTATTTGGACCGGCCAGATATCAACTGGCTTCCGGTGGGTGGTTTCATCTGGACTCCCACGGAGGACTGGCGGTATGAAATCGTCTTTCCCCAGTCAAAAATCGCTCGCCGCTTCAGCTATGGACCGGACTGGGATAACTGGTGTTATCTGGCCGTTGAATGGACAGGTGGAAGCAACTCTTTCGAACTCGTTCCGGGAGTTCAAAACCAGCTGACCTTCCGTGATATTCGGGCACGGATTGGCGTGGAACGTAAACGTGACGGCGGGGGTGGTTTTCAACTCGACGTGGGATATGTGTTTGCCCGTCAGTACGAGTTCACGGGTGGTTTACCTACCTACGAGCCCGACGGAACCCTGATGGTACGGGGTGGAATTTCTTATTGACCGGTTGAGAACAGCGGTCCCGGGATCGTCCAGACTTATTGCTGATCGTCTTCCTGTTGCACGACGTACGAGTCAATAATCTGATCGTGGCTTTGTGAATGTCCGGGGTGGTTTGTACGGAATTCAACACTGGACCGAAACCAGTGCTGCAGTCGGTGTCGATAGAATCGGCGACAGGGTGGTAGCAGCAGGGAGATTCCGAACAGATCGGTAAGAATACCCGGAGTGAGTAAGAGCGCACCGGCAACGAAGATCATCACGGCATCAACCAGGGAGTCTGTCGGCATACGGCCACTGGCCAACTCCCGCTGGATACGCAAATAGGTTTGCCAACCTTGCATGCGAGCCAGCCAGGCACCCACGAAACCTGTGACCAGGACTAACGCCAGAGTAAAGCGCCAGTTGGTTTTTCCCGCAATGAATAACAACAGCGTCAGTTCGATTAACGGGACGGTGACAAACAAGAAAAACAGGCGACCTAACATAGTCACCTTTGTAGCCCGACCGCAACGCGGAAGCAACGTGAATACAGGGAATCCGTCAACATTTCACGTATCTTGCCCATGAAGCATGTCGATCGGCTTACCGCGTTTTCGAGCGGTTCTCTGGCTCGAGGCTCGTGGTGCGGTTGGTGTACGATTTGGCACGTTGCTTGTCACCCATTTGTTCGTACATGTGAGCCAGGTTTCTGTAAGGGATTTTAAGCAAGTCCTGCATGAAATCGTTCCCTTGAACTGCTCGCTCGATCAGCTTCGTACCCAATTCAGTAACTGCCAGAGCCCTTTCGCGGTCACGCAGTTCCCAGTAGGAGACTCCCATACTGACAAACCATTCTCCAATTTCCGCATTATGGCGAGTGGTTGCCAAAAGGCGATGATCCTGAAGCACGTCGCACGCCTTGTCATACCAGTCCACGCCTGACGAGTGATCATGCAACAGTACCGCGTAGATGGAACCAACTCGAAAGTAGGCTTCACCCAACAGTAATAGACTTTCATCTGAGTTGGAACGTTGGGAAATTGAATTTTCGAGCAACCTGACGGCACGATGGCCGTACTTCCGGGCCGATTCAGGTTGTCCGCGCATATGTTCAATGCGCAATACATCCACGAGGGTTGAACCCAGGATCCAGGAGATCTGGTTCTTGTACAACGGATCTGCCGCCTGCGCCTCAATTTTTTCAGCCCTGCGAATAGCCGCTTCGGCGATTTCCACAGGATTTACCTGATCTTGGATTCCCGTGAGCGCTGTCAACGCACGTTGGCTGACGACTAGCCGCAGACCGGGATCGCCTTCCTCGTGTTGAATTAAATCTTCAGCAATTGCTGCGGCGCGATCCAGCCAACGAGGAACCACCTCTTTCTTGTTCTTCCAGCCTCCAAAGGCAATATCTGTTGCGACCGCCAAATGTGCCGACATTAACGTCTTTTTGGCATTCCGTCTCACTTGAATCAGGTCGTCTTCAAGAAGGGGTGAGGCATGCTTGATGGCCTTTTGATGATAGTCAAGCGCCTGAATGTAGTCGGGAACGTTGGCGGCTGCGCAAAGGTCTCCGGCTCGCAACAAAGCTTCAGCATACACGCAGGGTGGCGTGTTCTGGTTTTGAAGCACTTGTTCAATGTCTTGATGGGCTTGGTCCAGGTTGTCATTGGCCGCCTGAGCGTTGCCCCTTGTCAAGCGAAAACGGGCCCTGTTGTTGTCCAGTTGGAGGGCACGATTAGCGTGTACGAGCGCCTCTCCGGGTTTACTCAAAATCGTGAGCAATTCTGCTTTCAGGTTGTGTGCCCCAGCTGATTCAGGATCCAACTGGATAGCATATTCCAGGTCCGTCAGGTTTTGTTGGTACTGATGTTTCCGGTCATTTTTTGCCCGTAGCAGAAAATGTTCACTACTAATCGGTTCGAGTAGGATTTGTGAAACAAGGTGTTCCTGTGCCACCGGGTGCAACCCAAACGAGACGCCCCGTTCTGGATAGGACCGCCCCAGTCTCTCACCGTACTGGTCTTGAATGCTGACGAACTGGAACGCCTGTAAATTCAATTTTTCGGCTAACTGGTCAGGTTGCATTGGAATCTTGAGATAGATAACAATCGATGACACGAGATCTTCTTCCAAAGTCACTTCGATTGTTTTAAAAGGTTCCTGGCGATAGATCCAAACTAGCGTTCCGTCGAGGTTGATGGTCTCGCTCGGTGTGCCCCAGGACTGTTTGAGCTCTGTGGATGTCGTCGTTCCAGCCTCGACTTCTTTGAACGTCATTACGCGAACGTCGTCGGTCTCCTGATAGACTAGAGTCGCATCACTGCCGGGGGGCGACGCCAGCACAGCTTGTGGTGTTGTGCTCGGAACGTCGTTTGCCGCCTCCTTGAAAGCTAAATCTCCGGATACTGCAGTAACCCCGCCAGGCAGAAAGAAAAACAAGGTGACAGCAGTAACAGCAATCCATCTGGTGATCGAAAAGCAATTGAAATGACCGGTCATAACGTGTTCCTCCCTGAACACGCGAAACGACAGAAGCGGTTTCGACGTTGTGTTTGTGTGGATCCCCATCAGCTGAAGCGAACACGCGCGTTGAGAAACGGCAGTATAGTCTTCAGGTCGGTGATTTCTCCAACTGATTTTGAACAAATCCTGCCGAAATTCCGAGGCTTTGGAAAATCAATTCCTAATTCGGATGGCAGTTGCTGCAATGGCAGCAGCGGCTGGACAAGCTGGTGAAATTCGATAGTTTCTACGAAAAATAATGCGCTACAAAAATGAGGTGACTCAGTCGGAAAGCAGGCGACGCAATTCACTACTGGCTGTCTCAGTTGCTCCCAGGACCAGGGAGGACATTGCCTCTCGCAATACCTGCACCTGGTCCAGGTCACAGGGTACGGCAGCGCCTACGGGGGGTGGTTCTGGTACTAGCAATGCTTCGAGCCGCGCGGATAGTTCCTGAATGCCTTGCCCGCTGACTGTTGAGGTGAGCAGACCCTCCGGGCGTTGGTTCAAGAAGAGTCTGTTGCCATCAACTTTGTTATGTACAACGAGGGCCGAGGGGATTTCTGAAAAAAGCCGCTGTTGTTCCTCGGTCCAAGGCAAAGTGGCATCGAATACCAGAATGACTTGGTCCGATTCCCGGATCAAGTTCCACGCTAGTTGGACTCCTGCTTTTTCCACTGGGTCGGTGCCTGTCCCCAGCCCGGCACTGTCATTCAACTCGACCGGCCAGCCCCCGAAGGCCGTTTCGGTGCTGATCATGTCCCGCGTGGTCCCCGGTTGGTCTCTCACAATTGAGCGGCTGTAGCCCAACAGGGCGTTCATCAGACTGCTCTTTCCCACGTTGGGCTGACCAGCCAAAACGATACGCCAGGGATCCACCAGATGGAGCCCAAGCTGGGCGCGCTCCAGCAGTCGATTCAGCCGCTCTTGGGCAGCCGCTAATTTTTGATCCTGCAGGAGTTCAACCAGCGTGCGAATTTCCTGACGCATGGCTCCTTGCATCTGATCCAGCAGAATGTGAGTGACTCGCCCTGTTTTGGCTTGTGCCAGCGCAATCCGGGCCGCGGAATTGAGGGGATCGACCGTGCGGCATTGCAACCATTCAGGCCATGCGATGTTGCAGCAGCCGGCATTCCGGAGAGAATTTTCAATGGAAGTGAAGGCGGATAGCCCTCCATGACAATGAATCTCGATTTGATCTGCAGCGCGACGGCAGACAATGACCTCTTCGGCAACTTGGCAGCCCTCATGGTACCAGTGACCGAAGTAGATGCGATTTAACGCGGCCTGCGTCAGCGATCGGCCGTTGGCTCCACGAAAGAAACGGTCCACCATGGTCGCTGCCGCGCACCCTTCGACCAACAAGCTCGAGACAGCACCTCGTCCGACGGGAGTCAAATGAATGATATGGCACATGGTCATGAGGTTTCAGCGAGCAGCAACGGTTCGCACCGCGTACAGTTTGGGTGTGTGGAGAAATGCGAGACAACAGTAACCTGAGGGGACCCAATAAGAAACCCGGAACACCGGAAATAAGATGTCGGTGAAGTTGTTTGAGGAATCATCTGATGGAAAACAGGTTGGATCATACCACGTGCCATCATCAATCCCCCTGCATTTGGGATGTTGGGTCACGATACGTTCTCATTTGATTCAAGGTGTCTAACGCACAGCGCGATACCTTGTAAGACAAGCTGTGGCATGATGACGGGGTCCTCTTCCACCAATGAGGCCAGGTAACGTGCGTCTCCTCCCGCGTAAACAACGTACGGGGAAGATGGTAGTTGCCGGGATATATTTTCAATCAGAAAACGCAGCGCTCCGACGGTGCCCCAGATGAGACCACTGCGGATTGCCTGTTCTGTGGATTTGCCAACGAACGCCGGCAGGGCGCTGGCTTTTACTTGTTGGATACAGGACGAAGAGCTCAGTCGCTGTGAATTCTCAACTGCAGAGTCTTTTGCCTTCTCGATCACTGCTGCCAAGTCGCACTGGATTTTCGGAAGCTGATCGGTATGTTGATGCAACGACTTGGCTGCCAGGGAGAGGCCAGGCAAGATGACACCTCCCAGAAACATTCCCGCTTTGCTGACCAAATCAACGGTAATGGCTGAGCCCGCATCCACGATAATGGCGGGTGAGTCAGGGGGCCGGACCGCGTTGGCCGCAACGGCTGCTACGAGTCGGTCCATTCCCACACTCTGGGGCAGATCCACGCCAATCTGGATGGGCAACTTATCATGATGCAACGTTTGATAGGAATCGAGTTTTCGGTGTCGGGTGACCCATTGCCTCAACCGCTTTTCGCTTGGCCGATTGACACTACTGACCCACCACGCAACCGGTTCGTGGGGAATCCAGCCAGCTAATGGTTCCAGGAAATCGGCCAGTTTATCGAGACGCAGAA
This sequence comes from Planctomycetota bacterium, assembly GCA_963578105.1. Classification (GTDB taxonomy): domain Bacteria; phylum Planctomycetota; class Planctomycetia; order Pirellulales; family Pirellulaceae. The sequence goes on from CAUZBP010000043.1 coordinate 23,872, forward strand.
CGGTTTGCGGTTCTTTTTCGATGGCGTTCTGTTCCCGCCGAAAAATACCACAGTTGATGGAGGAGTTACCTATGTCAATGACAACCAACGGATGGTGAGTGATGTGCGGCATCGAGATGATGTTAAAGCGGCGGTTGAAATCGATGGTCAACGGCTTTTGGAATTTGAACTACTCGGGCAGGTTCAAAGGTTCGTGCTGGAGTGACGTTGGTCCGTCGTCTTCGTCACTTTGACAAAAATGGCCGCGCAGATATACCGCTGCGAGGGGCAGGCGGGGAACCCACGCGAGCATTCTGTTTTATTAGAGCACCTTGGACAAAAATTGAGACGGGGGACTACGACAAATTCTTTGCAGAATTCAGAGCTTGTGCGATGGCGGTTTTCAACTTGTCCAGTCCAGCCCCGGTGACCGCCGAAATCAGCAGGACGTCGCGCCCCAGATTTTCCTTCAGTCGTTGTTGTATCTCCGTCGATCCAGGCAGTTCTGCTTTCGAAACAGTGACAATTTCCCGCCGATTCCCCAGGATTGGGTTGAATTGGACGAGTTCCTCACGAATGGCGTGAAAATTGTGTACGGGATCGCTGGCGTTCATCGGTGTTGGCTCGACAAGGTGAATAAATATTTCTGTTCGTTCGACATGTCGTAGAAATTCGTGTCCTAATCCTTGCCCTCGATGGGCTCCTTCGATGAGTCCCGGGATGTCGGCCATCACGCAAAACCGTTCACGAGCCAAACGGACCTGACCCAGATTTGGATGTTTGGTGGTGAAGGGATAATCGGCAATTTGCGGTCTGGCTCCGGACAACCGACTCAGCAAGGTGCTCTTACCGGCGTTGGGGAGTCCAATCAATCCCACGTCGGCGATAATCTTCAGCTCGAGTTCCAGTCGGCGAGCCTCACCTTGCCCCCCCAACGTGAATTTTCGTGGCGCGCGATTGGTCGATGATTTGAAATGGGTGTTACCATAACCCCCTTTGCCTCCTCGTGCGGCAGTCACACGATCTCCGAGTTGGGCCAGGTCTTTCAAAACGAACTTATTACGAAAATCCTTGACGATGGTTCCGGGAGGCACTTTGATTGTCAGATCCTTGCTTGAACGGCCATGGCGGTTGGAACCCATGCCGTGACCACCACGGTCAGCTTTCCACTGTTTGTGGTGGGCCAGGGGAGATAGACTATCCACACCATTTTCCGCGACAATAATCACATTGCCTCCGTGTCCCCCGTCACCGCCGTTGGGTCCCCCCATGGGCACATACCGCTCACGGCGGAAGCTCATGCACCCGTTACCTCCGGAACCGGCTTCTACATCGATAATGATACGGTCAACAAACACGTTGTAACTGCTCAACACGTGGTCGGGAAAAAGAACGATCAGCACTAAAAAAGGACGGACTCGCCAGAGACCGTCCCGATCATTTAAAATTGTCTGTTGGTAGATCGATTCTGTTTGCCGATCGGGTCACCTTTCAAGTAGTTCGCGTTTAATCAGCGTCATTCGAGCTACTGAGGTACCACATTGATACGCCGACCCTTCCGGTCAAACGTTACTACACCAGCTTGCAATGCAAAGAGCGTAAAATCCTTGCCCTGTCCTACGTTCGTGCCTGGATGAAACCGGTTGCCTACCTGTCTCACCAGGATATTGCCGGGCCCGACACGCTCACCACCGAACTTTTTGACGCCTCGTCGCTGAGCATTCGAGTCACGTCCGTTACGGCTTGACCCTTGTCCCTTCTTATGTGCCATGCTTTTCGGTCCCTAATCCAGATGCTTATCGCTGTGAGTTTCCTCGGACTGTTCCGCCCGAAGCCACTCGGATACCCTCCTTTTTAGCGATAAAGCCATTGATAATCAAGACGCTTGTGCAGGCCGTAGAGTTCCAGGACCGACTGATCAGGAATGGGTTCGGACACCCCGGGGATTCCGAAGTGAACTTCCTGTTCATTTTCCCGCACAAAATCACCTGGGCGCCAGAAATTGAGCTGCAGGATTTTGGCCTCCGTGTGCCGCGTAAACCCGGGCGGTTTTCCAGGTTGAAAGTCTGCAGCTGAGTCTGTGAAGCGATAAGCATTGGTCAGGCCTCTGACAAAAACCGAGAAAAAGTCGGTGTGCGGATCGATATCCGTCCAGGTTGCAACCCCCCAGGCACTGCGGTCAATTCGTTCCGTACTGATCGGGATGTCTGCCAGACTGATGCTCACGGAATCGAGCAGCGGGCGCCCCAGCCGTTCTTGTATTTTGATCTGTTTGAGTGCGGCGGGTAGTAGTTGATCCATATGAGATTGTTTCTTTTCATGAGACACTAAAATGAACCTGGGAAAGAAACGTATGGAGTGATTTACCTCAGATGCGTTGAACAGTTGGTTGCCCCACGCGTCTTCCTGCGGTGTCGGCATCAGGTGGCGGCCATGATTCTTGACACGATAAACCAAGTACCAAACCAACTTGCTTTCCATCCGTCCGTCGGCCTGTGGAGTGGCCACATGCAGCAATCGCAGGGGCATGAACGCGAACTCGAGATTCCAAATTGCGCGACGATAGATGACGGATTTCGATTGTTCCAAGAGCGTTCGTGTTTCGGGTGTAAAATTCGGGTGCCAATCCAAGTCATCGATTCCCTTGACAACATCCACTAATTCCCGCGGACCGCTGAAGGTTTCTTCTTCCTTGGGCTGGGGAGCGATAACGGTCAGTACCCCAGGTGCAAGCTGACGGGGTGTGTGTGCGGTTGGAGTAACGGTTAAATCATCAGCCTTCAGTTGCAGTTCCACCGACATGACAGTGAGACTCAGCAAAATGCAGGAAAAGCATCTCACCAACTTGCGCCAAGAGACGACAGGAGATGCCATGCTCAGTTCTGTGATTTCCATGGACTTTCGGCCTGAATTGTGGTCAAGGTGATGGCTGGTGGTAAATTGCACCAGTGCAGGCTTGTGACAGGGGTCTCGTGAGTAGGTTTGGCGGTGCTTGGAATACTGTTCAGAAAAGGATATCGAACGGCGTCAGTAACTCCGTCAGAAAAAACGCACAGGTTTCCACGCCGAAATCCACATGACACTCTTCTTCTATCTTAATTTCAACGAACGGAAAAAGTCAAACAAAGGCAGCTGCCAATTGTTGGGGAAGGTGCTGCATCTGACGATTGTAGGATTCTTATAGTTTTTAAGGGTTCGAGTGCCAAAAAATATCGCCAGGCGCGGTTTACGTGGGGACCGTGTGTTTCGATTCCGCGCAAAATTTTTCCCACGTCGATTGCCAGGGGTTCCAGATGTGCGCCCCTGACTGCCAGTGGCATGCTGATGTTGCAATTAACGGCTGGGCGTTAATTTCCAGGACAGGGACAAGTTCTGCCAGGGTACTTTGGCCAGTTGGTCGCTTCCAGTGTAGCGAGTAGGGGGTACCACACGGCCCGTGACGTGAAGCGGAATCCGAGATTGCCTGAATGGCCAGGGAGAACAGGTCACGTGTGAGGAACTTACCGGCCGGCATACAAATGTTCGACCGTCGGGATCTTGAAAATGTTTGTCATCGTTCCGGTCTGCACAGCAAAACCAGAGACTTATCTTGTCAAACATTTGCAGAAATCGAAGTACTCGACGGGCCGTATCGGGAGTGTTTTGGGCCGGTGCCAGTGACTGCCACTCCAGGAGCCATTCACGACAACGTAGTTCGAACTTATCGATAAATCGAATCGCTTCAGCACTCTCTGCCGAATCGCCCCCACGACGCAGAGCAATGAAATGAGCCGCTACTAGAAACTGTGCTAACGGTCCCAGGTCGCGACAACTGGCGATCGACCGGGTCCAGATGTCGTGAGCGGCTTGCAGGGGCATTTCCGTGAACGTCCGAGGCTTTCCAATTCGGGGGTCCACCTGCGGCTGTTGATCCCAGTCAGTCCAACCGTCATCGTGTCGGCGGATGGTTTGGATCAGGATGTCTTGGGAAGCGGATTCGACAAAGGGTAGCAGACCCCAGGCTCTGGCCAACGCACATGCTAGAGATGCGTGTTCGACCTGCGGGATCAACAACCATTGAGATGACCCGCCTTTCGGTCGCAGTTCACGACGAATCATGTCCCGACAATATTTGCGATGGGCGTCGATGCAGAAGACAGAATGGCAGCCGTCAGCCGAGAATCACTTCTTGCGATGGCGAATCTTGGCACGCATACGCCTTTTCTTGCGTCCGACTTTTCGCCTGCCTTTTCCAGTTTTTTTCGTACCCACTTACGATTCCAACTCCTGAATTTTAGTACAGTCGTGCCGGAAATTGAGCCATTCCTCAACTGCCGCGCAAAGAAAAAAATACACTTTCCAGAATCTAGCACATCTACTGTGTCATGGGCAAGTGCTGATTGTCGGCAGAAACGGTTTGGTGCGAAGATCTTAACGTGATGCGTGGCAGAGCCACGCGAGTTGGTTTGCTTGACCTAGTGGAGCTAGATGGAGCGGCTTTTCCAGTCGATTCCGGCTAAATTTGCCAATGCAAGTTGCAAGGCGTGAGTACCGTCTCGTTGGTGTCCTTGGGATGCCAGGGCAATGTAGAGTTGATGTGACAACGCCAGTCCCGGGAGGGATAACCCCATTCGCTTTGCCTCGGAAAGGGCTATGCCCATGTCCTTGATGAAGTGTTCCACGAAAAATCCAGGATCAAAATTGCCTTGAATGATCCGTGGGCCGAGGTTGGAAAGCGACCAACTGCCAGCTGCACCAGAGGCAACAGATTTCATCACGGTGTCCAGGTCCAAACCTGCCTGATAAGCGTAAAGCAATGCTTCGCAGACGCCGATCATATTCGTGGCAATCAAGGTTTGGTTGACCATTTTTGTGTGCTGTCCCGCACCAGGCCCGCCCTGGTAAATGATGGTTTTCCCCATTGCGTCCCAGCAGGGCTGGAGTGCATCCACCACCGATTTTTCGCCTCCGATCATGATTGAAAGGCGGGCTTCGCGAGCACCGACGTCACCACCGGAGACCGGTGCGTCAACGCTATGGACTCCGCTTGCGGCAGCTTGTTCTGCAATTTCGATGGCCAAGGAAGGTTCACTAGTCGTCATGTCAACGAGCACATCTCCCGCGGAACAGCCCTTGAGAGCTCCATCATTGCCCAGGATCACGTTGCGCACATCACTGGGAAAACCAACAATCGAGAATATCACGTCACTATTCTCTGCGACGCCTCGAGGCGAGTCCGCCCAATTCGCTCCTTGGTCCAGTAGAGACTGAGATTTCGATTTCGTACGGTTGTAGACGGTTGTCTTGAAGCCTTTGGAGATGAGATGCGAACACATGCTCGTTCCCATCACTCCTGTGCCAATCCAACCAATGCGAGTTGTTTCCGGTGTAATGTTAATGTTTGTCACCCGTTGTTTACTCCTGCCAGCGATGTAGTGGAGGTTGTAGGATTTCGTTCAGGATGATGGCCTGCCGTAACTTGGCAGGGTCCTGGAGCGCAGCGACCGGGTCCTCCCAGGCCATGACTTCTGCAGCCATATTTTTTGCTACTGAAATATTGGCATCCGGCTGCGAGGTTTCTTCGGACCCCGATGATTCCCTGGAATCCTGGTATGCCAGCGTTCCCAGACGATGATCAAATGTTTTGCGGATGTGTTCATCCAGTTTTTCGTCGGCTTGAGAAACGGCGTTTCCTATCTGAGAAAATGTTTGGTCCAGATTCGATTTTTCCAGCCCTTTTCGCAATGGATCAGCCAGTGACGCTGGCTTGACGATTTCTGCTTCAACCGGACTGTCACTGACTTGCACATCAGGGGGCGGGGCGGTTTTGTCCGCGGCCGGATTGCTTTGCTCGACCACTCGACGCAGGAAGTCTTCCATCCCGGATTCCATCGGCCAAGCATCTTCCGGGCCAGCTTGCAATTGGCCCGGCATTTCATCAGGTTGCCCGAGTGGTTGTTTTCCGGGGTTGCGCGCACCGGTGGTCACCAGTTTCCACAGGCCGCCAATGATCCAGAACACGATTACCAACAACGGCACAATGAACCGGCCTAGATTTTCCAAGTCAACATCAGCGAACAGCTGAGGTATGAAGTGCATCGTGAACATGGGGTTCTAGTTGGCAGCAAGCGGTTTGGCGATAGCCGACCGCATTTCCGTGTCGGCCTGTACGTTTCGGAGTTTGTAATAATCTAGGATCCCCAGTTTCCCGGAACGAAACGAATCGGCCATTGCCTTGGGAACTTCCGCTTCGGCGTTGACTAATTGGGCTCGGCTCTCTTCGATTCCAGCGATTTCTTCCTGTTCAGACGCCGCTGCCATAGCGCGGCGGCCTTCAGCCCTTGCTCGCGCGACACGCATATCGGCTTCGGCCTGGTCCGCTTGCAAGCGAGCCCCAATGTTGTCACCCACATCGATATCGGCGATGTCAATCGATACAATTTCGAAAGCAGTTTGCGAATCCAGTCGCCGAGAGAGTACCGTCTTCGAAATGCGATCCGGGTTCTCTAAAACGTCTTTATGGGTATCGGCAGAGCCAATTGCGCTGACGATTCCTTCACCCACCCGGGCAATGATGGTTTCTTCTGTAGCCCCGCCAATCAATTGTTGCAGATTGGCACGGACCGTGACTCGTGCCCGAACCTTCAATTGGATTCCATTTTTAGCGACCGCGTCCAGCGTCGGTCTCGAACCTTTTTTGTCGGGGCAGTCAATCACCTTGGGATAGACACTTGTTTGTACGGCCTCCAGAACATTACGACCGGCCAGATCAATCGCCGTCGCCAAACGAAAGTTCAAATCAATGGTCTTGGCTTTGTGGGCCGCGATCAGCGCTTGCACCATCCGTGGTACGTCACCGCCTGCGAGAAAATGAGCTTCCAGGGCGCTGGTCGTCATTCCCGGTTCGTCCTGCAATCCAGCCTGGACTGCCATGATCTTAGCGCGGACGATGGTGCCTGCACGCACCTTGCGGAGATACATGCGCACGAGGTCCCAGAATGTGACTTCTGCTCCCGTTAGCACCGATTGAATCCACAACCCAAAAAACCTGGCAAAAACAACCAGAAAAATCAGGCCAAGGACGATGCAAACGATGATCCCGAAGATGACAACTGCCGACCCCACGAAAAAGAATCCCCCCGACACTCTGAAGCTAATTTTGTAGTATCAAGTATTGTGCTGGCCGCTCGCGCAAGGAACAACTCAACCCTAGTCTCGGTATCTCGGCCCCGGTTGTCAAGAGAGTGGGTCCTCCAGTTCTTCCAATCCCAACGTCTCAATAGGTTGAGAGAGGATGTCCTCCTGGGGTCCTTTCTTGTTCGCTGAAATTTCGTCAGCCGGCTGGACCACGATGTGATTTCCTTCGATTTGAATGATCTCAATGACATCTCCTGCTTCAATGGGCATCCCATTGCTGACTGCATCCAGCGTTTGACCTTCGACGAGGATGCTACCGGCGGGAAGCATCACGGTCTGGGCCCGGCCCTTGAGCCCCAGGAGTGATTGTGAACATTGCAAGTTGTCAAACTTGTCTTCCACGGGGGGGCGATAGGTCATCCTTCGTCCCAGAGGAGTAAGCGGCCAGATTCGAATGGCGATGACGGCTGATATTGGAAGAACAGCCGTTGCTACGGCCAGCCAAGCCGTTCCCCAAACGGGCCCTCCTGTGATAAAGGCCACAACGACCGAAGCAATTGCCGACAACACTGCCAGCAGCCCCAGGGCGCCCCCTGAGGGAACGAACATTTCTAACGCAATGAAAGCGATTGCCAGTAGCAACAGTAGTAAGGGCCAGAGGAGCACAGGCATGTTACATTTCAGGTTTCTCAATGGAGGATTCAGGGGCGAGCGATTGGCGGAATCCTTTACTTACGTGTTGGTAGCGATCACCTGCTGGCCCACGCATGCAGTGTTGGAACCTCGAGCCTTCTTCCGAGACGACAGGATTGAGGAAATTCAAAGGTCAGAAGTGTGACTTGTCCTGTTATGGATGATCATTGCCTTCCAGGGCTTTCGCTGCATTTCGCCCAATCCTTGCGTACTCCGACCCGTTTTTTACGATCAGGCGCCAAGCACCCGGAACTTTTATACTACACGTACTACCACGACTCGATTGCCACGTACCTCAACGACTTGCACGGTGCTGTTTGCCGGTAGCAGTTCACTTTGGCTTACGACGTCGATCAATTCCTCAGCAAACCGGGCTTTCCCGGCGGGAGTCAACTTGGTTGTTGTTTTACCATGCTTTCCTAGCAAATGATCAAAATCAACAAGCGATTCCCGGTGCATGAGTTCATCCAGCTCATCACCGGCAGGTGGAATCAGCATGACGTTCTTCACGAGGGGCATCTGGTGGGCGTATTTTCGAGCTAGAAACACGGAAACGGCTAATCCTGCCCCTGCCGCAGCAATCGTGAACAGCGAGTTGCGGAGTTCGGTGATTTGGTAATCATTTTGGGGGATTTGCAGCACGGTTTGGCTGGCAAGTACGAGGGATGTGATGATCATCGCACCACCTCCCAAACCGAAGATGCCAAAACCCGGTATCACGAAGATCTCCAGGATTACACAAGAAATACCCCCTGTGAACAGCAAGACTTCCAGCCAGCCAGCAGTCCCCTGTAGGAATTGGCTCCAGAAGAAAAGCAGGAAGCAGAGCAGAGAGACGAAACCACCGATGCCCAGGCCGGGTGATGAAAATTCAAAAAACATCGCGAAACTTGCTACGAACAGAAGTGTGGCTGCCAACTCGGGCGAGGCTAATGCCGCCACAAGCTGCTGGGCCCAACCAGGTTCGACCAACGTAGGATCGTCAGTCAAATGATAAAGTTGTTTGAATTGGTCGAAGCTACCGACGACGTGTGTGGCCAGCCCGACTCGTTCAGCTTGGTCTGCGTGAGCCACATAAAGTTCACCTTGGGCACTTTCTTCAGGCCCTCGCGTCCAGCGGTCAGGATCAGACTGGTTAGCCAGCTCTTCTTCACAAAAATACTTGGTGATTGATCGACCGCGGAGATGATATTCTCGAACACTCAACTCGGGATCGAGCATTGCTGCGGGGAGTGACCAGCTGGCGGATTTTTTAACGGCAAGTTCCGCACTCAGGGCCGTGCGCACGTCTTGAATCTGTTGAGGGCTCATTTGATACACGCCTGACCCTCCCATTAACGCATTTTTGTGCATCACCGTTTCGTCACATGCAAAGGCAATTAAGGCCGCATCCGCCCTGGCTTCTACCGGGATGTAGGCGACGGTCCGAATCTGGCTGTCGGCCAGGTCTGCCAGATAATGTGCCAGACTCAAGCTGTCTGCAGGAGAACCGCCAGGGCTGTCCAGCCACAAGCAGATGAAATTCACATCCTGCATGTTGCGAAAGTCCTCGATCCCACGTTGGACACGTAGGCGTGTGGACGCGTCGATGGCTCCCGCGATCTTGATCTGAATCGGTTTCCACTGTCCGTCGTTCATTGATGGTGTGGCCAGAAGTCGTTCGCCGGACAGTTCTAAAACGCTTGCCAGTTCGGTACGATCCTTGGCCAGTCGAGAGACCCAGCCGTACTGTAGACGTAACTCCCGGCCGGTGAACTTCCCCATTTCTCCTGTCGGGATGATCGTGTCAATTGAAGAAATAGCCGTCTCCTGCTTCAATTGGTCGATTTCGTCGGCTAAGACGTAACGGTTTCCACCGGGCGTCTCGACCTGGAACGTTTCCAGGCGCCGATCCAACATGCCCAGCGCAACGGGTGACGGAATGGTCCGTGTTCGGTTTGCGATCTCGCGATAGGCGCTGCGGATCGTAGGGTCAATCGTGTTGTCGTCGATGCCGGCGTCACCTAACTGGGCGTCCGGGTGCATGATAATCTCTTCACAGGCCAGCGTGGCGAGCACAGCATGACCTGTAAGCGACTGTGGCAGGTAAGCGACCGTTCGGACGTGACGTACACGATCGCTGGTCAGATAGCGAGCCAAAGCGAATGAACGTTCAAATTGGCTCCCCTGCCCGCCTACTTCGTCAGGGGTCCAGAACTCCAGAACGAGTATAGGTCGCGGTTCATGGTCAGCAAACGTATGCAAAGCCTGATCAATCTTGCGTTTTACCTGATCATCGACAGTTCCCGTGATGGGTAGCGGAATCCGAATCAACGTGGCAGCGGAACCTTCTGCAGCTTCCAGCGATTGCCCAAAGTTTGGAAGCGTGATCGTCGACAGCAGAAGCAGGCAACGCGCCCACCTGGCCGTGCGAAATCCACATCGAGCAAGAGTTAATCTCAAAAGCACAAGTTCCTCGAACGTGACAGCATCAAGCGGGAAGAAAGCTCTGAAGTGGGCACCTTCGTTGAGCATGCTAACAGTGATAAAATTATAGGGTCCCGACGCGTTGGGGAAAAGCTTTTTACTTTGCCGACCAGGTTGTGCAGAAAACGGCTGCTTCAACAGTATTTCCTGGTGGCACACAATGCCAGCGGATCATTTTCAAGAGCCAGCCGGTGCCTTGCAGATGGCCGGCTGGTGTGACACGTTCACAACCAACGGTGGACATTGTAAGACCAGGACGAGTCAAACCCCAGAAGCTCGTCTAGCGCGGTAAGAGACGCCGCTTTTTTTCCGGGACGGGACCTGCCTGGTTTTCCACAACACGTTTCCAACCTGCCGGAATCGTGGGGCGGTACTTGCCCCCCCACAGGCCACTCATCTGCGGTATCATTCTGCGAGAGTTTGCTGAACGATCAAAGAAACTAAACGTCATGGAACTTCCATCATGCCGGACGATGCGCATCCCGTTGGGTAGGAAGTCTGACGTTGCCAGCATGACTTGCACGCTTTGAAAGTTGACGGCACTCTCGCGATTACGGGGATGAATGTCGAGCCAGATTTCGTCCTTGGCTTGAGGCGTTAGTTCCTTGATCCAATATCTTGTTTTCAGTGTTTTCGCTTTGGCGCCGAACAAAAATGGCAGGGGCCCTTCCAGAATGGACTTACCCTGCCATTCCGGTGGCAGCCTGCGCTCAATGACGTGTTGCTGCCGTGGCTCGTATTCGTAAATTTTGTTGCCATCACAGATCCAATGTTCCAGATGTTTTTCGGCAAGGTATGCTGGTTTGCCGTCGTTTCCCTTGCCTTGCAGTACTTGAAACTTCGTGACTTGGAAGTTTGCCTTGTCGGGGGTTTGGTGATCAATCATCCCCTCGCTGACGGTACGTGCGACAGACTGAGACCACGCGTCTTTTGCCCACTGTGGCTGATACTCCCAGCGATAAAATTTACAGCTGAAATGTCGAATATGCTCGGTTTTATTTTCCCAGTGCAGCAGGATCAAATCGACCCTTCGCTGCTCTTCCGCCGAGAGTTGAAAGGGGGCGGAAAGGGTTGCGGCAGGCTGCAACGGTGTGCGGTTGTCGGCAATCCGGGCAGCCGGTTCCTGTTCCGCCAACTGCTGTTGGCCGTGGCTGGTCGATTGCGTGGTCAAGGAGACCACGAAAAAGATCAAACATTGGATCAGTCGATGAGAACGCTGCAAAGTCATGGCATTGGCCTAAGAGGTGAATCGGAACTTCGCCACAGGGGGGCGGGATTCTAGCAACAAGCGTTATCAGAACCTATTCCAGTTTGCACAGATGCTAGCAGGTGGCATGTCAGGACCGTCGGCATGAGTTCTCTCTAGAGCAGGTTTTCAAGCGGGCGTCATGAAACCAACGGAAAAGGGCCGGATGGCGATTGACTCGCCATCCGGCCCGGAAATTTTGCAGTCTTGTCGGGCGCAAATGTTAGTAATCGACCGAAACACCCGCGGTAACTCCAGCAAAGCCGGTGTCCCATATACCCGCCAGGTAATTCTGCCACTGTTGCCACTCGACGCCGACGCGCCCGTTCACGGAGTAACATCCCGAAGACGCCAAAGAGGTTTCGTAGCCCAAAGCGATTTCTGTCATGCCGACGACCGTGTCGTGAAGGATGCCCTCAGCCCCAGAACTGCTGAGGTCGTAGTCACCCATTAAGACGGCTTGCCGCAAGCGGGCGTAGATTGCGCTGTTGCAGAATACGCTGCGCCTGGCCTCGATGCCGACAATGGCGCCAAATCCGTCAAACGCATACCAGCTAAAACCTGGACCGATGCCGGCGTCGTCATCGTCGGAGAACTGGTCGAATTCGTTGTAGCGAATGCCGGCACTCAGCTCGATCGAAGTGCAGGAACCGAGGGAAATTTCTTCAAACACTTCCAAGTCCACGTTGTAGGTGTCAATCGCGTAAGGAGACCTATCGCTGTGGTTTTGGTGGTCGTATTCCCACCAGCGTAGTCGCGTTCCCCGGCCATCAGGACTGCGGTACCCCACGGTGATTCGTGGGCTGGTTTCGAAACCGAATTCGTTGCTGGGGTGAATCCCGGCGTTGCTATGGTATCGGAAAAAAGTGACTTCAGCATCAAAGAAGACACCACTCTGATCGCAAGAACAACAGCTTGAGGCGGTGCAGTCGCCGGCCGCGTCACAATCATTCGCATCGCAGCCACCGCTTGCGAGGGCCGAGATGTGCGACAGTTGTTGGGCGTGCAACTGACTTGTCAGGAACATGACTGACGCCAGTACGGTGAGAGCGGCTAATTTTCGCATGGTTTCCTTCCGAATCGACCTACCTGTAAGCGGTAAAGGTGCTGAAAATGTGACAACCGGTTTTGTTGGTGAAAGGTTTGTTTACGGAGCGGCCACCGCTTGAAACCGGTTCACAGCCACGTACCAGATAACTCGGCTTGGGATTTAATCTGAGTTCCTGTTTTTGTCGTTTGGACGGATAATTGATTTTTCCCCTACGAAACAGACAAACAGGAATACCGCTACATGCGGCTGAGAGTGGACAGCAGAAAAATCTTTTGAAAGGGTCTTAGATAACTCAGCCGGTACACTCTCGTACGTTCCTGGCAAGCTGTCTGTATTAGGTGTACTGGATGAGACTGAAGACGGGGTGGGGAGCGATGCGGGCAGCTCCGTTTAAACCCTCCAGCTCAATCAAGAACGCACATCCCGCGACGTGGGCTCCGGTTTTTTGCAGCAGTTGACAGCACGCTTCGACCGTGCCGCCCGTGGCCAACAGGTCGTCGACCACCAGGACGCGTTGTTCCCGGCTGACGCCATCGATGTGCATTTCGAGCGTATCCGTGCCGTATTCGAGTTCATAATGAAACGCGTGCGTGTCGAATGGCAGTTTGTTAGGTTTGCGAATGGGAGCAAAGCTGACGCCCAGCTCGATCGCCAGCGGTGCAGCAAAAATGAAACCACGAGCTTCTGCTGCCACGATGACGTCGATTGGAGTCTCGCGATAATGATCGGCCAGGCGACGGTTTACTTCCCGGAAAGCAATTGGATCGGCCAGCAAAGGTGTGATGTCGCGAAAGAGAATTCCCGGTTTGGGGAAATCGGGAATGTTCCGTACGTATTGCTTCAAATCCAGATCGGTGCCGGCGGCCATGAGTCACTCTTTCGCCTAGAAATCGATAGCTCGTAGAGTATAGCCGGAGCCAATGACAAGCGGAAGGTAGCCGGAAAGACCTCGGCTTGTTTTCTGATGGAACGTCCGCATCCTTTTCTGACACGTTAAGCGTGGGCAAACAGATTCGTCTGTCTTTCGTGGGGATCTTTCAAGCTGTCGGCCAGTTTCCCCAGGGCTTCGCTTTCAATTTGGCGGACTCGTTCACGGGTCAGGCCCAGTTTTTCGCCGATTTCTTTCAGCGTCCGTGGTTCCAGATTCTCCAATCCAAAACGCATGCGGAGCACAGTTGCTTCACGTTGATCCATGGTATCCATCATCGACTGGACGTGTTTTAGCATGTCGTGTTCGACCAGCTCGTCTTCTGGCCTTTTCATGCGGTCATCTTCAATCATCTCTCCCAGCGACCATCCCGCTTCAGACTGGTCGGTCTGCGGCGTGGAATTATAGATCTTGATCGCTTTCATGATGATAGGCAGTTTCTTTTTGGGCAAACCCAAGACGCGGGCGATTTCCTCGGGAGTCGGCGTGCGACCGAGTTCTTCGCTCAGGCGAGCATTCGCCCGTCGCCATTTTGAGAGCAGTTCAACCATGTAAGCCGGTATGCGAATCGTCTTGGCGGAGTTGATCAAGGCCCGTTTGATTGACTGTTTGATCCAATAGCTGGCATAGGTGCTGAAACGTGTTCCCATGGTCGGGTCAAAGCCTTCGACAGCCCGCAGTAACCCTAGATTTCCTTCCTCGATCAGGTCTTGAAGTCCAAGTCCTTTGCCCGTATAGCCGCGGGCAATATTAACGACCAAACGTAGGTTGGCTCGCACCATATGGTCTCGGGCTCGAACGTCTCCCTGGGCAATGGCGTCGGCTAACTGACATTCATCCTTGGCAGTCAGCAATGCTGTTTCGTTGATTTCGCGAAGGTAAGTCTCCAGAGGTGTTTGAACCGCTGAACCTATTCTATTTTTTGATTTGGCCATGTTACTCTGACTGTGTTTATGTGGACCCGGTGTTTGGCATTCTCGACAAACTGCACTATCGGCAGTGCTAGCCCTTTTTCTATAGCACACCAGATAACTGAAGAAGTAAGCGGAATGTGATTGCCCTGGCGGCCATATCGAAAAAAACGACCCCAATGGTTAAGACCACGGGGTCGCTGGGCAATTTTGGTTGAGCTGTCAATCATCCGGCTTGTGATGCCGGATCAGTCCTCCGATTTTTCCGTATCTTCGCTTTCCTCCGTTGGTTCTTCGGATTCTTCGACGGGCTCCGATTGCGCCGAATCCTCCGCCGAATCCGCTGCCGAATCCGCTGCCGAATCCGCTGCCGAATCCGCTGCCGAATCCGCTGCCGAATCCGCTGCCGAATCCGCTGCCGAATCCGCTGCCGAATCCGCTGCCGAATCCGCTGCCGAAT
>CAUZBP010000044.1:0-38669 GCA_963578105.1 Planctomycetota bacterium
CCTTGAATGAATTGTTCATGATTCTTGCTAATGATTTCTTCTTTTTTCTTGCTGATGGCTTTAATGCACGTATACGCGTTGCCTAATCCAATGCCACCCAGTCGGTTAAGGATTCGCATCACCTGCTCCTGGTAAACCATGACTCCATTCGTCTCTTCCAGGATCTCTTTCAAGATGGGATGCTTGTACTCGGCTTCTTTCCGCTGGTGCTTCACGGCAACATAGTCGTCCACCATGCCACCTTCCAGCGGACCGGGACGATAGAGGGCGTTCGTGGCAATGATGTCGTGGAACTGATCAGGCTTCATGCGCTGCAGCAAGTCACGGATACCTCCACTTTCAAGTTGAAAGATTCCCTTGGTCTCACCACGGCACAGTAAGGCAAAAGTTTGCTGGTCGTCCAAGGGAATATTTTGAAGGTCAAGTTTCTGACCTGTCATCTGCTCGATCAGTCCGACGGCTTTGGACAGAATCGTCAGGTTGCGCAGACCCAAAAAGTCCATTTTCAGGAGCCCCGCCGCTTCGACATCATTCATCGACCACTGAGTGATAATGTCGGTCTTGCCGGTAACTCGACCTAGAGGGACGTACTCGGTCAGTGGTTGATCGGCAATCACCACCGCTGCTGCATGAGTACCGACGTTCCGCGCTAACCCCTCGATTTTCTGGGCCAGATCCAATAGTTCTCGAATCTCTGGATCACCTTCGTAGGCATGCCTCAAATCCTCACTCTTTTTCAATGCAGCCGAGAGAGAAATCCCCAGTTGATCGGGTACAAAGCTCGTAATCTGATTGACTCTTGCCAGGGGTATACCCAGCGTGCGACCGACATCCTTAATCGCAGCTCGAGCCGCCAAAGTGCCAAAAGTTCCGATTTGTGCTACATTTTGTTCGCCATATTTTTCCTTCACATAGCGGATAATCTCACCCCGGCGCTCCTTACAGAAATCGATGTCGATATCCGGAGCTTCCTTGCGGTTTTCGTCTAAAAACCGCTCGAACAACAAATCGTAGTCGATGGGGCAAACATGACTGAGATACAGCGCGTAACAGACAATCGCTCCCACACCACTTCCCCGGGCCATCGCCGGAATGCCCAGGTCACGCGCGTGGTTCACAAAATCCCAACAGATCAGGAAATAGTTGGAAAAGCCAAGTTTGCTGATGACTGCCAGTTCGCGATTCAAGCGATCCATCACCACCGGAGTTAACTCGCCGCCCGCACACTTCCGCTCGCTACCGGCATAACGCTCCTGCAATCCCTGCACACACAAGTGCCGCAAGTATTCATCTGCTGATCTTTCCGGGGGAAGCTGGTACTTGGGAAAGTGGCGTCGTCCAAGTTCCAGGTCGATATCGACCTTGTCTGCAATCTCCTGTGACCGTCGAACAGCTTCTGCGTGTTGGGGAAACGCCGCATACATGTCTTCCGGGCTACGTAGATAGAACTCCCGACCTTCCATTTTCATCCGGCTCGTATCGGTCCGGAATTTGCCGGTATTGATACACAGCATGACGTCCTGCGCTTCAGAATCTTCCGGATCGACGTAGTGACAATCACTGGTGGCAATCAATGGCAGACCCATGCGCTGCGCCAGTTGAACAGCACCTTCCATCTGCTGCGACTGTATCGCCAGCCCATTGTTCATAATTTCAACAAAGTATCGGTCACCGAACGTCTTCTGGAACCAGCCGGCGATTTCTTCGGATTCGGCCCAGTCCCTTTCCTCTCCAGTGCCCCGCAAGAGGTTTTGACTAAGCTCACTGGAAACACAACCACTTAAACAAACAATACCCTCCCGGTGGGCGGCCAGTACTTCCTTGTCAATTCGCGGCTTGAAATAGAAACCTTCAAGAAAAGCAATCGAAGCGAGCTTGACTAAATTTTTGAAACCCGTTCGATTCTGAGCCAGTAGCGTCAGATGGTAACTTGCTTCCTTGAGATTTCCCTCTGCCTTCCGAAGCCGGCTACCCGGCGCGATGTAGGCTTCATACCCGACGATGGGATTGAGATCCGCATCTCTCGATTTTCGGTAGAACTCAAGTGCACCGTGCAGGTTGCCGTGGTCTGTCAATGCCAGCGCATTCATCCCTTGCGATTTGGCTCGCTCGATCAGTCGGTCGATCGAACTGGCGCCATCCAGCAAACTATAGTGGCTGTGGCAATGTAAATGCACAAAAGGTCGTTCGCTCATCAAATCCCTCGAGCCAAAAGCGGTCCTTCAAAAACAAAGTCGGCTGGCAACTCTGAACCCGCGTATTTTATCGGAGGTTCAAAGTCACGGCCAGTGGCCGGGAAAAGGAGTATTTCCGGTAAAAACCGCATGTCATGCATCTGGCAAGTTGGTCGTTCAAAATGCATGGTTAGCGATGATTTTTCTGAATTCACCCCGTCCGCCAATGACGGCTTCTGTGGGGCGCCTACTACGACCGTCCTTCAGGCCGGGCGCCGGAGCGGCACGCTTGTGGGAGACCGTCAGATGCAGGATTTCGACCAAATTGGCTGACTTGACCTAACGTGTCACCTCCAGTGTCGAAGTAAAAACTGGCCCACCCACGCCCTGGGCATCATTTGGCGAACCGGAGGTAAACTTCGTTCACAACACTTCCAGAACCAACCAGTAGAGGAATTCAAATCATGCAACTGATTCAAAATTTTTCGCAATGCAGCTATGGTTCCACTCGTCTTGGTAACCTCAAAGCGTATGGAATGCAAAGTGCTTCGACAGGACACGTTACGATTACCGGGATTGAAATAGACGGCCAACTGTCTGTACCTTCGCCTTGTTTTTGGAAATCACTGCTAAATCAGTTTTGCGTGTCCAAATCAACACTCCGGATCTTTAGCACCAACGACATTTTAGAACGTCTAAAACAGTGGTCTCCCGACACCGTAATCCGCTACCGTATCAAACGTGATGCGTTCGATGACACTACGATCATGGCTGTCTCTAACCGTCCAACACATCAAAAACGTTTCGATCACCGCGCAGGTTGTAAGACTTACGACAGACAACAAACATTACCACAGCCTCTTGCTTGAAAAAGAAGATCGTCTACTTACGATCCTGCGAAATGTGGTCTAGATTGGCCTGCATTTGCAGCTTGTCATGGCAACCGGAGGACCCTTCAATGGCGCGGAACGAGCAACTCATTCGCCAGCATAAGCTCCTGCAAATTCTTGAACGATCTCGATTCGGAAGGACATTGAACGAGATGCGGGGGGACCTCGTTGATGAACTGGGGTTGACGTCCTTACACACGCGAAGTGTCCGGCGCGATCTGGAAGCCTTGCAAACTGCTGGTATCGACGTGGACTCGCACGAAACAGGACGTGGTAAAGTCTGGAAACTCGGTCCCAACTTCCGTGGTACTCAGCGAATCACCGCCTCGGTGACTGAACTCCTGGCCTTGTCCCTGGGACGTGATCTCCTCTACCCGCTGTCAGGAACTCCGTTCTGGATAGGAATCGAGAGTTTCTGGTCCAAGATACGAGAAAGTATGCCCGAAGCTGTTTGGCAACATTATGAAAAGCTGCGCCAAATCCTGTACGTGCGGGGAACTCCCGCCAAAACGTATCGAAAACAGGAAGGCGTGATTAAAACGATCAATCGAGCGATCCAGCAACACCGCGTCGTTCAAGCAGAATATCAGCGCCCCGGGGAACCCGGTCCTCGCCAGCGAAAAATCGAACCCTACGGGGTGGTCGTCCACCAGTCAAGTCTTTACATCGTCGCCGCGGCCTGTGAAATCAATGATGGACCCGAACGAATTCGCCAATTCAAATTGGATCGATTTCGAAAAGCGGAAGCGTTGGATGAATATTTCAAACTTCCCGTGGATTTCCATCTGCATCAATACCTGGGAGAAAGTATTGGTGTATTCAGTGGAGGTAAGCCCAAAAATTTTCGAATACGAATCAGTGGATATGCCGCTACCTGGGTGCAGGAAGATCCCTGGCATCCCGAGCAAGAGGTCGAAGTCCATCAAGATGGCAGCATAACACTAAAAGTCAGGGCCGCACACGATCTGGAGATCCTCCCGCGCGTACTGGCTCTTGGTCCGGAAGCGGAACTTCTGGCACCCAAATCGTCTCGGCAGGCGATCATCAAAACAATTGCGGAACTCTCTAAGAAATACCGGGATTGAGCGAAAACGGCTATGTTTCCTGGGCGCAAAAACGGATTGCCTTCGGGTCGGCATTTTCCATCAGAATTCGTAACCGATTCGGCTTGCCGGCACATGGACTGACGTCATTGCCCGACCTTCATAGGACCACTCGCTCGATGTCGTCGCGAATCATCTCCGGGTAGTCGGCTGGTGAATTCCCAGGTATTGGTTTTCCCGCCGCATTCCGGATTTCCGCTCTCAGACTCCCTGCCGCGATTGTCGAGTCGTTGATCGCGAGTTGCTGTCCGGAAAACATAAGGGGACACGTTCGCATTTCGCCCCCGGCACATGTGCGCAAAGGGAAAACGAATTCGCTCGGGGAGACTCAACCGAATTCAGTGCTCCCGCGAATCATCACACTGCGTATCTCTGACGCGACACACTAGAAGTCATTTCGACACCAGACGACCCATGGCCAAGTGGCAAAATCGATCAGGGTGTAGAAGATTTTTCAACAGGCTCTGCCAGCGTGGATGCGGCTGACACGGATCCAAAGAAAAACTGTAAACGAAGTTGCAATTGATAGTTACAGCTCATTCCCAGGATACCGATAGCAACGCTTGTACGACTAATAGGGCACTTAGGCACGGTTGTTGCAGTTAAGTGATAGCGAGATAGAGGCTGCCGGGCAAAACGACTGCCAATTACAGCCGTTTTTGCTTGGGTTCGGAACTCGCCGCGCGTCATCGGCATCACGAGAAGAATGGATGGCCGAACGACGGGAGATTCGAGGCCCAATTTTCTAATCGTTTAGGAACATCAACGAACTCTCGCCGCATCGAACACGTAACTATGAATATAACCGCAAAACCCAAAAAACTTGCCGCGGATCAGCAAACTCATGTCTCCCGGGTGAACGACGAAATGCTACTACGTTCCTATCGCCGCACGGGTGACGGGGAAGCGTTTGCACAGTTGGTCCACCGATATGAAAATGAAATTTATAACTATCTCCGTCGTTACACGGGTCATGCCGAAATGGCGGAAGACGCATTTCAGACAACGTTTTTACAAGTCCATCTTAAGTGCAACCAATTCGACGACGGTCGCAAGTTGCGACCCTGGCTCTATGCCATCGCGACCAACCAAGCCATCGATTTGCAACGCAGAAACCGTCGTCATCAGGCCATGAGCCTGAATCGGGCTGCCGGAAGCGAGGCACTTGATCAGGCCGGTCAACTGATTGACCTCCTGGAGACTGACGAAACCGGACCCTTGACCAAATTGCACGTGGCAGAACGCCGGAGTTGGGTGCAGAACGAGTTGAAGAAACTCCCGGAACACCTTTGTACCGTAGTACGCCTGATCTATTACCAAGGACTCAAATATAGGGAGGCAGCAGATGCGTTAGCAATCCCCGTGGGGACGGTGAAGAGCCGTCTGCACTCGGCGATTCTCAAGCTAAATGAAGCATGGCAATCTGCGATCCTCAAAACAGAAGAGTGATCTTTTAAATGCGAGAACTGTTGCTTGGATATTTGCTTGGTGGACTGAACAAAACCGAGCAGGCAAGCGTCGAGGAACGGGTCCAACGGGATCTCCGGTTCCGTGAAGAGTTGGAGTGTCTGGCTGTTAGTTTTCGACCTTCGCGTGTGGACCGAGGGATGTTCCCTGCCCCCGCAGGCCTGGCTCAACAAACCATCGAGCTGGTTGCCAAGCACGTTGACCAAGAACAAATGAACTTGGTTCGCAGGCAAACCAGTAGCTGCCGGCAGGGCCGTACTCTCACACCTTGCTGGTCCCTGGCCGACATGGTGGTCGCAGGTGGAGTTGCAGTCGCCATGGCGCTCTTGTTTTTTCCCACAATTGCTAACAGCCGTTTTCGATCAGGGCTGACCGGATTTCAAAATCACAGTCGGATGCTGCACCTGCCAGTGACAAGCGATGACAATGTGAGTCACGGATACGTTCTGCAACCACCCGCCCGAAGACACCTAGCATTTGCGGATGTTGACGCACCCATCCACCAGCAAGCTGGCTGCGTGCAACACCCTGAGCTGTTTCTGCACCCTGCTTCGAATTCCGCCGAACCCCCTCAACCTGTTCAGGTTATCCGCGTTAGAACAATGACAGGCCAGCAGCGGACCGGCGTTAACGAGCAAGCAAAAAAACCTGGCGGTGGATACGGCTACACGTCGGGCTACAATCTGAATAACCACTACCAGGCACCAGGACCGTCCTTATTTTGACGTCATGTCTGCTGCACCGGCTAGTTCAGCCCAAGGTGGCCCCCAGCACGAACCACGGTCTTCGGGGACAGCATGTGCTCTTCCACGATGGGTACGTGCAATGCTGCCACAATCACAGCGACGCCGTTTCTCTTCGTGTTCGTCAAATGGTCAAGGGAAGGCGGCACCGCAGTGAGACGGTTGTTGGTCATCGTCTGTGCCTCTCCGATTCCCATCAACTTCCCGCTGAACATCTCCGGATGCTAAGAGGATCATGTGACGGAGATGACACACCTGATTAGACATGCTCACCCTGCGAAGTGTTCCGTCATTCTCAACGGGTGGACCAAGTTTTCTCAGCAAACCTGTTCTCCGTCGGCTCCCAGCAGAGAAGTCGCTTTTTTGCCACGTAGACGCATTAAAAAATCCACATTGTGACCAAATTCCAGATCCGCAGCGCTCTGAAATTGGACCGGTAAACCCATCACCAGAAAATGATTAGGTGCTGATCCTGGACCGCCACGCGGCTCCTGGACGGTTTGGCATCGAAATTGCTTTACTCCTGACTGAACGGTGGCCGTTATAGAGCCGGTGTCCCCTCGGGCTCTGGCGGTGCCAGGTTGTTCGTTCATCTCATTCCCACTCAAGATCAGAGAAGCCATGCGGGCCCGAGAACAAATCGAGTTAGCAGGCCTCCTGGCAACGCACGGAGCCACACTCATTCGTTGCCAGGCCCGTCTGTCGAACCAAAGTCTCAACAGCTACTGGACCGGTTCACGGTTCCGATTGGAACGTTGGTCCGAGGCCATTCACGACTACCAGCAACTCCGTAGAAACCATCTCGTTCCCCCAGACGCCGATGACGAAGAATGGCTGCAAATGCGGGTTCAATTGGAGGAAATCATCGCCTCAGAAGTGTTGGCTCGAGTCTGGTTGGGCATCACACGCGGAATTGATTACCAGCGAAAGACAGTCGAACTGGAACCTCCTGCTAAAAGCGTCATGCTCGGACACATGGAGGCTCGTCAGAGAGTTCTCGGCTTGCTCGTCGATCCCCGTATTATCGATTCAGGCGAAGCGGAATGGCTTCACCGCCTGCAACAAAGATCTGAACGATGGAACGATCTGTTGATTGGTCGTCTTGTCGCGCAAAATATGGGCGACCTCAGCCAGGCGGCAAGCCACCCTGAGCGCGCAATGGAGTTCGCTGAAGATCTACGTCGAGATGATCATCTAGTGGGTGACGAAATGGCGTGGTCGCTTCTCATTACCTCCATGAAAACAGTTTTCGCGCCTTGCTTGGATATTCCCAGTCCCAATACCGAACTCAACCAAATGATTGCCATATCAATTCTCGCTTGCTTTCCTCCGGAAATGTTTGATTCCATTGGTGTGGCAAAGTCTCTATGGCAAGTCCGTCTCGACAACATCACCACGGACGCCCAGGTCCTTCTGCAGGAGTTCATGGAACTGGAAAGTTCGCTGCCACCTTCTTCGACCTGGGATTCACGGACTGGCCAAAAGGAAGGTTACCTGGACAACGGGAACCGCGGATTGTAATTCTGGTAACGACCACGTTCCCTGAACCATATACATTCTGCCGACGACCGGTTCACACATGACGTGTTCGGTTTCCTGGCGCGTGAAGAAACATGACGACGATCTACGATGACATTCCGCCCGTGCGCCAAGACATCTTTTAGACAATCGCACGAATTGAGACGTAGAAGTCTTGCCCCAAATTTTGTCGGCAAAGCGGTCGAGAAAGACCCTCGTCTCCGGAGTGTTTTTTAACAGGAGCGGAGTGCGTCTTGCGGGCGCAGCCAGTTAAGCCGCCCGCTCCTCGCTCCACGACCCGTGTGAGATCGCGGACATCGTTTTTACTACGGAGCCGTTCAAATCGTAGAACTTGATTTCATTTTCCTCCACGAACCAAACAGCGCATCGATCCTCGCAAGAATACCGCCGACCACAAAAATGCCCGTCTCGAATCAAAATCGTTTCCAGCAATGACTGCTGAGAGTCGGCACCAAGTTTTCGAAATGTTCTTTGAATCAGGTCGCGAACCAAATCAGCAGTTGGCAGGGTCGACATGCAGGAATCTCGCCTCTTACGTGTAAAGAAGTCGGTCGTCTAAGCTGGAGCACAGGTATGTCTAAAATGGCTCCAACCCGGAAGTGGCAGCCTTCCGAGTTATGCCTACGCCTACTACCATCGGTCACTGCCGGACACGAATTTCGTCAGCTGTCTTTAATCGCGCAACTCTGCGCATTTTGACGGTGGAAACCGTTTCAGCCGCTGTGTCCTTCCGACAACCAGTCGCTATCTCGACCGACTGTTTTTTTACGTGTTTTGCTAGCAGCGGGTGGCTGTTAATCAACCACGACACTAGAAATCACCCCGCCCAGTACTTAAAAATTTCTGTTGCTGTTCTCAATCACAAGAAGTTTCCTTCGAGTAGGTGAAATAGGCCGTCGTCGCAGAGAGTGAAACATCGCGTTGGCAAATCTGTTGCAGCCATCCCATGGCCGCGTCGATTTCCGCAGCATACTGCCGGCGTGACGCCTGCAGGCTGGCTCGACGCGATTCAGCCGTGTAGGAAACCTGTACGTTTTTCGAATAGGAGCGTAGCAACGGGCTGTCCACGGTAAGTTGGCGAATCTGCTCATGGTCGGCCGGCAAGTCCAGAAAATCACTGATTTTTAAAATCGTGCTAGTCGGCTCGTTGAGAAAATTGTCAAAGCTTAACCACAGGGTGTTCAAGTTTTCGTCCCGGTGAGCTTCCAGCAACTCCCACATTTGAATCAACCAAATCACGGCTGAGCACTTGGCATCGTCCAATGCGTTCAGATCGGAAATATTTCCGGCCAAACGTTTAAGTCCTTCCTGCCGCCATTGGAGGGCTTCCCGAGTTTCTGCGCGATGGTGTTCCTGCAACATGGTGGCCAGGTATGATTCCAAATCCACGCAGAGCAGGATACCACGACTGGATTTTTTCCATTGCAAGAAGTAACGCAAAAGAACGTTGGCATGGCTTGCGGGTTTAATGAAAGCACTATCTTCCTGGCGGTAGGTTCGCGTTAGTAGCGCCATCACCACGTCGGAAATGCGCTCCCAATGCGGCAACCCCTGGGCCGCAGAACGGGCCAACGCCATCAACACCGGTGGCTCACGCAGGGCGAAGCAACCGGGCAATTCACCCAACATGCGAGAAATCAGTGTCGAACCGCAGTGACCCACATGAAACAGGAAATTCAACGACGGTTGAGACTTCTTTGTTTGCACTGCCCTTGGCCATAGCTCTTTCAAGTGGATCACCTTTTCGTCCGACAGCACACGGTCCAGCCGATTGTCCAGAAATGCCGCTTCTCGATATCCCTCTTCATCTGTTTCCACAAATGAGGCCAAGCCTCGATGAAAATCCACGCTCTTGATCAGCCAGTTCGGCGTATCCCACAACTGGGACTGGAAATCGGCAAACGACTTACCCGACAGAAAAGACATCTCAGATCCGATCACACGGTTTAAAAAAATTGTTTGTTTACGAAAGCAACTGGTCATCGAAAAGCGGACTTCACCGAATACCCCTGCTGCGTTCACGCCGCATCATGAAAACCTTTTGAAATTGGGAGTCGACCGCGTCAGGGCAAACAAGGAGTTTCATTTTATTTCCCCTGAATCGAATTCACCCTGCGTGAATGTCAAGATTGAGAGTTCGAACCAAATGGCTTCCGGATTTGTTCGCCAATGGAGCAAGTGTCCTGTGTCACTGGCGTGGAAAACATAACATCCCTACGTTCCACCTGCTGATCTTGAATGATTTTTTTGTTCGCGTAGATCGTAACCCAAGCCAGTCGTGTGCTTAACCGGTGGCTTGACCGCCGACAGACCCAGTCGGCACACCGTGATGACAGTTGTCCTTCGGTGGAAAGGTCGATTCCTTGCAATGGCTGTTTTGACAACCTCCCACGTCGCCTCGGACCGGTTTTAGGCGCGTCAACTCAAAAGCTGCCGATAGGTACTTGTCATCACGAGCCTGCAAAACAGAAAACTGAAATCGAGAATACCGCGCTCCACAGAGGGCTGTAAGCCGCTCATTCAAATCCCTGTTTCCATCAAGGCCTGTTCCGATCAACAAACGATGCCCACGTTCATCTTAAACCATGGGCGGCAAGCATGTTGTGACATCTGGTTGAGCTGACGAATACCCAGCTTGGCTGTGCGGTTTCAGCACGCAACGGCAGCCTGTGCCAGATTGACTATCCGCTTTTAAGCGATTACGCTGGCATGTTAGATTTTAATCTTATCTCCTCTTGCTATCGCATTTCGTGATCTCATCTGTTTCCGATCGGAACCCGTGCATCTCAAGTCGCTGAAGATATTTTGTGACGTGGTCAGCCGGCGCAGTTTTTCACGCGCTGCCGACGAAAACGGTATCTCCCAATCGGGAGCCAGTCAAATCGTGCATCAATTGGAAGAAAATCTGGGGGTGAAGGTCTTTGACCGGTCCAAGCGGCCTTTTGTACTGACTCCGGAAGGAGAGGTTTACTACGACGGTTGCCGCAAGTTGGTGAAGCGATTTGCCGCGCTTGAAGAAGAGGTCCGTACCCTGCAACAAGAAGTCGCAGGCCGAGTCAGTATTGCTTCGATTTACTCGGTAGGACTCAGTCATATGAAACATTACGTCCAGGAGTTCCTGGAACAATATCCGAAATCTGAAGTAGGCATCGAGTACCAGCAGCCGGACCGAGTGTACGAGTTGGTTGACCAAGATCGGGTCGATTTGGGATTAGTCAGCTTTCCGAAGTCCTCGCGTTCCATCGAATCATTGGCTTGGCGAGAGGAGCGAATGGTACTGGCTTGTTCTGCAACTCATCGTTTCGCCTCGCGAGAAAATATCAGCCTGGAGGAGTTGCAGGGGGAAACGATGGTGGGTTTCGTCACCTCGCTCCGAATTCGACGCGAGATTGATCGCACGTTGGGACAACACGATGTGGAACTCAAGTTGGCAATGGAATTCGACAACCTTGAAACCATAAAACGTGCTGTCGAAATCAACACGGGGATCAGTTTGTTGCCAGAACCCACTTTGCAGCGCGAAGTGGCTGTTGGAAGCTTGCGATCGATTCCATTGCAAAACGAACCATTAACTCGACCCTTGGGAATCATTCACCGGCGGGGAAAGGTACTGGGTGCCACGGCACGTCGCTTCATCCAATTTTTACAGGTAAAAGCCGGGGAATCCAGCAATAACGGTAGCAACTCGGTGTCCATCCATTCCAACGGGAATGGTACCAACGAGGGCATCACGAAGGGGAATTCGAATCTAACTACAAACTCACAATAAGGAACTTTTCATCAACCGCTTCTTCCAATTCCTACCTCCGCATGATGCCACTTCCTTCGCTGGTGCAAGGAAACAGTGTCGACGTGGCTTGTGAGTAGTTTCCAAGGAAGGTCCGCGAAACCGTAGGTGTTACTCATGTCCCATCGCCCAATCTGGAAATTACCTCCCAAGCAAGGCCTTTACGATCCTGCTTTGGAGCATGACAGTTGCGGTATCGGCTTCGTGGCCCAGGTGAAGGGCCAGCGCAGCCATCAGATCGTGTTGGATGCTGACCGCATGTTGCAAAACATGGATCATCGTGGTGCTTGTGGGTGTGAAGCCAACACTGGAGATGGTGCCGGGATTCTCACCGCACTCCCGCATGATTTTCTGCAAAAAGTAGCCCGCGATGACTTGCAGGCGGAACTTCCCGAGCCTGGTACTTTCGCAGCCGGCCTGGTCTTCCTGCCCACAAAGAAAATCGAACGTGAACATTGCAAGCGGACGCTTGAAAATATCATCGCCGAGCAAGGTCAGCGCCTCGTCGGTTGGCGCAGGGTTCCCGTCGATCCAGAAAAGGCGGATATCGGACTGACTGCCCGGCAAAGCGCTCCGGAAATCGAACAACTCTTCATCGCAGCGAGTGAAGGGTTAAAAGGAGACGCTTTTGAACGTCAAATTTACTTGATTCGGAAACGAGCCAGCCATCTCATACGGAGTGATGTAAATCTGGAACAGGCGAAAATGTTCTACATTTGCAGTCTCTCTTCAAAGGTCATCATTTACAAAGGCATGCTGGCCTCCTTCCAATTGTTGAAATACTTTCCCGACCTCACGGACTCTGACTTCACCACCCATCTGGCCATGGTGCATTCGCGCTTCAGCACCAATACCTTCCCTTCCTGGGACCGTGCGCAACCCTGCCGATTCATGAGCCATAATGGCGAAATTAACACGTTGCGCGGCAACGTAAATTGGATGCGAGCTCGTGAAGGCCTCATGCGCAGCGACCTGTTCGGCAACGACTTATCCAAGTTGTTTCCTGTCATCGAACCCGACTGTTCGGATTCAGGTACTTTCGACAACGCTCTCGAGTTTCTGCTGATGACAGGACGCACATTGCAGGAAGCCGTGATGATGATGATTCCCGAAGCCTGGCAAAACCACGACACCATGCCTGAAGACAGGCGCACTTTCTACGAGTTCGACTCGTGCATGATGGAACCGTGGGATGGGCCGGCCTCGATCGCGTTCACTGATGGCCACTATATCGGGGCGGTTCTGGACCGAAATGGATTACGTCCCAGTCGTTATTACCTAACGCACGATGATCGGGTCATCATGGCATCAGAAGTTGGTGTGATGCCCGTCGATCCAGCAATCGTAAAGAAAAAGGGCCGTTTGCAACCCGGACGGATTTTCCTGATCGACTTTCAGCAGGGAAGACTGATTCCGGACGAAGAACTGAAGTCCGAGTGGGCCAAGCAGCGACCCTATTCCCGCTGGCTGCAGAACCAGCGGATTTGCTTGAAGGACCTGCCCACGGAAGCAGAATCTCATGGGTTTCACCCGGAGACTCTGGTCAAACGCATGAGAGCTTTTGGCTACACCGTGGAAACCATGCAATTCATGTTGCTGCCGCTCGTCACAGAATTGCGCGACCCTGTAGGATCGATGGGTAACGATTCGGCGTTGGCCTGTTTGTCGGATCAGCCGCGCATGCTTTACGACTATTTCAAGCAACTCTTCGCGCAGGTGACGAATCCCCCTATCGACTCGATTCGGGAAGAGGTCATCATGTCGTTGGAATGCTACATCGGCCCCGAGGGGAATTTGTTGCAAACTACAGAGCAACACGCCCACCGGCTGTTGATCCCCCACCCGATCCTGACAAACGAAGAGCTTGCCTCGCTCAAACACCTCAACTACCGAGGTTGGCAGACCAAGACCATCCACATGACGTGGCCCAAATCCGAAGGGAAGGCGGGACTGATCAAATCACTCGACCGCATGTGTGCCGAAGCCGAACAAGCGATCGATGATGGTTACAGTCTGGTGGTACTGTCTGATCGCAACCTTGCTGCGGATCAAGTGCCTGTTAGCGCCCTGCTGGCTTGTGGCGCAGTACACCATCACTTGGTCAGGCAAGCCAAGCGTACACGGATTGGCATCGTCCTGGAAACGGGCGAGGCAAGAGAAGTGCACCACCACTGCCTCTTGGTCGGATACGGTGCTGACGCCATCAATCCCTACCTTGCTTTTGAAGCTATCTGGCAAGCCCAACGCGAAGGTCTGTTGCCGGACCAGTTCAACGACGACGGGGAAATTGTTACCAACTATCGCAAGGGAGTCGCCAAGGGCATGCTCAAGGTGATGGCCAAAATGGGCATTTCGACCCTGCAATCCTACAAGGGCGCACAAATCTTTGAAGCTGTGGGCCTTCGTGACGAAGTCATTGAACGGTGTTTTGCTGGGACAGCAAGTCGTTTGCAAGGAGTTGATTTCGATGTACTGGCTGAAGAACTCCTCCGTCGTCACGCCATGGGTTACTCATCCAATGGATCCAATGGACAAAACGATCTGTTAAATCCGGGTGAGTTTCATTGGCGAGCCGAAGGGGAACGTCATATGTGGGATCCCCGTTCCATAGCCGACATCCAAGTCGCCGCCCGTTCCAATGACCAGGAATCTTATTGGAGATTCTCGCGGTACGCGAACGAAGATGCGCGTACCAGGTGTGCACTGCGTGGACTGCTGCAAATCCAGGAAAAACCTGCTGCGGAGCAGATTTCGCTGGACGAAGTGCAACCTGCCAGTGAGATCGTAAAGCGTTTCTGCACCGGTGCCATGAGTTTCGGTTCGATCTCAGCGGAGGCTCATGAAACACTTGCGATTGCCATGAATCGTCTGGGAGGAAAAAGCAACACGGGTGAAGGCGGTGAAGACCCAGAACGATTTCAACCATTCCCCAATGGCGACTCCAAAAGATCGGCAATCAAACAGGTCGCGTCCGGTCGTTTTGGAGTGACGATCTGGTATCTCACGAACGCCGACGAATTGCAAATCAAGATCTCACAGGGGGCCAAGCCGGGCGAAGGCGGAGAGCTACCCGGGCCCAAGGTGAATCAGAACATCGCCCGCATACGTTACTCAACACCCGGCGTGGGACTGATCAGTCCGCCTCCGCATCACGATATTTACTCAATCGAAGATCTGAAACAGTTGATTCATGACTTGAAGAACGCAAATCCGAGCGCCCGGATCAGTGTAAAATTGGTATCCGAAATTGGAGTAGGCACAATCGCGGCAGGCGTTGCAAAAGGCTTCGCAGACCACATCTTGATCTCGGGAGACAGTGGTGGAACGGGTGCCTCGCCTTTGACCAGCATCAAGCATGCTGGACTACCTTGGGAATTGGGAATTGCCGAAACCCACCAGACACTCGTTATGAACGATCTTCGTTCGCGCGTCGTCCTGCAAACAGACGGTCAGTTGAAGACGGGCCGAGACGTCGTGATCGCAGCCATTCTGGGTGCCGAGGAATTTGGATTTTCAACAGCACCCCTGATTACACTTGGTTGCATCATGATGCGCAAGTGTCACTTGAACACTTGCCCGGTCGGAATTGCTACTCAGGATCCGGATTTACGCAAAAAATTTGAAGGAAAACCGGAACACGTCATCAACTATTTGTTCATGGTTGCCGAAGAAGTTCGACAAATCATGGCTGGACTGGGATTTCGCTCGATCAATGAACTCATCGGCCGAGTCGATTGTTTACAGGTAGACAAGGCAATCAAACACTGGAAGGCCGATGGTATCGACCTGACACCCATTCTGGCCCCGGCGACCAGTCCACATCCGGACGTGGGGGTTTATTGTCAAAAGGAACAGGATCATGGGCTGGATAAAGCACTCGACCATCAGTTGCTCGAATTAGCAAAGCCCGCCTTGGAGCGGGGTGAGCAGGTACGCTTTGAACTTCCTATCGTCAACACGAACCGCACCGTGGGAACAATTCTAAGTCACCATCTGTCCAAAAAATGGGGTGAACATGGCCTGCCAGATGACACCATACAAGTTAAATTTACTGGTTCGGCGGGTCAAAGTTTCGGCGCATTCCTGGCCCAGGGTGTGACCCTGGAACTCGAAGGGGATGCCAACGACTATGTCGGAAAAGGGCTCTCGGGTGGTCGGTTGATTGTTTATCCACCCCGGGAAAGCACCTTTTCTCCCTCAGAAAATATCCTGGTTGGAAATGTCTGTCTCTATGGTGCAACAGGGGGCGAAGCGTATTTCTGCGGCCAAGCTGCGGAACGGTTTTGCGTGCGCAACTCGGGTGCCCGGGCTGTGATTGAAGGTGTGGGCGACCACGGCTGCGAATACATGACTGGTGGCCGGATCGTGATCCTTGGACCTACCGGGAGAAACTTCGCTGCAGGCATGAGCGGTGGAATCGCCTACGTGTGGGCGGCTGATCGCGACGCATTTCGGGTAAGTTGCAATTTGGGTATGGTGGAACTCCAAGATTTGGTTGCCACCGAAGACGTCATTGAAGTACGTGAACTGGTTGCTGCGCATGTCAAATATACGGGGTCCGAAGTTGCCCAGGATGTGTTGGATCGCTGGGAGCATGTACAAGAACAATTTGTGAAAGTGATGCCTACCGACTACGAACGGGTACTTCAGGAAATGAAACATAGGCAGGCAGCTGCACCCCAATAGACCGGTTGTCCGGGACGGGGGAAATCTCCTTGACTCTGGCACGACAGGTATCCCGGCGAAGACCAGGGGCCTGCCTTACGAAGTGGTCTTTTCAGAGCGGGAGTACGAGAGGGTCGGCCCCGGGGCTGGCTCGAAGCGGAGACATGTAATGGGTAAGCCAACCGGATTTCAGGAATTTGATCGGCAGGTCGTTCCCTACCGCGAACCATTGGTCCGCATTCAGGATTTCGGGGAAATCTACACGGATCCACCGGAAGAACACCTGCACACTCAGGGCGCCCGTTGCATGGATTGCGGTGTGCCGTTCTGTCAATCCAGCAACGGCTGCCCGATTGACAATTTGATTCCCGAGTGGAACGACCTGATCTACAAGGGGCGTTGGCAGGATGCCCTGGATCGGCTTCACAAAACAAACAATTTTCCAGAATTCACAGGACGCACCTGCCCTGCTCCCTGCGAAGGTGCCTGTGTGCTGGGCATCAATGAGCCGCCAGTAACAATCAAGAATATCGAAAATGCCATTATCGATCGCGGTTTCAGCGAAGGTTGGGTGCTACCTCATCCTCCTGCAACCAGAACGGGAAAACAGGTGGCCATCGTGGGTTCAGGGCCAGCAGGCTTGGCCGCGGCGGCTCAACTCAACAGCGTGGGACACGAAGTAACGGTCTACGAACGGGCCGATCGCATTGGCGGGTTGTTGATGTATGGTATCCCCAATATGAAACTCGACAAGAAGATCGTTCAACGGCGTGTCAATCTACTCGCAGAAGAAGGAGTCAAATTTGTGACGTGTACTCATGTGGGACAACCCGAGGAATTTCCAACGGGACACATGACCTCCGTCATGACTGAACGCGGCTGTCAGATTAAGTTCATCGACCCACGTCAGTTGCTGGAGCAAAACGATGCTCTCCTATTGACCACCGGCGCCACACGACCCTTCGACCCTGTGGCCAACTGTCCCGGCCGTGATCTGAAGGGCATTTACTTTGCCATGGATTTCCTGACGCGGAACACCAAAAGTCTTCTCGATTCGAATCTCGAAGATCAGGCATACACATCGGCTTCCGACCAACACGTGGTCGTCATCGGCGGGGGTGACACGGGAGCCGACTGCATCGGGACCTCCCTGAGACACGGTTGTAGCAGTCTGGTCAACTTCGAATTACTGGTCCAACCTCCGGACCGCCGCGCTGCCAACAATCCCTGGCCGACCTGGCCGCACATTTTCCGGGTTGACTATTCACATGCTGAAACCAAGGCACAATTCAACAAGGATCCGCGAGCCTTCTGTATCATGACCAAAGAATTCCTCAGCGATGGCACCGATCGGGTCCAGGCAGTGAAAACGGTTGAGGTTGACTGGAACAAACCCACTGACAAAGCACCTTTCAGCGAGGTCCCCGACAGTGAACGAGAATGGCCGGCCGATTTGATTCTCCTGGCGACGGGATTTGTAGGTCCCGAAAAAGGTGTGGGAGAAATGCTGGGGCTAGAAGTGCACAACCCACGCGGCAACTGGGAAACATTCAAGGCAGACCACGGCCCTTTTGCAACCAACATCGAAGGTGTTTTTGCTGCGGGCGACTGCCGGCGAGGCCAATCACTCGTTGTTTGGGCTATTAACGAAGGTCGTGGTGCCGCCCGGTCCGTGGATGAGTACCTGATGAATGTCAGTTCGCTTCCCATGCAGGGCCAGTAGAGGCCGGAAGCTTTCAAGCCACGTCGAAATATTTTCATCAACGTGTCTTGCATCCTCCCATCGGATACCAAGAATAGCTACTCGAAGTAGTTTCCAAATTCCTCGCGACGACCGCCGCCCCTCTTTTGGCAAGGGGCCTCTCAGAGTGCAACCCACCCGGTTAGAATTTGAAGCGATCTTGGATATCCCCACCAATCGCCACTGCATCGCCACTACAGGTTCGCCTGCTCCCGGCCTGCGGCAATGCCTGCCAGGAAAGCATACGAAGTGAAGAAATCTGAAGCGACCCGATTGGCGACGATCATGCGTGAAGAGGTGCTGCGCGCCATGACACAAATCCGTTTTTCCGGACATCCCAAACCTTTTTACATTTCCTTCCTGGTGCGAGATGAAGACGTTCGACAAATCAAGGCTTCTTATGGCAGCCTGTCGGTTGATTCCGAGGAACGAAAACGAACTGGCTTCTGCGACGTTCGCGTTGGTTCCTATCGCCATGACCAAGTTCAGGATGGGGGACTTTACGACAATTCACAAGACGACGACTCGTATTCCTACATTGATCTACCCTTCGGCCAGCGCGACTCGGGCATTCGTCACGGGTTGTGGCGCCAAGCCGAAGTGCGCTATCGAGAGGCAGTCGAGGCGTACGCAACCAAAAAGTCCTATGAATTGACTTACGTGGACCGCAATCGAAATCTTCTTTCCCTGCAAAAGGCATCGGCTATTGAAGATATTCGCTGGACAAAGTCGACTGCTGTCGACTCAACTTACTGGTCTCGTTTCGTTGAAATGACCTCCTTGGTCGTACGTGATTTTCCTGAAGTCAAAGAATCGCATGTTCTTTTTAAATCGCATAATCGTGTTCACGTCTTCGTAAATTCGGAAGGACGTTTGATTGTCCAGTGCTTGCCCCTGTGGTCTGTTTCATGTTTTCTCTGGCTGTTACCTCCCTCGGGAGATGCGCTCTCGTGGACGATCAACCACTTCAGCACTCGTCCGACTGACCTGCCTGATGTGCGTGCTTTTCGACGGGAGATTCGTGAGACTGTGGCGAAATTGAAATCCCTTGCCCAGGCCCCTGCACTCCGATCTTATTCGGGTCCCGTCCTGCTGGATCCGATACCGGCAGGCCTCTTGATACATGAAGCCCTGGGACACCGGCTCGAAGGAAACCGGATGCTATGCACGGGTGAAGGGCAAACCTTTCGCGACAGTGTAAATCAAAACATCCTCCCCCCCTATTTATCCATCGAAGACGATCCCAATCTGAAAGATTTTCAAGGCCGCTCGCTCGTGGGACACTATCTCTACGATGACGAAGGCATCGCTGGAGAAAAAACGAAACTTGTGGAACATGGAATCCTGAAAAATTTTCTCACGTCGCGCGCGGGAATCTCGACCCGCCACCGTTCCAATGGACACGGTCGCAATGAACGCCACGAGCGAACCATCAGCCGCATGGCGGTAACGCGGGTCATCAGTGAGAATGGGAAAAGCGATGCTGAAATGAAACAAGCCCTGATCGAAGAAGTCCAGCGACAGAACCTCCCTTATGGCATTCGCATTCTTTCGGCCACGGGTGGAGAAACGGCCACCGAGTCCTACAACTTTCAGGCATTTCTGGGCGAAATCAATATGGCTACCAGAGTCTACCCAGACGGACGAGAGGAATTGGTGCGAGGAGTCGACTTTGTTGGCACGCCATTGAACGCTACACGGACCGTCGCAGCAGCAGGTAATCGCTACGAAGTCGACAATGCTTACTGCGGAGCCGAGTCAGGCTGGGTACCGGTCAGCACGATCAGTCCTTCCTTGCTCATCACCCACCTTGAACTACAGGCCAAATCGGATCCGCCTTACAGTCAGCCCTGCTATCCAATCCCCTGGAAAGTGCCCTCTCAGTAGTTCTTTTCCAAAATCAGAGATTCGCGGCTGAAGCGAGTCCAGGAATCCAAAACTCTGACTGCCAAGTACGCCGTTTGTTGATCCTGCGCCATCGCACAACTAAACTAGGATCGAGGAAAGCGATCTGTAATGTTCACAGACCGAGGAACTATCTTCTGAAGTACTACCGTTTCCTGATTGAACACAAGTTGCGGGCTTCGTTGACCGACTGCGGACAGCCGCCTGGATTGATTACATGCCACGCATTTTTTATCTGACGTTTCTGACAGTGCTCGCCTTCAACCACGCCTTACTGGCAACAGAGCCAGCCGTGCAATTGATCGACAATTCAGTTGGCTTCAGTCAAGTTGTCGATTTGAATGAAAGTGGAAACGTACTGGGCAGTCGGGAGGTGGCCGTTGAACCGCTGAGGTTGGCAACGGAACCTTACTATTGGCAAGACAACCGACAGCGCAAGATTAAAATGCTGGCTGGCTACACGAACATCGAACCACAGGCGCTAAGTGACACGGGCCTCGTTGTTGGTTACGCAACACGTTTTGTTGGAAACCCCGCAGGCAACATGCAGGCTTTCTTATGGAAGGTGACAACAGACGAACCCCTGATCCTGGAAACATCGGCAGGCTATCGAACTTCCCATGCGTGCTCTGTTGACAGGAAAGGTACGGTTATTTCCGGATACGTTGTCGGTTCGGACCCTCCACGGATGATGCCCTGTGCCTGGGAAAGAATCGACGGAAACTGGCAGAACACCGTGTTGCCCACAACGCATCAATACAATCCGTCTCTGGCGAGCAGCCGGGTTCTGGTCAGTCCAGATGGAAGCCAAATCGCAGCCTGCATCACGTCGAACAACCGGGCAGGACCACTTGGGGCCTCTCACAGATCGCTCTGCGTCTGGAAGCTTCAGGGTGATGGCTCTTGGGACCCTTCAGAGATCTACCAAGGCTCGCTGAGGCTGTCGGCTATCAATGATCGAGGAATGATTGTGGGTTCTCACACCGTGAAAACATTTCGACGGGCCTTTGCATGGGATCCGGTTCACGGCTATCAGATTCTCGGTTTATTAGAGGGAGATGAAAGCGCCGAGGCACTCGATGTGAACAAGGAAGGCCTCGTCGTGGGCTACAGTGATGATCCTTACGGACCCGACGGGGGCCCTCAAGCCTTCATTTGGAAAGACGCAAAGCTGGCTGCACTTGAATTCCCTATCCCCACTCTTTTTAGCTCGGCCACGACGGTAACGGATTCTGGTATGATTGGAGGGTTTCTGCAAACACTTCCGGACAACGAACGCGAAGCCAGTAAAACCCTGTCCTTTGTTTTTTCCTTGCCAAAACATCTCCCGTGAAAGTTAGATTCGAGTCAACCTTATGACAGATCACAACAAAGTATCCAACACGGATTCCTTCACTGGAATCGATTATCCCAATATCACAAAAATCCAGAACGACAGTGCCTATTGGGAAAGCCAGGATGCGGATCAACTGGTATGGGGTTATTTTTGCCTGGAATTGATTCGTCAGTTTGAGCAGGCATTGTTGGAACGAGACATCGAGCGGATTGTTCATGGACCGATCCACAGCAGCATCGGACAGGAGGCGGTGGCCGTTGGTACCGCGATGGCACTTACCAGTGAAGACAAAATCACATCCACGCATCGTGCTCACCATCACTTTCTCGCCAAAGCGGTCGCCCATTACGGACCGCCCAGCAAAGATATTTTTTCTTTGGCTGACAGTGAAATTTTACGAGAATGTGTTCGTCGCACGATGGCCGAAATCATGGGACTGAATGCTGGTTGGGTCGCAGGTCGTGGAGGATCGATGCACCTGTTCGACGATGCCTCCGGCAACATTGGAACTCAAGCCATCGTAGCAGGAAATGTGCCCTACACTTCGGGAATCGCATTTGCTGAAAAGTCTCGCGGCA
Organism: Planctomycetota bacterium; assembly: GCA_963578105.1. Classification (GTDB taxonomy): domain Bacteria; phylum Planctomycetota; class Planctomycetia; order Pirellulales; family Pirellulaceae. The sequence continues at coordinate 21,929 of CAUZBP010000044.1, forward strand.
CCGGAAACGTCGCGCTGGCATTCTTGGGCGACGGAGCCGTTTCGATTGGACCTTATCACGAGGGGATTTGTATTTCCAATGTCTACCAGTTGCCCGCCATTTTTTTCATCGAAAATAATCATTACGGTGTCTCGACCAGTGCACAGGAAGCCACATCGCTAGATGACCTTGCAATTCGTGCTGCCGGTTACAACATCCCTGGTTTGATCGTCGATGGCATGAATCCCCTGGCCGTCAAACGAGCCGTGGAGTTAGCGAAAGCACATGCCTCCGCTGGAAATGGTCCGGTCATGATCGAGGCTAAAACTTACCGTTACTTCCACCAGTCGGGTGGCATGCCGGGTAGTGCCTTTGGCTACCGTAGCAAAGAGGAAGAGGAAGCGTGGGCCGCGCGCGACCCCCTCAACACTGCTCCGCGCGCCCTCGTCCGACAGGGAATCTCGGAGCAACACGAAGTCGACGCAATTCAGAAAATGGCGGCCGACCTGGTCGCCGATGCGATTGATTTTTGCACCGAGTTGGACGAGAACGAAAAACGTCAGGCCCGTCCGAATCTTGTACCCGACCCATCGATTGCATTGACGCACGTCCGGAGTGACGGTCACGAATTCGAGGGGGCTTCTTTTCAAAATCTTTCCCATTTCACTGAGACACGCAACGTCAAAGTGGTCACGGCAAAATCAGAAGTGATCGCCCGCTGGATGGAAACCAATCCCGAAACGTTTGTTGCAGGTGAAGACGTAGCCAATTTGAAAGGTGGGCCCTACGGAGCTACCCGAGATGCTGTCAAAAAATTTCCGGAGCGGGTGCTGAACGCACCTATTGCCGAAGGCGGAATCATCGGTTTAGGACACGGAGCGGCCGTGTCGGGCATGCGGCCAATCATGGAACTCATGTTTTGCGACTTTGCACTGATCGCCGCCGATGAACTATTCAATCAGGTCGCCACCTGCCGCTACATGTACAACGGCCGCGTTGATGTTCCGCTGGTGGTTCGCTCACGATGTTCGGCCGGGCGCGGTTACGGGGCTCAACACAGCGGCGATACAATCGGACTGTTTGCCCTTTATCCGGGCTGGCGGATTGTGGCGCCCACGACCCCTTTCGACTACATTGGCCTATTCAATAGCGCCATGCGTAGCCTGGATCCCGTCTTGGTGATGGAACATCACGAAGTGGATCTCGTCGAAGGTCCGGTTCCGGTGGACGATCTGGATTATTTTATTCCGCTGGGATCCGCCGCCGTTCCCCGTTCCGGGGCTGACCTGACGATCCTGGCTTACTTGAGCATGGTTCCGCGTGTCCTGCGAATCGCAGAGGAATTGGCGGCCGAAGAAGGAATTGATGTCGAAGTCATTGATCTCCGTAGTTTGGACCATGACAGTCTCGACTTCGATACGATCCTGTCAAGTGTCAAAAAAACCGGCCAAGTGCTGATCGTTGAACAGGCAATGGAAACCCAAAGTCTGGGTCCCTTCATCGCAACACAAATTCACGAGCAGGCTCACAATCAGCTCAAGCAGCCCGTGCGGAGACTGCACAGCCTGTCGGTACCGATTCCCGTTTCACTGGTTCAAGAAAGAACTGTGTTGATCAGTGATGAAAAGATTCGTGAAGGAATCCTGCAAACCGTCAAGGGGCCCGCTTCGATTTCCAGTTAGGAACGGTCCCGGGATCTTACGAATTTTTGAAGCTGACCAAAATGCGACCTCTGGAGAAACTGGTCGGATCGTTGACGTCTTGCTCCAATTTCACCTCCGCTGCACCGTTCCGGCCGCAGGGGCACCAACGCAAGTCTGGTCCCACCAAACGGCCACCAAAGCGGTAGGCAGGTGCAGACGGCCCGCTTTTCGGATGGAAAATAGACTTGCCTGTCATTCTCACCTGAACGACTGGTCGCAAAAGCACGTTCCAAGTCGGCGGTCAACTCTGGACGAAAAAGTACTGAAAAATACTCGCATCGCCAAAGCTCGTCGCTTCGTGAGTGCGACAGGTTCCGTATCTAAATCTTGAAAGAACAAAGTCGGTAGGATATCTTGACTACCTACCACATCCCTTCACCGAGGAATTCTGTGATGACGCAAGCCCAAGTCCCACCCATCGCTCCCGAAGAAGAAATCGGCTTCATGACCGTCGATCCAACCGATTTTTTGTCGCTAAGCCGCGCCCAACAAATCCGCCACTTGGAGGTCGAAGGATACGTCGCCCTTCCATCCATTTTGACTCCTGAGATCATTTCACGGCTCAAGGACGAAATGGCCGACGCTGAAATGTCCCACACCAGCTACAGCGAGTACCAGACCAGGTCGGTCAAGCAACCCCAGTGGCACAGTACAGCGGTTGCTGAATTGATCGCCTATCCACCCATGATCGATTTTCTTCAGGATCTCGTAGGCCCCGACATCATATTCACTCGCGGATTTTTTCAACGAACCCTGCCTGGTTCACCCGGCATTTCAATGCACACCGACGGCCAGCCTCACGGCTCCGATTTGTTTGGTTACGAGGGAAGCTGCCCCCGCCTGTTGCGTGTACTTTACTATCTGGACGACTTGACGCCCGACCGGGCCCCGTTTCGTCTCATTTCCCGCTCGCACCTCTCATTCCACTCTCAATCTAATCCTTATGTAAGGTACAAATCGCATCCAGAAGAAATCACGCTGCTGGTTCCAGCGGGCTCTGCCGTCATCGTACCGTCGATGTTGCTGCACGGTAGCCATCCGAACAAAGATCCCCAGCCGCGGGAACTCATTCAGTTGGGTTATCGACCCACCTGGGCCGGTCCGATTCAACCCGTGGAAGAGTGGGATCCTGAATTGGTCGCGGCCGCTCCGGAAATCACCAAACCTCTGCTGAAAAGCCTGAACACAACGGGTAAGACTTGGGAACAACCGCACAAACCTTCAGGCATGATCACCAACGCTCCCGGCATTAATCCAAGTCGCTGGGAAGATTAAGCAGGTTGGCAGCAGCGGTTGGCAGGCCTCTCTGCAAACCGATGGATCACGACCAATGGAGCAGACCCCGGATTCACACCCACTTACGAACCCGTGTCGGTTTTCCGTTTTGTTGCGACGATCTTTGGCAAGCATCCAGCAAACTCTGTATTTGCGCACCGCGTGGCACATCGGGCTGATCCTGCCGTCTCATTTGAATCGACCGGATAAATCGTTGATAGATACTTGGTGTCGTGCGGATCGTTCGCGTCGACCAGCGACCTACGGCTTTGTTCCGGCCACGACATAACTGCAGTTTGTCTTTACCTTGGTCCAAATCAATCCGCAATGCTCCGTCAGTACCGTGGACTCCCAGAAAAATACTGTTCATGTGACCGGTCGCCCAACGTGTGGTATGACAGACCCCCACGGCTCCGTTAGCAAATTTCAACTGGATCGTTGCGGTGTCGTTTGCATCCAATCGTGTCGCGTCCAGCGTGGTACGTTGCGTACCCTTCCGATCGATCTTGGGAAATGTTGTTAACCGACTCTCGACGGTAGCCACATCACCTGCCACAGCTGTCAGCAAGTCCAGCAAGTGGCAACCCAAGTCTCCCAACACTCCCATCGACCCCTGCGCTGTCTGCAAACGCCATAGCCAGTTGGGATCCTGCCAATGGCCCCAACTCGTGGTACCCGCCAGCCACGACTGAAGATAATGTCCGTGAACGTGCCGAATTTCTCCCAATTCACCCCGTGCCACTATTTTTATCGCCTCTTGTACGGCCGAGCTGTCACGATATGACAAATTGATCATGTGAATTGCGCCATGTTGCTGCGCTGCCTGAATCGCCCGTCGAGCAACACGACGAGCATCCTTGAGCGTCGTGGCAAGCGGTTTTTCACAGAGTAGATGCTTCCCCGCTTCCAGAATCCGGAGACTGAGCGGCGCGTGATGGGCATCTGGAGTCACCACACTTGTCGCATCACACACTTCGATGACCTCTTCCAAAGAGGACGCGACATGGTCTATCTTGTGCTGGAGCGCAAAGTCGGCTGCTCGCTTCGTATCGATGTCGTAGCACGAACGTAAGTCGACACCCCGTATCTCGCGGTAACGACGGGCGTGTGTGTTTGCCATACCGCCTGTGCCAATGATTCCTACTTTGATGTTTGCCATGCCATATGACTCCAGCCCTGCCTGTTTTCCGCTGATGGTACAAACTCTGCAAAAGGGTGCAAGGGATGTAAGGCACAGCGATTAGAAAAAAGTCCCACGGAAAACCTGACCGCAGTTGCACGCAACTTCCCAAGGGTGTGCTTCGGAGGCACTTTGGGGGAACCAGCGGCTCAGTCGACCGGGGAATTGATTCCGCCACGTGAAGATATCACATCACGCATGAAGAAACCAAAGACTGCTCCATACGCCAATCAACCGCGAGTGGTTGTGGCGGGGTCCATCAACATGGACCTTGTCACTCGCTGCCAACGGCTGCCGCAGGCTGGAGAAACAGTTTCTGCCGAGAATCTCGTTCAACTCCCGGGAGGCAAGGGGGCCAATCAGGCGGTTGCGGCAGCGCAGTTGGGCGCACGCTGTCACTTGATCGGTCGGGTAGGAGACGATGCTTTCGGTCGGCAGCTCACAGGGAGACTCGCCGAGTACAAGGTACAAACGGACGCCGTGATGGTCACCCCACAAATCAGCAGTGGAGTGGCATTGATCGGCGTGGACAATTCGGGTCAAAACGCAATTACCATCGTCGCCGGTTCCAACGGACAATTGTCAACTGCCGATATCACACATCACCGATCTTTGATCGAGTCTGCCGACGCTGTCGTCGTTCAACTTGAAATCCCTTTGGAGACGGTGACTGCCACTGTAACCATTGCAAAATCGCACGGAATCATGACGATCCTGGACCCGGCACCTGCTCCAGCCGAAGCCTTACCCCAAGCGCTTTACGAGGTGGACGTCATGACGCCAAACGAAACGGAAACACAAACGCTGACTGGAATTTCAGTCGAAGGTATCGAGTCCGCCATTGAAGCCGCGATCGTCTTGCGTCAACGGGGCGTAAGACTTCCCGTCATCACACTTGGCAGCCAAGGCGCTGTGTGGATTGACGAGTCATCCGGTAAAGGATTACACGCCACATCCTGCGACGCCAACGTCGTGGATACCACAGCCGCTGGCGATGCGTTTACCGCCGCGTTGGCATATCGTCTAGCTCAGGGGCACGTTCCCGCCGTCGCAATCCCCTTTGCTTGTGCTGCGGGTGCTGCCGCAACAACGGCTCTAGGAGCTCAAAATTCCATGCCGACTTATGACAAGGTGCTCGAATTTGTTTGTCAGTAGCCTGTCCCGAGGATTTCCATCCTGTTGGGGAACCGAAGCAGGCTATTCCCCTTTTCGCTCAACAGACAGTTCATGAACAAGCCACCACCATGGGTTCAACAAAAATACCGGAACTGACACAGCGCGACCTGACGATTCCCAGACTGGGAACCAGCCGGATTCAATCGCCTTTAAGTCTTTCCAATACCAAGGGCGACGGACGAGGAGACTTCGTGCCGGCGAACTCTCGAATTCGTTATCAGATCGACACACTGCCGGGCGCTGACCATCAGGATCTGGTCTTGGAACAGGCGGGGCCTCGGGAGCAGATATTCTTCCATCCTGAAAACACTACCGCCGCCATCGTCACCTGTGGAGGCCTTTGCCCCGGTCTGAACAATGTCGTTCGCTCAATTTTTTACGAGCTGAAACACAACTATCGGGTCCCTCGAATTCTTGGAATCCAGAATGGATATGCGGGATTGAATCCCGCGCAGGGTCGTCCTCCTTTACAACTGACAGACGAAGACGTGGTTGAAATTCATAAACTCGGAGGTGTCATTCTGGGCACCTCGCGTGGCCCTCAGGATGCAGAAGTCGCAGTGAAATTCCTGCACCGTGAAAACATTGATATTCTGTTTTGTGTCGGCGGGGACGGAACACTACGCGGCGCCCACGCAATCTCCCAGGAGATTGCCCGTCAGGGTCTGAAGATTTCCGTGGCGGGTGTACCGAAGACGATTGATAACGACATTCCGTTCGTTTACCGCACTTTTGGTTTTTCAACCGCATTGGAGGAGGCGCAGCAGGCGTTACGTTGTGCACACGCCGAGGCCAATTCCACTGTCAACGGAGTTGGACTGGTCAAATTGATGGGCAGGCATGCGGGTTTCATCACCGCCTACGCAGCACTGGCAAATCAGGATGCAAATTTTGTATTGGTCCCTGAAATTGATTTCCCCCTGGGGGGTCCCGGCGGATTACTCGTCTCGTTACAACAGCGTTTGGAAAGACGCAACCATGCCGTGATCGCTGTCGCCGAGGGAGCTGGCCAGCATTTGTTCGATTCGGACCATGATCACCTTAATGCTTCGGGGAACCCGAAGTTTCATGACATCGGTCCTTTCCTCAAGTTACAGATTGAGCGACACTTCCACGAACAGGGAATTCCGATCAGTGTCAAGTACATCGATCCCAGCTATTTAATTCGCAGTGTTCCAGCGAACACACAGGACCGGCTGCTGAGTAATCAGATGGCCCGGTTGGCGGTCCACGCAGCGATGTCTGGGAACACGGATGTTCTGATTGGACACTGGAACAACCGTTTCGTCCACGTGCCAATCGGAACTGCGGTACGCACCAACAAATGCATGGAAGTCGAAGGGGATCTTTGGACCAGTATCCTGCTCTCTACCGGACAGCCCCGTTGGCCGGCTACCCTGCAATCATGATCCTTATCAGGGAATCATGTGTGGGAAAAAGAGAAAGGCATCTACACGTTGTGATCGGTATCCAAGATGGATCAACCTTTTAAAAAAGGTTCATCCCGCTAGGGAGCAGAGATCGACAGCTTGGCATCGACCACTTTTCGAATGCGCGTAGCAGATTCCTTCAAGTGAGCGCGGCTGTAACTATCCAGCGTGACGTTGCTGTTGAGCAGCTTTTCCATCCTGTCCGCCAATTCTAAGATCTGCACATAGGCGATTGTCTGGCAGTCTTCAGGAGTACCGGTCCGTCCCAACGCGATATTTGACAACTTCCGCAAGTAGATGCGTTGCAGATTCCGACGAAGGCTGGTGATGCCAGGCTTGCGGTTGGTATATTCTCCGCCTTCTAAATTGTCGACTTCTGAAAAAATAGAACGGGTCAGTCGATCGAGCAACTCTGCCGTCGACATGGCATCCTGATCCGCAGGAATTTTTGCCTCGTTGTCATGAATGCGATGTAGCGTCCGGGACGTGATGAGCCGACTGAGAATGGAATTTTGCCAATAGGCAATGCCTTCGTGCAGTGGATAATCCGGTCGGTCGGTCCTGATGGTTCCCCAATGGGACCAACGGGACGAAAGCATCAAGCCGTACATTTCCGGAGGAAATTGATAGGCATCGACCCCGAAAACCTCCTCTTCAACCAAGCTCAAAGCTTCTCGCTGTTTTTCCGGATCGATAGGAGCGATCGGTGTTGGTGCATCTTTGTCACCTTTGTGGCTCCGGCTGACACGAATCCCCCCCACATATCGTGCGGCGTGAAAGGTGGCGATGTTGTGCTGGAAGAGGAGAGAATTAAATGCACGTCGAGACTGAGCATAGCTTTCACCATCTGCGGTCATCCGATCAACCAACCCCTGCATGGCTGCTTTTACTATTTGCACACGCGTTTTCGCAAAGACGATGCCGTCATCTCCCAAATCCATGATACCGGAGTCAGGATCGGGTTGCGTGTGGCGTGTATCTTCGTCAGTTGCATAAGCGAAACCCGGCTCGGCACTGCGGGCTGCAATTTTCTGCAATTCCGACTGCTCGCCGCGAGTCCCTCCCGAAAGTGGTTGATAACCGTATAGGATGGCCCACTCGTCATAGATTCCGATGGTGGGGGTGAAGAAGTAGCCTTGCTTTTCTCCTGCTGGCGCGAAGTTCGCAGGATCATAATCCATGACCGACGCGATCATGCCCGTCTCCTCCATCTTGTCCGACTGCTGCATGTCTTCCAGAGACAGATGGCTACTTCCTTTGAAGTTATGACGCAGGCCCAAGGTGTGGCCCACTTCATGCATGACGGTTGCCTTCAGGCCTTGTCGGATCAGTTCCTCAATAGATTCCGCTCGAACGCTGGGATCTTTCTGGACGCCCAGTACCGATCTCCCAAACATCAACTCGCGCGAGAGGGCCAACGAGCGGTGACAGTGCCAACGGTAGTCCCGCTGATCATGCGGTCGGGCATTTTGTTTTTGATCCCGGTTCCAGAAGAAAATTCCGTCACCCGCGCCCGAAGAAACTTCGGGAACCATCGTTTCGTATTGGTACTTGTAAAAGTCGAAACTGCTCGAATTCAAGAGGATGTCTGCGTCCAGAATCTGTCCCGTGTACGGATTGACCCGCGAAGGACCAAAGCCTGAAAAGGGAGGATTCGGTGTCGCCGTCATCCAACGAATCGTGTTGTAGTTAATGTCCTCGGGATGCCACTCGGCATCCTCCGGTTGTTGACGAACCTCAATGGCGTTAACAAACCCGGCTTTGTCGAATGCTTTGTTCCATTCCAGAACCGCATCGCGAATCGTTTTGCGGTGCTTGAATGGCACGGCTTTTTCAATCCAGAAAATGACGGGCTCTTTGGGCGGTGACTGTTTCAGTGTTGCATCGGCCTTGCGCAAATCCCAGCGATTGATGTGCCGAATGAATTGGTCCTTGTCGCTGCGTTTTGAGTAATCCTTAATGACCGTCAGAAAATAGCCGATACGGTCATCAGCCAAGCGGGGTTGGTAACCCGTACTGGGAAGCTTACTGATAGAATAGTGGACGTTGACTGTCACTCCGCGTGAATCTGCAACGGAAGTGATGAACTCGTGACCACTGGATGCATAGGTGGCAGCTACTTCCAGTTCGAGATTGTCCTTGAACCCTTTGATGAGACCCCAGACACTTTTTGTCGAGGAAAAACTAAAACCGGGCAGGACTTGAGATATTTGCGGCAAATCGCTCATGAAGACACTGGTCAAATCAACAAGGTCGCCACCGCTGGGACCTTTGGTGACGATCGGCAAGCTAAACAGTACACTGTCATTGTATGCGTGCTTGACGGCGGACTCTTCCGGACTCCCTTTCTTCGCACGAAAACGAACGTTCTTGCGGACGACGTGAACACGCTTGTCAATTTTTCGGAAGCTCCAAACCCAGTCGTCATTCCAACTCATGCCCCCGATCAGCCAACCTTCGCCGATTCCTCGAGCGATCGAAATCAGCACAATGTATTCGTTTCCGTAGTCGCTGCTACTGAATTCACCGTACAGTTTTTTTTCTTTCTGGTAGAGCGTAAGCATGCCCGAAATCTTCTTGGCATCCTCCAGAATCTTCTTGTGTTCCGGATCGGTGGATTTTTTCTCGGATTGGCTTGATCCGCTGCTCTTGGAACCGGAAGACGATGACCCTGCGCTAACTGCTTTACGCTCAGAATCCGCAGTCTTCGTGCCGGTTTCGACAGGCTCGTCTGCCGCACTAAACGCTGTTGTTAGTGCCATAGCCAACAGCAAAATGAGTCCCAAAAAAGACTTCAACGGAGAAGTGGGCATGGCCTTTGTCTTTCATCGTGAGGCTGCGAGTCGTGATCGCTCGGGGAGAGTGACCAGGGAGGAGTACAAGCCGTCCTGCAAGTGCAGAATACAACAACTCGTTTATAAATATACCCCAATTTAACCACTCGACGTAGCTATCGGACCAAAACTAAGTGCTCCATGTTACGGTGCGGCTATTGAAATCGATACAAACGATACGTTTGTCCGCCGGGAAACCCAAATTCGTGCAGGGTTCCAACGGTTGTAACTCCTTGAATGATCGGATGGAACAGATGCCAGAAGAATCCGTGCTGTCGGAAGTTCTGAACGCCTATCCGCTGGCCTGCCAGCCTACGCGGAGCACACAGCTTGGATCTGCAGGAGGCTATAGTGGGGCGAGGTTCTGGAAACTGATCACAAATTGCGGCGAGATGTGCCTGCGGCGTTGGCCTCATCCGCACCCGGACCAACAACAGCTAACCTGGATTCACAACGTCATTACGCACGTCGGAAACTCAGGGTTTACGCTAATTCCCAACCCGGTCAGAACCAATGAGGGGAAGACGTTTTGCTGTTTCGAGCAGCACCTGTGGGAACTTACGCCCTGGTTACCCGGGAAAGCAAATTTCTGGGAACAGCCCGGCTTGCAAAAACTCGAAACTGCCCTTTCCGCATTGGCCATGTTTCACCAAGCTGCCCAACTCCACCTTTGCCAAGAATTTTCTCCGGGTGTTCTGCAGCGTTGCGAACAGTTGCAAGGACTGATCGGAGGAGAAATCGACGAACTCGATCTTTGCATCCGACGCCATCAAGGTCGTTGGCCCAACCTGGCCGCGCGAGGAGAGCATCTGGTCGAATTGGTTCGCGGGGTGGCGAGCACAGCGCTGGTCTCATTGGAAGCATGCAGGGCCTTTCGAGTTCCTCTGCAGCCTTGTCTTCGCGATGTCTGGCACGATCACATTCTTTTTATGGGTGAAGACGTGAGCGGTATGATCGACCTGGGAGCCATGCGGATGGAAAATGTTGCAGTAGACATCGCACGCCTGCTGGGCAGTTTGATCGCCGATGACCAAGTGTCCTGGAAGAATGGTCTCGAGGCTTACCAGGCGGTCCGTCCGCTGGCAGAAGCTGAACAGATCCTGGTCCATGCATTCGATCGCAGCACAGTCACGCTGGCTGGCATACTCTGGTTACAATGGGTGTTTGTCGAGGGGCGGAAATTCGAAAATCAGCGGGCCATTGAAACTCGTCTCGATAGAATCATAACACGTTTGCAAGTTCTCGCCCGGAATTGAAAGTCAACAAGCCCTACTCGGCGGGCGAATTGCCGGTCCGGTAGAATGCTCGTAAAAACAACGGGAACTGCTATCACGCGAACGCATGCAGGGAACAATGCAAGTCAAGTCACTGGCCAAGCCTCTAAAATACCGATGACTATAACATTGAAAGCATGAACCTCCTGATTCCGGACTCGGCTTGGAGTTGGCTTTCTCACTTCAAAGTGTTCTGATACAAGAAGTTGTACATCGCTGGCCAAAAAGGATCATGGACCGATGGTAGTACCTGCTTCAACCTTTGTTTCAGCAGCCCATCCTATTCGAACCCGACCTTGGGCCTCCGGTCTGGTTGCTTTAATGCTTCTGCTGATGGGAAGTTCGTTAATTCGTGCGCAGCAAACTCCGGCGTTCCAGTTCGACAAGTCGCTTTCTGAAGTCAACGCGTTGAGTCAATCCAAATCGTTGACTTCAGGAATCGTGGCCCCCTTGAATTTGCCGATTTTTATCGAGTCTCGCGCTCAAGCGAGACTACAGGGTTATGTGAAACCCAGCGTCGTGAGTCCCGGTTCCACCGCCCAGCTTTTCATCACAATCACCCCTTTAGGGGATTATCACATCTACCCGTATGCCGACCGGGACTCACAAACTTTCTCCAAGCCGACACTGATTGTGACAACGAACGGTTTTGAATCAGGTCGCCCCACAACCGATGCTGTCATTCACGAAACGTCATCGGTGCAGAATCTGCCACCTTCGCGATACCACGAGGGCGCCGTCACCTGGACCGTCGAGTTAACCATTCCGGAAGATGCGGAGCATGGAGTTAAAAACCTTGCCGGTGTCATCGGATACCAAGCTTGCAGCACAGATTTGTGTGATCAGCCGCGGGCAGCCGAGTTTGTTTCCAAGCTCAGTGTGGCCAGTCGGCCAAACAGCCAAATCATACCGCTCTCATTCCGCAAGAGCGATTACCAGATGGCTGCAGCGTTCGCTGAACAACGTTTCGATGCTGCTGGCCAACGCAAGGATCACTCCGTCGCAGTGACTCCAGTGGCGGACCGTTCCGAGAAAAAACAATCTATCGTGGAAGAGTCAGGGAGAAACGGAACTGTCGAGCAGGCAAACGTCATCACTGACCCAAGCGAAACGGCCCCACTCGCTCAAAGCTCGTTGGGGATATTTTCCATTCTGGGAAGTGCCTTCCTTGCTGGATTGATCTTGAACGTGATGCCCTGCGTTCTACCGGTCATTGGTTTGAAAATCATGTCCTTCGTGACGCAAGCCGGGGAGAGCCGTGCACGTGTTTTTGCATTGAACTTGTGGTACTCCCTGGGGTTGATGGCGATCTTCATGATCCTGGCAACGATGGCCGTGGTGCTTAAACTGGGCTGGGGTGAACAATTTTCGTCGACCACGTTTAATCTGGTGTTGGCTTGCGTTGTCTATGTTTTCGGACTGGCCATGCTGGGCGTGTGGGAGATTCCCATTCCGGGTTTCGTTGGAACAAGTAAATCTCTCGACGCTTCCGAACAGGAGGGCGCAATCGGAGCTTTTTGTAAAGGTGCGTTAACGACAGTTCTGGCAACTCCCTGCACGGGACCCCTGTTAGGGCCGGCACTGACCTGGGCTGTTAAACAACCCCCACTTCTCACCTACACCGCTTTTGCCACGGTTGGTTTAGGGATGGCTTTTCCTTATCTGTTGATCGGAGCGTTCCCGCAACTGATCAGTTTCCTGCCGAAACCGGGCGCTTGGATGAACACCTTCAAACAGCTGATGGGATTTGTGCTGATGGGTACGGTCGTGTTCATCTTTTCCTTCATGAACAAGCAATACATGATTGAAGCCCTGGCGATGCTGGTCGGGCTGGGAATGGCCTGTTGGTTGATCGGAAAGCTTCCATTTAGTGCCAGTCTTCCGGAGAAGATGCGTACATGGGCAATTAGCTTCGCGGTAGTTCTGCTAACCGCCGTCACGATGTTTGTCGTCCTGCCCCTTTCATCCTCCCACGAACTTCCATGGGTAGAATTCGACAGAAAGTCCCTGGACCAGTACAGGGCCGAAGGCCATACACTGCTGATCGATTTTACTGCTGACTGGTGACTGACTTGTAAAACCAACGAGGCAGTTGCCTTGAACACCTCCAAAACCAACAGGCTTGTAGAACAAAATGGCGTGATCGCCATGCGGGCTGACAAAACGGATAATGCACCCGACGTCGATCAATTGCTGGTAGAACTTGGAAACGAATCCCGGTCGATACCATACCTCATTATCTATCCTGCAGATGGCAGTGAGCCTGTGAAGATGCCCGGCCCCGTTTCGCAAACCCGAGTTTTGCGGGAATTGGAAAAAGCAGGTCCCTCAAGGCCCGGGAGCGGATGACCGAACCGGGGAATGCGGGTCGGCAATTGACGTGACCGACTGCTTCAGGGAATAGCTTCCGTCCCACCGCATTCAATCGACTTGGTCATACTCTTTTCATGCCGGACCACTTGCAGCGTTCGATGAATGCCGGCAAAACCTATTTCCAAACAACTCCCGCTTCACCTTCGAGGGCCTCACCAATCACCCAGGAAGCCAGGCCAAATTCCTGAAACATCTGCTGAATACTCTTGGCATAGTAGGGGCTCACGACCATGACCAGCCCCAGACCCATGTTGAAAACCCGGTTCATTTCGTCGTCAGGAATCTCGCCCAGTTGTTGAAGCCAGGGAAACACCGGCGGCACGTCCCAGCTTCCGGGTTGGACCTGTAACTGAAGGCCGTCGGGAACAATGCGGCCCAAGTTTTCAAGCAGTCCACCCCCGGTAATATGTGCCACTCCGTGTACAACATTTTTGACTCGATAGTGATTCAAGACCTGGCGGACAGGGCGTGCGTAGATACGGGTCGGGTGAAGCAAAATATCCCCGACGGACTGTTCGAGTTCCTGGACACGTTCTTTTATGTCCAGTCCGGCCGTCTCAAATACAACTTTTCGAACCAGGCTGTATCCGTTGGAGTGGATTCCGGATGACGCCACTCCCAGGACACAATCTCCCGGCACAATGGCGCTGCCGTCAATGACACTCCTTCGTTCAACCACCCCTACACAAAAACCGGCCAGATCATATTCGCCTTTCAAATAGAGATCCGGCATGATGGCTGTTTCTCCCCCCAGCAGCGCACAATCCGCTTCACGGCATCCATTGCTGATTCCTTCAACCACTTGCTCCAACAAATCCGGGTCATCATGAGACATGGCCACGTAGTCGAGAAAAAACAGAGGTTCAGCGCCGCAGCAAATGGCGTCGTTGACGCACATCGCTACCAGATCGATTCCCACAGTACGATGTTCGCCACAAACAGTAGCAACCTTGAGCTTTGTACCCACACCATCGGTACAGGCAACCAGAACGGGGTCCTGGTATTCCCGGCGAAAGAGGGGACTTTCAAAGTCGAGTTGAAACAGACCCGCAAACCCTCCCGCAAGGTCCAGCACTCGCGGGGAAAAGGTGCGAGTTGCCAGCCGCGGAATCCTAGACATCGATTCACGATAAACGTCTAAATCGACACCGGCATCCTTGTAAGTAACTTTGGTCATTGATCTTAGTCAGACAAGTGGCGTTGAGAAGTACGGATTCTAAGCGGGCCGAAGAGCGACTGTCAACGAGGTACAAAAGCGTGATCCGACACTCTGCGTTGATTCTCGTTGTCGAAAATCGCGTTACCGTTTATGGTGGTGAAGTTGGTTCGAGTCTGGCATCTGTCAGTGCAGCGGGCAATCGACCTGGTCACGACCGTACTCTCCTTGTCATCGCACCGCGTCTCCCGACAGGCAAAACGTTGGATTGATCCGCCGGAGCCGACTCACATTTTGTAACAGGGCCACCTCGCATGCGGCAACCGATTTCAACTGGGCATTCTTCCTTCAAGTTTTATCGGATACTGGTCTGACGGGTTCAAGAAGCATCATTCGTCGGGCCAAGCCAGGGGAACGTTGGTGATTTACGCTTATTGGGAAACTGGGATTGCGGCCAAATCCGGCCCTGCCAACGAAACGTAGCAAGTCGAAAATAGCACAGGAGAATACGATGTGGTACCGCCTCGGCGTCGCAATCGTCTGTTTCGCAGCAACTCTTGTTATTGAAGATACCACCCCGGCAGTGCCTGTGTCGGCCTACGCGCCGCGGGAAGACATTGACCATCAAATTGAATACTTCACCAAAAGAATCGAAAATGACCTGAAAAACAAAAACGAGTATGACTCCGACCGCCAACAACAAGTGGAACAAGACGCCAGCACCTTAGCAGTCTTGTGCTTGATGCTCGTACATCACGACCAACCGGGAAAGTTGTATCGGGATAGCGCTGCGTTGCTCAAGGCCTCACAACATCTCTCTGAAACAGCCGGGACATACGATGAGGCTCGAGCAGCCCTGGCAACATTTCGTGCGATACCGAACGTTCCACATGACGATGTACACGTCTTGGCGGAGCCCGTCGCCGAACTCTCCGTGTTGATGAAACAGGTTCCGATTGTAAACAACGTCTTGCGACGAGGAGTCAGTGGCCGACGATTCAAACGGTCCATGGAAAAAAATGCCGGCTTGGCGACCACCTTGGCAGCCTTGGCACAGGCTTCGGCGCGAGACACCCTTTACTGTGAAAATACCGAGGAGGAGCTACTATGGTGCCAAATGTGTCAGGAGTTGCGCGATTCTGCCGCTCAGGCAAACGCTGCGGTGCGAGCACTCGATCAAGCGGCGGCCAAACATGCAATGCAACGCATTGTCGTCTCTTGTGACCGGTGCCATCACCAGTTTCGAGATTAAGGAAATTTTCCATCCACAATTCAGATGTCGGTTCCGCCGGAAGGCATCGATTTTTAAACCGTTTTGGCTGAGAGTCGCAGGAAACACCAGCGGGGCCCGAAAAGATTCTGAGGACGTCGTCAAACTCTCTCGGACCGGACTGCTTTCGCCAACCGGATTGAGGAGTCTTCAAAAAGCTAAACTTTCGACAAAAATCGTCTCATTCCAGTGACAACCGACAATTAGGTGGTAAATTTTTTCGTCCGCCATTTACGTTGATTCACCTAATGACAAGAGGAACGAGGCGTCACAGATGCTCATGGTGTATCCGCATCCCGAGTTAGAGTTCACACACATTCTACCTTACGGAGCATTGATCCACGATCGCGGCGTACAATTTGTCGTATTTAGTCGCAGCGCCACAGGGATGCGTCTCTTGCTTTACGACAACGTCCAAGATTCCGACCCGACCGAGGTCTTCAACTTCGACCGTGATTCACATCGCTGGGGAAACATCTGGAGTTTATTTGTGCCAGGTCTGGGGCCGGGCCAGCTATATCATTTTCAAGCCGATGGTCCAAATGATCCTGATCTCGGAATGTGGTTCGACGGTCAAGCGCGGCTGATTGATCCGTACGCAAAGGCACTCGCTGGCCGTTTCCAGCCTCATGAAGACGGGGTTATCAGGCCCCCCAAGTGTGTTGTCGTAGATGACCATTTCGACTGGAAAGGAGACCGTCATCTACGCCGCGATCTTTCTGAAACCATCATCTACGAAATGCACGTCCGCGGCTTTACCATCAATCCCAACAGCCACGTAAAACATCCGGGCACCTATCTGGGAGTCATCGAAAAAATCCCCTACCTCCAGTCCCTGGGGATAACTGCTGTCGAATTGATGCCCGTGCACGAATTCCCCATTAACAATATTCTAGGCCAGAGCGAGGATCTACCCAATTACTGGGGCTATGATCCACTGGCTTTCTTCGCACCTCACCGAGGTTATGCAGCAGGGCAAGATCCCGGCTGTCAGATATACGAATTCAAAGAGATGGTGCGAGCTCTGCACCAAGCGGGGATTGAAGTCATTTTGGACGTGGTCTTCAATCACACTTGTGAAGGAAACGAAT
>CAUZBP010000045.1:0-38116 GCA_963578105.1 Planctomycetota bacterium
GTGACGGTGGTACCCGTATTTTCAACGATGGAAGAAGTTCGGCGGGAAGGCACGCCGCTGTTCAAGGCAGCGGGTTGGATCGAGCCCCGACCGACGCCAGTTCGTGTTGCAGCACTTGCGCCAGGAGTGGTTGCAAAGTTGCTGGTGGTGGAGGATCAACTGGTAAAGTCGGGCGAACCGGTTGCTGAACTTGTCAAGGACGATGCGCAACTCAACCATGACCGTGCCTTGGCGGACCTTGAACTTCGCCGGGCAGAAGTTGATGAAGTCAACGCTGCACTCACCGCGGCCAGGATCCGCTTCAGACAACCTGTTCATCTTGAGGCTGCTCTTGGCGAAGCAGAAGCGTTGCTGGCGAAGATTGAAACGCAGGTGAACAATCTGCCGTTCGAGTTGCGGCGTGCAGAGGCGGACCATGCGGCGATGAAGACAGACTACGATGGGAAGCTGGCTGCAAAAGGAGTCGTTGCCGCCGTCGAAATCGACATTGCCAGAAATAAATCCGATGCTGCCCAGGCACTTGTCGAAGAATTGCTCGATCGCTCTCAGTCGCTTAAGAAAGAACGGGCAGCGTTTGCCCAACGGAGGAACGCACTGGAGACACAGCTGAAGCTGCTGGCTAACGAAACCCAGGCAGTGGACGAAGCCGGGGCACAGGTCAAGGCGGCGACTGCTCGTCTTGCGCAAGTCCGTGTTGTTGTTGCTGAAGCTCAGTTGCGACTGGATCGAATGACCGTCACCTCACCGGTTGATGGTCGTGTTTTCCGCCTGATCGCGCATCCGGGTGCGCGCATCGGCAATGGGATGACGCAGATGGAAGGCCACGACGGCAGCACGATCGTGACGTTATACCGGCCTGAAATGTTACAGGTGCGGGTCGACGTCCGTTTCGAGGACATTCCGAAAGTCAGTCTCAAACAACCAGTCGAGATCGACAACCCGGCCCTGTCGTCAGCACTAACCGGCCGGGTGCTCTTTGTCGGTTCGGAGGCCGACATTCAGAAAAACACTCTGCAAGTTAAAGTCGAAATTCCCGATCCGCCATCGGTCTTCAAACCAGAGATGTTGGTGGATGTGACGTTCCTCGCACCGAGACCACTGGAACGATTGTCAGAACCATCGCAGGAAGTGAAACTTTATGTTTTCCAACAACTGGTTCATCGAGGCGACAGTGGAGCATTTGTCTGGATCGCCGATCGGTTAGATGGAATCGCCCGTAAAACATCCATTCAGACCGGGGCAGTCAGCTTCAATGGTCTCGTGGAAGTCACCGATGGCCTGACCGTTTCCAGCCGGATCATCTCTGATGGAAGCGCCGGCTTGAAAAATGGCGACCGGATCGAAGTCACAGGCGAAGATGCCTCACTCGGAACCGATGCCGTTTTGAACGACGGCGCACCTGGTACCTGGGACCGACTGCCGACAGGAGATAACGGGTAATGGCCCTCATCGAGCTCAAAAATGTGACCAAGCAATACCACAAAGGCAACGAGACAATCACGCCGTTGGATGCTGTATCGCTGAACATCGAAGAGGGTGAATTTTTGTCGTTGATGGGAACCAGTGGGACTGGTAAATCCACGCTGCTCAACCTGGTTGCAAGCATTGACCGCCCCGACAGTGGTAGTATCATCATCGATGGCATCGACATCACACGACTCTCCCGTACCAAACTGGCCAGGTGGCGAGCGGCCTACTTGGGTTTTATTTTTCAGACGCACAACCTGGTTCCCGTGCTGACAGCGTATGAAAACATCGAACTTCCGTTGATGCTTTTGCCGATATCCCGCGGCGAACGGCGTAAACGGATCGAGATTGCACTTAGAACTGTTGGTCTGCTTCACCGAGCCGACCATTATCCCCGTCAAATGTCGGGTGGTCAGGAACAGCGGGTTGGTATTGCGCGTGCAATCGTCGCTCACCCGAAGGTTGTGGTTGCGGACGAGCCGACTGGCGACCTGGACGCAGACACATCTGATCAAATACTCGATTTACTGAAACGTCTGAATGAACAACTCAACGTGACGTTGCTGATGGTCACGCACGATACCGAAGCTGCGCAAATCGCCCACAAGCAGTTTCGACTCGATCACGGAAAACTGGTGCAAACAGGTGGCGAGTCCTTCACCCCGACCGTGGTATCCGAGAGGAACGAATCAGCTGGTTAGAGAGCCGGTTCTACGACCATGTTCAAATTCATACCATATATACTCAAAATGCTGTGGCGACATCTCGCACGCACCATTTTGACCGTGAGCGGGTCCGGCGTTGCATTGTTTGTTTTTTGCTTTATCGGAGCCGTGCAGGAAGGTATGAACGACCTGCAACGACGACAGGCGTCCAAGGGATCGTTGATTGTTTTTCAAGCGAACAAGTTTTGTCCGGCAACGAGCCATCTGCCCCAGGATTACGATACGAAGATTGCCCGTCTTGACGGTGTGCGAGAGGTGGTGCCAATCCAAGTTTTTACCAACAACTGCCGAGCCAGTCTCGATGTGGTTGTGTTCTACGGGCTGCCACCGGAGAAACTTCGCCGAGTCCGCGACTTTGAGTTATTGTCAGGGAGTTGGCAGGAATTCGAGCAATATCAAGATGCAGCAGTTGTAGGTCGCTCCGTCGCCAGGCGCCGGGGGATCGGGGCGGGCGACAAGTTTTCGATCGGCGAATTGACCGTGACGGTGGCCGGAATTTTCAAAAGTGACGATCCTGCCGAAGAGAATTACATTTATTCACATTTGGATTTTTTGCAGCGAGGCAAGGGTCTCAATCTGGTTGGTTCCGTGACACAGTTTGAGATACTGTTAAACCCGAATGCTGATGCCACGGAGAAGTGTACCGAGATTGACGACATGTTTCTCGGTGGTCCGGTGGAGACGGATACCCGTCCCAAGGGGGTGTTTCAGGCAAAAAGCCTGGGCGATCTCACACAATTGATCCACATGTCCCGTTACCTTGGCTACGCGTGTGTCGGGCTGGTCTTAGCATTGGTTGCAACGACATCCGTGATGTCGGTACAGGACCGTATTCGGGAGCATGCCCTGCTGCAGACGATCGGATTTTCGTGGCTCCAGGTGTTTTACCTCGTGTTCATTGAAAGTGTGATCCTCAGCCTGATGGGCGGAGCGCTGGGTGTAGCCACTGCCGTAGCTGCATTGAAAATCAGTAGCCTGTCTGTGGGAGCCGAAGCGGTAACCGTTGCCTTTCATCCATCGCTTCGTTTGGCGCTGACAGGTATTGGTGTTTCTTTCATCGCTGGATCCCTGGCCGGTATTGCGCCTGCTTGGCACGCGGCACGCATCGAGATTGTATCGGCACTGCGCGAAGCCTAGGTGTGCGGGCATTCCACTGGGCGGTCTGCAGGAGAATGTTTTCCGGAGAGCCCAATGCGATCCAGTCGGAAGGCCACTTTCGGTCGTTTCCGAGGCCCGTATGACAGGTCATTACGAAGCGAAAGTCATTTCCATCTCGCGGCGCGTTCGCACCGTGTCATCGTCAGGATCAGTCACCACATCGTCCCAGCTGAGGATTTGGTTTGCCTTGACCGGGTGTGCCATCGGGATGTCGTGCGCCAGACCAAGTGGTAGTGCAGCGGCTGTGAGGCTGTCGGCCGACGGCATCAATTGGCCCCTGACTGTAAATCCTCCCTCTCCGTCAAGCACTTCACCCATTTTCAGGTCCCGTTTGGCCACCGTTACCACGTCAGCGACAAAATCGGTCGCGCTGCCTGTAGGCTCGTTGCGCAGAGCGGCGCTGGCCACCGAAATCCCCAATTCCAGACCGATGAGGTGATACGGTTTGTACATAGCACTGATACGGCCGGTCGCATCCGTCGACAGACCGTATTCACCCAGGCAACGGGCAGCGTAGTCGCTCGGCGCTTCAAAAGTTACAAACACTCCCCAGCGTAGATCACGCTCCACAGGTCGTCCGTCTCGGTAGAGACTTGAAATCACTTCCACCTGACCACGCGTATGTAGCTGACCACCAAGTTCGGGCGGAGACAGGACGGTTGCCAACTCGTCGGTTCCGCAGGGCGGAAACGTCAGGCCTTGAGGAGCCACTTTTAATCCAGTTGCGTTGGCCACCGCTGCCATCTCGATTGCTGACTTGGTGCCGTCCAGGAAGGAGTTGAACATCTGTGGATTCATGCCACCGGCAGCCGCTTGTTCGGCCGTCAGGCCGTAATGTTGCCAGACCGTTTCGGGCGTCGAATTGCGGTATTCATCCAGGTACTTGGTTCCCTTGCCCGCCGCCACAACACCCAACCCGCTGGTGCGAGCCCAGTCGATCATTTCGCAGATCAGTGCCGGCTGGTCGCCGTAGGCCAGACTGTAGACAAGTCCTGCCGCCTCAGCTTGTCGCGCCAATAACGGTCCGACCAACGCGTCGGCCTCGACATTGACCATGACCAGGTGCCGCCCGTGCTCCCGACACAACCGGGCGTGTTTGACTCCAGAGGCAGGATGCCCTGTGGCATCGATAACAACATCCAGCCCGTCTGCTGCGATCAGCGCCTGGCTGTCGTCGGTGATGTGTGTGGCACCGGTCGCGAACGCCCGGCTGAAATCGGCTGCTTCCAGTTGCTCGTCTGCCCAACCGGTGTTCAACATGGACTGTCGGGCACGGTCGGGTAAGAGATCAGCCACCGCCAAGATGTGCAAGCCTTTCGTGAAACGGGCTTGCGCTAAAAACATCGATCCAAATTTACCAGCCCCGATTAGACCGACCCGGACGGGTCGCCCTTGTTTCTCGCGGTGGTTTAGCATGCGATAAAGGTTCATCGACGAACCCCAATTTTAGGAGGCCGATTGCATCCGCTGCCCGTAAGCGATCAGGCAATCATCCGCTTCACATTCGAGAGGTGTAAAGTCTCGGTGCGCAATCCATTCTTCGCGTTGAAAACGGCGTATGTGATTATCGACATGGCAGGCGCTGATGTAGACGATGGTGCGACTCCAGGGCGAAATGTTGCCCGGAGAAGCATGTACCAGATTGCAATGAAACATCAACAGCGAGCCGGGGGGCCCTTTGGGTGCCACCAGGCCTCCTTCCTCGACGAGACGGGTGACCGTTGCTTTGTCGAGTGTCCAAAGAGGATAGGACGTGGTTGCCAAATCGTGTCCGGCTTCCAGCACACCGCTCTTGTGGCTTTTCGGGATCAGCATCAGGGGGCCATTGAATTCTGTAACTTCATCAACAAACACCGCGATGTTCATGGCTCTTGGTTCAGGCATCAGGTCATCGCGAGCCCAGGTACCATAGTCCTGATGCCATTGCCAGACGTCTCCGTCGAACGCAGCTTTGGCGTTGACCTTGAATTGATGGATGTACACCGGACCGTCCAGCAATTCCATGGTCGGCTGAATCATTCGCGGGTGGTGCGCCAGCAGGCGAAAAGCTTCGTTGTAGTGATGGGCCGCAAACGCAGTGCGCACCGACTCGTCGTTTTTTTCTCGCCAAACTTCCGGACGACGTTGAGCAAACACGCCCGGCAACTCGTGACCCAGTACATTCATTTCTGCCCGGGAAAATGTGTTGGGCAGAAAAATATAGCCCAGTTCATCAAATTGTTGGAGCTGGTCTTTGGTAAGCATGTTCCCATATTCTTTCATACCAAGGGGCATCGATCAATCGGGGATTGGAAAAGGGGCCGGAACCCTGTGAAAGCTGTTTGTTGCCTCGAGAAAGGAGCAGGGCTGCAAAATGTGCAAGTTGGTTCGCTGGGTGCGTTACCGGAATTGAGTTTTTCAGTTACCTGGAAGATGGACGTCTGGAGACGGTTCGCGTGTTGGACTTCCGGGAAAGTGACAACCGAAAAAGGTCCAGTCCCAACCGGTTCTTAGTGGACCAGAGGGGACTTCATCCGGACAAATTCGGTGACTTGTCAGAGTGGTTCACAGGTGTCTGACCGGTTCTATTGATTGGGGAGGTCGATAGTCGATCAGATCTTCTGCGCCCTTTTTTTCCAGCCGTCTTCCGCACCAGGAACAGGGGTGCCATGCAGAAAAATTGCCAGGCCTGGAAGGATTGCATTTGTCAATCGGTTTCAGAGAAGTGATAATGGACAGGCCGTCAGCAGGCTGGCTTGCGACGGTAAGCGACGGTAAGATTGACCGTACTTGATCATCGCCTCGGACCCTGACCCATGCCGCACCAATTACGGGTTTTTCTTTACAGCAACGTTCTATTGGCGCTGGCCACGTTACCGATTAGGGCAGCATCGCCGGGCGGCCAGGATACATCGCAACCGCCACACTGGTCTTTCATCTGCCCCCAGCGGCCGGCGCTGGCTGAATTAACCAATGTCATGTGGCCCTGCCACGGCATGGACCATTTCATTCTTGCGCGTCTCGAGGCCGCAGCCAGGGCACCAGCTCCGCTGGCCGAAAAGACGCGACTCCTCCGCCGTGCAACACTTGATCTGACCGGGCTGCCGCCAACACTGGAAGAAGTTGAAGCGTTTTTAGGTGATGATTCAGAAAACGCTTATGAAAAAGTGATCGACCGCTTACTGGCTTCTCCACACTACGGGGAACGAATGGCGGTTGTCTGGCTGGACCTGGGACGCTATGCCGATACCGATGGCTACCAGGATGACGAACCACGTACCATGTGGCGGTGGCGCGAATGGTTGATTGATACCCTGAACGAGAATGTTTCCTTCGATCAATTTACGCTCCAGGTGTTGGCGGGCGACTTGTTTCCGGATCGTCAGCCCGAACAGCATCTGGCCACGGGGTTTTTGAGAAATAACCGGGTCAATGGCGAGGGAGGATCGATTGCCGAAGAGTTTCGCGTCGAGTACGCCGTTGACCGCCTGGAAACGGTTGGTGCAACCTGGTTGGGCCTCACCGTCGGTTGTGCTCGGTGTCACGATCACAAATACGATCCACTGACACAGCAGGAATTCTTCGAACTGTTTGCCTTCTTTAATCAAATACCCGAGCCGGGAAGCTACCGGAGAAGTGCCCCACCTACGATCAAGGTACCCAGCCGTGCGGTCCAACATCGTCTTGATATCATCGACCGCCAACTGGTCATCGCTGCCGACGATCCGGCTCGCTGCGAGGAACTGAACAAGGAGAAGGAAAATTTTTTTAAAGAGGTTTCCGAGACGATGGTCATGGAGGACGGCGATCATCGCGATACGTTCCTGCTCGTCCGTGGACAGTACGATCAGCCGGGCATAAAAGTTGTGTCGGGAGTTCCGGCCAGCCTGCCCTCGCTGCCGACCGATGCACCTCCCAACCGTTTAGGCCTGGCTCGCTGGCTTGTCGATCCTGCCCATCCTCTGACCGGCCGGGTAACGGTGAATCGACTGTGGCAAATCCATTTCGGGTCGGCGCTGGTAAAGACGACTTCCGACTTCGGAACCCAAGGTGAGCGGCCCACTCACCCTGCGCTGCTGGACTGGTTGGCCACGGAACTGGTACGACTCGATTGGAACGTGAAGGCCTTCCAACGCATGCTCGTTACCAGCGCCACCTATCGCCAGTCCTCGCGAATGGGGCCATCCCATAAAAATACTACCCTGGTCTCGAATTCCGCCGGTTCCGATACACACACGAACCTCTTCGCTCCGTTTGCCCGCGTACGGCTTTCCGCCGAAATGATTCGTGACCAGGCGCTGGCCGTCAGTGGACTGCTTGCCGATCGTTTGGGAGGACCCTCGGTGAAGCCGTATCAACCGGAGGGCTTGTGGAATGAAATTGCAGGGGGCGCCTCGGGCATTTACGAAGGGGGATATCAACCTGCCACGGGCGAAGATCTTTATCGTCGCAGTTTGTACACCTTTTGGCGACGAACCATTCATCCGCCGGGCATGGAAGTTTTTGATGCACCAAGCCGTGAGATGTGTGTCTCGCGGCGCCAACTCACCAATACCCCACTGCAAGCACTGGCCTTGATGAACGACGTGATTTACGTTGAAGCCTCTCGCGGTTTGGGCGGGCGAATCCTCCGCGAAGGAGGCGACACCTCGAGGGAACGCGCGCGTTTCGGTTTTCGCCTGATGACTTGCAGGTATCCCAGCCAGGCAGAGCTTGACGTCCTGGTCACCGGATTACACAACCACCTGGCGACTTACCAGGATGACGAGGAGGCCGCTTCCCAGCTGATTCATGTGGGTGAGTCGGAACCAGATCCAGACCTGGCGGCAACCGAACTGGCGGCCTATACGGCGTTTGCCAACACGCTATTGAATCTGGACGAGGTGATCAATCGAGAATAGTCCACCCTGGGTGGGTCCCCCACAAACGATTGCCAGGAGTCGACGCCGCAGTCGTTCACATCCAATCGCTTTATTTTTTCATTCAAAAACGTTTTTCATCCAGTAACATTGACCCAAGATGAATCCTGAGATCGAACATCAGCAGCTTCTTACCCGCCGCCATTTCTTCCAACAAACGGGGGTGGGGATCGGTGGCGCGGCGTTGTCAACGTTGCTGTCGGAGGATTCCTCTGCGTCTTCGGGAATCAAGACTGGCGGTTCATTGGGCGGACCCCATTTTGCGCCGCGGGCCAAACGGGTTATCTACCTCTGCCAGTCTGGTGGGCCGGCACAGATGGATCTTTTTGATGACAAGCCAAAGATGCGGGACTGGTACGATGTCGATTTGCCCGATTCGGTGCGAAAGGGGCAACGACTGACCACGATGACATCCAATCAGGACCGTTTTCCAGTTGCGCCGTCTATCTATTCGTTCGACCATCACGGACGGTGTGGCACCCGGATCAGCGAGTTACTTCCATACACCGCTGGTGTCGTTGACCGTCTCTGCGTCGTTAAATCGTTATTCACTGAAGCGATCAATCACGACCCGGCGATCACATTCCTGCAAACCGGGTCCGAGCGGGCCGGTCGACCAAGCCTGGGTGCATGGCTGTCTTACGGTTTGGGAACGGAGAATCAGAACTTGCCGGCGTTTGTCGCCATGACCTCAAGCGGCAAGGTAGGTCAACCCCTCTATAAACGCTTGTGGGGCAGTGGATTCCTGCCGACCGCGTATCAAGGTGTGCGGCTACGCGGGGTCAGAGCACCCGTGTTGTATCTCTCCAATCCTCCCGGCATGAGTCCCCACACACGTCGCCAGATTCTCGACGACCTGCAGCAGCTCAATCAATTCAAACGGGAAGAATTTGGTGACCCTGAGATTTCCAGCCGGATTGCCCAATACGAAATGGCTTTTCGAATGCAGACATCGGTTCCCGAGCTTGCTGACATTTCCGATGAGCCGGAACACATCTTTAAAATGTACGGCGAGGATGCCCGCCGCCGCGGGACTTATGCTTCCCATTGTCTTCTGGCCCGAAGACTGATCGAGCGGGGCGTGCGGTTCGTGCAACTCTTTCATCGCGGCTGGGACCAGCACGATAATTTGCCTACCCGCCTGCCAGAGCAATGCCGCGACACGGATCAGTCCAGTGCGGCGCTCATCCGCGATTTGGATCAACGCGGGTTACTTGACGACACGCTTGTCATCTGGGCCGGCGAATTTGGCCGCACCATCTACTGTCAGGACAAATTAACCAGAGAAAACTATGGCCGCGATCACCATCCCCGTTGTTTTTCGATCTGGTTGGCCGGTGGGGGGATCGCCGGAGGTAGAACCTATGGAGCAACCGACGATTTCAGTTACAGCATCACTCGAGATCCGGTACACGTCCACGATTTGAACGCCACCATCCTGCACTGCCTGGGGATCGACCACAAACGGCTGACCTATAAATTTCAAAGCCGCGATCAACGTTTGACCGATGTCCACGGCCAGGTTGTCCGGGGACTGCTGGCGTAAAGTCGATCGTTTCTGCAGATGATCCGTTCCTCACGGAACGTGTGCATTGAGGGGATGCTTGGCGCCGTACGATCAGTTAAACAATAGCGCATGGCAGTCTTAGCCGGAAATGGGGCTGTTTGTTTGATTGTTGGCGGTCGCTCTGAGGACGACGGGGTTTCTCAAGCCGGCGGGAAAAGTTTGCAACAGACGAAAGTCTGGTCACACGCTGCTTCTCTTGCCGATACGGTTGTTCTTTCGGTGAAAACAGCCGCTTGGTTGTTTGGAATACGTTTCTTTGGAAACACTCGTTCCGTATCGTCAGCAGGTCTGATAAACTGAAGTGGTGTTAATAAAAGGCTTTCGACGGGTTTTTCCCTGTGAACTTTGCTCACAAAATGAAAGCCGGCTCAGCAATATGCTGAAACGCTTTATTCTTTACGACTGCCAAGTAAGATATTCCAAAGGGTTGAGGCCTGTTGGCCACCCGGCGAAAACCTTTAGCACTTTCCCATGAAACACTGCATACTGTCTTTGACAGTGCTACTGGCAGGCTTGACGGCGTCGGCTGCGGAACCGGATCGAAGAGGTCTGGATTTCTTTGAAGTCAAGATCCGCCCCATGTTGGTGACGCACTGTTACGAGTGCCACTCCGCGGGTGCTGCGGCGAAAAACAACCTCGAAGGCGGATTGCTGCTCGACACACGCGACGGCATTCGTCGGGGTGGCGAAAGTGGTCCGGCGGTGGTGCCCGGCCAACTCGACGAAAGTCTACTGATCAGCGCTCTGAAACATGAAGCGTTTGAAATGCCACCCAAGGGAAAATTACCGGATGAGATCATTGCCCATTTCACCGAGTGGATCGAGATGGGGGCTCCTGATTCTCGAGATGGTGTTGCGATTCGTGCGGCATCCGAGAACGATTTGACAGCTGGGCGACAACATTGGTCGTTTCGGCCTTTGAGCCGACCGTCACCTCCCAGTGTCGAGGATTCTCAATGGTGCCTCACACCGATTGACCAGTTCATCCGGGCACGTCAGGAAACGGCCGGTGTGGAGCCTAACCCGCTTGCCAATGCGCGAACGCTGGTTCGACGAGCGTACTTTGATCTGGTGGGTTTGCCACCCTCTCCAGGGAAAATTGAAGAGTTTGTGCAGGATGCCAGTAATGGTCTTGTCGCAACTTACGAAAAGCTCATCGACGAGCTGCTCCAAAGCAGGCACTTTGGGGAGCGTTGGGCTCGGCATTGGCTGGACATCACGCGGTTTGCAGAGAGCAATGGCTACGCTTTCGATGGCGATCGTCTCAATGCCTGGCACTACCGGGATTTTGTCATTCGCGCGTTGAATTCAGATATGCCGTATTCCCAGTTTGTACGGCTGCAGATAGCGGGAGATCTGCTGACAAACGTGAACGTGGACACTACCGCAGAAGCAACGGATGCTGTCGATTCAATTGCAGCGACCGGTTTTCTTGTGGCCGGTCCTTACACGACTCAGCAGACACAGAAAGAACGCGAGCGGAGTCGTTATGAGCAACTTGATGACATCGTGAATACACTGGGCACATCGCTGCTTGGGTTGACGGTGGGGTGCAGTCGATGTCACGACCACAAGTTTGATCCGCTGTCTCAGTTTGATTACTACCGTATGGCTTCCTGCTTTGCCGAAGTTGGATTTTCGGACACGGCAATCAACATGCAGCCGGTCGTGTTTCAGAAGGAGAAAACTGCGCATGATGCTGCTCATGCGGTGCTTGTTGCCAAGCGCACTCAAGATGAACAGAAACGGTTACCGGACCGATTCGAGGAATGGATGGCGGCCGGCAGCTGGGAGGTGGCAACACCGGTTGCCAAACTTACGTTCCACGCCTGGCACTACCTGGGACCCTTCACCGGCACGAACTACCGCCCGGCATACAGGAAGGTGTTTGAACCGGAGGAGGAGGTTGACCTGGGCAGGACCTATCAGGACGGAACGCTGCGGTGGAGGGTGCAACCGGACTGGAAGGACGGCATCGTTCACAACACCTTCAGCGGCAACGACACCACGCATTATGTTTTTCGTGTGATTGAATCCGCTGAAGATCAAATCATCCGGCTGAACATTGGTAGCGGCGACTCAATTAAAGTTTGGCTCAACGACCGGGAAGTGTTGGCGAACCTGGTGGGGCGAGAGGCTGCTCCTGACCAGGAGGTGGTGCAAGTCCCAATTCAGAAAGGGCGCAATACCCTGTTGATGAAAATTGTCAACGACGTTGGTTCCTCGGGATTCTACTTTACAGGGGCTGCGCTAAGACAGCAGGAATTTCCAACCTGGCACCACATCGGTCCCTTTACAGCCAAAGACTATCCAACCGCATTTGATGAATCCTTTCCACCGGAACTGGATACGGACCTCGCTAAATCGTGGCAAGATGGTAAGCTCGAGTGGCATGAGCAGCCCGTCTGGTATGACGGGCAGGTCCACAGTGACAAACTCACTGGAAACAATTGTGCAAATTATCTATTGCGCGTGATCGAGTCGCCCCGACCGCAGGTGTTGTCGTTGTCACTTGGCAGTAACGGTGGCATCAAACTGTGGGTCAACGGGCGCGAGACACTTGCCAATAAAACAAGACGCGAGATGGCTGCCGCCAGTCAAGAAGTGGTTTCGATTCAGCTTGCTGCCGGTCGCAATGAACTGCTGATGAAGATTGTGAACCGGGAAGAAACGACCGGTTTTTACTTTTTAGCTGGCCTTGATTCCACACCAGCAGAGATGGGGCAGATTCTTGCCAGTCAATCTGAAGAGTGGACCGATGAGAAAAAACAGAAGGTTATCGACTGGTACAAGGGATTTGATTCGGAATGGCTGCTGCTGAACCAGGTGGTGGTTCGAAGTGAATCGCAACATCCCAAACCTGATTTGACGGAGGTGTTCGCTGCACGTGTACGGGGTGAGACGTATCAGTTTGGAGATGATACCTTCAAGGTTTACCATTTGCGGCGAGGTAACGCTGACAATAAACAAGACGAAGCGCAGCCAGGGTTTCTGAAGGTTTTAATGCGATCCGCGCAGGAAGAACAGCGGTGGCTTGAGAATTCCAGGGATGCCGAGAAACCTCATCCGGGTCGTGTGGCTCTTGCGGAATGGTTGACGGATGTGGATCACGGTGCCGGTCACCTGCTCGCCCGTGTCATGGTGAACCGACTGTGGCAGCATCATTTTGGTCGCGGCATTGTAACCACTCCTAGCGACTTTGGCGCGCAGGGTGACCAACCGACTCATCCTGAATTACTGGACTGGCTGGCCAGCGAATTGATTTCTGGTGATTGGAAGCTGAAGCGAATCCACAAGCTGATCATGACCAGCGGTGTGTACATGCAGTCCGGAAGAGTGACAGCCAGTGGTCACCAGCACGACCCCGAGGTGTTACTGCTCTGGAAACGCAACGCGCGTCGCCTGGAAGCCGAAATTATTCGCGATGCTTTGTTGGAAGTCAGTGGAACATTGGACCGTACGATGTTTGGATCGGGTACGCTTGACCCGAAGAGCATGCGGCGCAGCGTCTACTTCACCGTTAAACGAAGCCAGTTGATTCAGATGTTGCAATTATTCGACGCGCCGGACACCATGCAAGGAATCGGGGCACGTCAGCAAAGTACTGTTGCACCACAGGCGCTCGCGTTGCTCAATTCTCCCAGTGTTCGGGAATTCGCCACAACCTTTGCCGCCCGGGTTCGTCCCAACTCGGAAGTATCCATCGAGGAATCCATTGACAGGGTGTACCAAGTGGCTCTCGCACGCCCGGCCACGGGCACGGAACGATCGGCCATGAAAGGATTCATTCAGCAGCAGCAAAGCTTGCGAGGCGAAAATGCACACGCGGAAGATCTTGCGATGCGAGATTTCTGCCACCTCGTCCTGTGTATGAACGAATTTATTTACATCGACTGAAGGTTTGGTAAAATGACTATGTCCGGATTACCTTCTCTGGCTACAGTGAGGGATTGCTGCTAGAAATTTGGACCTGATTCTAGACGATCCAACCAAGGCAATAACATCCCATGCAGCATCACTTGATCGGCCCTCCCGCAACGCGACGTAAATTTCTTGAACGAGCCGGTTTGGGCTGCGGGTCGCTTGCTCTGACAAACTTGCTGCTTCAGGAGGGGATCGTGTCGGGCCAATCGCCCCAAAGCAATCCCCTGGCAGAGCGCAGGGCGCACTACACGCCTCGGGCCAAAGCCGTGATCTGGTTGTTTCAGACCGGCAGTCCGTCTCAAGTCGACACCTTTGATTACAAGCCCGAATTACAAAAACGGGACGGTCAAGACCTTGCCGGCGCGGATCCGAAAACCGGCTTCTTCACGACCAGCGGCAAATGTTTGAAATCGCCCTTTCAATGGTCTCAACAAGGCCAGTCCGGCGCCTGGGTCTCCGAAATTTTTCCACAGATGTCGAAGCATGTCGATGACATGGCATTTGTCTACTCGTGCTATTCCCAGTCAAACAACCACACACCTGCGATGCTCGAATTTAATTCGGGGATGATTCGTCAAGGGTTTCCGAGTATGGGTTCATGGTTGACCTATGGTCTTGGTAGCGAAAACGCGAACCTGCCGGCTTACGTGGTCATGCACGGAACCAAACCACGCGGAGGAGATCCCATCTGGTCATCCGGTTTTCTGCCGTCCGTGTATCAGGCCACGGCGCTTGATCCACGTGCGGAACATCCAGTGGACAATCTTGAGCGACCCGCGGAGTTGACGAATCAGCAACAGCGGGCGTTGTTAGACGCACTCCAGGATGCCAATAAAAAACATGCCCAATCGCGTCCCTTCGAACGCGATCTTAACGCCCGGTTAGAAAGCTTTGAACTGGCATACCGCATGCAAACGTCGGCCCCGGAGGCATTTGATGTCGATCAGGAACCGCAGTATCTCCAGGACCAGTATGGTCTGAACCGTGAGGAATCGAAGGAGTACGGGCGTCAGTGCCTGATTGCCAGACGCCTGATCGAGCGGGGTGTTCGTTTTGTGCAGGTGTTCGCCTCTTGCCCCAACACGCCCGGCGGTGGTGTCAAGGACGTTCCTTGGGACGGTCACAACGACATCAACGAGAATCACCGGGCCTGTGCTTCTAGCGTGGATCAACCAACGGCTGCCCTCCTGACCGACCTGAAGGCGCGTGGTATGCTCGATGATACGATCGTCATTTACGGAGGCGAGTTTGGCCGCACGTCCGATTCACAGGGCTCCCATGGTCGGGACCACAATCCGCATGCGTTCACCACCTGGTTCGCAGGAGGCGGCTTCAAGGGAGGGGCCCAGTACGGAACTTCGGATGAGTTTGGTTACAAGTCGGTCGAGAATAGAGTCAATGTGCACGACATCCATGCGACGATCCTGCACCAGATGGGGATCGACCATACGAACTTGACCTACCGTTTTAACGGTCGCGATTTTCGGCTAACCGATGTTGAAGGTGAAATTTTACGAGAGATTCTGGCGTAGACGGAAATTCTACGGGCATGCTTCACCCTCTGTTCCGACTGGCTGCGTGAAGTTAACACATCGGTACTGTGTCAACTTCACGCCGTTTTTTCACCCGAGAATTTCTTTCGCGACGCGGCCATACACATCGGTCAGCCAATGCCCCCAGCATTGCAAAGCTTTGAATCGATCTGTTATGAATCGTCCCATACGTCGTCGACGTCAATTGAAATGTTCGCAATCGCTTGGGTATGAGTGGGTAATCTGTTTGCCAAGCTGCTGGTCGGCTTATTGTGGAAGAAATCGCAACAAATTCCAATTGAGGGTCCCAGCTAACTGATGGAAATTTTAATTTCCGTGAATTCAGGTTGCAATCGTTCGAAGAAATTTATTGTGGCCCGTCAGCAGGCGGTATGTTTACCAGAACAAGCCAGACACCGGGAGAAAAGGTTTCGACACTGGCGTAAGACCTGCGGGACGAAATGTTTTGTTTTTGTGGTTCATGAGTCCTTGTTCGTGGCGTGACGGCACATCCAGAAGCTTTGCCGCTTTTGACGCGAACTCAAACACTTAGTTGGCTTCCCCGTTGCCGGCAGCATCCTCCTCACCATGTGGCGGCAGGCACAGTGCAGGCGAGACAACAATCCACTCGACATTTTCCCGGCGTGCGCGATCTGTGACACTCTGAGCATCGCCGCTACTGGCTCGCAGATGCCACAGTCTGCGTGAACGTTGATGACGGTCAAATCGATGCGCGATCCATCGGCTGCAGAATTCCGCTCGATGAAAGTGGTTGTTTCGAGGAGGGGCGGGTACTGGAAGCTGGATGCAGGATGTTGGATACTGACAATTGAGCCGTGGCAGGACGCTGGCCGATCGGCTCCTTGGAGAGATAAAATATCAGCCATCCGGCAGCAAATAACCTCCGGTTAGGGCACAGTACGCCATCTTAGGATTTTTTAATGCAATACCGCAAGTTGGGAAGAACAGGAGTCGACGTTTCCTCGTTATGTCTGGGCACCATGATGTTTGGCGGTGCTACCAACGAAAAGGATTCAATCCGCATTATCCACCGCGCACTGGATGCGGGGATCAATTTTGTTGACACGGCCAACATTTACAACCAGGGGGAGTCCGAGGTCGTTGTCGGCCGAGGTCTGGCTGGTCGCCGTGAAGGCGTGGTGCTGGCAACAAAAGCCGGGGTGCCCGTTGGCGAAGGGCCGAACATGCGGGGAGCAAGTCGCCATCACCTGCTGTCCCAGCTGGACGCCAGCTTGCGGCGCCTCGACACTGACTATGTCGATTTGTTTTACATCCATGTTCCTGATGAGCACACGGCCGTGGATGAATCATTGCGTGCGCTGGATAACGCGATCCAATCTGGAAAAGTACTGTATGGAGCCTGTTCAAATTTTCGTTCCTGGCAACTGTGCAACAGTCTTTGGACCAGTGATCGACTTGGCCTGGCCCCACTCTCCTGTGTGCAGCCTTTGTACAATATTGTGAACCGTGACATCGAGGTCGAATTGTTGCCACTCTGCCGTCAACAGGGACTGGGTGTTGTCACTTATAGTCCACTGGCCCGCGGCATTTTGACCGGCAAGTACGTGGTTGGACAGCCCTTACCGGAGGGGAGTCGCGCGGATCGCGGCGATGTGCGGATTCGTCAGGCGGAATTACGTGACGCCAGTCTCGAGATTGGTCAACAACTGGTCGACCATTGTCAGGAGCGAGACGTTGATCCCAGTCGGTTTGCTCTCGCCTGGTGCCTGGCCAACCGGGCGATTACCTCCGTCATCGTCGGCCCGCGCACCATAGAGCAGTTTGAGAACAACCTGGATGCACTGGAAGTCACCCTTGATGCGGAGGATGAGGCACTGGTTGATTCTCTGGTCCCTCCCGGTGAGCACAGTGGGAAAGGATTTCCGGATCCGGGGTTCCCGGTGACGGGACGTTTCTTGACCGGCTAAGACGCCAATGCTTTTTGATTCGTGCTCGCGTTTTCTTCTTGTTGACTGACACCCCGGGTCGGGACTTTGGGTAAGCCATCCGAATGGCGACCCGGACTGGCTAAATGGAAAGCGTGACGTGTTGCACCTGGCAACGGGCAAGTCGCTCGGGAACCGGCTCGGGAAGCTCGGTAAAAGCTGATACGCAGGGTAGCTCGGGGTTCGAGTCGAGTTCGACAGGTGGGTCCGACATGTCCTCATCGTAGAAACGCTGGCTGGGAAAAATGTCGGCCGGATAGGTGAAGTTGTCCAGCATGGCCAAGGCGATGCAGTGGGCCGAACCCGTGGCGCTTTCCAGCATGCCGCCCACCCAGCAGGGTATACCTGCTTGCTGACAGATGTCATGAATCGCTACCGCATTGGTCAGCCCCCCGACGCGACCGGGTTTGATGTTGATGTAGCGACAGCTTCCCAATTCGATTGCCTGCCTGGCTGCCTGCACATGTTTGATGCTCTCGTCCAAACAAACGGGTGTCTTAATTTGTTGTTGGAGTTTGGCGTGGTCGGATAGGTCGTCGTGAGCCAGTGGTTGTTCAATCATGGCCAGTTGAAACTGGTCAAGTTGGCGAAACAGATCGAGATCCTTGAGCCGGTAGCCGCTGTTGCAATCGATGTGTATCGTCGGTTCGGGAAATGCATTGCGCACCGCTTGAATCATCGGCAAATCCCAGCCGGGACGAAACTTCAATTTGATGCGTGGAAAACCGCGGGAGACGGCGCCGCCAATGTTGCTCAAGAGGTCGTCGATTGAATCGGTGACCCCGAAATCAGCGCCGATGGGAATCTGGCTCCGTGTCGCACCTAGTGCAACGTGAAGCGGTTCGTTCCGTTGGCGGCAGTAGAGGCTCCACCAAGCCGTGTCAAATGCTGCCTTGGAAAATTGATTGCCCTTGTAGATTGCTAATCGCTTTTGAAGCTGGTCGCCCGTGGTGATTGTTTGGCCCAACAGCGCGGGGGCCAGCCAGTCGCGACCTGCAGCAAACGCGCCTCCTGCCCATTCGGGACTGTAGCAGGGGGCGGCAAACGGGGCGCTCTCACCCCAGCCTGCCAGACTCCCGCTCGACATGCGGCAAAGTACTGCTTCGATCGCCGCGTCTTCGCCGTAAGCTGTTCGCCATGGTTCGATCAGCGGCATCGCGACATGGTATAAATCAATTCGTTCGATACGCATCAATCAAGCTCCTCGAAGAGATCGAGTCAGGGTCGAAACATGGGCCGGGGCAATCCGTGTGTTGTCCGGCTTGAACCCTTAACATAGAGAGCAGAAGCGAGATTTCAAGAGAGGGCGAATCGGGACAACACGTAAGCAGTTCCACCAATAAATGCTAGCGGTAGGGTTTCCATCGGGGACGGCGGATTTTCGACCGGGCGCGCTGACTGGTATCATCCAGGGTCTTGTTCGCGGGCGACAACGGTGGGACCAGACGAGTAGATCCGGGTTCTCCGGACTCGTTCACGCCGGCCACTTTGCTGTCAGAATCTGGTGGTTGCTGTGACTGATGTGCAGTTTCTTCAACGGGTACTTCCGGCAAGATGTTGCCATGGACATGTGGTGCATCGTCGCCGATGTTCCGTCGTGCCAGGCGTGAAGACTCGCTGGCAGGTGTCCAACGGTTGGCCGAGCCACCCCTTCCGTTCAGCCGGATCTGCTCATCGGCAACCAAACGACGACCGTCGGCGGTTTCGTAACGCACGAACAGGTGCAGATGGGAGTGTTTAGGAATCCTCTGCTTCCAGGGCAACTCCAGGTGAATGCCCCGATCGCTACCGGTTTCAACAATAAATTGTGATACCTGGTCAGAATCAAAATCCCAACGGGCAATTCGTGGTTCTTGTTCTTTCAATTGAGGGTCCAGTAATACCAGTGACATAGCACCTTGTAAGGGTAAGACTTGTCCTTTCGCATTACGAGGTTCCAACATGACGCGAATCCCGTCGTCCCCCGGTGCCCCATCGAAATCATGCCCAGCCGTCAGGCGATTGTTAAGTACAACGTGCGTAACATGAGTATCCACAACGTCGTCGCCGGGGGGATTTGGGTTCGTATCGAGTGATTCACTGTCAAGCGAAGTCAGGCTGGCTTGGGAAAGTTCGTGAGGTTCTTCCAATTCATCCGGCGGGGGAATGGCCGGCAGCAGAGCCTCGGGCGGTTCAATCACCTCGAATGAGCCCGCTTCGCTATCGTCTAGTTCGACCTTGGGCGCCTGCAACTGGTCATCTTCAAAATCTTCTTGTGCGAAGTCCTCCTGATTTGAGTCAGAGGCAATATTTGTTGAACTCGTAGATTGTAATTCGGAGAGTTGACTGCTCTTTTCGTCGAGTTCAGCCTCCAGGCTATAAATATAGTCTTCCATTTCCCGCATTTCACGGTGTAACAATTCGAATTCCATTCTCACTCGGGGATTCTGACATCCGACGATTCCCATCAGAAAAACACTCGCCCAAATCATAAGCCGTGATCGTTTCAACGGCGACGCAGGGAACGAACTTTCTAGGCGGTGCGAAGTTTGGCACCGGTTGGTTGTGGATGAGACACCTACGAGCATCATTGCTAGGCACATGATAACCTCACCATCCTTGGGTTGGCTTGCACAGTTTACGGCGGAACCGCCGTTTGTCGATCGGATTGAATTCGGACACGCCGCGCACTGATGGGACGGACAGGAAATGACGGTCAAGATAAGGGACCGTCCCACCGGATCATTTGTTATTCGGTATTCATCTCCGAAAAATGCGAATTCATTCCTTTTTTGGTTCCATACGGTCGACGACCTGATCGATCAATCCATACTCCATCGCTTCACTGGCGGTCATGAAACGGTCTCGATCGGTATCGGACTCAATTTGTTCCAATTTACGCCCTGTGTGTTTTAACAAAATCTGGTTCATCCGCTGCTTGATGCGTTTCAATTCCTTCGCGTGAATCAAAATGTCCTCCGCGGTTCCTTCCATTCCAGCCAATGGCTGGTGGATCATGATTCGGGAATTAGGCAGGGCATATCGTTTTTCTTTGGTCCCCGCGGTCAACAGGACGGCGCCCATCGAGGCGCACTGTCCCATGCAGTAGGTTGCGACGTCACAGGTAATGAATTGCATCGTGTCATAAATCGCCATCCCGGCACTGATACTTCCTCCAGGAGAGTTGATGTAGAGTTGGACATCAGCAGTAGGTTCTTCGGATTGCAGATAAAGTAACTGCGCTACGATGATATTTGCCACGTCGTCATTAATCGCCGAACCAAGGAAAATAATACGGTCTTTGAGAAGCCGACTGTAGATGTCAAAGACCCGCTCTTCTCGGCCACTTGTCTCAACTACGTAGGGTACCAACGGCATGGTCGTTCACTCCGTGTTCATTCGTAATTTCTGGCAATGACGTACTCTTGAAATGTTCGGCAGTCGATATTTGCAACTCGTGACAAATGATTTAAGTCAATGTGGAATCTGGTAGCGGATGATACGTCCTGAATTCTTGAAGGGCGTGGTTGCTATTTCAATCGTCCTCACTGCGCCCGTCACCCGGGCCTTTGGGTGTGCCACTTAGCCATCGAGCGATGGACAGACCGAGCGCTCGACTAGTCGTTTTCTTCCTCTTCCGTACCCAGTGCCTTTGTCAGCACATCATCGACCAAGCCGTATTCCTTCGCTTGCTGTGCATCCAAGTAATAATCTCGATCGGTATCCAGGGCAATTTTTTCGATTTCCTGGCCAGTGTGTTTTGCGAGCACCCGATTCAACACATCTCTGGTTTTCAAAATCTCTTCGGCTTGAATTTCGATGTCACTCACTTGCCCCCCCACACCACCGTATGGTTGATGTATCATCGCCTTGGCATGTGGCAGGGCGTAACGTTTGCCTTTAGTTCCACCAGCTAACAAGACAGCACCCCCACTTGCAGCCAAACCAACGCAGTAGGTTGCCACAGGACACGTCAGTATTTGCATCGTGTCGTAGATTGCCAGGGTTGCCGTGACACTTCCACCGGGAGAATTGATATAAAAGTGGATGTCCTTGCGCCGGTTTTCACTTTGCAGGTAAAGTAACTTCATTATCAGTTCGTTGGCATTTCCGTCATAGATCTCGCCTTGCAGGAACACAATGCGATTTTCCAGTAGCAGGTCGCCGAGCGTCATTTGTCGCTGACGCTGGTAATCGCGATGTGCATATTGATCCGCACGTGGTTCGGAAAATGCGTTATTCATAAATGCAGCAACTCCGTATTAGGTAATGCGCTGTAAACTCTTTGACCACCATCGATGCCCGTCAATTCGTTGATTTCCGAACGTTTTAACATCTTTATCACTCGATTTCAGGAAACCCTGTCTCTCAAGGTATTCACGAGAGGTCTCCTTCCCTGGAGGGGGCAGCATCAGGCCCACGGGCGATCCGATTTGCCCGGGGGCACGAACCAATGCTGCAGCGTCCGTTACGTCCTGTCAGACGGTTGTTGTAGCTTTTGGCCTTCCGGAGCATGTTTGGCTTCCGGAATTTGTGAATCTTCTACACCTCCGCCGACAGCGATCTTGATGGCTTCGATGTTCTCGTCCAAACCCTCAAATTTAACATCCTTGAATTCAGCATGCGATTCGATTTGTTCGAGTACTTTCCGTTCGATAATCTGATTGCGAATCGCGTCAAGTGATCCGCGTTTTTCAAGCTGAGCACGAACTCGACGAGGGCTGTCATCTTTTTGAGCTGCGATCAGCGCGATTTCTCGATCGTAATCGCTATCGTCGACACTGACCTCTTCGTCTTCGGCTACTCTTTCCAAAATGAAGTGCTCTTTCAGGGCTCTGGAAGTAACCGCCAGGGTATTCTGGCGGAGTTCATTCTCTCGTGCCTGAATCGACGCATCATCAAATCCGCTGGCACGCAGCTCCAGGACCGCCCGTTCCAATTCACGTTCACTTTGACGTTCGAGCAATTCGGGTGGCAATTCCCAGTCGGCAGCCTTGGTCAGCATCTCTGTGATCTGCTGCCGCACCCGTTGCTGCTGGTGATAGGAAAGTTGTCGTTCCATCGATTCTTGAATGGCATCTCGCAACTCACCTTCGTTGTCAAAGCTACCGAGTTTCCCTATGAGTTCGTCAGTCAACTCGGGAAGTTCGAGTTTCTTGACTTCTAGAATTTCAATCTCAACATTTACTTCTTTCCCACGCAACTCGCGATTGGGAGCGTTGTCGCTTAATGTCACCGTCGTTTCCTTGAGATCTCCTGCCTGAGCGCCCGACATCAGTTTGTCAAAGTCCTCGCAGGTCGCATCGCGAAAACTAAGCTTGGGACGCACACGAATCGTCTGTTCCTCAAAACTGGCAACGGTGTGTCCCTCGTGCTTGGTTTGGATGTTGGCAATCACGTAATCGCCTTCTTCGACAGCACCCTCGAAAGGTACGAGGTGGCCAGAGTTACTCAAGTATCGCTCCAGTTGGTTGTCGACATCTTTTTTGCCGAATTTCCTAACGGGTTTTTCGAGTTTTAAACCTTTCCATTCGGGCATATCAAACTCGGGCCGAACTTCGATGTCAAATTCAAATGTCAGTGGGCCCTCGGTAGGGATCCCGACTGCGTCGAAATCGAAGTCTGGCTCGCTGATAGCAGAAAAGTCTTGGTCTTCTGTCACCTGGCTCATGGCGTCCATCAGAATGGAATTTTTTACCTGCTCTTCCATTTCTTTACGGAAGCGAGATTCAACCAGTTTTCGCGGTGCTCGACCAGGACGAAATCCAGGTACGCTGGCAGTAGGCATCAACTCGCTGAATGCCTGATCAAAATAACGGTCTACGTCGTCTCGCGAGATAGTCACTGTCACATGCCGTTGACAGGTACTGGGACTCTCGACCGAGACTTCCAACGACAACGGTTGTTTCTCTTCGTTGTTGTCGTTTTCCACGTCAGTCGCTTGGTCTTCTGCGGTTTCTTCTTCGTTGGGGGTCATCTGATTTTGTGCCACGCTTTAAAATAGTTTCGTCCGGAACAAATCTTGAAATTTATGCCCTTGAACCCCAGTGGTCCGCAGCCTGTCACCGAACGTTACAGTACTGCTATTCAAAAGAGCGGGTGATGGGATTCGAACCCACGACAACAACGTTGGCAACGTTGTGCTCTGCCAACTGAGCTACACCCGCGAGGGTTTCTGTCGGCGACTCGGCTGCGACTGGAAGTTTCGAGCGGAAAATCAACCGGAAACATCGGATTATAGAGTGCGAAATCATGGTTGCAAGGGCAGTTAGCTCCGGTAGCAGATTAGGTTGCACAGGAGCGATAGCATCGCTGTAGAGGTGGTTAAAGCATTCGGAAACTTCCCCAACCTGCTGGGAACCCACACACGGCTCCCACAGGACGTTAAATTGTCTGCTGGCGGGGTTTGATCCTGGCTGAACGGTGGATTGGAAGTCCCACCGGACCTTAGGAAGTCCCCAAAAGCCGATTTTCGTGCCGCTGGATCACCGCATTAGCAACTGAAAAGGCTGTCCACCAATTTCTCCTGAGGGTGGTAGGAAGAGTCTCTCACTGTTCTGGTTCCGCCGCCGGAGAGGACCCCAAAGTCAAAAACGATTCGAAACGGTGGGCTGCTGGACATAAGCTTGGTCAGAGAGAAAACCTTCACTTTTCGCTGTTTTAAGAGGTGTAATGTGGCTGGTAATCCGACCGGATGGGGTCTTGGTCTCTTGATAATCTTGGTCTCTTGATAAAGTGACATGCCATCTGATCGACCGCCTGCTGAACCAATCTGCTGCCAGGTCCGTAATATCATTTCGGAAGCTTCATCGTCAGGGAGCTCGATTCGCTGTCACAACGTGTGTTCCAGTCATTGGTTACGTTTCAACGCCGGGTAATTCCCACTTCTGGAGAACTTGGATTTTCTGTGGGAATTGGTCTGACGAAGACCGGCAGAGGTGACATTGTAACCTGCTAGTATTTCATGACTTGTGACATGCAGGGAGGTCAGCGTCAGCAGGCCGCAGGGAACGGACCAAGCCTTGAGTTGTCATCATCTCTCAGGCGAGTTAAATTGTTGATTCTAGAGAGCAGAGATCAAAAATTGAAACCATATTCTTCTGCTGATCGCTGGCCTGGAAGAAGGATCTCCCACAAGTAGACATTGGAAGTGGTAAGCAAGCGATGGAAGTTCAATTGAAAGTGGTGGGGGGGGAAGCTGAGCTCCCCAAAATCAGTCTCAAGCTACCGGCAATCTTAGGTCGCGGAGGTGAGGCTGATATTCCGCTGGCCGACTCACTCGTCAGTCGACAGCACTGTAAGCTATTTGCATCGCAGGGCAGGTTGATGGTACGTGACTTGGCGTCCCTGAATGGTACCTTTGTCGGTAAGGCACGAGTGACCGAATCGGAAATTGCCCCGGGCGAATTGCTGACACTCGG
This sequence comes from Planctomycetota bacterium, assembly GCA_963578105.1. Taxonomy (GTDB): domain Bacteria; phylum Planctomycetota; class Planctomycetia; order Pirellulales; family Pirellulaceae. The sequence continues at coordinate 24,639 of CAUZBP010000045.1, forward strand.
TACGGTCACCTTCAGAGCTATCTACGGTGACGTGGTCGATCAGTTGTCACCGTTCGGAGAACCCCAGAAGGCAGTTGCCCTGACAGGCTCTGTTTTTGATGATGTTGAGCTTTTGACCGACGAGGGGACGATATTGATCGAATCCGGTCTGCAAGAGGGTAACTCGAAATGGCAGAGCATCGTCATCGGAGAGGACGATGTGGCGGATGGGGGAAAGAAATCCGACAAAGTTCAGGGGTCTGGGTAGTTCTGTAGTTCTCGTGTACGACAGCGGCCTGCTGTTTTCCACGCTTCCGCCGCTCGCGGCCGGTGAGGCAAATCTTAGGGTACCATGACAAATCGGCTGGCCTGTAGAAAGTATGGAAAAAGCTGGATCGGGTTCGGGATCCTTGTCGGGTTGTGCTTGGCAGGGACTGCCTGCTCCCGGCTTCAAAGCGAGCGGAACGAGACTGAGCCAAAGGAAACTGAACCGGTTGTGCATCAAAACACGAACCGGCTGGCCCATGAAACGAGTCCTTACCTACTGCTTCACGCGCATAATCCTGTGGACTGGTATCCCTGGGGAGAGGAAGCATTGCAGAAGGCCCAGCGGGAAAACAAACTTATTTTCCTTTCGGTAGGCTATTCCAGCTGCTACTGGTGCCACGTCATGGAACGCGAGTCCTTCATGGACGAAGAAATCGCGGCTTATTTGAATGAGCATTTTGTGTGTATCAAGGTTGACCGGGAAGAGCGTCCTGACATCGATGCGATCTATATGCATGCGGTCCAGTTGTCATCGGGTCGCGGTGGCTGGCCGATGTCCGTGTTTCTGGTGCCGGGCGAGGACGCTAAACCTTTTGCCGGCGGAACCTACTTTCCACCCCGTGACGGCGACCGACCGCCTGCCAGGGGTTTCTTAAGCGTGGTGCGAGACATCCAAAAGTTGTGGACCGAGCAGCGTCCCAAAGTCGTTGACACGGCTGAATTGGTAGCCCGGGAGATCCAAAAAAATTTGCAACGGCATCAGGAACTGCAGCCCGCAGAACTGGATGGGGCGCTGCTGGATCATACCCTGGAGCAACTCGCTGCGGAGTACGACCCGGAATACGGCGGATTCGGATTTAGTCTCTTTAATGTGGACCGTCCCAAGTTTCCGGAACCGTCCAAGCTTCTTTTTCTTGTACAACGGGCCCGGTTGCCCGATGGTGAGCCGGCTCAAACCATGCTCCTGGCGTCACTTGATCGAATGATGCTGGGAGGAATTCGCGACCATTTGGGCGGGGGGTTCCATCGCTACAGTACCGATCGATACTGGCGGATTCCACACTTCGAAAAGATGCTTTATGACAACGGTCAGTTAGCCACGATTTATGCGGAAGCTTTTTCACTCACTCAGAATCCGGCTTACCAACTGGTCGTCGAAGAACTGTTGGATTTCATTCTCCGCGAGATGACGTTATCTGAAGGCGGGTTTTATTCCGCACTCGATGCTGAAACAGATGCTGAAGAGGGGAAGTTTTATCGTTGGACGGTGGATGAAATACAGGCAGAACTCACGACGGAGCAATGGAATCTTTTTGCCCCCATCTATGGATTGGATCAAGAGCCAAACTTTGAGCACAAGTACCACGTTCCCCTGGTGACACCGACGGACGACTCCCTCTCTCAGGCCTTGCAAAAGACGATCCATCCGGGGCTCAAGCCGATCCGGTCCAAGTTGCTCGATGTCCGTGGTCAACGGCCGCGGCCGTTGTTGGATACAAAGATTATCACCGGCTGGAATGGCTTGATGATCCGGGGTTTTGCGGACGCGGGGCGTATTTTCAATCATCCGCCCTACCTGCAAACGGCTGAGCGGGTCACCCGTTTTGTGTTGGCGGAACTTCAAACCGAGGACGGACACCTGCTGCGCAATTTTGCGGGCGGCAAAGCCAAACTGAACGCCTTTCTCGACGACTACGCTTTTCTGACCGACGGACTGATTGCCCTCCATCGAGCCACCGGTGATAGGAAGTGGCTGACCACCGCTGAAACGATTACAGACCGGCAGATCGAATTATTCTGGGACGATACTCACGGCGGATTCTACTTCACGTCTGACGATCACGAGTCTTTGTTGGCGCGGCTCAAAGATCCACATGATGGGGTACGACCATCTGGTTTGTCTGTTTCAGCAGATAATCTGGTCTACCTCGCACGAGAGCTCGATCGGCAGGATTATTTTGACAGAGCCGAGGCGACGATCCAGTCTTCTGCCGATCTGCTCCGCGAAAGGCCTGCGGCAGTGACACGCATGGCGATTGCCGTTATGGCGCTGTTAGAAGCCCGGAGCGAATGACGGCCAGACGAGTCAACGAGGGTTGTTTGCTCTTTGCCAGTCAGCTTTCGTTGAACAACTCGATCAGTTTCAGCTGATATTTTCCCAGCTTCCCGCCGTAGTTTCCGGCGCTGATCGCCACAATGTTCTCTCCGGCCGCTGCCTGAATGGCGGTCCGCATGGCTTGGCGGACGTGCATTTCATCGATGCCATCGATGACGATTTCCAGGGCGCAGTTCGTTTCCGGCTGCAACTGGGAGTCGACGCGCCCACGCAACGTCGGACAGAACGCATCCGCAGTGGATGCCTTCAACGCCTTGTAACGCGATCCGACTTTACTGCCGCTGCGTGCAATGCCGGCAGGAAAAGGAGTGATGATACCCGGCATGGCTGCCAATTCGTCGACGGCCCGACGAGCGGCTTCCAGTGCCGAGGGAGTGTCGGTTCCTTCAATCACAATGTTTCCACCTGCCACCCCTTTGCTGATTCCGATTCGCTCTTCGACGACGAACTCACCATCCATCACGGGGATTCGCCAAAACCTGCGGTCCGCGATAAGTTTACTCTTTTGATACCCGTCGCCAAAAAATCGCAAATGGCTTCCCCAGGGAACCGATTGGCCCGCTTCTGTCAAACCGTTGAATGCAGCCGTCGATGGGCAGGTCATAATGCATTGACCGGTCCGGTTGGAGACGGCCTGCCCGAGGGCTTCGGCAGAAAAACCGAAGGCCAGAATGGAGGCTCCGGGCCGCCCGTCCAGGGACTCTGTGCCATCCTGCCAACGCTCCAGGCCGGCTTCACAGTCGCAAGCGATCACCGAAGTGCTGTATCCGCAGAATTCTCGTACCGCAGCTTCCAGCCAATAAGAGTCATAGGCGGTCACCAGTACCCGGCAGTAGCGCATGCTGAAGGCTTCAGCAAATGTATCGATGATCTTCGTGACGCCGATCTGCACCTGTTTTCACTCCGCAGCCGTGCTCGCAAGGTTTCCATCATTACGCAAGGGGGGACAAGATGCTAGGACCTGATGATCTTTTTGGCATTTTGTGTTCATGTTGCAACGGCCCGGTTTGACCCCTTGGACTGACCAGGTGGCCTGCCTTGTTGTGCGAGTCTCAAATCGTATCTGGCAATCCTCGGACGAAGTTGGCAGTGACGAACCGTGGTGAGAAAGCAAGCCGGGTGTGGGCGACAGCGCCCGCTTCCAACCAGGAGGAGGTCGAAGACCGATTCAAGCAGCCTGATTGGTTTGTTCTGTGAACTGGGTAGGGGTGTCATAGTCCCAACGCCGCATGAATTCTCCCATGTGAAAGTCGATCTGACTCTGGTCGAGTGGCGACAAACTGACAAATTGATTTTTGCGGTAATCGTGGATGGTCCCGAGATATTTTTTCAGGCGAATTTCAAATTCAGTACTCATTTCCCAGCCGAGCTGACCGTAGAATCGGCGAACTTCTTCGATCGGATCGGCTTCCAGGTTCTCAAATTTGACTTCCACCCGGTTTTGCTCGGGCAACTCGGCACTTTGGCGATAGTAAGTCTGGAGTTGGCGTTTCTGGTTTTCCAGAAAACGTGTTTCGTAACCTTCCTGGGGGTCCGGGTCTTGTACTTGGAATGCCACGATACCCTCGCGCGCAAAATGACGGTTGGAACGGAACACGTCGTAAGGGTGACGATGGATATGGATGAACTTAGCTTGCGGGAAAAGTCCGCTGAGCAACTTGACCCGTGCCGTGTTGTAGGGGCTTTTCAGCAGGGGTGTTTTCCGCGATAGAAATGTGATCTTTTTCAGGAATAGCAGAAAAGCGCTCACCCACCTTTCTCGGTTGCCACTCCCGTTGTCTTCCAGGAAGACGTGCTGCTCGTAATTTGCGATGCGTCGCGGGAAACTGAAACCCCAGTAAGGTGAACATCGGGTCATGCCGGCAATTGCGAACTCCTCTTCCTGGGGCGAGAAAACGTTGAATCGCATCCCGTCCATCGGCCGTTTGACGGTTAAGAACATTCCCAAGAAAGGAAAAAGAAGCCAACCTGAAAAAAGGGCGCCGAAGGGATTTACGATTTGATAATTACGGGGCGTACAAAAGCGGGGGTCCAAAGCCAAAAGATTGTGCAGGTAGGTCGTTCCGCTTCGATGGAGGCCGACAATGAACACGGGGTCCGGTACGCGATGTCTGAGCACCAAGGGCCCGAGCAGCCGCTCGGGAAGAGTGAGCAGCGTGTTGAATGAAGAGATGGTTAAGATCCAGAACAGCCGCGGCAGGTATTTGATTTCGACTCGGAACCGGGCGTCGATGAGGGCGGCGAACCACAAATCGAGAGGAGCCAACGCCATCAAGTTGGAAAAGGGAAACAAACGCTTAAAACTGGTACTGAGCCCGGCCTGGTTGGTTGCCGGTGGGGGTTCTCCCCAACGTCGCAATAGCACCAGCGCAATCACAATAAACGGTATCAACAGGCACCAGAACATATACCCCTGGCGGAGATCTTGCCCTGTGGAAAAAGCTCCGTACCAATCCGACGCATGATCATAACCCAGCAGATCTGATTTGCGTGTGAAACGACGAACGGCAATGGCTCCCGCCAAGACACTCGTACCCAGGACGATGTTGCCGGTTTGAAATCTCAAAATTCCCAGTAATACCGAAACTAAAAACAGACTGACCACCAGGTAACCCGTTTCAAGGCTGAAGAGATATTGGTAATCACGACCCAGGCAGGCGAGTGTGGCAAACAGGAGAGAGGTTAAAAGGATGGCAACTGCACGGCCCAACAATGTGCGTAAACGTCCTTGCAGGTATCCGCAAAAGATCACTTGCTGGACCGCTGCCACAGGGATTGCCGAGATCATTCCTAAGAAACCTTTCAAGCTTCTGTAGGGTGTCAGTTCTGCGGGCTGCAGGTAGACCGCGCCCGCCAAGCAAGCACACAGACAGTACCCGGCGTAAACGACAAAACCAGCCGCAAATCCGAGACAAGCTTGACGGAACCAGTTTTTTCCGACGACGAATCCATGAACGGTTGGCGACTGACGGTCGAGCGAAAGCAGCACCAATACCAGGGCCAGTCCCCCACAGAGTAGGCCTGATTTTGCCCAACTGGTATTGAGGAACTCGAAGGTCAGTAACAGCGCTGACATGCTTTGTCTCATGTCCTGGGGGATTTCGGAAACTTGGTAAACAGCGTCTGAGTCCCTGGGTTGGCGCAGACCAATGAAAGGGGGGCTTCGGTCCCTTATGTCAGAAACTTTGTAGTCTGATTGCCACTGAGCCCGTTTGCTCGCCCGCCGCTGAGCGGATGCGGAGAATAAGGCTGACGGCACGTGCCTGCAAGAGCAGGAGTTCCTGGCCGGAGTTCGAAGTTTGGTACAACTCCCAAGCTAGCATCTGTCACGAACTGTTTGCTTGAGTGTCCTGTGTAGGGTGCTCGCGACATGGACCCCAGAAGAAAATCTATTGGACCTTGGCGCTACCATTGACGGGCCGGTATCATTGTTACTGTCCAGATCGTCCGGAGAGGTGGCGGAGTGGTCGAACGTGCCGGTCTCGAAAACCGGTGTACCCTTTGGGTACCGAGGGTTCGAATCCCTCCCTCTCCGTCTCTGCTGATTGGCTTTTCTCAAGTTGTTTTGTAACAATGACTTGTGAGAAGCCATTTTCATTGACACAGTCATATGGTGTCAAAACGGTGTCAATGTGCACTATTTAAAACTCGATTTGAAGGATCGACCGTGAATAAGGCTGGCCTGACTATGGCAGCATGTGTAATATGGGTATTTTGAGTTGCCGCCATTTTTTGGATGTGCAGCAGGTTGACGCAGACTTTCGCCAAGGTGGAGGAAACGCTAGGGACAGTAAGAGACAGACCACGTTGAACCGTACTCCTTTTGCTTGACGGCAGCGGCAAGCCACTCCCGTCAGTTTTGTCCCGAACGTTAACTTCATCCGAAGGCGAACTCATGAAGTCTTTTATCAACCTCTTTGTAGCGGCAGTCATGGTTACCTTGGGTATGGACTCGCTGCAAGTCGAGGCGACACCCATCGAATACACTTTTAACGATTACCCAGCGGAACAGGGTGGTGCGAATTTTTCTGGGACGATCACGGTAGATGATTCGAACGGGGACGGAAATTTGCTGGCTGCCGAGATCACCTCTTGGCAGGTGCAGATCACGAATCACCCGACTCAACCTGACATTGAGTTTGGGACAATGACACCGGGGTCCTCAACCCTCGAACAGGTTTGGGGTTTCCCGAGAGTGTCGGCTACAGACATTTCGATATTAGATTGGTTTAATGCGTCTGATAAGGGTGATTTGGTTTTGACGGGGATATTGGATTCGACGGGCGGCCAGACCGGTAAACTTACATGGTCCCGTGATGTCGCCTGGGGGACAAACGACGTCGGATTGTTCCGATTTATAAATGGGTTTGGAACTGCGGATACTTCCGACGACGTAACGTATTGGCAGACTGGCCCGGGTGGAACCCTCGGGGGCAACACGGAATGGATCATTGCTTCGGATGGGGTGCCCATTCCCGAACCCTCTGCATTCGTTTTGGCTGTGTTTGCTTTGGCGGGCCTCGTTGCGGTTGGACGTCGAACGTAGTCAACGGCGGCTGTCCAGTCTCCGTGTAGAAAATACTCCACGGCCCGCTCGTAAGCCGACCTGTCTGTCACGACATTCTACACTTGTTTTGCGAGTTCTCGTCTTTTGAATTTGATTCTTGGGCCGGCTTGGTGATCATCCAAGGATGACTACCACGACTCGCTATCTACGCAAATCTACCACCGCCTTCGAGATCTGGTCCGGCGCCTTTGCGGGCAGACGAGAACGCGGAATGGCGCCGAACGTGGACGTCGGTCTGTGTACAAGACGAGCGGCATCCGGTTCATCCTCAACACGTGTCGGACGTCATTTAACTGGGTCAGGACACGGCAGATGATGCCTCCCTACGTCGAGAATCCGTTTTCAGCGTTTTTGATTGACCGACTACGGGACCGAGATGAGCACGGGGCAGGCGGAAGATCTTCACACCTGAGCAAGAGCATGACTTCTTCAACTCGTCAGACGATTGGCACCATCCGGTCTTCCAGACGCTGGCAATCTACGGCCTCCGTGTCGGCGAACTGACGCACCTGCTCGTTGCGGACGTTGACTTTGAACACGACTCTCTGACGATCTGCTTGAAGCCGTGGCTGTTCTGGTCAGTGAAGACCGAACGCGAGTGAGAACTACCCCTAACCCCGATAGGGACTACCAGACACACAGTGGAAAGAAGGATACCGGCATAGAACGCTTTGCGGCTCTTCACGGATGGCAATGGACGAGCGAGTGAGGGTAAAATAGCAGGATCATCGAAGACAAGGAGCAAGGAGATAGAGAAGTGAGATGGGTGATTCTGTTTTTCGCGACGGTTGTATTTCTTTGCCGGGAAAATATCGCATGTGCCCAGGAGAACGAGTTTACACAACAAACTCTGGAGATACTGGATATTGGCTCGCAAAAGCAGCTTCTCTTCGATGATCATGTGATCCTCGAAGCCGTCGATGCCAGGCGAGTCTTTCACCAGGCGACCAAGGTGGCCGAACCGGTCATCGTTACCAACCCGGATGAGGAAGAGGAATTAAGCTGCCGATGGGTCATGTACGATGAACGGCTTGGCCTGTTTCGGATGTGGTATGTGGCCGTCAACAGGGCGGATTTACCGCTGTGCTATGCCGAATCGAACGACGGGATCCATTGGAGGCGCCAAGTGGCGACGTCTGACAGGCGGGGCACGGAAAGGCTTGAGCCTTTCAACAAAACCGGGATTATCGACCCCAATTCAACGGACGGAGGGCTGCAAGCACCCCAGTACGAGATGGCAGTCTGGTACGACCGCCGGGAAATCGATCCGCAGAAAAGATACAAGATGATGTTTGACAAGCATGAAAGTTCCATGCACTGCCCCGCCTATTCTGCGGATGGATATTCCTGGAAGGCTGCTGGAGAAACTGCGGTGTGGTCACCGAAAATGATTCGCGCCGCGCGACGCGAGAAGCCGGACTGGTATACCGATGAATGTAACCACTTTATCCATGACCCTCTCAGGAACCGTTGCATCGGCATGATGCGGGAAAGGCTGGGTTATCCTGGAACCCTGACTTCACCGGATTATTTCAGGCGGATCATTTTTTACGAAAGTGAGGACCTGGTTCACTTTCAAAAACTGGATGGGCATTTTACAACCGAGCGAGTTGACGGTGCCGGGGCACAGATTTACTGGATGACCGGATTTGTTAACGAAGGCGTCTACATCGGGCTGCCCACGGTATTTTACACGGCCGAAGCTGCGCGCGAGTCGGAACGGGACAGGCTCTGGATCTGCATTGCCTTCAGCCGAGACGGAAGCCATTGGAGCTGGCCCCAACGCAGACCGTTTCTACCACGGGGCGAGGAAGGTCGGATCGGTTCGGGTATGATGTTTACACACTCCCAGGGAGTGGTCTACGAGGATAAAATATACTTTTACTACAATGGAACCTCGGAATTGCACCACGAATCCGAGGGGCCACACCAGAGCGGGCTCGGCTGTGCCACGCTGCGAGTGGACGGCTACGCGTCACTCCAGGCCCAAAGCCCGGCCGGGGGGCCTGCTATTGTCTTGACGAAGATGCTGAGATACCAGGGAGACCGGTTGTTGGTAAACGCTGACGCGCGGGGCGGAGAAATCAAGGTGGACCTGCTGGTTGAGGCAACCAAGGTTGCTGCCAATCCAGGAGACGCGACACAACAACCACCGAAAACGTCCGACCCGATCACAGGTGATGCTCCGAGGCACGTGGTCACCTGGTCTGGCAATGGTGACCTGAAGCATTTTGAAGGTGTTCCCATCCGGGTCCGTTTTACGATGACAGGTGATGCAAAACTCTATTCATTCCGCTTTGCTCCGCATACCGCCAGGCGGTTTGACCACCAACTGGGTCTGCCGATTGTGTCGCAGTAATCCTATGCAAATACGCCCATCCACCACCATGCTTTGCGTTTTTCTGCTTTGCGGTGGCCTGTCGGTTGGCACTGTCTCCGTCGTTGCCCAGGACGCCGCATGGACGTCATCCACGTTCGTTGATTTCAGTGACGGCACACTCGGCGATGGCGGAGTCAACACGTATGTCGCGGCCGACGGCAGCGTGCGGCTGGTCAACCTGTGGGACCTGAATGACGACGGAAATTTCGACCTGCCCATCGCCTGTGGCCAGGACCACGACGAGGTGACCGAAACCCTGATCTACTGGTCCAATCCGCGGGGGTTTTCTCCGCAGGCGCGACTGGAATTGCCCACAGCCGGAGCCATGGATGCCGCGGTGGCGGACTTGAACCGGGACGGGCACGCAGACATTGTCATTGCCAATCGATTCGACGGCGAACGCACCAACCTGGATTGTTACATCTATTGGGGCGGCCCGCAGGGATTCGATCCATCGCGCCGCTCCGAACTCCCCGCCCGCGCAGCCAGGGCGGTGGCAATCGCGGACTTGAACGGCGACGATTTTCCAGACATCGTGCTGGCCAATCGCGGAGTCGATTATCACATGGTGGTGGATCAGTACCGCAAGTCATTCATCTACTGGGGATCTGCAGTCGGCTTCTCCGCGAAGCGACGGACTGAACTGGCCACCATCAATTGCACGGATGTTGCCATCGCCGATGTGAACCGGGACGGGTTCCCCGACGTGGCCTTCGCCAACGAAGGCAATCGTGAGTCCGAAAGCGGGGCCATGATCTACCTGGGCAACGCGCGGGGTGAATTCAGCCCGGATCGCCGCCTGGACCTGCCCGGTTTTTACACCTCGGGAATCGAAGTGGTCGACCTCAACCACGATGCACATCCGGAAATTGTCCTGGCCAACATGTTTTCGCTGGAGGAAAAACCCGATCCTCCCACGGGCAATCGCGTCCAGACATACCGTGTGAATTCCTACATTTACTGGGGAAGCAGCACAGGATACACCAGCGAGTCGCGAACGGAACTTCCGACACTCGGTGCGCACGCCTGCGCCGCGGGAGACCTCAACCAGGATGGCCTGCCCGACCTGGTCTTTGCCAACAGTTCCGAGGATGTCTCCTTCGTCTATTGGAACGGACCGCGGGGGTTTGCGCCCCAGCGGCGGTCCCAAATCAGCGCCCTCCACGCGCACGACGTTACCATCGCCGACCTGAACGACGATAACTTTCCGGAACTGGTGTTCGCCAACTATGACCACGGTGGATTTTTCGACACCAACTCGTACGTTTACTGGGGTGGCCCCGACGGTCTGGACGATCGGCGCCGCACGGAACTTCCCACCTCCGGTGCGTCTGCCGTCGTGGTCGCTGACCTGAACGGGGACAGAAAAAAAGATGTTTGTTTTGTGAACAAGATTGAGGGGGTTTCCTACGCCGGAGGCACAACTTCCGCGGTCGCCGCGGTTGGCCCGACGACTTCCTGGATTTACTGGGGTGACGATCAGGGACAATTTGATCCGCAGCGACGACAGGGATTCCCCACGATGCGGAGTGTCGACGGCTTCGCGAATTGCGACTTGAACGCGGACGGCCACGTTGACCTGGTGTTCGCCCACGGGGCCACCCCGACCATGATCTACTGGGGCAGCGAAACCGGCTTTGACCGGCAGAACCACACAACCGTGCCCGACGCCAGGGCAGGCACGGTTCGGACGGCCGACCTGGATCGGGATGGCTATCTGGATTTACTCATCAATTCCAAAATCATTTTCGGACAGCCGTCCGGCTTCTCCAGCACGAATCGCTTCCACTTCGATCCAAACGTCGGGTACGGATCGTTGGCCGATCTGAACCAGGATGGCTGGCTGGACGTCATCTCTCCTCGGGACAACCAAGTGATCCTTCACTGGAATAGCCCGCAAGGTTTCAACAACGCGCACACCAGCGTGCTGGAGTTGCCGGGAAAACACTGTTGCATTGTGGAGATTGCCGACCTGAATCGGGATCGTTTTCTGGACTTGATTGTGGTCAATCATGCCGATGCGGCCAAACCGCTGCGACCCGGTGAAGTGGCCATTCACCACGCCAATCCGCATGTTGACGCCGTCGTCTACTGGGGTGGCCAGGACGGCTATTCGGCCGCGCGCACCGACAGGCTGCCTACCATCGGACCCAATGACGCGGTGGCTGCCGACTGTAATTCAGACGGTTACATCGATCTGTTTTTTCCCAGTTACCTGGGAGGCGTGCACCGCCATTTTCCCGGCTTCCTGTACTGGAATGGGCCCCGGGGATTCGACCCGGCCCGCAAGACAGAGATTCCCGGTTTCTCCGGTTGCGGGGCCTTGGTCGCGGATTGCAATCTGGATGGACATCAGGACCTGATCGTCGCCAATCATACGATCGTGGGAAATCATCGCAGTCCGACGTGGATCCATTGGGGCAGCCCCACGGGCTACGCCGCCGACCGGATTACCTCCCTGCCGGCGACCGGGGCGCATTTCTTCTCGCTCGTGGACATCGGTAATCTCTACGATCGGTCAGATTGTTATGATTATCTGTCGCCCGCCTGGGACGCTGGCCGTGCGGTGTTGTGCAAGCGGATTTCCTGGACAGCCGAGACGCCCCATCGCACGCGTCTTCTCCTGCAAATCCGCACGGCGGAGACCAAACAGGCATTGGCTGCCGCCAGATGGCAGGGACCGGAAGGTCCTGACAGCTTTTACACGAGTCCTGGTGCCAACATGAAGCAGCCCGCGCACAAGCATCGCTGGGTCCAGTACAAGGCCAGCCTGATCAGTCCCAACTCGTCCAATACACCGGTCTTGCGTTCGGTCCGCATTGATTACGAGTAAGTGACGGCAATCAGGGTGACACGAGCTGAGAATACCACTTTTCGACACGTGACCTTGAAATGTTGGACGGTCCCCGTCAAGGTAAACTGGGTTTCAATTTTGAGGTGACAACTCCCGGCCTGAAAGATGCACCGGAATTTTCCGCGCAGGTCCGACGGGCTGCCAAATCGCAGGCAGACCACGTCGATTTCCAGAACATCCTGGTAACATTCCAGATGAAGGATCTTTGAAGGAGGAAACATGCCAATCAATCGTGCAATTCAACGGGTCATTTGCGGGTTGATTGCTACAGGTCTGACGTTGACGCCGACGTTGATGAATGCGGCCGAAACAATCATGGTGAGTTACTCCAACCTCGCCTATCCATTCTTTGTCCACATGCAGCGCATCGCCCAAGACGAGGCCAAGAGGTTGGGCGTCAGGTTGATCGTCCAGGATGGCCAGGGCAACTCATCTAAACAATCGGCGGGTATCGAAGTTGCACTGGTGCAGGGTGTCGATGCCATTTTGATCGCGCCGAACGACGTCACGGCACTGGTGCCTGCGGTGAATGAGGTACTGGAAGAACGCGTTCCGATCATGACATTTGACAGGCGCGTTGATAACCCGGACCAGCCGATACACCACGTGGGTGTCGACAATCTCGCAGGGGGCAGGGTCATGGCCAAATGGATCGTCGATAACTACCCCCGTGGCGCGACCCTCATTCACTTGACCGGCCAGCCCGGAAGTTCCACTGCCCAGGACCGCGCCCGTGGCACCCGAGAGGGACTGGCAGCAGGGGGAAAAAAGTACAGGATCGTTAGAGAACAGACGGCTTACTGGTCCCGCGCTAAAGGCTTAACCGTTGCCGAAAGCATCCTGACAGCAATGGAGAAGCCTCCCGACGTCATCATCGGATCGTGCGATGACATGGCGTTCGGGGCCCTGGAGGCAATCGATTCTGTTGGCCTGCAGCAGGCGGGCATTCGTGTGATTGGCTATGACGCTCTACCCGAAGCCCTGAGTAAGGTCCGGGACGGCACCCTGGCGGCGACGGTCGAACAGAGACCGGCTCTGCAGATGCGGACAGTGCTGCGCATCATGACCCAACACCTGCGCTCCGGTAAACCATTGAGAACGGTGATCGTCAAGCCGTTTGTGATAGAGAAAAACAACGTGCACAAGGCAGAGCGGATTCATGAAGTGAAAGACGTGCCCGGCAAACCTAAACGGAGTGGCGGGGCACAATGACAATTCATTCAACACCCAGTCGCTGTTGCGATCGCGCCAAATGACCGCCCCTGATCCGATGAGAGAAGGAACGCCTCAACTTTGTCTGTCCGTTCAGAACATC
>CAUZBP010000046.1:0-37573 GCA_963578105.1 Planctomycetota bacterium
TTTCGTGCCGACGATTTTGCGCGTTTTCATCCTGGCGGTAATCTTGGTAAAAAGCTTGCCAAGGTTGAGGACATTATGCGTCCGTTGAAGGACTGTCGGGTTGCCCACGAGGCTCAGACAGTGCGCCAGATCTTGATCGCAGCGGAGCAGCCCGGGCGACGGAGCGGCGCGATTCTATTAATGGATGACTCGGGTTGTTTGAGCGGTATCTTCACGGACAGTGATCTGGCGCGTCTTATGGAGGGACAACGTGACCAGGCACTGGACAGGCCCATTCGCCATGTCATGACGAGCAATCCGACCACCATTTCATTAGCCAGCAGAGTGACAGAAGCGGTGGAATTGATCGCGAGACAAAAAATCAGCGAACTACCGGTCGTGAATGTCAGACAACATCCGGTAGGACTTATTGATATCACCGACGTGGTCGGTATTTTGCCACGTGACCCAACCTTGCCATCCGAAACACTCCGGTTACCCGGCAACCATTGACATGAGGTACTCCATCTTTATTCGTGATTAACCTACGAGGTTCATGAACGGATTTTTCACGGACTGAACTATTACGCATGATTCTGAAAAGGTATCCCCGGAAACAGAACGAAACAAAAGTCTGGGATCCCGCCGCCGATGTCCGGCCGATACTTTTTCTTCGTTAGCGTCTTCACCACCCGGGCAATTTATATGGCTGACTTTCCGGCGCGAGAAAAAGTTCAGTTCGTCCGCGTCAGTTTCAGAAACTGATCGTTTGGGATCGCGCATTGCAGTTGGTTCGTACTTATTATTGAAAACGGTTACCAAATATGAAATTAGACGCTCGTTGCCAAAATATCAAATACATTTTGTCAGATGTTGATGGAGTACTGACGGATGGCAGTATTGTATTTGACAACCAGGGTATTGAAACGAAACGATTTTTTGTTCGTGACGGTTTGGGAATCTCTTTGTGGCGACGCGCTGGCTACGGGTATGGAATTCTTACGGGGCGCACATCACATATTGTCAAGTTGCGGGCCGACGAACTAGGGGTTGACGTTGTACGACAAGGATTTGAAGACAAGTTGCCGGTTGCGAAGGAGATCATCCAACAAATCGGTCTTAGCCTGGAAGAAGTTTGCTACATTGGCGATGACTTACCGGACCTGCCTGTCATCCAATTGGCTGGATTGGGCGTCGCGGTGGCGGATGCCCCAGACAGTATTTGCGAGCGTGCTGACTACGTCACGCAGTCTCGCGGGGGTCGGGGGGCCGTCCGGGAAACGGTAGAGATGATTCTTAAGGCCCAGCGTCGTTGGGAAAGTTTGCTGCAGCGCTACACAGGTTAGAATGTCGACCCGCCATGTCACGTCTCCGCTTCAAGCGAGCTGCAATCAGCCTGGCACTCGTTCTTACCGCCTATTGGACGTACTCTCTGTTTGTTGTCCCTTGGATTGAGCCTCAGACGAAACTGATTTCGTCCCGGCAGTCTTCGCCACATCATGGGACGGTCGAAAATTCCGATACAAATCCCAGCAATCGATTCGCTCATCTATTTCAAAAAGACGCTTGGGAGTTGCAGCAACCGAAGTCACTCGTGAGTGAACGCGCGACGGTGTTCTTTCGGGACTATAAGATGTTGGAAGATCAACGCTTAGAACTGGTACCCTGTACGATCATTATTCAACCCGAAGAATCTACAGGGCCATCAGAAGTGAAGTCGCAACAACCGTTAGTGCTTCAAGCTCCGGAAGGGGCGATTCTTGAATTTGAACACGGCCTGGATTTGCGGAACGCAAAATCGGGGCATCTGATCGGAGGACAATTTTCAGGACCGATTACGTTGTCCAAACAGGAAACGACTCCCGACGGTAGCGACCATCTGTTCATTAAAACCAGTGACGTCACTCTTACCGCTGAACGAGTCTGGACAGATCGACGAGTCGAATTTCGTTACGGGGAAAGTTGCGGTAGCGGACAAGGCCTGAACATACATCTCCTTTCAAAATTAGGTGACAATCAACACGACCAACCTTTCGCTGGTGTTGCCGGAATCCAGTCGGTCGAATTGGCACGAATTGATCGATTTCATTTGGTAAAACAACCCTCGTCCCAGGAACCTGTTACTGGTGGCGAAAATGATCGCGAGACAAGTGACCCGGCAAAGCGAACCGAATTGGATATCACTTGCCAGGGACCTTTCAAGTTCGATTGTGAAAGGCTGGTAGCAAGTTTTGAGGAACAGGTCGACGTGATTCATCTACGAACAGATGGGCCTGGAGATCAGTTAAGTTGCCGCCTCCTTGAAATCCATTTCGCGGATGGATCTGCGCGTCAGCAGGGAAGCAGTGGGTCTACGGGGCCCGTGGAGCTAAACGCCTCGGCAGATTTACAGTTGGAATCGATCAAGGCTTGGGGACATCCCATGATGGTGCGTTCCTCAGTGTCCGACATGGAAGCGCGTTGTGACCGTTTGGAGTACCATATTGGCAATCGACGCGTCCGTTTGTATGGCAAAGACGGGATGACTGTTCGACACGCTGCGAACTCGGTCGAGACAACAGAACTGGAATACGAGTTGCATCCGGCCGGTCAACTGGGGCGCTTGTGGGTGGCAGGACCGGGCAGTTTTCGCAGTCAAGTTGGTGATGGGAGAACACGGACCGCCATCGCATCGTGGAAAAAAGACCTTTACTTGAGACCCCAAGGCGAGCAGCATGTCCTCTCGCTCCTAGGTGGCGCACTGATCCGACTACAGGGCACCGGTAGCGTCACAGCTGATGAAATCCATTGTTGGCTGCAAGAACACGTTGACGACCAGGCCGGTTCCGTACGGGGAATGGAACAAGAGACTACGGAATCGAGATGGCCGACTGGGAGCACACAAACACGGATAGAACCACGCCGATTGTTGGCGCGTGACCGGGTTACCATCGAGTCGCCCCAGTTGATTGGCCAATCTTCAGAACTTGTTGTTTGGCTCACCAAGAGTCAGACGGATGATACCCCGAGTCTCCTGGAAGCTCGGAATTCGGATTCAACAGAAACTTCCTCAGAGCTTCGTACGGGTGTCAATCAATCGCAACCTCCCGGGCACTTCATCAGCCGTCCTGCGAGCAGGAAACGTACCACGGACAACTCGCGCACTCAAAATGTCTCGCTGAGTGCGAGTACTAGCGGTCCATCTCGCTCGCTTCTCGGACCCGTAAGACCGATGCCTGAATCGCTGCCAAAACAACGGGTGGCCGAGTCAAATTTAACACCAGGTTCAAGAAGTGTAGGAGCCTCCCGGTTTCAACGGCAGTACCGCTTACAAGGAAATCAGATCCGCCTCGATCTGCAAACCGACGCGGGATGGAACCATCCCCTGATAAAAAATGTAGCCGTGGCTGGAGAGGCTCACCTTTCAGAGAAATCAAAAAATCCGTCGGGCCAAGGCGGCTTGATAGTCAACGGCAAAACACTTGAGATGCGGAATGCGAACTCAAGTCGTGCCGAGTTTGTCGTGACTGGTACGCCGTGTACGATCCAGTCTCAGGGTCTTACGATGAGCGGAAACCGGGTGTTTCTGAATCAATTTACGAACCAGATGCGCATAGATGGTCCCGGCTGGATGACCTTACCATTGGATAGAGATTTGGACGGTCAACCGCTGGCGCAACCTGAAAAAATCCGTACTTCGTGGCAGGGACGGATGAAGTTTGACGGTGCTCAGATCCACTTCGAAGGGGAGGTCGATGTTCGAGCCACAAATCGGTGGATCACCTCAGACTTACTAGTGGCTACACTGTCCCGTCGCATTGACTTTACTGGTGAGGTGTCACGTGACACGGACGATTTGTTAAGGCGGGTCGAATTTACGGGCCACGTGCGTGTAGAAAATCGCACATACAAGGAAAGGCAACTTGTTTCCGTTGACACGTTGGATCTGAGATTTCTCTCGATGGACCATCGCACAGGTAAGATTTTTGGCACAGGTCCGGGGGAAGTCACGACAATTCGTACGGGCCAATCCGAGAGTGCGCTTTGGTCGCGTTCTCCGGGGCAATTACCGACCCGCGAGTCTGATACGAATGGACTGGTTCTAATCAACGTCGCATTTCAGAAAGCCATGCAAGGAAACTTTCATCAGCGACAGATTCACTTTGAAGACGAAGTCGTGACGGTCTATGGTCCGGTGGATCATTGGGAACAGGAACTCGATCCAGATTTTCCTCAACAACTCGGCCCTCGTGGATTTGTCTTGAATTGCAATCGACTCTCGTTCTTTGACATGAGACGTCAAAACAGCAAGGGTTCGGCCTATGAACTCTTTGCAACGGGCAATTCTACGGTGGAAGGGGAAACTTTTTTTGCTCGGTCGCAATCGATAACCTATGCCACGGCCAAAGAGCAATTGATTTTGGAGGGTGGCAGCCGTAGTCGGGCCGTATTATGGTACCGCCAGCGTGCTGGTTCAGCGGCGAACCGCATTCCCGCTAGAAAGATCATCTATTGGCCCAGAATGAAACAATACGAGGTGCTCGACGTAGGTACGCCAACGCTGCAAAGCTTTTGATACGTTGTATTTAATGTAGTTGAGTGAAAGAGATGAACGGGGGCGGGGAATGTCTATTGCGGGAGAATTGGCGCTTCGAACCACTGACCGGTCAGAGTTTGCTCCATAGGGTGCCCGAAAAGGTAAAAAAACGCCTAAACCGGGTGCCGAAAAGGTGCAATGATGCCTAAAACGGTTTTCCGTAAGCTCTTTACATATCAATTGGGCCGTGTTCTAATGAATAGGTAAATAAAGTTGATTTAAACAGTTACTCCGATTTTGCGGAATAAGGAGCACGCTAGTGGAATACACAGTAAAGCGTCATGACAACACTCCTGCGCGAATTCATTCGCGATGTTTAAGTGGCCATGCTGGCCCATGTTACGGTAGCCGTCGGAGGGACAACTGCGGCTCTCTTTTTCGATTTTGTGTTCGGCCGTCTATGCCGTATGCGACTCCAAGTACTTCGAACAGCAACAGTTTTTTCTGTTTTTGATCTGGACCATTTTGTTTTTTAGAACAGCCGTTGGAATTGAATTTTCTAACTCCCTGTTTTTATTTCGTTTCCAATATTTGAAAGCATTTTTATTTTTCTGTTTTCGCCGTAGTTAGGAGAGCGTTAACACCCAGCGGTTTCTGTTATGTGAGTGAAAGGGACAAGTGTTTCGTGAGGAGTGAACATTAACAAAAGAAAAAGTTAATTGGACTCATTCGTTGTAGTCAGCGCGCGTAAACGAGTCTTGACGAAAGCCGGCTGCTATTGATTAGCTACTCGGCGGTGCAGGATGGACGGATCATCGTAGAAAATATACCTTTCAGGCAGTTGACCAGTTCGGCAGATAGATTTTCACCAAAACACGAAAGTCGAGTCTGGATCGTTTTCAAATGACTGTCGTTGGATTGTTGTTTTAGTAAATGAACCCGAAAATGAGGCCCCGCACGTTTGTGTTTCGGTAGCAAGTGATCGCCATTTGACCGAGTGCGAACAGGAACACATGCGGGCTAGGTGAAAAACGTGATCACAACGAGTGTGTAACGCGGCGTTGATGAGTTGTCGATCGAAAATTGTCGGAGTGGAACATGAAGAAGTGGGAGTTAGAGACTCCTTAGAACTACTTAAAGGTTTGTGCCAGTGGCGAATGCAAGGAAACCATGAGTCAGAGTAGATGGGCAGACAAGCAAGTTTTTTAGCGATTTTCAAATGAGTGGCAACGACGTAACAAGAGCGAACAGCAGTGCGAATCGGGTACCGAGCCGATTACCGGGAACCAATTACGTTCTCGGTATGAACTCGTCCATCCGCCGTATTGCTCGACACGCGGAACGAGCGTCCGAGGTCGGTTGCACAGTGCTCATTTCTGGTGAAACGGGAACAGGCAAAGAAGTTTGGGCATCTCAGCTGCATCAAAGTGGTCCTCGGGCCGACAAACCTTTTGTCCCGGTGAACTGTGCAGCCTTAACTGCGACCTTGGCAGAAAGCCAACTCTTCGGTCATGAAAAAGGTGCATTTACCGGTGCTGCAGGCGCTTCCTTGGGAGTCTTTCGTGCGGCTGCGGGTGGAGTAGTGTTTTTGGATGAAGTTGGCGAGATGCCGTTGGAATTGCAGCCTAAACTACTGCGGGTTTTGCAGCAACAAGAGGTGACACCTGTTGGGTCCGCGCATCCGTTGCTTGTGGATATCCAGGTCATCGCTGCGACCAATCGCGACCTGGAAAAGGAAGTGGTTGCTGGAAACTTCCGCGAAGATCTCTATTTTCGACTCAACATGGTCGAACTCAGGGTTCCCTGTTTGCGCGAGCGGGTTGAGGATATTCCAGAATTCATCGAGTACTTTACCTTGAAGTTTTCCGAGAAGTATGAGACTCCGGTATGGCGTCCTGATCCAGAAACTTTGAGTCGCTTTTGCGAGTATCACTGGCCGGGCAACATTCGACAGTTGTCACATGTGATCGAACAATCTTACGTACTGGCTTGTCAACCGACGCTGCCCGACCGTGGAGTGATGGATCAGACCACCCGAGCACTGCCCTTTTTCGAGATCGACCGACTGCGTGACACTGCCGTCCGTCAGGCGTTGAGTGCCACGAATGGTCACAAAGGAAAGGCGGCACGGTTGCTTGGTGTGCATGCTAACACGCTCACCCGCATGCTGGCTCAGATGGATTCGAAGCCTCCGAAATAACCGACTTGGTGAACGACCTGGTCTTGTGGGTTTTTCCCGACCTCTGCTGTCGCTGCACAGCAACTCGTTTGCGACGTTGGTAGAGCAGCCCTCTGTTTGGAACGGTAGGTGACCACAAGGGGATTTCCCCAGCTCGTCAGCTGAAAAGGAACACAGGAATGCTGCCAGGATTGACTCAGATGATCCGCATTCGCTCCCGTTCGAGGTTTTCGACTAAAAAACGAACGGCTTGTTCTGCCATGAGATTGTAGTATTGAAATCCATGCCCACCTCCTGTCGTCTCCAAGTCGCACTCATGGGGAATACCGAGTGATGACAGCTTCATGCGCAAACGTTCGGAACTTTCGATCCAGATTTCGTCGGTGGGGTCACAGCAGAAGAACTGATGACGTGGCCAATTGAGTGGATGGATGTGCAGCGTCGCCGTGTCCTGGCGCACTGCTTCTTCGTTGGGGTACATTGCTCGGATCATCTGGTCGCCATTCCGATAGCGAATCTGATAGTCCACTGCCGGCGAAATGGCAGCGGCCACTGGGAACAAATCGGGATATTTGTAGGCGAATCTCAAGGCACCTTGCCCCCCCATGCTCGTGCCCAACAGTCCAATGCGGGGCGGTAAACT
This sequence comes from Planctomycetota bacterium, assembly GCA_963578105.1. Classification (GTDB taxonomy): domain Bacteria; phylum Planctomycetota; class Planctomycetia; order Pirellulales; family Pirellulaceae. The sequence goes on from CAUZBP010000046.1 coordinate 7,318, forward strand.
TTGGAATTCTTGTTCAATGTAAGGCAAGATATGATCAAGCAGGTAACGTTCGGCGGTCATGATACGGTCAAATTCAGGACAGATGCGATCGGTCCACCAACTCCCCTGAGTCACAGGTGCCACGACAGGAAGTCCGTTTTGCTCGAAGAGAGCTGTGAATTTTGTTTGGTCCTCGAGTTTTTTTAGATGGATGCCGTGTAAATAGACCAAGAGGTATTGATGGGGATTTGGTTTGCGCGGCATAAAAAGATCGCAGCCATGGCCTCCAACCACCTCCTGTTTCCAGCCGTATTGATGGTGAATCACGCTTAAATTCCTTCGTCCCCGATCGAATGGGGACAGTAACTGTAACTGGGGTGAGTTCGGCCTTTTTCCCAGGGTGTGGTCGGACAACGATCTACTCGCTGAGAGAACGACGCTCTAGAATAAAAGTAACATGAAGGGTCCCTGGAAATGAAGTCATATTTGATGACTGGGGTGGAAGATTTCGGATAACAGGCTAAGGCTCGATTGTTTAAAACTACCGAGGGCGGATGTGGGTCCTCCCATTCCGTTTGGCGACGTCCTCCCTGGGTGGAAAATTTGGATATTGGAGTTTTGCTGAGAAAACGGGCTGACGCTGAACTCCAGGTTGTTCGTGTCGTCTGAAGCCGTGTTTTGTCAGCTGAGTTTTGAAACAAGTATCTTTTCTAATTATTACCATATGAAACCGCTCCGGTTAGCCCTGGTCACACGCAGATTTTGGCCACTAGTTGGCGGTGCCGAGGTGGTGATGGAAAATCTCGCTTCCGAGTTCTTGCGTCAGGGGACTTTGCCGGTCATTTTGACGGCCCAATGGGAAAAACAGTGGCCACAAAAGTGTATTTTAGACGAGGTCCCGGTTGTTCGTCTTCCGCATTCGGCACGGCAAGGTTGGGGCACACTACGTTACATGAACTCTCTTTCTCGTTGGCTGAAGAATCATCCTACGGACTTTGATCTCGTGTATGTTTCCATGCTCAAACACGACGCTTACGCGGCCATGGGCTGCTTGGCCGACTCTCCCAAGCCTGTTGTTTTGCGTGCCGAAGCTGGAGGGAAAGACGGAGACTGTGACTGGCAGCGGCGTGCTCGCTTTGGCAAGCGAATACAGGCTCGATGCCGCCAGGCGAATGCATTGGTGGCGATCAGTCCCGCGATCGAAAAGGAGTTGCTTCTGGCGGGTTATTCTCCAGCTACCATTCATCGGATCAACGACGGAGTTGCTTCGATGGCGATCCCAGACGAATATCAGCAGCGCGAGGCTCGCGAGGTGCTCGCGGAAGCCAACCCTGCTTTAAAGTTGCCTGTTGGCGCACGACTTGCCGTATTCAATGGACGTTTACACCCGGAGAAAGGACTATTTGATCTAATTCGAGCTTGGCCCGTGGTACAACGCGAAGTTCCCAATGCCCGTCTGTGGCTCGTAGGGACCGGCGAAGCGCAGCCAAAGTTGGTAGAAACAGTGGAGAATCTGGGACTATTCAAGCACGTTGTTTTTCCCGGAGTGTTTGATTCATTAGAGGAAGTTCTTCTGGCAGCGGACCTGTTCGTTCTGCCGTCTTATCAAGAGGGATTGTCGGTGGCACTTTTGGAAGCGATGGCCTACGGCCTGCCCACGGTGGTGACGGACGTTCCAGGAAATCGTGTCGTGGTGCAAGATGAGGAGACAGGTCTCATTGTGCCACCGAAATCCCCTCAGCAATTGGCCAGGGCCATCAGCCGTATCTGGAGGGACCACGATCTTCGCATCCGACTTATTCAGGCGGCGAAGCAACTGGTGCGAGAGAGCTACTCACTGGAGGCCGTCGCCAAGGCACATCTACATTTGTTTCGCGAGCTCATTTCTCGAAAAGTTGAAAACCGAGTCTCCGGGAACAGGAGTTGAAAAAAGGTCACCATGGCCACACGCATCCTGCAAATTATCCCCACGCTTGTCCAGGGCGGTGCTGAGAAGCAACTAACGCTTTTGGCCACCGGACTGGAAAAGGGTCGATATGACGTGCATGTCTGTGCTTTAACTTCGGCAGGACCTTATGCGGAGGTACTGGGGAACAGTCGAGTTCCCCTCCACGTGGTGGGGAAGTCATGGAAGATTGATCCCGGAGCATATTGGCGCCTCAAACGACATATTCGGGCGGTACAGCCTGATATCGTTCAAACCTGGATCTTCGCTGCCAATTGTTACGGGCGCCAAGCAGCTATCAGCTGCCGCGTGCCGAGAATCGTGGCAGCTGAACGGTGTGTCGACCGCTGGAAACTGCCTTACCAATTTGCCATCGACCGACATCTGGCGCAACGCAGTGACGCCTTGGTAGCTCCCAGCGAAGGAGTGCGCCAATTCTATGTCGACCACGGTTTGCCGGAGGACAAGTTTCACGTTATTCCCAACGGTGTAACGACACCAACCCCGCCAACATCACTCACCCGGGATGAGTTGCTAGTTGAGTTGGATTTGCCACAGCACGCCAGATTGATCGGAGCGGTTGGTCGTCTCTGGCCTCAAAAAAGATGGAAAGATGCAATTTGGGCAGCCGAACTGTTGAGCGTTGTTAGAGATGATGTACACCTCTTGATTCTAGGAGAGGGCCCGCAACGCTGGCGATTGGAGCGATTTGCGAAACAGGTTCATTTGCACGGAAAAATCCACTTCCTGGGACACCGTGACGATGCCTTGGAGATGTTACCGCATTTCGACTGCCTGTGGCTGAGCAGCAGTTATGAAGGCTTACCGAACTCGATTCTGGAGGCCATGGTTGCCGGCGTCCCCGTGGTGGCCACAGATATTTCAGGTAATCGAGACTTGGTCATACCTCATGAAACGGGATACCTCGTTCCTGTTGGGGATCGTGCTGCGTTTGCCGGACAGACATTACAATTGCTTGAGGACGAATCGTTACGAACGGAAATGGGTAATGCGTCCAAACGCAGGGCGGCGGACCACTTTTCTGTCGACAAGATGATTCGTCGATACGATGAATTCTATCAACAACTTATTTGACAAGGTGCGGTGAGAAGAAATCTATCATGTGTGGCATCACGGGTGCAATTTGGACAAACCCCGAGTCCTCCATTGGGCAGGATACCTTGAGGTGTATGACTGACGCCTTGAGACATCGTGGACCGGATGAGCAGGGTACGTATATCAGTGATTTCAAGTTACGTTCACCCTACGACTCGATGCCAGGGGTCGCATTGGGCCACCGCCGCTTGTCGATCATAGATATTGCGGGTGGTGTTCAGCCAATGAGCAACGAGGATCAAACAATCTGGCTGGTTTTCAACGGTGAGATCTACAACTATCGTGCCTTGAGGAACCGTTTGGAAGGTGCGGGTCATCGTTTCAAGTCCCGCAGTGACACGGAAGTGATCATCCATCTTTACGAAGATGAGGGTGTTCGGTGCTTCGAACACTTGAACGGCATGTTTGCGATTGCAATCTGGGATGCCAGGAATCGACGTTTGGTTCTTGGCCGGGATCGTCTGGGTCAAAAACCATTGGTGTATTGTCAGCAAGGCGATTTGCTGTTGTTTGCCAGCGAATTGAAGAGCTTACTGGAACTACCTGAAGTGTCTCGTGACATTGATCCAGCAGCGCTGGATGAATACCTTACCTATCAATACGTCCCTCACCCGAAGACGATTTTCAAGGGCATCCGCAAACTCCCCCCTGGTCACTATGCGATGTTCCAGGACGGTAAATTGCATGTCGAACCGTACTGGTCCCCCGATGTGCGGCAGGAGAAGAGTCTCTCAGAAAAAGAGTACATTCTGCAGGTTCGAGAACTCCTGACTTCTTCTGTCGAGCAGCGAATGCAGAGCGATGTACCATTGGGTGCGTTTCTCTCGGGTGGGATGGATTCGTCAATCATCGTCGCCTTAATGTGCCAACTCAGTCCAGGTAGTATTAAGACATTTTCGATTGGTTTTCCGAGTCCTGAATACGACGAAAGTTCGTATGCTCGAAAAGTTGCAGAGCATCTGGGTACAGACCACTACGAGTTTCAAGTCACACCCAAGGGGGCGGAGATATTACCCCAGTTAGTGTGGCACTTTGATGAACCGATGGCAGATAGTTCGGCAATTCCCACCTGGTATTTGTCGCAGTGGGCTCGAGAGCAGGTGAAAGTAGCTCTGACCGGTGATGGAGGTGACGAATTGTTTGCCGGTTATCAGAGATATCTGGCTGTGCGGTTGGCAAGTCGCTGCGATAACTTGCCAGCTTCCTTGCGCTGGGTGTTCACCTCAAGGCTTTGGCAACATCTACCGGGAGCAACTCATCAGAAATCTCGCCTGCGACTTCTGAAACGTTTCCTGGAGGCGCTCAAACAAGATCCCGTACGACGATATCTGAATTGGATCGAAATTTTTCACGAGTCTCAACGAGTTTCATTGTATACGGATGACTGGATCCGCAATCTGTCTGCTTCGGATCCGATTCACTTTTTGGAACAGGCATGGTCACGTGCCTCTGGGCGTGATGACGTGACCCGTGCTGCGTTTGCCGATCTAATCACGTATCTTCCTTGCGATCTGATGACCAAAGTGGACATCGCCTCAATGGCCCATTCTTTGGAGTGCCGGCAGCCGTTTCTTGACCATCGTCTGGTTGAACTTGCCCTGCAGATTCCGGTTAGTTTCAAGCTTCGTCAACAACGCGGAAAGCGCATCCTGTGGAATTCCTTTAGAGATTTGCTGCCACGGGTTGTTGGCACACGTCCTAAAATGGGATTTGGAGTGCCGTTGGGTCATTGGTTCCGTCATGAACTACGAGATATGGTTCAAGATTTGTTAACCGACCAGACGGCCCAGGCGCGTGGTTTGTTTCACCCGCAGGCCGTCCAACAATTCATTAAGGAGCATTTGGAAGGTACTTTTGACCACGGCTATCGGCTGTGGTCGTTGCTCGTTCTCGAGCTTTGGCTACGCCGCTGGTGTGATTCCGATGCGATGCTTCCCAGACGCTGAAGAAAGGTCGATCAGGTTTGAACGACCCGCTGTCCGGGACGGAAAGGAGAAAACCGAGAGCGCCCCGATCGTCAGGAAGAAAAATCCAAAAATTAAGTTTTCTGGTTGGTGGCGGACGTTTGTTCCAGTCTTTAAGGTCAGCTGCTCGGACCTGGTTTCCTGGCACCTATCTTGGGTGTGAAACGCTAGCACCAGTTGGGGCAAAACGATACCGGTCGACCTTTTGAGTCGCCCGTGGGGACACACTACCAGGATCTGGAGGAGACAGGTAACATATAATGCCTGAGGCTGTTGGGCCGGTCTCCAGCGGTTAAGGCGCATCTCCCTAGTGAAGTTCCTATTTTCACGGTCCCTACTGGAAAGCGGGTTGTCGATTTTGAAAAGCCATGCGGCCTCCGAATCAATATCTATTATTGAAACGCAAAAGAGACGACAACAGGTTCTGTCAGGGACAGAGGGGGTGGTTTGTAATTCAGAGTTCATCGAAAGCCGGGCAAAGAGTGCGGGAAGTACGAAAATTACTTAAACGCAGTTCTTTGACAGCGAGGGTATCTGGTACCTGGCCGACATGTGAATCGTGGTCAGGATAATGGAGTTTATTTTGGTATGACGGAGTATCCATCATGAAAAATGTTTTGGCCGTCGTTTTAGCAGGAGGTAAAGGTTCTCGGCTGGAGCCCTTGACGCGAGATCGAGCCAAGCCGGCAGTGCCTTTCGGGGGTAGCTATCGGATTATTGATTTTGCGTTGTCGAACTGTTTGAACAGTGGCTTGCGGAAAATGCTGGTTCTCACCCAGTATAAAGCGATGAGTCTTGACCGGCACATCAACCTGGGGTGGCGACGGTTTTTCTGCCGTGAGTTGGGCGAGTTCATCGATGTGGTTCCGCCCCAACAGCGCATCGACGAACATTGGTATCAGGGTACCGCGGATGCGGTTTACCAGAACATTTACGCTCTGGAAAAGGATCGTCCTGATTGCGTGGTTGTTCTGGCAGGTGACCATATCTACAAGATGAATTACCGCTCGATGGTTGATTTTCACAGGCGGAACAATGCCGATCTGACCGTCGGAGCCTTACGGGTCGATCGTTCAACTGCTCAACAGTTTGGAGTGATGGAAATCGACTCCGAAAAACGTATTATCGGCTTCGAGGAAAAACCAGAAAACCCACGGACCATTCCGTTGGACGAAAATTACTGCTTGGCCTCAATGGGTATTTACGTATTCACGGCACGTTTTCTGTTCGAGCAGCTTTGCCAGGATGCCAACAACCCCGCCAGCGGCCATGATTTTGGCAAGAATGTCATTCCATCGATTATCAATACCCACCGAGTCTTCGCATTTCCCTTCCGAGACGAGAATCGCAAGACGGACGCGTACTGGCGTGATGTGGGCACTTTAGATGCCTATTATCAAGCCAATATGGAATTGGTGGCTGTCGATCCGTTGCTCAATCTGTACGACAAACCCTGGCCGCTGCGAACCTATCAACCCAACTTGCCGCCGCCGAAATTTGTTTTTTCTGGACCGGTGGGGGACGAAAATCGCGTTGGTTGTGCACAAGACAGCATTGTATGTCACGGCAGCATTATCTCGGGCGGAAGGGTTCTGCACAGTGTTGTCGGTCCCAATGTTCGCGTGAACAGTTATGCCGAGGTCAAGGACTCCATCGTCTTCCAGGATGTTCAAATTGGTCGCCACGCTCAGATTCGGCGGGCCATCATCGACAAAGGTGTGAACATTCCTCCCGGAATTCAGATCGGATTTGACCTGGATCTGGACCGAGAGCGTGGATTCACCATCAGCAGTGACGGTGTTGTGGTCATTGCCAAGGGAGATGGCATTGAAGAGCTGGAACCAAGCGAACAGCTGGCTTTGGATTCCGTTTAGAAACCGTGCGAATCTCCGTCATTATTCCCACACTCAATGAGTCTCGTCTGGTCTCTGCGGCGGTGTCCAGTGCTAAACAAGCTGGAGCGGATGAAATCATCGTCGCGGACGGTGCCAGTTCCGACGGGACTACTGAGGTCGCCGCAGCATTGGGCTGTCAAGTGATTCACTGTGATCCTGACAGATCCGGTCAGCAGAATGCGGGAGCCGAACGGGCCTCTGGTGACGTCCTGCTCTTCCTGCACGCGGATAGTCGTTTGGGCCGCGATTCACTGAACCAAATTCGATTGGCGTTTCAAGATGGTCGTTTGGTTGGTGGTGCATTCAAGCACCACATCGAGGCCAAAGGGGTGCTTTTCAGGCTGATCGAACTAGGTAATGCGGCCCGGGTTCGCTGGCTGTCTATGGCTTACGGAGATCAAGGTATTTTCGTGCGGAGGAAGATCTTTCACGACATCGCCGGTTTTCCTCCCGTGAAGCTCATGGAAGATGTACGCCTGATGCGACGTCTTCGCCAACGGGGGAAAATTGTACTTCTTACGGGTCCCTTGGTGACCAGTGCCAGGCGTTGGCAGCAACGGGGAGTGGTGTGGCAGACTTTGCAGAATTGGCTCCTTTTAACGGCTGAGCGGCTGGGCGTAAGTCCCGACTACTTATCAACATTTTACCCGCCCAGCGACTCCGATTCGCAAGGTGGCAGAGAAGGTGAGTGAACGGGCCAGTGGAATCACTCAACCGAGCTTTTGTCGGTCGGTCTTGTTGCCGGAACCGGCTGATTTCGGAAATTGGAGGCTTACCTCGAGTAGGAATTACGCTACCGGAATAATCGACCTAGTTCGCCCCATTTTATCCCCATTTGGGTGAAATATTTCTCGGTTCATGCACAGACGATCTGGCAAGTTAGCCGATTCACACTAGGTAGGGAAGTGGCTAGCATCGCATCAAATCGACCAGTTAGGCTGAACTTTCTGCATACAGCGAAAATCAACAGCCAAAGGTCGGATGAGGTGGCCAAAGCGACCTGCTCTTGGTCCTAAAATGCGAAGGAAAGCCCCAAATTAGGTAAATGCTGCATCTTCCCCTTGCTCGCCATTTTGCTATAATGGTCCTCTCGCTGCTCGAGCCAGAGGATCGAAATGACGAGAGAAGGAGGCACGGATGTAGCTCCCGCTCAATAAAGATGCGTGACAATTGAAGATGGCTTATCACTTACTCACAGGTGCTACGGGTCTACTCGGGTCGTATCTACTGAACGATTTTCTGGTAGCCGGCCTACGCGTCGCGGTTTTGGTGCGCCGCACTAAACTGGAGTCCGCCCGCCAGCGTGTAGAATCGATCATGACTCGCCGGGAGAAACTAGCGGGTTTTGCACTTCCACGCCCAGTCATTCTCGAGGGAAATCTGTCCAACGACAGATTTGACTTGTCGGACGAACAATTGCGTTGGGTGACAGCCAACTGCACATCCCTTGTCCAGAATGCGGCCAGCGTGACTTACTATGGAGAGCGGCCCCACGAGGATCCGTGGCGTACCAATGTGGGTGGCACCGAGAATGCGTTGGATTTTTGTAAACGCATTGGGATTCGGCAGTTCCATCACGTCTCAACTGCGTATGTCTGTGGGAAACGCGAGGGACTGATTTACGAAGGCGAACTCGATGAGGGTCAGGGTCTCAACACGGATTACGAGAGGAGCAAGTTTGAAGGAGAGCAACTGATACGAGCTGCCCGCCATATTGACCCCCCCACGTTTTACAGGGCTGCGATCATTATTGGGGATTCTCGGACTGGATACACACCGACGTTTCATGGTTTTTATGTCCCCCTGAAGCTCGTGCACACGATGTTTAAGCACATTATTCGGGACTCAGCACTTGCCGGACCGTTACAGGAATCAATACAAATCCAGGGTCACGAACGCAAAAATCTCATTCCTGTGGATTGGATATCAGAAGTGATGACTCATATCATCACACACCCTGAACATCACGGCCAAACCTTCCATTTGGCACCCGACAAGCCTGTCACTGCGAACGTCATGCGTGATGCGATGGTTCAGGGATTCCTGACCTACGGAGATATTTCGCAGAGTGCGGACCAGACTCAGAATACCTCATGGGCGTTCAACCAAGACGAGTTTGTGGAGTATTTCCGCAACCAGATGAAGATATACGAGTCGTATTGGAAGGATGATCCGCTATTTGACCTGACCAATACTCGTCGTGCTGCGCCGCATCTTCCGCCTCCCGAAGTGAATTGCGAGATGTTGGTTCATCTCTGTAAATATGCTCTCGAATCTAATTTTGGTTGGCCGCGACCGGCTCCCATTCAGCTGGAGTTAGACGTCCATCAGCATCTCGAACAACTATTGAAAACAGATCTGGACTGGGACCGAGGGCAGCCGATTGGACTTCAGGTGAATGGGCCAGGTGGCGGCCAGTGGGAACTCATGCTGGACAGCGAATTACGACCAGTGTCGGCTCGCCCGGGCTTGTCGACTCGCTCTGAACACTACTTTTATCTAAATACCGATACTTTTTCACGATTGTTGCGAAACGAGATTTCTGTTGGGGAATCTTTAAGGACTTCGCAAGCGTTGATCCAAGGTAACACACCGCCACCCGCACAACTGGCGACCGTACTGCGACATGTGACACAGCCAAGTGCCTAGGGAAACGAAGTTGCAATCCTGAAAATAAAATTGATTGACAAGTGAGCAGAATATATGACTATTTTCTACAACCCTCGCGTTGTGTCCAAGAACGGCGATCCAGAATCGAGTGCTTCGCATTCTTCCGGTATCGTGCATTTTGACGCAACCATGGTTCGTAAGGACAAAATGCGTGACAGGGCGGCTTTGCAAGGCGGGACTGCGCCCCAGCCTCAAATTTCAGGCGAATTGGCGACGGTTGCTGCTGCCCCCAGCCCTCTTTCGGATACTACGTCGAGGGAAGTGGCAACGGGCTCTGAGACGCCGTCTCCTTCGATTTCCGTTGCAGCGGCAGACAGCCAAGCGGCACACTCCAACAATGGCGCATCGCGGGCCAAAAAATTTGCACCCTCGCCTGAACAGTTGGAAACATTTCTGATCAATTTTGTGGTGGAGCAAACGGGTTATCCCGCAGAAATCGTTGACTTGGATGCCGACTTGGAAGCTGATCTCGGCATTGACAGCATTAAAAAAGCACAATTGTTCGGTGAATTTCGGGAATACTTTGATTTCGAAATGACTGCCACCGAAGACATGACGCTTGACGACTTTTCCACGCTGCGGCATGTAGCCGATTATCTTCGTAAGACATCGGACAGTAGCGAAGTCGGAACCCAGGCCTCCATGCCCGCTTCGAACACGCCGGTTTCCAATGACCAGCCGGCGAGTACCGTGGCCACCCTTTCATCTTCGTCGCCTGTTTCGCTGGTTGGTTCTAACTCCGCTCCGGAAGGTGCTGCCCCGGTCAAGACCGACACTGAAGAGCCGACCTCTGATCAGCTGGAACTATTTTTGATCAATTTTGTTGTTGAACAAACGGGCTATCCTGCGGAGATCGTTGAGTTGGACGCGGATCTGGAGGCCGATCTTGGCATCGACAGCATTAAGAAAGCACAGTTGTTTGGCGAACTTCGAGAGTACTTCGACATAACGCCCAGCGAAGATTTATCACTGGATGATTTTTTGACTTTGCGCCATGTCATGGAGTTTTTGCAGGGAACTCGGCAAAAGCAGCAAACGTCCGGTTTGACTCCGTCATCACCGTCTGCTTTGGACCAGAGGGAAACTGGGCCAGCATCTTCTGATGGACGTGATACGGTGGATTCCTCAACCGAGGTGCACGACACATCGAACTCAAGTCTTTCCGCGCCAACTGCAGGGTTTGCAGATTCAGTGGTAACAGATAAGGCACCATCACCAGAACAGCTGGAACCATTCCTGGTCAACTTCGTCGTGGAACAAACAGGCTATCCGGCAGAAATTGTCGAACTGGATGCAGATCTTGAAGCTGATTTGGGAATCGATAGCATCAAGAAAGCCCAGCTTTTCGGAGAACTGCGAGAATACTTCGATATAACGCCCAGCGAAGAATTAACGCTCGACGATTTTGTAACGTTGCGAGACGTGTTGAATTTTCTGCAGGGAATGCACCCGCAAGGGTCTCAGGAAGGCCCCCCCTCGACACAGTTCACGGACCAGGACCCTCAGGAAACCACGACGGCCCAGCCGATGCGTCCATCGAATCTCGACTCGGCGACAACAAATTCAGCCTGGACAGAGGAGACGCCTCCCTCAGAACAGCTGGACAAATTTCTGATCAACTTTGTGGTTGAACAAACCGGATATCCCCCGGAAATTGTCGAGTTGGATGCCGATCTGGAAGCCGACCTGGGAATCGACAGTATCAAGAAGGCACAGCTATTTGGTGAATTGCGAGAGTACTTTGAGTTTGATATCACGCCCACAGAAGACCTTACTTTGGACGATTTTTCCACATTACGCGATGTGATGATTTTCCTCCAAGGTGCCCACCCCCAACCGAAGTCTGCAACGGATGCATCGGTGCGACCAGCACCAACTTCGTCTTCGATAAATTCGACTACCCATCGGAATGGTAAACCAGTGCCAACGGATGAACGCTCCATCCTGAAAACGCTGAGTCGAATCATCCTGGAAAAGAGTATGGCGAACGACGTCAAGGCTAGCCTGACAAGCACCACACGATTGATCGATGATGTAGGTCTCGACTCGGTCGGAATGCTGGACTTGATCACGGTGGTCGAACAACACTATGCCATCTCGATTAGCCTCGAGGATCTCGAAATAGAGAGTCTCAATAACTCCGGTGCGTTTGCTTCATTGATTGGACGCAAACTCGCCGAAAAGAACTGAGTGTTACTTGACTCGGTCATAGAATTAAACAGCATGAAAATCCACGATATTGTGACTCGTGGCGCGGCCCAATGCGCGCTTCTTCCGGCGATTCTCCACGGAGAGGACCGGATCACCTATGGGGATCTTCATGTACTGAGCGACAAGCTGTGCCATCTGCTGAAAAGCAATGGTTTGATCGGTGGGCACAGTTTGATGTTTGTCGGAAATTCCATTGAATATGCCGTGGGATACTTCGGTATTTCAAAGGCAGGTGCAGTTCCTGCTCCCACGCCGGTTTCCCTGCCGTTGAATCGTCTGCCGTCTGAATTGGAGTACTGCGACGCGGACTACGTGGTTACCGATGCCAAGCACACGGAAGCCGTCAAACAATCGGCCCGAAATGTTCCAACTGTCCGTGCGGTCATCACGCTTAGCGACGGTGGCCGGGACATGGAGTTGGAATGGATCTCCAGTCATGTTCAGGCAGAATGCTCTCCCCTGCCATCGACCAAAAACAACGATCAGGTCGCGGTGATGATTTCGACATCGGGTACGGCCAGTGATCCAAAACGTGTGATGTTATCCCACCAGAACATTTTTGCGAACATCGAGTCGTTCAACGAAGTCGCCCAATTAACGAAAGAGGATCGTGCCGCAATCGTTTTACCTATGACCGCTGTGGGAACTCACACGACGGAGTTCCTGGCTTACCTGTCTGTGGGAATGACTATTCATATCTATAAAGGCATCTTTGTACTGGGTAACTTTTGTCGTTTGTTACAGGAGCGACAGATTACGGTGGCTAATGTTACACCGTTTATTTTGATGAATATGCTTTCCAAAGCTTCTGAAGTGGCACGTAAGCTTACGTCCATCAAGAAAATATTTTTCGCTTCTGCACCATTCGCACAGGACCCATTTTCCCAAGTCATCAGCTCCTTTCCGAACGTTGGCTTCTACTACGGATATGGGCTCACGGAAGCCGCACCGCGCTGTTCAACGCTGCTGCCTGAAGACCAAATGAACAAGATGGGCAGTTCTGGACGGGCACTGAGGAATGTGGAAATCAAGATCATTGATGACGAGGGTCGTTCGCTTCCTGCGGGCCGGTTGGGTGAAGTTGTGGTGAAGGGTCCCAACGTCATGCTGGGGTACTACAAGAAATCCAACTTGACTGCCGAATCGATTCAGGACGGCTATTTGAGGACTGGAGATTGCGGTTACCTGGATGAGGACCAGTTTCTCTACATCCGTGGGCGCAGAAAAAATATCATCATCACTCGCGGAATCAGCGTAAGTCCAGAAGAAGTTGAACAAGAGTTGGTCGGTTATCCGGACATCATGGAGGCCTACGTAGCCGGGTACAGTGATGAGCAACTGGGTGAATCGATTGTTGCGTATGTGGTACCTCGGAACAACTCAATGCCCGACCAGGGCCACCTGAAAGAATTTTTGAGAAGTCGGCTCAATGCGGCAAAGGTTCCCAGTCGAATCGAATTCGTCGAGAAGTTGCAGCGTAATCACAATCAAAAATTGATTCGAGGCTGAGCGATGGCGAAATTCAACAATGTTCCGTTGGCAGTTGTGGGCATGGCGTGCCGTATGCCTGGTGCAAACGATTTGGATGAGTATTGGGAATTGCTTCTGCAGGGGCGTTGTACGGAGGCAGAAATACCAGCAGAGAGGTTCAATCGTCAGCTTTATTTCGATCCAAACAAGGGGGTGCTCTGCAAATCCTATGCCTCCATTGCTTGTCTGATGGACTATCAGCCGATAGATCCCAGTCGCTGTCCCCTCAGTCCCGAGGACTTAGCAACTTCAGATGTTGCCCATTTGACAATTTGCGATGTGGCGGCAACTGCATGCCGCCATGCCGGCTTCGATCCTTTCAACATGTCCCTTCGTGAAAGAGTTGGTGTCTACATCGGGCACGTGAAGGCCAGCGAACTGGGGGGCGAGATATGCTTTGCCAGCCAGATCGAACAAGTGGCGGAATATCTTCGGGAAATCGAAAACATCGATCAGGTCACGGGTGGCCGTACGAGTGATGTGATTCAAGAGGTTGTTCGCGAAGTCCGCGAATCTCGGTCGGAGCCGCTTTCTAGGAAAGATCTGAATGTGAGTCCTCATCGGGGTGCTGCACTGATCACCAAGATGTTGCGTCTGGATGGCCCAAGCATGGTGGTGAATGCAGCCTGTGCTTCGTCGCTTGCCTCACTGGCGATGGGTGCGCGAGCTCTGCAACTGGGGCAAATTGATATGGCGATTGTGGGTGGTGCGTCGTATTTTAAATTCGACAGTCTGGTTCTCTTTTCGCGAGCACAGTCCGTTAGTGGGACAGGCACCCGTCCGTTTGACGAAGACGCCGACGGGCTTGTTAACGGTGAGGGGTACGTCACCCTGTTGATCAAGACTTTGGATCGCGCCTTGGCTGACGGCGATCAAATTCACGCACTGATTCGAGGGATTGGACTCTCAACGGATGGCAAAGGAAAGAGCCTGTGGGCCCCGCGAAAAGAAGGACAAATTGAAGCCATCCAGCGGGCATATGGAAAGGATTTGGATCCCAGCCAAGTTCAGTACATCGAAGCTCACGCCACGTCGACTCAGGTTGGGGATCAGACGGAATTGCAATCCCTTGCCGAGACACTGGAAGGCAAACTTCCTGCGGGAACAAAAATCCCCATCGGCAGCGTGAAAGGTAATGTGGGGCACACGATCGAGACAGCGGGCATGGCTGGCTTGTTGAAGACGATTTTGAGTATGAAGAACGGCACGATTCCGCCTCAGCCGAACGTCAAGCGATTGAACCCGAAAATCGACTGGGAAAATTCACCTTTCGTAGTGCCTCTTAAACCGGCGCCCTGGCCGACCCCGGCCGACGGCCAGCCTCGGCGGGCGGCAGTGAATTCCTTTGGCATAGGGGGCTTGAACGTACACATTGTGTTGGACGACGGGTCGGCCCTTCCTTCTCCGTCTTCGAACTTGCCGGTTACAAAAAGCACCCGTTGTGAACCAATAGCAATTCTCGGTGTGGGGGCCGTTTTGCCGGGTGCTCGAACCGTGGATGCATTCTGGGAAATGCTTCGATCAGCAACGGATGGAAAATCGCAGCTTCCGGTGGGAAGATGGGATCACGAAGTGGCGCGCCGCCATTCGAAACATTTACAAAACACCTTGTCGATTCAGGGTGGATTTGTGACTGACTTCGAATATGACTGGAAAACACACCGCGTGCCCCCCAAACAGATTGCGACGGCCGACCCACTGCAATTCATGATGTTGGATGCAGTGGAACAAGCAATGCGGATGGCTGGTTTTCATGACAAAGAATTCAACCGCAAGCGAACGGGTGTTTGCGTTGGTGCCATGTCCAGCGGCGAATATCACGAGTCGTTACAGATGGGGCTTCGACTGCCTGAATTCAAAGAACGTTTAATCAACGCCCTGCGAAATGTGGGTGTGAAGGAAGATCTTGCTAGTTCACTTGCTGATGAATATCAGCAGAAACTGATCGATCATCATCCTTCGATAGTTGATGAAACGGGGAGTTATACCACCAATACATTGGTTTCTCGAATTACCAAAGCTTACAACCTGATGGGTGGTGGTGCAGCAATCGATTCGGGTAGTACATCGGGATCGAGCGCGCTCATGGCCGCGATGAACATCTTGCAAGCGGGCGACTGTGAAATGATGATATGCACCGCCGGCCATCGCTCGATGGGGTACATGACGTATGAACAACAGGCTTGCCGTGGGCTGCTTGCGAATGGTCCGCCCCGCAATCCCCTGGATGCACAAGCCAATGGATTTCTTCCTGGCGAGGGCACGGCGGTTGTCGTTTTGAAGCGGTTATCCGACGCTCAACGCGATGGTGACAAGGTGCAGGCAATCATCCGTGGCTTCGGTGTAGCCAGTTCAGATTCCTTCCAGCAGGCCATGCAACAGGCGATACAGCGCAGCCATCAGCATGCCGATATTCAGTCCCAGGAGGTGTGCTTCGTAGAAACTGCAGTCCAGGGGGTTGCTGAAGCGGACCGGGAGGAAATTGCGGCTCTGGCTGCGTGCTACGGGCCACAACGCCCGCAGCCGCTGGCTTTAGGAACCCTCACCAGTCAGATCGGTCATACTGGAGGAACTGCCGGGATGGCGGGACTGTTGAAGACTGTGGCTGCCCTGGAACAGATGAACGCACCGGCCAATCTTTTTTTGGACCAGGTGTCCTCGGCTGTAGCTACTGAGAAGGATTGTCTTGCTGTGAACGCGTCAAGTACACCTTTGCGTGCGCTCACGGAGGATGGACGAGTGATTGCCGGGGTGAGTTCTGCCAACGAGAACAGCGTTGCTTATCATTTCCTTGTCGAACGTGGCGAGAAAGTTCCGGTGCAGGAAACGCCGAAAAGTCCGGCACGTCAAACCACGGATGATTTGACGGTGAAAGCTGTTGCGCAATCGAATTCCTACACTCCTGTGCCCGATTTGTTTGGCGAATTCCGCATTGTACGTTTGGGGGCCGAAAGTCTGCCAGATCTGGTGAATCTCGTCGTCCCACTCAGCAAATCTGTGGAAAATACCAAACTGTTATTTCAGCACGTGGCCGCGCAAGATCGGTTTTCTCCGGATCAGCGAATGCGCATGGCGGTCGTGGCTGAGAATCCGGAAGAGTTACACCAGAAACTGAATCTGGCAGCCTCTCTTCTCAGTCGTTCCGAATCACTGGATGTTCTGGCAGAACGAGGTATCTTCTGTCATCAATTGTCCGAAGTGCCTCCCCGTGTTGCTTTTCTCTTTCCCGGGCACGGATCGCAATACATCGGTATGCTGCAGTCGCTTGTAGAAAATTTTCCCCCTGCAGCGGATGCCATGAACAAGTTGAATGCCAGGCTTACTCAGTTAGGGTTTGCCAATTTTTCGCAGGTCGCCTGGGAACGTGGAGAAACACTGGGAGTCGATGTGTGGCAGACTCAACTGGCACTACTTACCGCCGACACGATTGTCTTGTCCGCACTGCGCGCCATGAACATCCAACCCGATTGCATATCGGGACATAGTTTTGGGGAATTTCCTGCACTGCTGGCTGCTGGCGCTTGGTCTTTTGAGGCTGCCGCCCTGGCAACACATGCTCGTTGCTCCGCGATTGAAAATAGCAAGAATGCTCGTGGTATCATGCTTTCGGTTGCTGCAGGTCCTGAGGTATTGGAACGATATGGGGCAGACTTGCAGGGTCAGATTCACGTCTCGGTCCGAAATGCGCGTGATCAGATCGTGGTGGGTGGCGAGGAATCGTTTGTCATGGCGTTGGCCGAACGGTTGAAGAAGGCTGACATCGTCACTCGAGTCCTCGCGGCTCCGCGAGCCTTCCACACCCCCTTAATGCAGGATACGAAATCGCCTTTTGCCGAGGCCCTCACCCAAATTGAAATAGGCCCGCCACGGACCCCCCTATTGAGCAGCGTGACCAACAAGTACGTTGCTGACCCCGATGAAATTCGGCATAACCTTGTTGCGCAGATGACGGATCCCGTCCATTACGACGATTTGATTGATCGGCTTGTCGGGGGCGGAAATAATATATTTGTCGAAGTCGGACCGCATCAGATTCTGACAAAACTGCACCGGCGATTGCTAAAAAATCGTAACGTGGTGATCATCGGATCGGATCAACCGAAGCGTTCCGGACTCCGGCAGCTGCTTCATGTTCGTGCCTGTCTGGAATGCGCGGGAGCTTTCGATGCGGTACAGGCGGCCGACGCGTTGTTTGGTTCATCCGTTTTAGACAGCCAACAACCCGAAGGTTCCGATTCGACCAGTGAAAATGAGACTTCGGAACCTGCGCATGAAGCCGGGTACAGCGTTCCATCTGACAACTCGGTAGAACAGCTGGCGAAATCCGATCATCAAAATATTCTCACTTTGTCGGGCAGTGCTTATGACATGGGCTATCAGATGGGTCAGGTGGAAGGACCAGTCATTCGCAATATCCTGCAGCAGTACGCGAATTTAGTAGGATCCAAATGGCATCGCTTGCCGGACATTCGGGAAGACGCGGCAGCAGCAGACCTTTACTTCCAGCCTGACGATTTGGAAGAGCTGCGCGGCATCGCTGACGGTGCGGGTGTGCTGCCAGAATCGGTGATTGCACACAACCTCATGCTCTATCCTGATAAGGGATCCGGTTGCAGCCAATTTGCCGTCACGGCGTCGACGAATTCGATTTCAGGTCTGATCCATGCTGCAAATGAAGATCTTCCCCTGGCTTTGAGTGTTCCGAAATGCCTCCGACGGAATGTTCAGGTGAGAAAACCGACGAATGGAATTCCTCATATTGTGCTGGGGCTGGCGGGTGAGTTGGCTGGCATCAATGGCATGAACGGTCAGGGAATCGCCGTCACCAGCACCATGCTCCTAGACTTGCCTCGTCGTCCAGAAATCAAACAGGGGCGGGCGCACAATGCGATTGTCAAAACCATCCTTAGCCAAGCGGACAACATTGACACAGCCATTGAAATTACACGTCGTTGTTGCGGCATGGGAGGCTGGTCGTTATGTGTCAGCCACGCACCTTCTGATGAGATTGCTTATCTCGAATACGACGGTAAACATTTACAGGTGGAGCGTAATATCAGGCGACACGTTAGCACGAATCATTGCCGACTGCACCAACCAGTTGAGGCACCACCCAAGCATTCTGTGCACAGAGCGACACGCCTACAACAGTTGATCGACACGGCGAACCAGCAGGACGTTTCTGTGGAGCACGCACAAGCGACGCTGCGGGACCGCTTCGATGTCGGTCGTGATCGTGAGACACCGCATCCCACAATGAACACAATCCGGCGCGTGGATAATCAAATCAGCATGGTGATGCAGCCTGCGGCGGGGACAATGTGGATCACTTGTCCGGATGTTGAAGAATGCGACAACGATGAATACCGCATTTTGAATGTTAACGAATTATTGACGCCAGCTCCGGCGACTTCAACGAAGTCAAGTGGTGAGACATTACCTGCCCCCGTGGAGAATGTACAGCGATCCTCGAGTAATGGAAAGCTTCGTTCAATTTTGCAGGGAGAAGCAGCTAAGACGGCATTGCAAGATTATGGAGTTGGGCCGGCTTCGCGGAACGGAGATGTCTGTTTCCGTTTTGTGATGCGGACTGTCGAGACCAGCGAGCCTGATTCGAATCAGACGGCGCTGAATGGTTCGGCCATCATTTTGGGTGACAATAGCGTCTCCCGGGCACTCCAACAACGTCTGCAATTGAGTGGCACTGCTGCACACATTCTGGCCGTGTCCGATGACATCGACGAAGTTCTTTCCCATCTAGAACAGATGTTTCAGGACAGTCCTGTGCTGCATCTTTTTCTATTGACACCTTACGATGACAATGCCACGACGAGTACGGAGGAATCGACTTGGATCCAACGTAGGCGACGTGGAGCAAGTCTTCCCTATTTTGTCTGTCAGAGATGGTGCCAGTTACTGTTGGAGGCGGATGCGCTGGAGCAGGCGACCGTGATGGCTGCGACCGTCATGGGCGGGGACTTTGGATTTTCAGGGACTGTACGCAGTGCCGAAAGCGGTGCTTTGACAGGGCTTGTCAAGTCGATGAAGATCGAACTTGGCGTGAAGACACAAGGCAGGTTCAGAGCCAAAATCGTGGATGTGTCAGAAAGCCAGTCGCCCGCTGAAATCGCCGCTACGATTTGTTTGGAACACGCGGTGGATCTGAACGAAGTAGAAGTAGGTTACGAACAAGATCGTCGCCTGGTCGTGCGACCGGTGGTGCAACCCATCGGCGAACTTTCTCAACAAGAGGATATACCGAAGGGTGGTACATGGGTTGTGACCGGAGGTGCACGTGGTGTGACCGCTGTGGTGGCACGGGAGTTAGGTAAGAGGTATGGGCTCAAATTACATTTGATTGGTTCCAGCCCCGTGCCGAAAATTGATGACTCGTGGCGAAACATGAACGACGCACAGGTAAAGCAATTGCGGGCTCAAGTGATGAAAGAGGCCGTTGCCCGAAAAGAGGTGCCCGCAGTAGCGTGGGGTAAGGTAGAAAAAGCGATTGAGATTGACAAGAACTTACGTATGTTTCGCGAAGAGGGTATCCAATTCACCTACTACGCCACTGACATCACCGACCGGATTGCGTTGGCCCAGGTGTTGAATGAGATCCGCAAGAAGGACGGTCCGCTGGAAGGCATTGTGCATGGAGCTGGATTTGAAAGTTCTTTGCGTTTCGAGAAGAAAAAACGCGACCTGGTGGAACGAACGATTGCTGTCAAAGTAGATGGCGCGGCAGCCCTGATGGATCTGACACGCGAAGATCCACTCCGTTACTTCCTGGCGTTTGGCTCGGTTAGCGGTCGGTTTGGTGGTCTCGGACAAACCGATTATGGCATGGCCAACGACATGCTTTGCAAACTAGTTGACTGGTTCCGTCAACAACGTACCGACTGCAAATCGACTTGTTTTCATTGGCATGCTTGGGACGAGGTGGGCATGGCTGTTCGTCCCGAGTCTCGGCATCTTCGAGACGTTGGTGGCGTTACATATATGCCTACCAAAGAAGGTGCGAATCACCTGATTAACGAAATCCGCGCCGGGCTTCCTGAAAGGGAAATTTTGATTACGGGCTGGCCGTTTCACAAACTTAACCCGGAATATGCCAGTAAGGTGTCAGGTGGCTCTAAAGCGGCTTCTTCGCCGAAAGTGTCGGAACCCCCCCGGGCGGATAGTAACATGACTGCCACGGCCGTAGCCACGGAAAGCATGACGGCGGTTGCGGTGGCGACCCGACCGTGTATTAAACATTTTCCGCTTGTGGACGAAATACTTGCTGTGAATGAGGCCGGTGGCGGGGTCACCGCTGTCAATTTTGACCCGATGTCGGAACCGTTCCTGACGCAGCATCTGTTCAAAAAACGGCCTATTCTGCCGGCTGTCATCAGTATGTCGAGTGTGGCTCAGGCAGCCCTGGCCGTCCAAGAAGGTTCCCGTTTTGTCGCGGCGATTTGCGATGTACAACTTCTGGAACCGATGCGATTTCACACCGACAGGCTCTCCCAGGCGAAAGTCCATTTGGAAGCCGGTCCGAACGGAGTGTCCTGCTTACTTACGAGCGATTTTTACAGCCGGGCTGGCAAACTGGTACATCCTGACCGGCCCTACATGAAAGCAAGGATTGAATTGGCGGACGAACCCGCTGCACCTGTTGCTGAACAACCACCTCTGGCACCCGAACCCCTCAAGGAATTTAACTATCCGGATGGCGTGGTTTTATATCATGGCGAAGTATTTCGCGCCCTGAAAGAAGTTGTTACCGCGGGCGATCGCGGATGGGGTATGATTGAATCTTTTGACGCTCAACAGTTGGCTGGTGGTAGAGAGGGTGACAAATGGATCATCCCCGCAGCTGTCGTTGATGCTGCGTTTTATACCTGTGGGGTTCATGTTCGTAAGACATTTCCGAGCGTTGCCAAAATTCCAAAATCAATTCAGAAACTGCATGTGGGACGATTTCCGCATGCTGGCGAAAAGCTTTTGGTATTTGTTCATTGTAAAGAACTGGGTGAACAACACAGTGTGTATGATTTCAACATTCATGGAGAGGATGGATCGGTCATTGTGATGGTGGAAGGATACCACGGTGTTTTAATTCCTCGTAAAGGATGACGGTTGATGATCCATGCATCCATCCATCTTCGCTACGGTGACCTTACTGATTCATGGAAGGTTCTCGACAATTTGAATTGGTTGAGTTGTCAGGAACGGACCGAGTTGGAGCGATTCTCGCATCCTGGCCGCCGACAGGCCTGGTTAGTCGGCCGCTGGTTGAGCAAACATTTGATTCAGGAAAATCATCCAGAGCCGGTGAAAGGATTGCAATGCTTCAGCATTTGTTCCGTGGATGATCATTTACGCCCAACCCGCCCCACCATCTTCCTGAACCAGCGAAAGTTACCTTACGCACTTTCTATTACACATTCAGACACAAATCTGCTGGTGGCGTTGAGCACTTCATCTGAAACGCAAGTAGGAGTTGATTTGTGCCGCTTGACCCCTTTGCCACCGAGTTTTCTTCAAAGTTGGTTTACGGATTCGGAAAGAGAACGGATTAGCCGTATTTCCGAGGAAAACCAGCAGAGGACCAAAGAAATTTGTCGTCTTTGGGCAGCTAAGGAAGCTATCTATAAAGCTTGCAACCGTGGTGAATCGTTCGCTCCTCGCCAGGTTGAAGTTTCTTGGAATCCAGAGCCTTGGATTTGCCGATACTATGACAATGTGTTGGAGGACGAGTTGCGACTCAAGACGTGGGAGGTCGATGGTCACGTCGCAGTTGCTGCAACTCTGAGTATTGCATCCAACGCCCTCGCTATCACAGGAGTCCCCCATGATTGATTTGACGGGCCGGGTTGCACTGATCACTGGAGGATCCCGCGGAATCGGTAGAGCTTGTGCCATGCGTTTCGCTGAAGCCGGGGCGGATGTCATCATCAATTACGTTTCGTCGAAATCGGCGGCTGTCGAAGTTGCGGAAGAAATCGAGGCACGGGGGCGACGTGCTTACGTGATCAAAGCCGATGTGAGCGAAGAAGATGACGTAACAAGCATGATGGATTTTGTGCAAGACAACATTGGACAACTGGATGTTCTCATCAGCAACGCAGCGACCGGTGGATTTCGCCCCTTGTTATCAGCCAATCCGAGACACTTTCACAATGCGATGAACACCAATGCCTTGGCCCTGCTGCTGTTGGTTCAACGGTCGATGTCTTTGTTAGAGCAAAGTCCAGGTCGTGGGAAAGTGATTGCCATCTCCAGCCACGGAGCGGAAATGGCCCTTCCCTGGTATGGACTAATTGGCGGGTCCAAGGCGGCTTTGGAAAGTCTTGCACGACATTTGACACTCGAAGTCGGTGACCGTGGAGTCAATGTGAACGTAGTCAAGGCAGGTCTCGTCGAAACCGATTCGACTCGCATGATTCCCGACTCCGAAGTCATGTTTGAGCGGCGGCGCGAAAAGACCATGATGGGGGACCGGATGCTCGTGGCTGATGACGTGGCGAACGCATGCCTGTTCCTGGCTAGCCCGTTGAGTGACATGGTTCAGGGGGAAACCTTGATTGTCGATGGCGGTGCCGCGGTGCATATTTAGTATTCAAAACCTAAGTTGCCCGGATGACATGGAAGGCGAGCGAGTTAGTCTACAGAGTTCGGAGACGGACTCGTTTTAGCTTCATGTCCCCGATGTGATTGACCTCACTCGGAAGAGGGTCGTCATCCATTCAATGGAGAAGGCTCACAAGATGCGGTTCCTGACGAGACCTCTTCCAGCGTCCCCTCTTGCTGACTTCTGTCTTGACTAAAAAACTGAAGCTGACGGAATGACACCCTGCTGCTAACCACTCGACGAATACGGAAACCCGTTCGAGGGAAATCGATGGCTACAGACAAACTCTGGAAATTGCTCGACGAGTGTGCTCAGGATATTGTTGAGTATGCATTCGATACACAGCGACAATGTGCCTATGTAGTACCCAAATCAACCAGTGGAGTATTGAAGGAAAATAGCTTGAGCGCCAGTTCTAACACCGACCTGATGCTCGTCAAACATATTCCCGTTACCAGCGATGGGGTGCCAGACTTCGATTTGCTTGCGGACTATCCCTTTGTCAATCCAGATCTCGTCCAGCGTTGTCAATCGGCACTGCCCAATGGGATGGAATCGATCGCTGTTGCACGCGAGTATTTCGAACCGGAGAAAATAGTTCTCTACAAAGACCAGTACAGTGGATACACACCGGACGATTCACAACGATCTGAGCCGGAACTGGACAGCAACAAGGTTTCCAGCGAGCCAGCTTACGCAGTCGGTCCGGAACTTAAGTGGTCAGGACCTGACCACACGACACTTGTCGAAGGATTGAAAGCTGCCGCCATCAGTGAACGGGGCATCACCTATCTGGACGAAGGGGAACAATCCTTCGAATCCTATGCAGAATTGATCGTGGCCGCGCGAAAATCCCTGCACGGTTTACAAAAGATGGGACTGAGAAAAGGAGATCCACTGCCTCTTCAGATTGCTGACCGACGAGAACACTTTCACGTCCTCTGGGGCTGTGCTCTGGGTGGTATCATTCCCGTGACGATTGCGATTCCGAACCGATACGAGGCCGACAATCCGGTATTTCAAAAGTTGTTGGGTGTCTGGAAGCTTTTGGGAGCCAGGCATGTTCTGACATCCGCATCCCACGTCGAGGCTCTCAAGGGTCTTTTCCCCGCCGAGGCAATAATCTGTGATGTGACACAATTGGACCTGTCCAACGAAGGGGAAGAAGCATCGATCACGCCAAACGATGTCCTGTTCTACCAGTTAACTTCTGGTAGCACGGGCACTCCCAAGTGCATTCCAGAAACACATGCTGCCATCATCTCTCATATTCAACACAGCACGGTTGATGTCGGCTACACTCCAGAGGACCGCACACTGAATTGGCTCCCTTTTGATCACGTTGTACCGATGTTAACTTTTCATCTCAAAGACGTGTATCTGGCATGTCAGGCTTACCAGGCGACCACCGCAGAAATACTAGCGAAACCGATTCGTTGGTTGGACCTGATGCAGGAACATCGAATTAACTACTCCTGGAGCCCTAATTTTGGGTTCAAACTGCTGGTTAGTGCCGTCAAGAAGTTTGCAGCAGAAAGTGGCGGAACGCCCCTCCAATGGGACCTGAGTTGTGTAAAGAAACTAATGAATGCCGGAGAACAGGTCACCGTGGATGTGTGTGACGACTTTTTGCGTCTCAGTGGATTAGAAACAGAAGTCATGCAGCCTGCATTCGGTATGGCCGAAGTTTGTACTTGCATGACATATGCCAACGATTACGGTACACCTGGAGTCAGTGTACACAGAATACTCAAATCAAAACTCCCGAACATCGTGATTGCCGATGAACCGGCCACCGAATCCGAAACGTTACAAGTGATCGACCTTGGAACTCCCAGTCCAGGAGTGGAAATCAGGATCACCCAAGGATCTGGCAATAAAGTTCTCCGGGAGAACCAAGTGGGGCATCTTCAGATTCGGGGAGCCTGTGTGATGCAGGGCTATCACCAGAATCCCGAAGCTAACGCTGAGTGCTTTCCGGGAGACGGATGGTTTGATAGTGGCGACTTGGGGTTTATCCGTAATGACCGCCTGGTACTTACCGGGAGGGCGAAAGAGCAGATCATCGTTCGCGGAGCCAACTTTTACGCTTATGAAATCGAAGACAGCATTGCGGAAATAAAGGGGTGTGTTGCATCTTTTGTCGCTGCCACCAGTGTGCACTCAGACGCTTCGGGCACGGAAGCTGTCCTTATCTTTTTTGTGCCGGATTCAGCGATCATTCCTGAAATTGTTCTCTCGAACCTTTCCAAAGGGGTCCTGGTACCCAAGCTCAAGGAAGTTGTGGCCCGCATTCACAGCCACGTTGCCAGTTCATTCGGTGTCAATCCGGATTTTGTTGTTCCGGTGTCCACTTCCCAATTTCATAAAACGACGAGCGGGAAAATTCAGCGAGGTGCATTCAAAAAAGCCTTCCTCAAAGGAGACTACTCTGGCATTTGTGATACTCTCCAGCAAAGCCTTCAGCAACAGGGCGTGTGTACTCCCGATTGGTATGGCCGAGTGGTCTGGCGGCGACGGGGTGTAGTCGATGTCCACAAAGCATCAGAATTATGCGAAACGATCGTGTTTCAGCAGCCTGGATGTGAAATTGCAAAACATCTCGGTACCAAGAACATTTTCTCTGAGTGTACGGAAAATACCTGGCAACGGTGCCGCGAACTGGTCGAGTTGGACCAGGGTCGCGTGTGGCGAATCGTTTATGCTTGGCCCTGCTCGAAAAAACCCACCGGGAATCTCTACCAAGGGTTGATCCAACTGGGGCAATGTCTAGACGGCGTCCGAGCAAAAGTTGAGTTGTACGTTCTCACTTCAGGTGCCTGTCTGGTTGATGCTGATGATCAAGCGGACCCGGAATACCTGGCACATACGGGTTGCCTGTCGGGAATCACCAAGGCTCTGAACGCTGAACTTGGGTGTATCAAAAAGGCGGTGCAAATTGATATCGATTTGCAACTGCTGTCGGACCCATCGGCAATAGCAGAAGCACTGCAGGCCGAGTGTCGTTGCCATCATGCGGACCAGGAAGTGGCGATTCGCCGTGGCGAGAGGTACGTCAAGCGGTACGAAAGTATCGGCAAAACCTTGGCTTCTGAGGTAACGTCCAGTGCGGAAGGCGGTGCCGGTTATTTTACCAAGGGCGGCGTTTATATTGTGACGGGAGGTTTGGGTGCGATCGGCGTCGAAGTAGTCAAGTTGATTCTCGAAGTCGAAGACACGTCAGTTCTCATTTTGGGTCGCAGCGACGACGGAGATGAACGACTGCGAGTTTTGGGTTGGAAATCCGAGGCCGGTAGTTCACGAGTTTCCTACGCTCAAGTTGATCTGGGAACAGACCGTCAGAAACTGGAACAACAAGTGGCCGGATTCCTGCGCCAGAGTGGTAAACCTTTGTTGGGAGTGGTTCATCTGGCGGGCCACTATTCCCGCCAGCAAGTCTCAGAACTTGATTCGCAGACCTTTGCCGAAGCGACGAGGACCAAAGTACAGGGTTCTATTGACTTACACGATGTCCTGAAGAATCTTTCTTCGCCCGAACACAAGCCGACATTTCTACATTTTGGTTCCGTTGCCTCGTTCTTTGCCGGACAAGGCCTGGCCGCCTATTCCGGTTGCTGCGCGTTCCAAGAGGTGTTCTCTGAGTTTCAGCAAAGTGATGGCGTCGATAGCCGTATCTACGTCTGGTCCATCTGGGAAAACACGGGAATCGGAGGTCGTGACAAGACACTCGGTTTTGCACCCTGGGTGTGCCCTATCGACAAGAATCAGGGGATCTTCATTCTTAAAGCGTTACTTAATTTCACCCATCAACGATCGATCTGTGTCGGCATCAATCTTCACCATCCGGAACTTGCACGACTTGCGGTAAATACAGCGGATCTTGGTCTTCACTCGCTTTGTGTGTTCTATACACCAGAACAATGCATTGATGTGGCGACACTTGAAAACTTGTCTCTCCGGCCAAATTTTGTCTGCATTCCCGAGGTTCCCGTCACGGCGCAGGGCAGCATTGATACGGAGACACTCACGTCGGCAAGTATCAAAGCGCTTACTGCTGTCGAACAAGCGGGACCACAGAATGAGATGGAAGAAAAGTTGTTTGAGATTTGGTCCCAGGTTCTTGCGACGCGGAACCTGGGACGCGACGACAACTTCTTTGAATTGGGTGGGGACTCACTCTCCTGGATGGAAATGGTCATGCTGGCGAACAAGGCCTTCGATCTAAAAATGAATGCCATGCAAATCATGCGGCACGGGGCAATTACCGAACTGGCTGAGCACGTCCGAAATCTGGCATCGTCAAGCGTGAATGCGCCGGATGCTGAGAAAGTCCTGGTTGTGCTCAAGAAAGGCTCGGATCCTATGCAACCACCGGTGTTTCTGTTTCCGACGGTTGCCGGGACGACCTCGTGTTACAACGAAATGTTGTCACAGATGGATGCCGTGCGACCCATGGTTGGTGTATTGGACCCTTATCTGGTTGGTGACCGCCATACCCGCTCGCTCGACTTTGAATCCTGGATGGAGATTTATGCCAATGCGGTTCAGGGCAGACAACCTCATGGACCGTACACTTTGATGAGCTATTCGCAGGGCAGCACTTGGTTATGGGGAACAGCCGAACATTTGATCCGCCGCGGCGAGGTCGTCGATAAATGTATTCTCTTAGATCCTTTCTTTCCAGGTTGGAACGGTTGTCGCGACGGATTCGAATGGATGGTGACTTGGACCAACGCAGTCTTGAAGTTCCTGCCGAAATCACTCCTGCGAATGGTGACTCCCTGGGCCTACGGGAGAATGATCGGTTTGGGTTTACCCATGAAGACCGAACGTGAACGAGAGGTAAGCATTGCCAAGACATTTAAAACGTTCACTAGTTTTCTCGAGAATCTGTGGTTGTATTTGACCTTCATGGAACTTGACACCGGAATCCGTGTCCTCGAAGAGTATTCCGAATTGAAACACTACCCGAAGGATCAGTACGAGGACCGCGTCGACTTCATCTGTCGTAAATGTGCTGAAAAACTGGACGACAAGGTAGACGTTCAATATCTGAAAGACGTGTTGTATGTCCAGTCCTACGCTTTCTTACGTGCCTCCGCGTACAGTCCACAAGTGTTGCCTCCCTCGACGTCTGTCACGGTGATTGCGCCTGAGAGGAGGGGTCTCAGCTTGAGCAGGGAGACGAAATTGGACCGCTATGTCAGCCCAGGCCAATTGCAGGAGATCGACGTACCGGTGGAAAAATTCGAGAAGAAACGTCATATCACGGGTCGTCTTAAAGGATTTTTCCTTCTGCTGGAACTCCACTTCCGTTGCATGCATGATCAGCAGTTCATTGTCAGCTGTGTGGACGAACTGCGGAAAGCTGGAATTGCCCGGTGAGGCAGAATGGCAACAAAATGTCGTGGCTGACTTCCTGAATGTCTCGTCGATAGCAAATCTATCGACGAGCGTCATGGTTTATGATTTCAGTTTGTCGACACGCAATACGGGACGTGTTTCAGCTTGCGATGTCCTTGCAACGCTTGAATCACCCGTGTCAGTTACGGTCGGCCACGCGTTTTGGAAATCAGGTGCCTTGTCTGGTCCTTCGAGAAAATGTTGTGTCCAGGAGTTCGTCAAAGGTCTGCCGGTCGAACCGTAAAGACCAATTTCCCATCATCGAGGTGCAATTTATATTGAAAGGTTTCGTGTCTTGATTGGGTACTGTTATCAGATAGTATACGGTTCAAGTTTGTCAGCCGTTGCTATGGCGAAAAGGAGAAACGAATGAGAAGGAGTCTCTGCTTTGGTTTGGCCCTCAGGCTTGTTGCGCTGGTGCTCGGTAATTTTCCATCGATGGCTGACGCAACCATTCTTGTCCAGGAGGACTTTACACACCCAGATGGGAACGTTGTAAGTCAAAATCCAAATCCGGGACCGGGAACTGCCTGGTTTGCACACAGTGGTGGCAACAACAAGGCAATTCAAGTTGTTGACGGAGCGGTGACTCTCGAGCAAAGCTCCGGATCGGGCGAAGATGTGAGTTCTGACTGGGGTAGCGCTGTAGGGGCCGGCGACACAATTTATGCTGGTTTCGATCTGACGGCGACGGGTTCTTTGTCCGCTAACAGCACTTACTTTGTTCATTTTAAGAGTTCAGGCAACTCGTTCAACAGTCGTGTGTGGGTCACGGCTTCCCAGGCCAATGGCGATTTTACGATTGCCTTATCCGGCGACAGCAGTATCACGGACTCAGATGGTGAGGCCTTCTGGGATTCCGATCTGACCTACGGCACGAAGTATAGAGTGGTGCATTCTTACGACTTTGATTCGGGAGGAAAGAGCCTGTGGATTGATCCTCTCAATCAGATGAGTGCCCGAATCACCGCCACCGACTCGATGGTTTCCAATGCCATGGTTCAGTATGCTTTCCGACAGAGTACAGGAAACACGTTTCAGAAGATCGATAATCTTACCGTGGCGACGACGTTCACAGAAGCTCGTACAGGTGTTCCTGAGCCGGCAAGTTTAATGCTGTGGATGCTCGGATGGATCTGCTGTGGCGTTTGCACGCGGCGATGCGGGACCGTAAAGAACCCTTGTTAATCTTGGGAGCGTGCCATTTGGTGGACGTGCCGAATTAGCTGACAAGGGTAAAGCGAATCTCGGAGTCGAGTCACTCAACTGGTGCCGGGCCAATCGGTCAACAGCAAACGGGTGACCACAAATACTTGCTCAGAAAGGGAAACGAAAGCACGTTTCGTCGCGGTCAGGTTAATCACAGGGTCGAGAAATTTGTGGCTGATACCCACCAGTGGATCGATATTAACCGGCCGTATCTCGAGTTCGTGCAATGTGCCCTCGGGTTCAACAACAGCAGTTTGAATCCGCCACCTGAACCCGGAATCGGTTGGTTGTTTGTATTCAGTGGAATTGGCCAGCGAGACTAATTTCCGGGGCCGGCTGCTTAGCACCGGTCAGGTACGAGACGCCTTGCACAGCCGTTCGACACAAGATTTCCGGAGACTTGTACCAGGGGCGAATATTGGAGGACTCGCTTTTTTCACGCGTTATTGGACCCATGATCGCGCCTGTCTGATTCACCGAGTGAAAAGATATTGTCATAAAAAAAAGCGGGGTGGAATCTGACGACTCCACCCCGCTTCGGAGACACAAGTTACAAGCTTAGTCGTTTACGACCAGAGTCGTTTGCGACAGAAGGCAATCCCGCTTCCGAATACCAAACCGAGCATGCACAGAACCATCGAGGACGGCTCAGGAACGCCAGCTGCTCCGGCGTATCCAGCTGCGGCAAAGTTACCGGCCAGGGTGTTATAGTCGCTCAGGT
>CAUZBP010000047.1:0-37461 GCA_963578105.1 Planctomycetota bacterium
AGACATACTGCCGCACCGATGATCAACACCTCGGTGCCCGCATCGACCCCTAGGAACTCGCGAAACCCTTCGGGTATCAGCAAACGGCCTCGTTCCGAGACTTCGACGTCGCGATTTCGAGTTGAAAGCAGTCTCCCCAGCAACTGCACCTGTTCGAGCTTGCCTTCCAGCCTGCCCGCACGCATTTTGGTTTGAACCAGGTCGACTCCGCTGCGAAGTTTCGACTCCCAGGTCGCAGAATTCCACAAACTTAAAGAACCTGGAGACTCCTTCACTAAAATGCAACGGCTGCCTTCGGACGTTAGCGCCTGTACCAGGTCTGCTGGAATCGAGACGCGAAACCGGTCGTCTAAGGTACGACGATATTCGCCCAGAATGAATTCTTCGCTCTTTGCCATTGCTAACTACCGTTCGCCTCGGGCGAGTGGCGGCCACCGGGTAAAATACGCCTTGAATATTATAAATGGGCATGATTCCCACAAACAAGTATCAGAGAGATCAAATAAGGGTAAAAAACCCACAGAAATGAGTGTATCAGGTGATTCAGGCTTTGCAACCGCCTCAGGGGAAAAAAACCGCAGTTTTTGACACCGGTCGGGCTTTTCGTCTGAAGTCCTTATTTGGATTTGGTTTACGCTGCCAGGTGCGGTCGATCGTGGCTTGCCGGTTCTGGCTTTCTCCGGTTTCTTAGCGCCGGTAAGAGACTTTGCCTCACCTTGCTTGCCAGTGAACGGGAACTGGGCAGGCGCCATTTTTGGCGATTGTCGTTCCTTGCCAGATCGAGAAAAAATGATGAGGCAGCTACCGTCGTTTGGCAGGTCGATGTGGTGCTCGCGGTGGCGGGCTCTGGGAGTCACCGGAGATGTTCACGGCCGGCATGGTCGTGCGATCTACCGTTGCCGGGTTGGCGGCGGCGGGTTCATGAATCCACCATCCAGCGAGGCGTATCTCACGGCTGACGACAATGGCAGATATGCCCGAAGCGATTTGGACGTTGACCCTGCCTGCCATGTCCGGAACAGCGTGATGCTGACAGAAAGAGGGGCCGAGGGTTATTCGCCCAACGTTGACTTGCGCCGCAGAATGTGGTGGTAGTGTTGAGCAAACCGGTGAGCCTCATCCCGGACATATTGCAGCAGGCGAAGAGCGAAAGCGTGTCGGCTGAGGCGTAGTGGTGCTTCCTGACCGGGTAGATAAAGTTCTTCCTCGCGTTTGGCCAACGAAATCACCAAGGGCGAAGGGATCTGTAATTCCGTAAAGGCGGACAGCGCCGCATTCAACTGTCCCTTGCCTCCGTCAATCAACAATATGTCAGGTAGAACTTCTGACTGATCGTGCAGGTGTTGGAAGCGGCGCGAGACCACTTCATGCATGCTTTGAAAGTCATCGATTCCTTTGACTTCTCGAATTCGATAGCGACGATAGCCTTGTTTGCAGGGGAGACCGTCGATGAATTGTACAAGGCTGGCAACGGTTTCGGTTCCTCCCAGGTGAGCGATGTCTACACCTTCGATGGTGCGCGGCGTATGGTCCATCTTCAGGACTTTTCTCAGGCCGGCCAATCCTTTTTTGGGATCGATATAAAACACCTCGGGCTGCACATGGGTATCCAGTTCGCCACGCTGATCCAGCGTTTCCAGTAAATGGATCTCGTCACGCAAGCGCGCGGCATCTTCAAAGGCAAGGCTTTTGGAAGCGGCCTCCATTTCGCCGCGCAGTTGACTCAGTAGTTTGGTTTTCTTTCCCTCCAAAAACATCTGGAGGCGGCGAATGTCCTTCCGGTAATCGTCTTTGGAAATTTGCAGGTTGCATGGTGCAGTGCATTGATCAATACTCGCCAGTAAACAAGGTCGGAACCATTTCCAGCGATCATCCTCGCTGTCAATGTCCAAAGTGCAGGTGCGGAATTTAAAGATGCGTTGCAGGACTTGAACTGCCCCGCGCAGGGCGCCCGCATTGGCGAATGGCCCGTACAGTTTTGCGCCACGCGTTGGCGGTTCGCGAGTCACTTCGACCCGTGGAAAATCCTCACCCCTGCTGATCATTAAATAAGGAAAACTTTTGTCGTCCTTGAGTTTTTCGTTATGCCTGGGCTGGATGTCTTTGATCAAGCGGGATTCTGCCAGCAGGGCGTCCACTTCGCTGTCGCACTCCATGAAATCGATGTCGTAAATCTCTTTGATCCAAATTGCGGTGCGCTGTTCTTCCTCAGCAGACTTTTGGAAATAACTGCTCGCACGTGATTTTAGATTTTTAGCTTTTCCCACATAAATGACCCGGCCTACCGCGTCTTTCATCAGGTAGACACCGGGTGTCTGGGGAAACTCCTTAACCTTGGCCGCTGCACGACGGAAACCCGACCCGACTTCGCTGTCGCTTGCATCTGGATGATTGTCGGTGGAGTCTTCGGAAGTCATGATTCGGCTACTGGACTTGGTGGGCAATGGAGTGGAGTGCCGTTTGAAGCTGGTCGAGGCGTTGACTCATCTCCTGGCGGGCAGACTCCAGGTCTGCGAGCAATTCCGGGGCCACGTACGTGAACATGTAGATCTTTACTTTCGGTTCCGTGCCTGACGGTCGAATGGCCACGTAGTTGCCTTCCTGTTTCAGGTCGATGATGACCATGTTGGCCTGAGGCCCTACCAACGGTTCCGTGGAGCCGTCGGCCAGCAAGCATTGACCGGACAGGTAGTCTCGCAGCCGAGCCACCTCCAGTTCAGCAATCTGCTGTGGGCATTTCTCCCGCAGGGCGACCATGAGTTCTTCCATGCGGACCATACCTTCGGAGCCTTCCATCTGCACGGTCATCAACCGTGAGCAGTGGTAACCATGCTGCCAATAGAGGTCGTCAAGTTTTTCATGCAGCGACTGACCCTTGGCTTTAACGTTTGCTGCCAATTCGGCCAGAAGCATCGCCGAGATGGCCGCATCCTTGTCCCGGACATGTGTGCCGGCAAGGTAGCCGTGTGACTCTTCGGCTGCAAACACGAAATTATCAGGCCCCATTTCGTCGATGGCACCGCCGATCCATTTGAATCCGACGAGCAAATTCCCCACCGTTTGCACTCCGTAGGAATCGCCAATGCGGCGAATCATTTCGGTAGTCACCAGTGTTTTGATAAGATAGTGGTCAGCAGTCAGTGACGCTTTGCGCTGTTCCAATACAAAGTCAGCCAATAAAGCCCCAATTTGGTTTCCATTCAACGTTTCCCAACTGGCAGCCGGATCGAGCTTTTTGGGCGCGGCACAACCGACGCGGTCACAGTCTGGATCCGAAGCTAATATAAGATCGGCCCCTACCTGTTTTGCGCGTTCGATGATGAATTCGAAGACGACTGTGTTTTCCGGATTGGAAACGTGCCCGGGGACGTTGGGGAAGTCTCCGGAGGGTGTGGCATGATCAGCGAAGACTTCCACGTCGTGGAACCCTGCCGCTTCCAGGACCGGGCAGATGGCAGACGCTCCCACACCGTGGAGGGGCGAGTAGATGATCTTTAAATCCCGGGGTCCTGGGAAACTCTGGCTCACGACGGCCTGCAGAAATTGCCGATCGGTGTCCGCAGTGCAGATCTCGATGGCGCCTTCCTGGACATACTGCTCGAAGGCTGGTCCTTCCTCGATCGCTTCGATATTCATCACGCGCGCGATAATCTCTTTGTCATGAGGAGGTAGGATTTGCCCGCCCGTGGACCAATAGACCTTGACCGCATTATCACTCGGTGGATTGTGGCTGGCTGTGACCATGATCCCGCAGGAGCAGTTTCTGGAACGCACGAGAAAGGAGAGTTCGGGAGTACTGCGATAATCATCCAAAAACAAAACCTGAAAACCAGCCGTGGCCATAATGCGAGAACAGAGTTCGGCAAAATGACGCGAATTGTGCCGGGTATCGTAAGCAACGGCGCAACTGAGGCCCTGCCCGTCCGGATTTTTTTCTAGCAGGTACCGTGCAAGGCCCGCAGCACTCTCGCCGATGGTACGATCATTGATCGCGTTGGACCCGATGGGGTACATCCGCCCGCGTCTTCCTCCCGTCCCAAAAGGAATAACGGCCCAGAAGGCGTCATCCAGAGACTTCCACATGCCGTCTTGAACGTGTTGCAGGATCTGATCGTGGTACGCAGAATAATGTGATCGAGTCATCCAATTCTGAATATTCTGGCGTGCACTGGTAGATAGCTTGTTTTCCGCTACGGCTTGATCGAGAAGAACCAGCGCGGAGTCATCATCCAAGCGGATCGCCGTGTCCATGTCTTACTTTTTTCCTTTCCTGTTGGAACTCTAACAACACCCAGCGGTGTTGCAGGCATGGCGCTTGTTGGTAGTAGCTGAAGCGCTTGCTCTGTCAAATCTTTCAGCGTGCCGCAATCCATTCTTCCATGTTGGATGTGGACTTCTTGATCGGAGTATCCACCGGGAAAATGCGACTGATTCTGCCTGGCGATACGAACCTGTAACAGGGGGATCTTTCCCGCGCGAAATTCCCAAACCGGCAGGGCTGGACCTCTAGCATACGCGCAGAAATTCAACTTGCCAACAGTGAACCGACTGGCGTTGTATGAATACCAGCGATATCATGAAACCCGCACACAGATTGGAAGCTGGAAACGGCGGGAGAGAACGAACTTTGTCAGAATTGATCATCAGCGTTTCCGGATTAAGGGGGATTGTAGGCGACACCTTGACCCCCGAGATTGTGGCCCGGTATGCGACCGCCTTCGCCGCGGAGGCACCCGCCGGCACCTTGTTGGTCACGCGGGATGGTCGTGACAGCGGCCAAATGTTTTCGCAGATTGTGAGCCGGGCGTTACATGAAGTGGGGCGTGATGTGTTGGACGGCGGCATCGCTGCCACACCGACGACGGGGGTGCTGATTCGAGAATTACACTGTGCGGGCGGGATACAAATTTCAGCCAGTCACAATCCTGCCCAATACAACGGGCTAAAGCTATTCTCGGCAATGGGCCGTGTCATTTCTGCGGAGGAAGGAGAATCGGTTCTGACGCGATTTCGTGCCAGCTCAGAGCAGGTTGAATGTGGTCTGGAACCGGCCAACGCGACGGTGATCGACGACCAGGAGTCCCACTTAGAGCGGGTCGCCAATACCATCGACGTCCAGGGGATTCGCCAGCATCGTTTTCGGGTGTTGCTCGATTCCAATCATGGTGCCGGAAGTCGACTGGGGAAGCAATTGCTGGATCGTTTGGGCTGCGAAATCGTCCTCCTGGGTGGTGAGCCGGATGGACAGTTCGAACATCTTCCAGAACCAACCGCGGAGAATTTACGGGATACGTGCCAACGGGTTGCCCGGTCTGGTGTGAATGTCGGATTTTGTCAGGATCCGGACGCGGATCGTTTAGCCGTGATCGACCAGCGGGGGAATTATGTGGGCGAGGAGTACACGCTTGCGCTGTGTGTCGAACATGCCTTGCGTCACAAGCCCGGTCCGATTGTGACCAATTGTTCAACCAGCCGAATGTCACAAGATCTGGCTGAAAAACATGGGGTAAGATTTCATCGTTCGGCGGTTGGAGAAGCTAACGTGGTGGACAAGATGGTGTCCGAAGAAGCCGTTTTTGGCGGCGAAGGAAACGGGGGGCCCATTGATCCTGAAGTGGGTTACGTGCGGGATAGCTTCGTTGGCATGGCGAGAATTCTTGACGCGATGGCGAGCCGTCAAATGACGGTCAGCGAATTGGTTGGCGAGTTACCAAAGTACGCCATTCGCAAGACGAAGGTCGAACTGGACCGGAGTCATTTTGTCGACACATTCGCCCGGCTCGAGGAGCATTTTCCGGAAGCTCAATCCGACCGCCTGGATGGACTGCGCTTGGATTGGCCTGACCAATGGGCATTGATTCGTGCCAGTAATACCGAGCCGATTGTGCGCATCGTTGTCGAAGCCAAAACGCAGCAGGCGGCACACGGACTCTGTGATACGCTCCGGAAGCAGGTGGAAGACTAATGGTTCTGTCACAGAGCCTTTAGATCACTAGGAACATGAAGGCGTATTGCTGGTTGATGCTTTTTCTACTGTTTGACATACCCACTGGACGAGGTCGGGCAGATGATCGAGAGCGTACCAGGTTGCCGGGCATCGCTTGTAGGACGGATAGAAAAAAAACAATCTGAGCATTCCGAATCCCCACTCCTGGATAAAGGAAATGCCCCCCCGGATATCTTTTTTTAAAACCGATGTCGTCGGTTATCCGTAAAGCTCCGATGGAAGGTCAGAAGAACCTGCTTTCGATCATCACTTGAAAGCGAATCTTTGACGGCAAAGAAGATTCATGAAACCTGCTGACCATGTTGACCAGGCTGGAATCAGGCGGCAAGACCGCCCTGTCGTTCAGAGTGCCCTCGGTGGCGGTGCAGGAAAGCCCGTACCAGGATCCTTTACGGTTCATTCTCCTCGTCAGATTCTTCTTCGCGAATCACGCGCCCCAGCCACCAGCCCCAGACCAAATAGTGCAGGCCTGCCACCAGGAAAAGCCCCCCGGCCGCCAGTAGGATCAAGCCGAAAGAACCCAGTGTTAGGAAAACGAGAACCAGTGAGACAAGTGAAAAAAAAAGTATTGCCAGGAGGACCGGGACGAGGGACCTGCGGTTGGAAGCAGACGGGTCGGAGGGGGAACTACGTGGTGTTTTCATGCGGAATCCGGACCTCATCGGCGGATTGTTAGGGAGCCATTTGCGCAATGGGCTGGGACAAAGAACGATGCCCTCTCTGTGAAAAGAGAAGTGGCGTTTGCACAACCTCTCCAGGACATGCTGTTGATCATACTTTGCACCAACGTGTGCAATTGGTGGGAATCGTGTAGACCATTGGATTTCAAGATGCGCAGCTGGGGGCTAAGAAATTCCAACGAACTCCGGCACAACCAAATTGGGAATGACCCCTGTTTGATGGCCCCGCTCCAACAGCACGCGTACTGCCTCGCGGCCTCGCGGTCCGAAGTCCAGGGTCCAGTCGTTCACATACATACCCACAAACTGGTCTGCCTTGGACCGGTCGAGATCACGTCCGAATTGCAGGGCGTAGGCCAGAGCCTCAGCGCGATTTTCCAGGCCGTAGCGGATGCTGGCATGTAGCAGATCGTTGACCTCGACGTGAACTTCCGCACCGAGATCTTTGCGAAGCGCGTTGGCACCCAGAGGCAGCGGCAGTTGGGTTTGTTCGTGCCACCATTTTCCGAGGTCGACAATCAGCTCCAGATTTTGATTGCCATAAGTCAACTGGCCTTCGTGAATAATCAGGCCTGCATCAATTTTTTGATCCTGATAGGAACCGGCGACGGTGGCTTCGATGATTTCATCGAAAGGTACGAAAATATGTTGGAAATCGTTTTCCAGGCACATCCGCAAAGCCAGGTAGGCTGTCGTCAAGGTGCCGGGAACGGCAATCGTCTTGTCTCGCAGTGACTCGATCGAGCACGGTTTTTGCGAGATCACCATGGGGCCGTACTGGTCTCCCATGCTGGCACCGCAAGGACAGAGGATGTATTGGTCGGCCAAGTGAGCATAGGCGTGCAAACTGACAGCCGTCAGCTCAAGATCGCCAGAAAAAGCTCGCCGGTTGAGAGTTTCAATGTCGACGAGTTCATGTTCGAAACGGTATTCACCGACTTCGATTTTGTCGTTCGCCAAAGCGTGAAACATGAAAGCGTCGTCGGGGTCCGGGCTATGACCAACCCGGATGAGCTGTTTGGTGGCTGTCAAAGAACAATCCTTCCACTAGAGTTTGCCTGTGAAAATCAGTTGGACAACCTATCATCAATCATCAAGGGTTCGACTACAAGGTGCCTAGGTGGTCGTCCGATTGCGCTGCAAATGACCGCCCGGATTTAACGCGTTTGCGTCAAACTCACGAGTTGCGGCAAAAATAAGCCCGCATGGCCGGTGGTGGGAGTTTGGTCAACCGGGGTGCGTTGCTGGAGGTCACTGGGAACCAGCTTTCACCGTTGTGGTTGCCTTGCGTCAGCCAACGGGAGCGCCTGGTTCAACGTGATGCCCGGCCGACCGGGGAACAGCAGTGGTGCCGCATCGCTAAGCGGGGAAACGCTTGAACCGGGGCGTACGATTAGGAGTACGCTGACAGCGCACAGGGCTGGACGGTAGGCGGTTGCCCTGGTTCTGCTGGTTTCGATTTCGCTCCGGCTTTCAGAATGGAGCTAAATCGCTTTACCCGGGTTCTCTGATTGAGTCGGGTTAAAAGACGGTCAGCCGGTCAGTAGTAAACGCCGGTTGATCACTGCGAGTCAGCGGATGTGTTGGACTGTCCAACGTCCTTCGTGTCGGATGGATCGATTTGACTCGCATTGCGATTCTCACGTTGAATCGCCTCGTAGACTTCCTGGCGGTGGACAGGAATGTGTTGCGGGGCTTCGATGCCTAGTCTTACTTTATCACCACGAATATCAACGATGGTAACGACTACGTCATCACCAATCATGATGCTCTCGTCACGGTGTCTCGACAATACCAGCATCGCTCACTCCTTCAAGTTTGCTGGGCTGGCTCTTTTGAGTGAGTCAGTCCAACCTTAGCCACAGATAGCATCCCGCGGGTCCAACACCTTCCACCTCTGAAAGTTCGAGGCGTCACGTTTTACTACGTTGCTTAATGGATACGTTTAAAATATCGGAAGGGCAAGTCAACCAAAATCAATTGTCGTAGCGGGTTAACCTCTATAGCGGCCGAAGCGACTGTATCACGCACTTTTTCGGGTCTGTGAGACTTGATGCGAGATTACATGTTGTAGTGGTTGGTCGTCATTGACCACCACCTGGTGGCCCAGACGCTGTCCGAGATGAAAGAGTAGCGGCGCTTTCAGATTGATCGTGAGGACACTACCGATTTTGTTGATAATAGCAAGAACTTGAGCATCCTCGGGAGTCTTTAGCTGGAGTGGAAGAATCTCGCGCTGGGAAACACGAACTTGGTAATCCTTTACAAAGCGACGGGGGCTGACGACGGCGAATGCTAGTTCAGGCCGGTTGATACTTTGCAACCAACCCAACGAGTCATTTCCGGAATCCGCCAGCAACACCCAGTGTAAACGGTCTTTCAAGCCCGGTAATCCTGCAGGGAAAAGCAGAATGTCACCGGGTTCGGTATTCACGTTACCGAAACGAGTTGTTTGAATTTCCATGTCTCAACCTCTTTCGTCGCCTGGTCGATCAGCTGTGAAATCGACTTGAATTCTATCACTTCGGCGAGTGGAAACAGACGGTCGCTACACGGTTTATCGGCAGTTTGGAACCGTCCCGGTCAGAAAAATCGGCATTATAGGAAGTTCCACGGTGGTAGTTCAGGCATCCGACAGGTGATCTGCCGAATGGGCTGAAAGGCGATTTCTTTAAGCCGATCACCCAACGGATTAGGTTGATCCTGAAAACGTCGTTGGAGCCTAGCGGGATTTTGTTCTTCAGAGGAACGGCTTTAAATGTCACCTGACTTTCGTAAATTGTTCTGTCGGCGCCGCTCACGAATCTATTCAGAGTACACTTGTTTAGCAGATTCCTGCCACGATGAGAACGATTGCGTTGTTTCCGGTTTCGTTCCGGCAGTCAGCCGCTCCTGTTCGGGCGGACACTGGCGCCGGTCGTTTCTTTTTGAATGAGGCGGGGCGACCGAAGGGCCGTCTGAACGATGCCAATCTAAGTCGCATTGTCCGCAGACTGGCAAGTCATACTGAATGGCACGCTTGCAACTGCCAAGGTTGCAGGCTGCTACCTCTCTCATGCCCCCGATTCGGCGATCAGTTCAGAGGCACCTTGTGAAAATAAATCTTCAGCAACTCGTTTACCCAATTCCAGAGGGGCATCAACTGTATCCTTGGAAGAAGCAACTAAGCGACGCGTTCCGCTGCTGTTCAAGACCACACCCGTGAGAGTAATCCCCTGAGGTGTGGCTGAGGAAAAAGCACCCACTGGTGCTAAACACCCGGCTCGCAAGGCGGACAACATGGATCGTTCCGCGAGGACTTCTAGTTCGGAGTGGGTGTCGTTTAACTGGGTCACCGCGGTGAACGTGGGTTCATCACCGCTGCGAATTTCAATACCCAGCGCACCCTGCCCGATTGCGGGAAGCATGATGTCTGGCGAGATCAACTCGGTGATCCTGTTGGCTAATCCAAGTCGTTTCAATCCGGCTTCGGCGAGAATCAGGGCGTCGCACTCGCCCTCGTCAAGCTTTCGGAGTCGAGTATTCACATTGCCACGCATGTCGACGAATTGGAAGTTAGAGCGGAAGTGTAACAACTGTGCCCGCCTGCGTGGACTACCGGTGGCGACCCGGGCTGTTGAGGGCAGGTCGCGGAGCGAATTCGCTGCGTGAGATACCAACGCGTCACTGCTGCTAGCCCGCTTGGGCACGGCGGCGAGTTGCAGTCCGGCCACAGTCACCGTGGGAAGGTCCTTCAGGCTATGAACAGCCAAATCGATCGTGCCCTGTAGGAGTGCTTTTTGAATTTCTTTCGTAAACACACCTTGTCCACCAACGTCCGCAAGCGAGGATTGCCGATCACGATCGCCCTGAGTTGCAATGGGAACGATGGACACGTCAAATCCCAAGCGGACTAGTTCGTCACGCACCCAATTTGCTTGCCAGCGGGCCAAGGCGCTGGCCCGAGTTCCGATTCGCAGTTCCTTCGAAAAATCCATCTTCGAGGCAACTCATTTCTTTAACTGGTGATTTCGCCTTCAGTCGGCGAGGTTGCCATTACCTGTTGGTTCTGGGGATTAGACTCCAGTTCATTCGAGCCGGAATCATTGCGGGGCAATTCGGGATGATGTTGGTTTCGCAATTGCTGAGGAGGCACAACCACCCCACAACTAACAATAAATTGAATGGCTTGATCCATGGTGATATCCAAGTCGATCGTTTCGCTTTTTCGGACTGTCACGGTAAAGCCAGTGACCGGCATTGGCGAAGTCGGCATCAGCACAGCCAAGACGGGTTCGTTGGCAGCGCTACCGATATCCAA
This sequence comes from Planctomycetota bacterium, assembly GCA_963578105.1. Classification (GTDB taxonomy): domain Bacteria; phylum Planctomycetota; class Planctomycetia; order Pirellulales; family Pirellulaceae. Next base: position 10,988 of record CAUZBP010000047.1, read on the forward strand.
CATGCTCTCGCCCGTTACGAATCCAATGGACCAAATTCCCTTCCGGGGATATTCCACTGCAACGACGCGGGTATACTCCAGTTCGTGTTCGCTAAAAATAAAGTCAGTGACTTGTTTCACTGAGGAGTAGACGTTGCGGATAATAGGAACGCGGTGAATGAGTTGCTCTATAAAATTCCAGAACATCCGTCCAAATCGAATGGCTAAAAATTTACCCACCAGGTAAAGCACCAGAATAAAGACGGAGAGGAAAACCGGAATGACGTACTGCGGTCCCAGGTACTTGATTTCTACGTAGCGATGGTAGATCGCTTCTGCCGTTTCCGGCATGGGTTTCGCACCCAGGTTGGCTTGGACATCCCTGACAACGTGTGTCGGGATGTACCGTACAAAGCCGTTGTGCTCAATCTTTGTGTATAACGGATTGGCGGGTTCTTCCTCACGTATGTCACCGGAATGTATCCATACAATACTCTGTCGTGCTAATGTTTCCACGGGCACCAAAACGTATTGTTCAACTGCGTTCCAGACCCAAATCAGAATGACAATGGTCAGAAGAGGAGGCAGAATAACACCCAAACCGCGAAGCACCGCCCGTCGAAACGGATGCCGATTCCAATTTGGTTGTTCGTCAGGATTGTAAAAATGTGAGGGCATGTTTTTCTTGTCCAAGGCAACCTCTCGACTGGAAACCTGCTCCAGTGAAAATTAATTTCACGAATTCGATTGCTCACCAGCCGAAACCATCGAGTCGTGTTGGTTCGTATCCAATCCTGTCGTGGACCGAACAGCCGCTGGGAGGGATTCAAACCGCCCGCGCCAGGACCAGGACTGTGATCCGTGAAGCACCCGAGGCTGAAAGGACCCGAGCGGCTTCGTTCACGGTAGCTCCCGTCGTCATAACATCGTCTACCAAAATAACTTGAGCACCCCCAATATTGTAGCTCTTGGAAACACGAAATGCATTGCGAATGTTTCGCAGGCGCTCTCGAGGCGATAAACTACTTTGTTTGTTGACTTTGTGGCGGCAGTGCAAAAGGTCTGGAAATACTGGTAATTGCCAATCGCGACCGATTGGTGCTGCAATGTAGTCGGGTGTGTTCACGCCCCTGACGAGCCTGCTTAACCAGGTCGTAGGGATGGGAACGACCACCGTATTGGTTTGATGGAAAGATTGACTGAGTGAGATTTTACTTGCCAGCAGTTGTCCTAACGAAATTGCAAGAGCATGTTCGTGAGGATATTTCACCCGTACCACCGCTTCCCGCAATTTTCCTTGATACGGGCCCAGGGCATAGGCCCTTTGAAAATAGAGTTTTTGGTGAAGGCAGCGGACGCAGGAAGTGTGTTTCGCTGCAGAGTCTAAAACCGGTAACGCACAACGAGGGCAGGAGTTCGTCGCACACGTTCCCAACACCTGCTCACAAGTTCGACAAAGTTGGATGGGTGTTCCCACTGATGTTAGTTGATCGCAGCAGAAAGTGCACTGGGGAGGATACATCACATCGGTCAGAGAGGCAGCCACTCTCCGGCCTCCTTGCAGGAGACGATGTGGAAATGAGGCAGGGACGGAATCGAGAGAACCGTCGGATGCTTGTGTGACATGGCTTGTCATGAAGTTATCTCACCGATAGTAATCAGTAGCGGTAAACTGGTTTCGAATCTCTTACCACAGATATTAAAAAGATAACGGTTACCGGGCCAGATTCCAAACCTGCCCATCCCCGCACCGATCTCGATAACGTCGGATTGTGTTGGGATAAAATGCAGCGTACCACGAGGTTACGGATGCGGAGGAAATTGTGTTCGTCCACATCTCTCGTCCAATGCAAATGTTGATCTGGACACGACGAGCAGCCGCAAATCTTTACCGAATCTTCTGTCTTTCCCATCTTGACATTAAGTGACCAGCTGGCGTAATGTACTCGCCCCTTCCAAAGATTTCTTGATTCGTCCGTGGCCGCAGGTCAACTTGGCGAGAGACAAAAAGGAATCCTGATGTCAGATTCAACAGAGCAGACATTGAGTGTGGCAGGCTGCGTTATCACGATCAGGGCGCAACAAGCTGAGATGTGGCAAGGCGACACGGTTGGCTTTGATATCACCGTCACCGGTGGTGAAAAGAGAGTCATCGCCGATGAAATCTTAATATCCCTTCAGGAGTGCTGGGAAGTAAATCGGCAAACCGGTGCATCAGCCAGCAAACGCCGTGACTACGACAAGAAACTCCTGGCATCAAATCTCACATTGGAAGCCGGTGAATCCCATTCGTTTGAATTCACAACCAAACTTCCCGATGACTGTCGGCTGTCCGATGGTCGAGTTATTACTGGCAATTTGTTTACTGGTGCAACAGATGGATGGTGTTTGTACATCCATGTGGACACCGCCGAAAACCGAGCGTCGTTTCAAGGAAAGACAGATTCAATCTTGCACACCATTATCAACAGTCTTGCGAGAATCTTGGGGGAAAGAGCAACTGCAGCCGCTAAGGGAATCGTCTTGGACAATGATCAGAGCAAGCGAGTCTATCTCAATATAAAATCGAGATGATTACGAGGCTCGGTTCCTGAGCGACTGGGGCCCCAGAGTGCACGGCGGAGACGGAATTCCAAATGACGATTATCGATCGCTACCTGCTCCTGTCTTTTGCGAAATCCTTGGCGATCTGTTTTTTCAGTCTGACCGGCTTGTACCTGGTCATTGACGCTTTCTCGAATCTGGACGAATTTCTTCTCTACAGCGAACGAGGAGGTGGCATACTCCGGGTTCTCGCGGAATACTACGGTGCACGGATCCTGGCGTTTTTCGATCTGACTAGCAGTGTACTTGCCTTAATTGCGGCCATCTTTACTTTAACCTGGTTGCAGCGGCACAACGAGATGACCGCTTTATTGGCTGCTGGAATTCCGAAGTCCCGGTTGATTCGTCCCTTGATTGGCGGCGTGTTGGCTGTCAGTTTGCTTGCAATTGCCAATCGCGAGATTGTTATTCCCCAGTTTCAGGACCGGTTAACTCGCAATGCTCAGGACTGGTATGGTGATCATGGTCTATCACTGGAAGGCAGGAGAGATCACGAAACTCAAATTTTCATAGAAGGTCGAAGTACCTTCGCCAACGAAAGCCGCATTTTGGCCCCCCGGTTTCGCCTTCCCCCGGGACTGAGACCGTTCGGTAAACAAATCGTAGCCGCCAACGCCTACTACCAGGCCCCACAAGAGGGGCGGCCCGGTGGATATTTGTTTCGAGATGTGCACCAGCCTCAAAATATTGGCAAGTTGCCTTCCATAGGGTGGCAGGGTAAGACCATGGTGTTCAGTCCCTGCGATACACCCTGGTTGGCGCCAAATGAGTGTTTTGTTGTAAGCAATGTCACATTTGCTCAATTGAAAGGAGGACGCAGCTGGCAAAGATTTTCCTCGACTGCGGACTTGGCGAGCGGTTTGCGAAATCCGAGTTTGCAGTATGGTGTCGACATCCGAATGGCCATTCATGAACGGATCGTTCGACCGTGTCTGGACATGACCCTGATTTTCCTCGGTTTGCCTCTTGTCCTTCATCGCGAGAATCGCAACTTTTTCATTGCGATCGGTTCTTGTGTCATGCTCGTGATTGTTTTCTTCCTGGTGGTCATCGTCTGCCACGGCCTCGGCAGACAGTACTTGCTGACACCCGCCTTTTCGGCATGGTTGCCACTGGCTATTTTTGTCCCCATGGCGGCGATTCTGTCTGGGCCTCTGAGCGAGTGACTTGTGTTACTCTGACAGGGGGTCTAAACTGAGCGGTTTGGCCGCTGTCAATTTGTGGGATGATCGCCCGCCTGCCAATCCCTCGAAAAAGTGCCCAAAATACTTTGTGAAAGATGCCAACCGATTCTATAACACGAGATAGTGTTATCTCTTTAACGATCCATTAACCGTCGAGGGACAACGTGCCGGGAACCTGTGTAATAGGGTTGCAGTGGGGCGATGAAGCAAAAGGGAAGCTCGTCGATTTACTGACCGCTCAATTTGACATCGTCGTTCGATTTTTAGGGGGTGCAAATGCTGGCCATACCGTGGTTACCGGGGGCGAAACGTTCAAGCTGCACCATATTCCCAGCGGTATTCTCAACCAGCATGTCATGAACATCGTGACGGCCGGGGTCGTTTTGAATCCCGGGACGGTCCTGGCTGAAATCGACAGTTTAGTGTCACGAGGCGTTCGAATTGAAGATAACCTGGTCCTGAGCGATCGTGCGCACGTTGTCATGCCTTGGCATATCGAGGAGGATCACATTCTCAACGAGGCTGATATCGGTGGCGAGAACATTGGAACCACGCTTCGTGGGATCGGGCCGTGTTACCGGGACAAGGCCGGTCGCAGTTTAGCCATTCGTCTGGGAGATTTATACCAAGCGGGGTTCCGCGAAAAAGTGGCACAGATCGTTGAAGTGAAAAACAAGATTCTCACTTCTAACAACGGTCAGGGTTCGGCTCATTTAAATGCTGATGAAATCTTTACGGAGTATTCGAAGTTTGCGGAGCGGTTGAAACCTTTTGTTGCCGACAGTACGCGATATTTGCTTGACGCACTTGATGCAGGTAAGCAGTTGTTGTTTGAGGGGGCCCAAGGCGCGTTATTGGATTTGGACCACGGCACGTTCCCTTTCGTTACCAGCAGTAACAGTTCGGGAGTCGGTATCACTGCCGGCTCAGGTGTGCCGCCCCGTTGGATCAACAAGGTGATCGGTGTAATTAAAGCATACACGACGCGTGTCGGTGGTGGACCCTTCCCAACCGAGCAGGACAATGCGACCGGGAAACACATCCGGGAAATGGGAAACGAATATGGAACAACAACTGGCCGTCCACGTCGATGTGGCTGGTTTGACGGGGTCGCGGCCCGCTATGCTTCCCGTTTAAGTGGCGTTGATGAACTCTCTGTGATGATGTTGGACGTCCTAAGTGAACTTCCGGAAATTAACATCTGTGTCGCCTATGAACTGGATGGAAAACGAATCGACTATTTTCCAAGCCAGGTCGAGGAATTGCGTCGAGTGCAGCCGATTTATGAAACCTTACCTGGCTGGCAACAGAATATCACCGAAATTCGAGCGGTGAATGACCTGCCACAGAATGCTCAACGCTATTTGGACCGGATCAGTGAACTGAGTGGGTTTCCCGTGGCGGTTGTGTCCGTGGGACCAGATCGCGAACAGACCATGTTTGATCCCCAGTTTGTCGCAACAAGTTAGTGTGATTGCAGTCCCAGAGGCCGGCTCCGCTGTCAGCACGCGCAAACAGAACGGTTGTTATGTTTGCACCAAGGAGGGGTCTTCTTTCCGGCACCGATAGAAAATCTACTTTTTGGACGATAAAATCCTGACTCGATCCGTCAACCTTTAGTCGCGAGCCGCCATCCACAGATCGGCTTTCAAGGACTTATCCACGTCGGAAGTCGCCAGCGATCAAACCCTACCACCGTGAAGTGGCATTCTGTGAGTTCCACAGCCCCGATTGAACTCGACGTTCCACGAGAAGACCGCCCCCAGCACATTGCAATTATCATGGACGGCAATGGCCGTTGGGCGGAACGTCAGGGGCTGCCGCGGGTCGAAGGACACCGTCGTGGTGTAGCAAGTGTACGCAGGACCGTTGAAGAGGGGGTTCGGTTGGGGCTTGAGCAGATCACGCTCTACTGTTTATCCAGCGAAAACTGGAAGCGTCCGCAAAGAGAGCTTGAATTCCTCATGCACCTGCTCGAGCAGTACATGATCGAGGAACGCACGACAATCATGGACCAAGACATATCGGTGCGAGTCATTGGCCGCAGGGATGGGATTCCTGATGCCACCTTGCGAGAAATGGACAAGACGGTGTCGATGAGTGACCAGGCAGGTGGAATGCGACTCTGCCTGGCGATCAACTACGGAGCCCGCAGGGAGTTACTGGATGCCATCCAACGCATTGCACGAGAGGTTCGAGAAGGATCCTTGGATCCGGAGAAATTGTCGGAAGAATCGATATCAGAGTACCTTTACACACGAGGCATGGTCGATCCGGATTTGCTGATACGTACCGCTGGTGAAATGCGCATCAGTAATTTTCTTTTATGGCAAATCAGTTATGCCGAACTGTGGGTGACGCAAAAATGCTGGCCGGAGTTCGAGATCGAACATCTGCATCAGGCGATTCAAGACTACGCGGCACGTGAACGTCGATTTGGTGGACTGAGTACCTGAAGGAGCGGGTGAGATGTTGCGCTGGCGAATTATTTCCGGGACGACAGTTGTCGCCATTCTGTGCATGATCTGCTGGATCGATTTTCATTTCAATTTTCAGCGTCCCGGCCTTTGGCTACTGCCCTTGGGGATGGTGATATGTTTTCTGGCAACCGCGGAATTTGTGAGCTTGGTCTCAGTGTCTGGAATTGGGATTCCTTTGTGGGTTGCATGTCTGGGAGTGTTTCTGGTCATGATCTGCCCGGTCCTGCCCATCCTGCAGCACGGATACCAGGCTGAGTTGCACGAATTTCGTCTGGAATGGTTCGTGCATGGATTATTGATAGCTTTTGTGCTGGCGTTGTGTCGCGGAATGAAAGAATTTCGGGAACCCGGGAGTGCCGTACTGTCTATCGGATTAACGCTGCTGGCGATGGTTTATGTGGGGATGCTTGGATGTTTTTTGACGGGCTTAAGGACATTTCAAGGTAACGAAAGAGGCATGTTGGCGCTCGTTTCGATGATTGTAGTCGTCAAAACTTCCGACATAGGGGCCTACGCCTTTGGCCATCTTTTTGGGCGCCGTCGACTCGCACCCCGACTCAGTCCAGGAAAGACAATCGAAGGTGCGTGTGGCGGTTGTCTGACGGGGTGTTTGGCATCAGGGCTGATGTTCAACGTCATGGCTCCTTTGCTCGTTCCTGAATTTCATGTCGTACCGCTTTTGAATTGGGTGGCGTACGGCTTGTTACTCAGCCTGGCCGGCTTGCTGGGGGATCTGTCCGAGTCATTGATGAAACGAGATTTTAAAAAGAAAGATTCCAGTACCTGGTTGCCCGGATTGGGTGGGGTGCTCGACATGGTGGACTCCGTTGTATTTGCGGCGCCTGCGGCCTATCTCTTCTGGTACTTCGGTCTGTTGACGCACTAAGTTGGGCACCGTTAAAAAGGGGCAACGAAACACGATCCTGGAAAGTTCTTTCGTCATGCAGCGAGACTTGCGGTCGAAACGACACCAAAGTTGTCGGGATTGTCATCCGACCCCGCCACCCAACGTGCGAAAGGGATCTGCATGGTTCTGGGTTGCGGAGAGAATTTTTTTTGAAACATTTGTCGGGTGGAACGTGTTGTCTGGTAACAACTTGCGTCACTTTCATCCTGCCAGCGGTTCACGCCGCCGGAGCATTGATTATATTTGAGCATAGGCGTAATACATTACAAATCAGAATACGACGTCTCTCACTCGACACCGTCAACTGGATGATCGAAGCAACCATATCCTTAGTCGATCCTGCTTCCGTTCTCACCTTGTTTGGGGCACGGGACCAGCATGTAAGGCAGATCCGCGACTCACTTCGCGTCAACATCACACATCGCGAGGGTAAAATTCGTGTTGCCGGTGACGAAGCCTCTGTAGCGCGGGCAACGGAAGCTTTGGAGGAGCTCAAGACGCTTGCGGAAAAGAAAGGCGGCCTGGAACCCGACGAGGTCCGCAACGTTCTGTTTCGCGTTCGAGGTGGTGATTCTCTCACCTCGACAATGATTGACGTACAGCATGCGGGACAAGTGGTGAAACCACTTACGAGTGGCCAGAGTTCGTACATTGCTGCCTTACGCAACTACGACCTGGTATTTGCGACAGGTCCCGCGGGAACCGGAAAAACATATTTGGCTGTGGCTGTGGCAGTGGAGGCACTTAAGAACCAGCAAACCCGCAAGATTGTTTTGGTTCGACCTGCTGTGGAGGCTGGAGAGAGTTTGGGATTTTTACCCGGCGATTTGCAAGCCAAAATCAATCCCTACTTAAGGCCTTTATTGGATGCGCTGCGAGAAATGATGGACTATGACCAGATCAATCGCTACACCGAGCAGGATGTGATCGAGATGATCCCCTTGGCGTATATGCGGGGTAGAACCTTGAATGAATCATTTATCATTCTTGACGAAGCACAGAACACCACCGTGGCTCAGATGAAGATGTTTCTGACAAGGATGGGTCGCGGATCGAAGGTAGTTGTATCCGGCGATATCACCCAAGTCGATTTGCCGACTCACACAAGGAGTGGTATGTCAGACGCGTTGACGCGTCTGAAAAACATCGAGGGCTTCTGCAGTGTCGAGCTCACCCGGGCAGACATTGTTCGGCATCCACTTGTGCAGAAAATTGTTCGGGCCTACGATGAAAATCCCAGGAAGCGGCGGTAGTCGACTCGGCCACTCCGATTTATGTCTTCAGGCAGTCAAACTCGAAATCGATCCAAGCGTGTAGCCTCGGTCGAGCTGCCCCCGGGGCTATTCCTGCGCACGATTAATTATTTGCGCAGAGGGGACGTGCTGGTCCGCCTGGGGATCTGCTTTCTGGCGGCCTTCCTGATGTGGCTGGTTACCAAGGGTTGGCAGCCACCGATGACCTACCGCACCTGGGACTTTCCCGCCCGAAAGATTGTTGCCCGTATTGATTTCGAGCGTGACGATTGGGATCAAACAAAAATAACGAAGGATCGAGCTCAAGAGCGGGCGAAGTCACAGGCACTCAATGTCTATGAGCACCACCAAAAGCCTCTGGAAAATTTGCGTTTCACCTTAAAAGACCAAGTGTTTCAGGTGATTCGGGCGGAATCGTTTGCAGATGTTGATTTATCGATCTGGAACAATTTTTTGGATCGTCAGGAAGAACAGCCAGCCAAACGATCAGAAACAGAATCCATTGCGGCTTTTAAAGAATTTTGTGAGGCCCTAGTCAAGGATGCGGACTTGGCGGAATTTGAAAAGGCAGTCGAACGAGCTTTGCTCGATTTCGAACGAAATGGGTTGCTGGAAAAATTGGAACATGACCGTGGCAGCAACAAGCAGATCATTGTTCAACCCGAGGGGAGAGATGTTGAGTGTCGTGTCGTGGACAGTCAACTGTTTGTCTATTCCGTGGATGGCGATGAACCTTTGCCACTGGTGGAAGTCGAGGATGTGCGGATCGCCGAAATCGGCACCGGACTGTTAGAGGAATTGGTTGCTCAATTGAAGTCAGAAGTGATTGGGAAGTATGTCTATCAGTGGTTTGAGCAACAATTGAAACCCACGCTGGCACACAATCCCACGGCCTCAGATCGAGTGGCTCGTCATGCTGCTGAGCTTGCCGCCAGTGAAGTCGAGACGGTCAAAGAGAAGTTCCTGGCCGGGGAAGCATTGCCGCAGTTGGCGGCTGGTGTGCCTTTTACAAAGGATGCCATTGAACTTTTGCGATTGGAACATCGTGCTTTTGTGCAACAACGCACTAAATCTGAAATTGTGTATGGCAGCCTGGCCAGTTTGGGCATGTACGCCGCGATTTACGCCTTGTGCGGATTTTATATTGCGCATCGCAAACCGCGATTACTCAAAGATCTGCGGCATTTTCTTACCATTGTATCTCTTTACGTCCTTTTGGTTTCCCTGAGCCAGATTCCGATTTTGACAGAGTGGCGCGCCGAAATTGTACTTCTCTTGATGTTCGGAACCATCATAACAATTGCTTACCAGCAGGATCTGGCTCTGGTGCTCACTGCGGGTATAGCCTTGGTTGTGGTGCTGACGACGGGACGTGGACTGAACGAGTTTGTCATCTACGTCGCCAGTTCTGCTACTGCGATCCAAATGTCGGCCCACATTCGTAGCCGCACGAAATTGATTTACATCGGTAGTTGTGCGGGTTTAGTTTCTTTTGCCACCACTTTGGGAGTGAGTTTAGTCTCGGGTTATCCCCTGGGGACCACCTTGCTTGCCAACGCGGCACTCTATGGATTTTTTTGTTTTTTGGCCGGAGTTCTGATGACCGGTCTGTTGCCATTTGTCGAAAGCCTATTTGACGTCCAGACTGAAATCAGCTTGCTGGAACTGGGTGATGCAGCCCATCCCTTATTACAGGAACTGGTTCGGCGGGCCCCGGGTACCTACAATCATTCAATCAATGTTGCCTCGATTGCCGAGGCCGCAGCGGATTCGATTGGGGCCAACGGATTGTTAGTTCGGGTCGGAGCCTATTTTCACGACATTGGTAAGATGTTGAAGCCGGGTTACTTCGCCGAAAACCAAGGGGAATCAGGAAGTCAGCATAAATCGTTGGTGCCGGCGATGAGTACGCTCGTCATTATCGCCCACGTGAAAGATGGCGCTGATTTGGCCCGTCAACACCACTTACCGCATTCAATTGTCGACTTCATCGAACAGCACCACGGAACAAGCTTGGTGGAATATTTCTTTGATCAAGCCAAGGGAAGGAGTAAGGACGATCCCAATGGCGAAGAAGTGGACGAGAGCACTTTCCGTTATCCGGGTCCTAAACCACAGAACAAAGAAGCAGGTGTGTTAATGCTGGCGGACGCGGTAGAAAGTGCCAGTCGTACACTCGTTGATCCTGCGCCAGCCCGTATTGAAAGCCTTGTTGAAGAGATTGCCATGAAACGTCTGTTGGAAGGTGAATTTGACGACAGCGGATTGACACTCTCGGAATTGCATGCGATCGAAGCCAGTCTGGCAAAGTCATTGACCGCTGTCTTCCATGGACGTGTAAAATATCCCAATCAAAATACTGCCTAGGCCCTCGATGTTTGTCGTCGAAATCAGTAATCGCCAAAATTTGTTCGATTTGGACCTGAAACAGATCGAAACCCTTGCGATTCGCATATTGCAGGGAGAAGGAATACCATCTGCTCAGCTGAGTATTGCGATCGTGGATGACTTAACGATCCATGGGTTGAACCGTCAGTACCTGAATCACGACTATCCCACGGATGTGTTGAGCTTTCTATTGCACACTGATTCTGAAAAGCTGGAAGGAGAGGTTGTTGTCAGTGCAGAGACGGCCGCTCGCGCCGCGGTACATTTTGGTTGGACGGCTGCCAACGAATTGCTCCTCTATGTGGTCCACGGAGTTTTGCATCTGGTGGGCTATGACGATAGCGAGGATGAACCAAGACAAAAGATGAGATCTCGGGAAAAATTCTATTTAGCACAGGAAAATCTGGTTTTATCCTACGACGAACAAGAGCGAGTGAAGCCTTAGAGATGTCTGGTATCCAACGGTACATGCAAACGGTACATGGGGAGGACAGCTTTGGTGAGGCCTGACGGATTAATCTGGCTGGCGACCGGAGGTTTTTTGCTGGCGAGTATCTCGGCCTGTGGCACGAAGGTTCTGCAGGAATTCTCGCGACATGACCTGGACATGTATTGCCGCGCACGCCAGCGTCGGAAGTTGCTCGGGGAGATTCTCGATCAATATGAGGACGTTACCCTGGGTGTTGAAAATCTGAAAGTCTTTGGACAAACTCTGTTTCTCGGTGCTGGAATCGCATGGCGGGTGTGGGTTCCGTTCAGCCAATCCCGAAATCCCACCAACTGGATTTTCGTCGATTTTTTGATAGCCGGGACACTTTTGCTTGTCGCGACAGTTTGGATTCCTGCCACACTCGCTCGGCTTTGGTCGTCACCGTTTTTGTTCCATACCTGGCGTATCTGGAAGTACACCGCTTGGTTTCTGCAACCGGTCGGCCTGGGTTTTCAAGCCGTTGATAGTGTGTTGCATCGTTTGGCTGGTCGCAGAAGAGAAAAGCTGACGGAAGAGGACTTTGAAGAAGAAATTCGAACCATCGTGACCGAAGGCATGCGGGATGGGTTGCTGGAAGAGGACGCAGGTGAAATGATCGAGGGAGTCATCGAGTTGAGTGATGTTGACGTGGCGGACATCATGACACCTCGGTCGGAGGTGGACGCCATGGAAGTGTCACTCAATTGGGAAGAATTGCTGCAATTTGTGACGGAAACACGCCGCACGCGCATTCCGGTTTATGAACGCGAACTTGACAACGTGATCGGCATTCTGCACGTCAAGGATTTGCTACCCAAATTCATTGCCCACACACCACAGGGTGGTGGAGTCGTCCGTGAGCTACTGAGGAAACCCGAATTCGTTCCCAAGAGCAAGCCGGTGGACGATCTGTTGCAAGAATTTCAAGTATCGAGAAACCACATTGCCATCGTGGTCGACGAATATCAGTCCGTGGAAGGTATTGTCACGATAGAAGACGTGCTCGAAGAAATCGTGGGTGAAATTATGGATGAGCACGACTATGGTCTGGCCGAGGACGCTATTTCCCTGGAGAATGGGGCGGTGGAACTGTCGGCAAGAGTTCATGTCGATGAGATCAATGAGCAATTGGGACTTGATCTTCCCGAGGAAGACGAATTCGATACGATCGGAGGCTTCGTGTCGATGCAGTTGGGCCGAATTCCCCAGGTGGGGGAACAAGTCCAATGGAAGCAGACCACGGTCACGGTGTTGGAAGCCTCCAAGAGCAGGATTCAACGGATTCGCATCGAGTTGCCCGCAGATTCCGAACGTGAAACCTCCTGAAGTGGAATGTCAGGGGGGATGGCGTTGCAACCGTCCTTCAATCCCCCTTCTTAAAACGTCCCCTCGGTGGACGTGCGGCCCGCATGGAGGTTGAGATCTTTGGCAGACTTCCTCTATTCTTGTTTCCACCTGTCCACTGAAAGCAGCACTAGCGGCGATAGCTTGCGACCAGTGTCTCTGCAAGGGGGAGTTCTCCGGATGAGGACGTCCGCGACAAGAAAGATCCTGCAGGGAACGCCCGTCTGATCTTGACCCTACAGACCCTGGTCGCCTACTTTTGTCGCTTCCAACATATCCTAGGTCCGTTTCGGACTGCGCACGAGAGACGCCGCGATTTAGGTTGCTTTCTTCAACGGTAGCAATTCCGTAGAAGAAGCCGCCATGATGCAATAGATTTCCTGGCTTTTGCACAATCGGCAGCTAACGTTCATCACCAAGTACAGGAACAGGATTCAAGCAGGTTTGTAATGGACATGAGAATGGCGGCAATTTTCAATCGGTATGGATTTAAAGCGGGGCTGATTGGTGTGCTCGTTGTTTTTTGTCTGGGATGTCGATTTGGGTCCAATGGATTAGTTGATCAAAATTCGGATGTAATTAAGGCATACGAAATCGCACGAGAACAAGAGCGGTGGTGGGAGCGTAATCGGCAAGATGCACAATATGTACCGGGGCGAGGTTATCACCTGCCCGCCACCGGACAGTATTACAATGCCTCCGGAAGACCCATGGAGCATGCAGACGAAGAAATTCAAGCTGCTTCGTTTGATGATGCGTCGTCGGGCGACCTTGTTGAAGAGTCGACCAGTGACTCAAGTTCGTTTCGGCCGCGAAATATTCTTGATCAATACAAGGCGGCCACCGGCAAAGGGCCCAGCCGGGATCGGGCGAGGAAAGCATACAAGGATGCCGAGCGGTCTTATGGCGAAGTCATACGTACTGCCGTTGAAACACAGCAGGAGCAGTTGTTGGAGATTGCTGGGGCCTATGGCACGGCAGCCAAGGCCTGGCCCGAATCGGCATTGGAAGAAGATGCCTTGTTCAAGGAGGCCGAATGCTACTACTTTTCCGATGACTATCCCGAGGCAGAGGACCGGTATGAAGCAATTGTCCAAAAGTATCCCAACTCGCGATATTTGGATTTGATTAGCGCGCGGCGTTTCGAGATCGCGAAGTACTGGTTGGCCACGCACCGGGCAAAACCGACACGCAGGTTACGGCCCAACCTGTCGAATTCATCACTCCCTCGTTTCGACACTTTTGGTCACGCCGTCAAGCTATTTGACAGGATTCGAATCGATGATCCTGCGGGAAAACTTGCAGATGACGCAACCATTGCCGCTGCCAATGCGTATTTTAAAGCGGAAAACTACCACCGTGCCGACCAACTCTATACGGACCTGCGTGATGCTTTTCCTGACAGCGAACATCAATTCGACGCCCACTTGCTCGGACTCAAATGTAAGTTGCTGATTTACCAGGGTCCGAATTACGATGAGGAACCACTAAAGGAGGCAACGAAGTTAGTTAAAAAAATCAAGCGACAATTTCATCAAGAGTATGGAAAAAAGCGGGAAATGGTAGACCAATCTTTTGCGGAAGTGCACGCGCGGTTGGCCGACCGAGATTGGTTACACGCTCAGTATTATGACCGGCGGCGAGAGACTCAGGGAGCACGCTTTTACTATGACCGTATCGCCCGTAAATACCAGGGAACCAAGGTAGCGAGCGAAGCGCAGCAGCGGCTCGAAGAACTTAGTACGGAGGTCAATCGATCTTCCTCGAGATTTTCAGCAATCAAAGAATTTTTGGACAGACAAGGCGACGATTTACCACCCTTGCTAGAAAACTCTGAGCAGATCATTCAACCGTAGACGGGTATACAGTGGGACACTTTACCGGCGTTCGAACGAAACAAGTAGCCTTTCTTTGCTGGGTCGCCTGCGGATTTCTTTTCCCGGGCTGCGTTGGTTATCGCGTTGGCAGGCAGGCCCTTTACCGACCGGATATTCAGACGGTACACGTTCCGGTCTTTACATCAGAATCATTCCGCCGTCATCTGGGGGAATGGCTGACGGAGGCTGTTTCCAAAGAAATTGAACGGTCGACGCCGTATAAAGTCGTAGGCACACCGGCCGCAGACAGCGTGTTACAGGGCAGGATTACCTCTACCAGCAAACGGATTCTTTCTGAAAACGTGTTCGACGAACCGAGTGAACTGGAAACAGACCTCGTCATTCAAATTCAATGGCTTGATCGTCGCGGCGTCACCTTGATCGAACGCACGTTTGGAATTCCTGATACACTGGTGACAATCATGGGAACGGCTACGCTGGTACCGGACGCCGGACAGTCGATTGTCTCCGCCGAGCAGGAAGTCATGGTCGGCCTGGCCGCTGAGATTGTAGGTCAAATGGAAATGCCTTGGTAGCTGGAACCAGGTTAGGCTGCACCACGAAAGCTGTCGGGAGCAAACCCTGGCGGGTTCTGCTTCTTTAGTTTTCCAAACGGGCGAGACCACTTTCTTTGGGTTTGGTCAACGGAAGCACGTTTTTATCGATTGCCGTCTTACAGAATTTTGTAATGTGACACGATGATCGCATGACACCTTGCCATTCGCAAAATGACGAACAGATTGCTTCCGAGTGGAAGCTGCCAAGTGGCATGTTGCGTTTCGGGGAAATTCCCCACCTGATGGGAATTGTCAACGTGACTCCAGACAGTTTTTCGGATGGTGGTATGCATTTTGGGTTTCAAGCTGCCGTTGACTGCGGGGTCCGCCTGGTAGACGAAGGCGCGGACATGCTGGATGTTGGCGGTGAAAGTACCCGACCATATTCAACGCCCGTCGATGTTAAGGAGGAATTGAAACGTGTGGTTCCGGTGATCCAGGAGTTGAGCCAGCGGGTGACCGTGCCCATTTCCATTGACACCTCAAAGGCGATCGTGGCTCGAGAGGCTGTGCGGGCGGGTGCCCAGATCATCAACGATGTTTGTGGGTTTAAAGACGAACAGATGATTGGCGTCGCACAAGAGACCGGAGTTGCCCTGTGTGCCATGCATATGCAGGGAACGCCGCAAGACATGCAAGACAACCCGTCGTACCGGAACGTCGTGGAGGACGTCTTTGTGTATTTACAGAGTCGGCGTGACGAGCTCGTCCGGAAGGGAATCGATTCCCGACGGATTTGCCTCGATCCGGGGATAGGATTTGGTAAGACGCATGAGCAGAATTTGGCGTTGCTGCGGAATTGCTCTCAGTTTCACTGTCTAGGATGTCCTCTTCTAATTGGCCACTCCCGCAAGGGATACATAGCGAAAGTGATCGGTGACAAACAGCGAAGTCGATTGGCCGGCACCCTGGGAGTTTCCTTGACGCTTGCCAGACAACGTATTCAAATCCTACGTGTACACGATGTGCAGGAGGTGTGTGATGCGTTGAATTTATTTCGGACCACGGGTGGACTGGAATAAGACAACGCTAGCGACAACAGCTGTCACCAACAAAACAATTTGAACGCTTCCGGGGATGGACTGCTATCTGTTTCGTGGTACGGGCATATGTTTTGGCATGCAGAAGATGGAATCCCGAGCAGCAACTCTCGCCGGCAGAGGTCGTCTCAGTGCCTGCGTCTCCGACATTGACGCGATGTGCATCTTGGCCGATACTGTTCACCCAGTTGTTGAACGTCACATGGTCGTTCTTCTTCTTTCACTTCTTTCGTTTCCTGCTTCAAGGTTACACGATGGCTGTGGCCGAAAGTGGCAAGCTTGCCGAATATTGTGCAGAGGTTGCCAGGAAAGCCAAACGAGCGGCTGGTGCACTTCAGTGCGTTGGTGGCCATCAAAAGAATCTATGGATCAGAAGTTCGGCGGCGCTAATTCGCCGGCAGGTGCGGGACTTGCAGCTTGCAAACCAAAAGGATCTGGAAGCGGCTTCCGGTTATGGCTTGACAGATGCTCAAACCGATCGCCTGCGACTAACGGACGAACGAATTGAAGACCTTGCTCGCGGACTCGAAGAAATCGCATCGCTCCCCGATCCTGTTGGAGAAGTGATGGAATCCTCTGTTCGCCCTAATGGTTTGGAGGTAACGAAAGTTCGCGTTCCCCTGGGCGTGGTATTTTTCGTGTACGAATCTCGTCCTAACGTGACCGCCGATGCTGCGGCGATATGTGTCAAGAGTGGTAACGCCGTCATTCTACGTGGCGGAAAGGAAGCTGTACATTCGAGCCACGCCATTGTCAATATTCTCAGCACGGTTGCTCAATCTGTCGGCTTACCTGAGGGTTCGGTCCAGTTGGTAAGCACCACCGACCGTGACGCGGTGGGACACTTCCTGCGCATGCGAGAAAACATCGATGTGGCCATTCCTCGGGGTGGCGAAGGGCTGATTCGCCGGGTGGCCCAGGAGGCAACGATGCCCGTGATCAAGCACTTTTCAGGAAATTGCCATGTCTATATTGACGCGCAGGCCGATCCGGATATGGCGGAGCAAATCGTAGTGAATTCGAAGTGTCAGCGATATGGCGTATGCAACGCATGTGAGTCGCTGTTGGTTCATGCGGATTTGGCTGCCGAATTGTTGCCGCAAATTGGAACAGTATTGACGGAGGAGGGAGTGGAGTTGCGGGGTGACGAAAGAACTGTCGAACTGATTAACTCGGCCACCGTGGCGAGCGAAGATGATTACTCAACAGAATATCTGGCTCCAATCATCTCCGTGAAAGTAGTCGACTCGTTAGACGAGGCGGTGCGGCACATAAACCTCTACGGGTCGGGACATACGGACACCATTGTTACGCGAGATTTGCAAACGGCTCGGGAGTTCGTAGCTCGAGTGGATAGTTCCGCAGTCATGGTCAATGCCAGCACTCGTTTTAACGATGGTAGTCAATTTGGTTTGGGCGCCGAAATCGGCATCAGTACTGATAAATTTCACGCCCGTGGTCCCTGCGGTCTTAAAGAATTGACAAGTTACAAATATGTCGTCTATGGATCGGGACATATTCGGGAATAAATTTCCTTTACGGAGGCTTTACGGTGGGCAAGGAAGCTCTGAGTCAAAGCGAAGTGGAAAGCTTGTTGGGTACTCGCAACCTGACAGAATCGACCTCTGTCCCAAACGACTCTGTTACGGAGTTGCGGCCTAAAGCATCTACCGGTCGGCCAGCAGATTCTAGTCCATTGGGACCCCCAGCCCCGCTGCACGAACAAGTGATCGCCTGTGACTTCAAACGGCCCGACCGCGTGAGCAAAGAACAGATGCAGGCGCTTCAGTCCTTGCACGAAGGGTGTGGAAGAAACTTCGGGGTCTCACTTTCGACCTTATTGCGAAGCACGGTTGACGTCAAGTTAACCGGTGTCGCCCAATTGACTTATAGCGAGTTTGTATTCAGTTTGGAAAATCCAAGTTGTTTTAATTTGCTTCACGCCGAACCGATGGGCGGGTATCTAATCCTGGATATCAATCCCTCGATTCTTTATCCAATCATCGATCGGTTGTTGGGGGGTGGTAAAGAGAGTAGACCACCGTCACGCCGTCCGTTGACAGAAATCGAGCTCAGGCTCGCCCGTCGTATTACGGATTTATTTCTCAAGGAGCTGCATGGCGCTTGGGGAAAAATGATTGACTTGGAGTTGGCGGTGGACCGAGTTGAGAGCAATCCACAGCTGGTGCAGGTGCTGCCCCCGAGCGAAGTGGTGGTATTGATCAGTTTTGAAATCATGCTTGGCCGAGCACGCGGTATGATGAACGTCTGTATTCCATTCAATTTTCTGGAACGCGTGAGCGGTAAGCTGACCTCACACACTGGGGTGATTTCCGAGAGTAAAGTATTTTCAGAAGAGTCACAACAAAGAGTCAGGAACCAACTGGGAGGGGTTGCGGTCGATGTGGTGGTTGAATTGGCTCAGGCAAAGATCTCAACCTCCGACCTCATCGATCTACGGGTTGGCGACCTGATAGCAACCGACCAGGATAGCAGCCATTTGTTACCGGTTACTGTCGAAGGAATTCACAAGTTCAATGCTCGGCCGGGATCCTACAAGGGTCACAAAGCCTTTGAAATCACTTCGTCGGTTGAGAAGTAAGATCACGTCCCCATGGCCGCATCAGTGAGAAATTTACTGAAACCGGCAAGACCTCTTGTGACGTGGTGAGTCTTTTGAGCTTGCTTGGGTTGTTTCAGGTATTGTTACAACCGGAAACTTAGATCACGCACAGTTCCGGTGGCCCGCAATTCTCAACACGATCTTCCGCCGGCCGTCGCCATGCTGGTAGCCGTCTTTGTAGGTAAAGGTGGCAAGCCTTCTTCTAGGACTCCCTTGGCACGGGTCCAAATGAGCGCACCCTCGATGACCATCCAGACCTGCAAGAACATGACGAGGACCCCCACACTGAAAAGCAGGTGGGAATTCTTCCAGGCCCAGCCTTCCTGTCCTCTGATCATCAGCCATAGTGGCCAGAACCAACCGGTGATGGTGGGATCGGGGTTGGTGTGGAATAATTGCCAGAGCAATGCCCAGACCGGCATGATCAACATGATGATCATGGGAATGAAAGCAAACCAGATTGGCTTGTTACGTCGCCACAGGTAGAACACTGTAACCATGAAAGCCAGACCAGCCAGTAACTGGTTGGTTGCTCCAAATAGCGGCCAGAGGATCAATCCACCGGTGCCAGGAGATTTTCCCGGCGCGGGAATCATGGCCATGGCTCCGCCGATGCAGACGCAGACCGCCGTTGCTAAATACTTGTTGGCGAGCGGTGTGAACTGGACTGTGTTTGCCAGTTCCTGAACCACGTAGCGTTGCAGGCGGGTGGCGGTGTCGAGGGTGGTGGCTGCAAAACTGGCGACCAGTACCGCGATGATCCCAATGGATAATTCCAGGGGAATTCCCAGGGTACTGACGAAATTGGCACCTCCATCAACAAAAGCACCCACCTTTTGCCCCAGTCCAAAGCCAGCCCAGGAGCCATTGACGTCGTACTTGGTATGCCAGGCTTCTAGACCCGTCAGGACAGTTCCCTCGTGGGTTACCCCCATGCCGACGCCTGCGCAGCAGGCGAGGATGACGGTCACAGCCAAGGCGCCTTCGAGCAGCATAGCGCCGTATCCCACATATTGGGCGTCTGGTTCCGTGGATATCTGTTTACTCGAAGTACCACTGCTTACTAGGCAGTGAAAGCCACTGACAGCACCACAGGCGATGGTGATGAACAGAAATGGAAAAATCGGTGGAGCTCCCACGGGCAAGTTTTCAGCAATGGCCGGAGCGCTGGAAAGCAAGTCGGCTTTTCCTGTGCTCGTGGCATAGACAATTCCGGCAATCAGCAATGTTAACGCTACAACCAATTGATGGCTGTTGATGTAGTCGCGTGGTTGCAGCAGTGTCCAGACAGGTAGCACCGAGGCAAAAAAACAGTATGTCATGAGGGCCAGTGTCCAGACAACCACGGGATTGCTTACGGGTAAGGTGATCGGCAGGTAGTAAACGCCCACGTAGATGGCCACATAAAGAAGAATCAGGGCAACAATCGAGGGGATCAAGAGACCGCCCCCTCGTCGATAGACCCAAAATCCGATGGCCAACGCAATGGGGATTTCGATCCAGACGGACAGTACCGCTGCCGGATAGAGTTTAAAGATCACCGCGATGACCAGACCGAAAATGGCCAGTACGACGGTGAGGGCTGCAAACAGAATCAACAGGAACAGCACCCGGGCCCGTGCTGAAATCAAGCGACCGGCTACTTCTCCCACTGTCTGACCCCGGTTACGTAAAGAAACGACGAGCGCTCCAAAATCGTGGACAGCACCGATGAAAATGGATCCAAACACGACCCAAAGCAATGCTGGCAACCAACCCCAGAAGACTGCGATGGCGGGCCCTACGATGGGTCCGGTCCCTGCGATACTCGTAAAGTGATGTCCAAAGATGACTTCTTTCTTGGTGGGAATGAAATCGACGTCATCTCGTAACTGCTGACTGGGTACCTGGGTATCAATATCCAGGTCAAAAATACGGCGAGCTAACCAGCGCCCGTAGGTATGGTATGCCACGATGAAACCGACAAAGGATAGAATTGCTATCAGAAGCGTGCTCATCAAAAATGCGCCTTGCTTTGCGAGTTGCAGATTAATTACTGAATTCGGTTACTACTTCAACATGAATTCCTGGGTTTTATCATACCAGCCTTTGGCGGAACCGACAGAGGAACTTCGCAGGTTGAGAACTGGACGAACAATCGCTACGCCCTATAATGTCCCTTTTGAGTTTGGAAGATTACTAAAACGTTGAATAGGGATTACTGGCAAGAGGAGTCTCGCACGTGTCTGAGAAAGTTGTAATTATCGGTAGTGGACCTGCTGGCTGGTCAGCCGCCATCTATGCGGCACGAGCCAATTTGAGTCCTTTGGTCTTTGAGGGAACTGTGCAACCCGAGATGATCCCCTTGGGTCAACTCGCCTTCACGACAGAAGTTGAAAACTATCCTGGATTTCCATTTGGAAATGTGCGCGCCTTTGTCGAAAGTGCCGTCGACAAGGATCGACATTGGAACCTGCCTCCGGCTCCTGACCACATGAAAGACGGTCAACTGCATTATGCAGTGCAGGGTGTCGAATTGATGGAACTGATGAAACAGCAGGCATTAAACTTTGGTGTGCGCGTGATTGGTGATGACATTGTGGAGGTCGATTTTAAAAGCCGTCCATTGCGAGTCATATCTGGCAGCGGAGAAACCATTGAGGCTCTCACGATCATTGTTGCTACTGGCGCACGCGCAAATTACATGGGCCTTTCTTCAGAGGAAGAATACAAAAACAAGGGGGTCAGCGCTTGTGCTGTTTGTGACGGCGCGCTGCCTGTTTTTCGGGGACAGCCGTTGGCAGTGGTGGGGGGTGGAGACTCGGCGGTGGAAGAGGCTGCCTACCTGGCGAATTTGAAAGATGCGGCCACGATTTACCTGATTCACCGCAGAGATAAGCTGCGTGCCTCGAAAATTATGCAGCAACGTGCGCTGGATCACCCAAAAATTGAAATCGTCTGGAACAGCGTGGTGGATGAGGTTTTGGGCAATGGCGAAAAAGTAACCGGTGTTCGCCTGCAAAGTAGTCTCGACGATTCGACGCGTGTGCTGGACGTAGGGGGTATGTTCGTGGCGATCGGACATACTCCTAACACGACATTTTTAAAGGGTCAGCTGGAGATGAACGACAAGGGCTACATTCGTTGGACGAAGCCATTTCGTACTCATACGAGTGCCGAGGGAGTGTTTTCGGCGGGAGATGTTTCGGATGACTACTACCGGCAGGCGATTACCTCGGCTGGTACGGGGTGCATGGCTGCGCTCGATGCCGAGCGTTGGCTGGCCGAACAAGGTGAGTCATCCTGAGTCTCTCCGGGGCCGGGCTGTCACATCCTGCAAAATGAATTAAGCAAGGAGGTCCAATGGAGAAGGTTAGTGTGAAAACAGTCCGTGAATCGTCCGCAGTGGGGCGAGAGGTCCAATTGCAAGGCTGGATTCGCACGCGACGCGATTCCAAAGCTGGGTTCAGTTTTCTCGAGATGAATGATGGTTCCTGCCTGGGAAACATCCAGATTATTGCCGATGCGGATCTGGGAAACTACGAATCAGATGTGAAGAAACTGACAGCGGGTTGCAGCGTCACCGTCGCAGGAACTGTCAAACCGTCGAGAGGCAAAGGCCAGTCTACCGAGATTCAGGCTATTTCGGTCGAAGTTCATGGCTGGGCGGACCCCGAATCTTTCCCTTTGCAGAAGAAACGCCATTCTTTTGAAAAGCTGAGGGAATGGGCCCATCTTCGTCCACGCACGAACACATTCGGAGCAGTGGCGCGAGTGAGAAATGAGATCTGTAAGGCCATCCACAGTTTTTATCAAAACGAAGGATTTCTTTACGTGCACACACCGATCATTACAACCAGTGATTGCGAAGGTGCAGGCGAAATGTTCAAGGTCACGACATTAGATCTTTCCCGGACACCCTCGAACGATGGCCAGCCCGATTGGTCGCTTGATTTCTTCGACCGGCCAAGTTTTTTGACCGTGAGCGGCCAACTCGAGGCCGAAGTGTTTGCCACGGCGTTGGGAAAAGTCTATACCTTTGGGCCGACATTCCGGGCGGAGAATTCAAATACATCGCGGCACCTGGCGGAATTTTGGATGATCGAGCCCGAGATGGCATTCTATGACTTAAACGACAACATGGAATTGGCGGAAAGTTTCATGAAATACATCGCTCGCCAGGTCCTGGAACACTGCCAGGAGGATCTGGAGTTTTTCAATCAGCGTATTGATGACACGGTACTGGAGACGTTAGAGACGATTGCAGATCAGCAGCCGTTTGTCCGATTAAGCTATTCCGAAGCAGTTGACTGTCTGGCAAGTAGTCAAGAGAGCTTTGAATTTCCTGTCGTATGGGGAGTGGATTTGCAATCGGAGCACGAGCGATACCTGACGGAAATCGAGTTCAAACGCCCCGTGATTCTCTATAATTATCCGCGCACCATCAAACCCTTTTACATGTATTGCAATGATGATGAAAAGACGGTTCGAGCCATGGATGTGTTGGTACCGCGGGTGGGAGAAATCATCGGAGGCAGCCAGCGTGAGGATCGTCTGGAAGTGTTGCAAATGAGAATGGCAGAGCAAGATTTGGACCAGGAAAATTACTGGTGGTACCTCGACCTCCGACGTTATGGAACCGTGCCGCACTCCGGTTTTGGTTTGGGCCTGGAACGAGTTGTACAATTTGTTACCGGCATGACCAATATTCGAGATGTGATTCCATTTCCAAGAACGCCCGGTAATGCAGAATTTTGATAGAAGTGAAGAATTCCCACTCGAATCGTGGTAAGGCAGATCGCCGCTTGGCACCATCAGAAATGAAATGCCCACGCTAAAAGCATGATAGCCCAGGGCAAGCCGCTTACGACAACGGCAAAGGACGTGACGCCACGAGGGGGGGGATGTCTGCGGTATCGGTACACCAGCGGTGTGACACCGAGACCTAGTGCGCCGGTGGGCAATGTGATCAAGAGCAGGATGTGCAGGACGGTTTCCGCGGCGGGAGTTGGTGTCTGGTGTATCAAAATAACCCCCTTGGTGAACGCTGCCGCGAGGCAGGCAATCAGGGTTGCCACCGTTGTCATCATCCAAAACACGGTGATTGCCTCGGCAGACCTCGATTCCGGAGGTTGTCTGTGATGCTTCTGACGGCGATTGGCGGGTGTATTGCTCATTGAAACGATTCGTTGCGGCCGGCGAAAATCTCTTCATGCAGTGTCCGTAACCGTCGGAAACTTTCACTCCATGCGGGCCGGATCACCGGTCGAGGCATACCCGAGTTTGCTTGATAGTTGGGGAGCGTGAAGTATATTTACAAAGGAAAATGACCTGAAATCCATACATCAAGTTTTGCGTAGAACAACGAATTAGCTTCTACAAACAGAGCAGGTAGGCATCATGGATCATACCGGATACGCAAGGCACTGGCGGCAAGCTGCCCCGCTTCCGTCAGGAGTGATTGGAAAAACGAGAGCTTTCCTCAGAAACACGATTCTGTTTGTTTCATCGGTAACCAATAGAAAGGTAGAGGATCGATTTCTGCGATGTTTATACTGTCATAATGTGTTTGATGATCAAACAGCGCTTTTTGAACGTTTGATTTTGCGACTTAAGGAAACGGGCCAATTTATAGACACCGATACATGCCTTCAAATGCTTCAAGGGGAAAAGGAAATTGATCGCAGATATTATCACTTGTCATTTGACGATGGATTTCGAAACAATTTCACCAATGCACTTCCTGTTCTCAGGAAGCACGAAGTTCCTGCCATAATTTTTGCCCCCTCGTCTTTGATCGAAGCAAGCTGGGAACAAACCAAAACATACTGTTTGGAAACCACTCGGTACAACTCAGTGATTGAAATGTTAAGTTGGGACGAACTGAAAGAAATCGTTTCATTGGGGTATGAAATCGGCTCACACACAAAAAATCACGTCCGATTTTCTGACATCTCGCATGATGCTGCTTTGTTAGAGGAGGAAATAGCCGGTTCGAAAGAAGTCATCGAAGCACAGTTAGGAAAGGAGTGTAAATATATCTCGTGGCCCTATGGCGGAGTAGCTGATGCGGATGATGAATCACTGGAAATAACAAAGCGTTCAGGGTACCGTGCTTGTTTTGCCGCTTACCGTGGCACGATTGTTCCCAAAGAGACAGACATGTTTAGGATACCGAGGCACCATTTTGAAGTGCAGTGGCCTCTGTCCCACGTGGAGTACTTTGCGAGGGGGAATATGGAGATCACAACATGAGGGTCATTATTCTCACCTCTACGAAAAATGGTATCGCGTCAGAAGTCTTGCCCGTATTGTGCAAGAACAAAAATCTAACGGTAGTCAGCGTTATTTTGGCCCGTGGCGCCGTAGCGGATCGAAAGAAACACATCCGGCGAAAGATTTTAAAAACATACCGGATAGGGATGTTAGGAGCGTTAAACGGAATCAGGATGCGGGATTGGTACGCAGACAAAGAGGTAGATGATATTGCTTCTTTGTGTCATTCTTTCAATGTTCCGCTGTCGGAACCACCATGTACAAACAGTGATGAAACGAGAGAACTGTTTCGAGAGTCGAAGGCGGATTTGGGGCTTTCGCTGGGCAATGCATACATTGCCAAGAGCGTATTTTCGATTCCAAGGCATGGTATGGTTAACATCCACATGGAGCTGCTTCCAGACTTCCAGGGTGCACAAAGTGTCATTTGGCCCATCTATGAAGGGATAGAAGAAACAGGATTCACGATTCACCAAATTGATAACAAAATTGACACAGGTCATATCTTGTACCAGAGCAGGTACCCTATCCAGTTTCATCCAACGCTCAAAGAAACAGTGGAGAAGAATCTGCTGATTGCAAAATCAAAGATACCAGAGGCATTTTCTTACGTCTGTGAACACTACGAAGATCTAAAGGATCGATCAGAGACACAGGAACGCGGAAGGTCTTATACGACACCGACCATATGGCAATTTTTCCGGATGGTGAGAAATTGTCGTGCGATGTATCGTAGAAGTCTACAGGCGCGTTAGCGCAGCGCCATCGCGTCACGTTGTGGTGGACACTCATCGGGTTTTGCTTCCTGATGCTCTTCAGCGCGGGCGTGTACTCGGTCCACTACAGCTGGACGAGTCTTCAAGACGCCAGGGCCAGCCTCGACTGGCCCACCGCGGAGGGGACCATTGTCGTTTCGCGCCGCTCTCGGCCAGACCCCAATGCCCCGCCGGGTCGGATCGAGTACGTTTACACGGTGGACGACGTCGCCTACTCCTCGGATGTCGTTCTGTTTGGCCAAGGCTATACGTTTGACAATTTTCACCGTTACCCGGTAGGCACAACCGTGACGGTCACTTACGATCCAGATGACGTGACCAACGCCGTTCTGGAGCCGGGGGAGTTCAACAATTTCGCTCCATTCTATTTTGGGGGCGGTGTCCTGTTGTTTTGTGGTTGTGTCGTCTTGGCCGGGGTCTATGAATTGGTCCGCACTGTTTATCGCGCGTTGCGAAAACAGTCCGAGTAAAACGGCACTTCCTGGAAAGAAACCAATCCCCTCAACCCGACGACGCTTGGCCGGATTTGGCTCGAATGGTTTGCTTTGTGAACGTCCAGGGAGACTCAGTGGATTCGGACAACCACCTGTTTGGCAACAAAGCTGAAGCAAAGATATTCATAGTTCCACCCGTATTTGAGGGCAGCTTCCTGGAACGCCTTGAACTCATCGTCGCGCCAGGTTTCATTTCCGATATATTCATCAAAAGATATTACCGTCCCGGCAACAATTTGTTTGG
>CAUZBP010000048.1:0-37422 GCA_963578105.1 Planctomycetota bacterium
TTGGAACGCCACAGACATAAAGCCCGCCCCGCATGCGTGAAGGGTCCGTAATTCTGCAACAGCGTTTCATTGTCAACCTCCTGCACTGCACGCACCAGCCACTGTCCAGCATTAACGACCATGTTACGAGGCGGCTCCAGATCCCGTGGTACCAACGCCAACCATTCCAGCTGATGTCCCGTCACCAGGATCTTGTCGGCCAAGGAAGCCGACTTGTCTTCTCGAGCCGACTTGCCCCGGGGCCATTGTCTGGTCCAGTACCCCTGGTCACTCTGCGCCGCGCCCAGCAAACGAATGACCTCCCCCATGTAGTCCCGCATTTTTTGGCGACTGCGAACAGCAAGAGTTCGCCGGGCTGGAGTTACCTGATCATCCGCTGCGCATAACACGACCATCGCCTCCAAACGGTGGAGTCCATTACAGGCACCGTAGTGTGGGGGTGCAAAGATCAGTTCCCTGACCAACTCGTCCACAAGCACCCTTTCTCCATACTGATTTTTCCAGCCTGACTCCGGATAAACAAAACGTGCGTAGCTGATCACGGACCATTCGTATTCATGCTGCTCCAGGTGCAATCGACGCATTGCTGTCAGCGCCAGGTTTTTGATGTCCGTCGTCCCGTCCACCGTCACCAACGGCGTGTCCAAAGGAGTCCCGGTCTCGGCCAAGGTTGCGAGAATGTCGTTCAAATGATAACTCGACGTTGTCCGATGGGGGCTGCCTGGCGACCAGTCGCGGACCAGGACATTTCCATTCTCCGTATCAATCTCATACAAGGGTGGCGTATTGACGCCCGCCAAGCGGCCAAATTCTGCAGCGTCCAAAAAATACCGCTGCATTGCCGGGCCGGACATCATTTCTGAGTCATCAAATTGGGCATGTGGACCCCAGAGCCGCAACGCATGCAGCAAGCGGTTGGTATTGACGGGGTTCCGCGGAGGCTTCAAACGCTCCAGGACATGGAACAACTGCTCGTCGGTCACCACGGTCGGCAGATTGAAGCGAGGACCGATAACCAGAGGATGCGCACGAGAAAAAGTTAAAGGTGGCGTTGGATTCCCTACTGCCGCAAAACGATACACGCCCAGTCCCGTCAACAGGATGCAAAGAGGGATCGTCGTTCGAAGCACACGCGACAACATTGTTCCTAGCTCGGAAGGCCGTTCAGCATGTCCCGCGGGACATTTGGCGAGATCAAAACGCGCCTCTTATACTAGCGAATTGTCCGTGTTCGTCCTAGATTTGCATCTCCGGGTTTAAAAGACCCGCCTGTCGGGGTCTGCTGCAGCTGACTCGACAACGATCCCGCACCAAAACTGTCTGGAAATCAAGAAAGAGCGGATTTCTGAGTCCCTTCAAGTGTTGCTGCACTCCGTGCGGGAAGCAGATCACCCCATCAAGCCAAACTTTTTCATCTTGTTGTAGAGCGTAACACGACTGATTCCCAGTTCGGCCGATGTCTCTTTTCGACGATGGTTGTTGCGTCGCAGAGAATCTTCGATGATGCGGCATTCGATCAGATCAACCCGGGCTTCCAGTGTTTTAGATTGGCTGAATTCAACATCTTTGTGATCGACGGAAGAAGGTTTTCCAGAGGCGGCCGTACCCGGGACTCCGGCAACTGCTACGTTCTGGCCCGCAACAGCCCTTGCCGAAACAAACTCTGAACCAGTTGGTGGTTCCAGTTCATTCAAACTGACACGACTTGCCACAAGCGGAGTCACCTGGGGAAACCCGGCGTTCGCATACGTCTTGTCCCCGTTGACAGAATGAAAGTTGGACGGCAGATCACGCAGAGTCAGTACACCGTGTTGGCTATAGAGAACTGCTCGTCGGATGACATTCTCCATTTCGCGGATATTGCCGGGCCACGGATAGTGTCTCAAGGCATCCAATAAAGAAGAATCAATCTCGGTCAGAGGAATGTCGTGCGTCCGGCTATGTTCCAAAGCGAATTTTCGCGCTAGATACTCGATGTCCCAAGGTCGTTCTCTCAAAGGCAACAGACAGAACTTGAGAACATTAAGCCGGTAGTACAAATCGATGCGGAAGTTACCCGCCTGGACCAAGTCTTCGAGATTGTAGTTGGATGCGACGACCAAGCGGGCCTGTGACGTCACTGTATCGTTACTCCCAACCGGTTCGTACTCGCCTGTTTCAATGACGCGCAAAAGCTTAGCCTGCTGATCCAAGGAAAGCACATCAATTTCATCGAGCAGTAACGTTCCCCTGCCCGCAGCAGCGAACTTACCTTCTTTGTCATTACCAGCCCCGGTAAAGGCACCTTTGACGTATCCAAACAGCTCACTTTCAATCAGGTCGGGAGGCAATGCACCGCAGGCAACGGTACACAGCCGCTCTTCACGGCGGTTGGAAAGTTCGTGTACCAATCGAGCCAAGTGAGTCTTGCCACTGCCGGTTTCACCCACCAGAAGTACCGTCACATCATGTTTGGCCGCTACCTTGATCTCGTCCATCATCTCAAACATTTCAGGTGTAAAGGTAACCAGTGAACGAGAGTGTCCGTGCAGTTCCTTGTGAGGCAGGCCAACCCATAGACCCGCCAATTCTTCTTCCGGATCCAAATCTGCACCGAGAACAGCTCGAAGTTCATCCCAATGTGCCGGCATGTCAAAACAATGGTTGGCGGTACGCTCCAGCTGACTGCGTAAGCGAGCTGGACAGTCCTGGTCGAACAGCGCTACGATCGAGGCCTTATCCGTGTGGGCCTTGAGGTCCGCTACAAAACTGCTGGGTGTCTGTTCACCCAGGCTCTCCGCCGTCAGGTGCACCAGTACCGTCTGGGCGCTGGTAGTGGCCAATTGGTTGGCTAGGTCTTCCAGCGTGTTGGAGCAGTTCATTTCGTGTCCGTTGCGCAACTGCTTGCGTAAATGAAATACCAGGTCGTTGTCCTTACTCAACAAAATGACATGATTACTCATCTATCTGCCTCATCCTCTTGTCAGACTTGAAGAATTGCGTTGTTTCCGAAAAACATTTCGTTAACTATTCGTAAAATCTTCCCTGTAAATTTCAAACTACTCGGACTACGCAGTTCAACAAGCGCTAAAATTGTTATCTCAACGAAATTCTAAGACTGGGGTTCTGGTTAGATATGATGTTGCGAAACTTATGGTTTGTAACAGTTCATTGGACGCACAACTGTAAATCTTTGACGATCAATTCGAATGTTCGTGTCACAGCGATGACGCAGGTCGAGTGGGAGAAACTCAATCTTCAGGTTGTTCCGGTCGATGCACCTAAACGAGTCCAGTGTTGTGAGTCGACTCGCCCGTCCAATCTTTACAACCCCTGCCCGTGGAATGCGCCTCTCCGTCCGGGCAGACAAACCATTGTCCAACGCCGATAGGAGCCACACGGATGTATGCTGTCCTGCTGACCTTGATACTCGCTACGAGTGCCGATCACGTGGAAGAAACGATCGGCACTCATCGGGGTGGAATTCCCAAGGGATACGACGCTGCAAAGGGACCCGTCGTGCGGACGGAAACGACAGACGAATACCTGCGACAGGGTCAAGGTTACGGAGGCGTTTTCCCTTACGGGGCCCGCATCTTCCATGGTGCACTGCGCGTCAAATTCGGTCCCATGCCACAGTCTTGTTACTTACAGCGTTACGGGTGCTATCCGGGTAGCTCTCGAACCATGCACCGCTACCCGGCCTTTCATGGCTGGTTTTACCGGAGACCTCATAATTATCGCAACGTCTTCGACTATCCATGGCAGGCGGAATTGCATGAACCGACTCCGCTGGTCCCGTATCATGCTGGCAACCAAAAGACGAACCGACAACTCCCCAGCAAGCATGGTGTGGAAGGCGAATCGTTACCACCGGCGGTTCAACCACGTGATCAGCAACGGTCGCTGGTACAACGCCGTATACGAGTCCAACCAATCAAGCAGGGTGCAAAGCCTTTTTCATCCGGAGATTGATGCCACCCAAAGCGGAACACCTGGTGCGCGGACGGAAAATCAAAAAGTAGGATGATTATGAAACTGACCCCGTCGGCAAGTCTCAATGTTGTGGCTGCCGCCATCCAAATCAACTCCGGCAGCGACAAAGAAAGAAATCTGCGCCGCGCAGTTCAGTTGACTGAAGAAGCAACTCGTCAAGGAGCTTCGATTGTTGCCTTGCCAGAATATTTTAACTGCCTGGGCAGTTGGAAGGAGATCGTCAGCAACGCTGAACGTGTTCCCGGGCCAACCAGCCGACAAATGTGTGAATTGGCAAAACGACTCAAGATTTTCCTCTTGGCTGGCTCCATTGCTGAAGTCGGTGCGGAACCGGGTCGCGCATACAATACTAGTCTTTTGATAGGACCCCAGGGAGATATCCTGGCACGGTATCGCAAGCAACATCTCTTTGATGTTCAACTACCGACTGGCGTTCAAATACACGAGTCAAAGCACATTATCGCGGGTGACCAGTCTGTTATCACGAACACGCCTTGGGGCAACCTGGGGCAATCAACCTGCTACGACCTCCGCTTTCCGGAACTCTACCGCGAACTGGCTGATGCCGAAGCAGATCTCGTCTTCGTTCCATCGGCATTCACACGCTCAACTGGTAGATACCACTGGGAAATCTTGTTGCGGGCCCGTGCCATCGAAAACCAGCTATTTGTCTTGGCTCCTAATCAATTCGGAGATCACACACCCCAGCTTACGAGTTACGGGAATTCCATGATCATTGATCCTTGGGGGAAAATTTTGGCCCGCGCTGCCGATGCCCAAGAAGAAGTAATCCTGGCTGAACTTCACCGGGAAACTTTACATGAAGTGCGCGCACGCATCCCTTGTCTCGTACACCGCAAGAACAAGATCCTCCGTCAGCAGTTCAACGTGAGAGAAAGCTGAAACGTTGCTCCTGTTTGGTCATAACGATGGACTTGATTCGGCGCAACAAAAAGGATTCGTGAAACTCGTCGCGCGCATCTTGTTTCCCATTTCCTTTCTGGTGTGCACAGGCGCAACACTCGCAGCCTAAACTCGCTGACTTCGTTTGTCCTTCAACAGTAACAAATCTGATGTGCAGCAAGGTCGTCCACGTTCGGCACTGGGAACGAATGAAAATTGAATTGCAAGAGGTCTCTGTAAAATAAAAACTGTTTTTCCCGCAAAGAAAAAACTTTTTGTAGGTTGGTTGACAAGACAGGAAACGTCCGCAGAATGTACTCACTGCTTAGTCGTTAATCGGCTGCAGCTTCGCGACCCGACATCGTTACTTGCTTCGGCTTTTTTCAACTGGGAAACGCTCTTCCGGTGGCCGACAAAAAACCAGTATGGTTTTTATTGCGGTGGTGGTACGCGCGTGTTGTGTCGCTGGTTGAGACGTTAGCAGTTTGCCGGGAATTTAATGGTGCTTGGTAGGTAGTTCAGAGTGGTTCTGGAACAAAGAACTGCCTCTGCTGAAGCCCTGCGTTTGTTTTATTTTTGATCAAACCGGATTTGGTGTGGGGGGCGGCGACCGAATGGATCGACTGTCGACGGCGGCGGATGGCTTCTGGTCAACGTAGTTGTGGCTCGGAGGTCCTCCCCATACTACCCTTACAACGGAGCACGATGGATCGTGCTCTCTTATATTTTGGTGGGGGTGGCAGGGTGTGCAAAACTCTGCCACCTTTTTTATTTTGGCGATTTGCCTGTGGGTTGTTGCCTCCTAGCTCTGGGGTCGAATCTTGGAAACCGGGCAGAACTGCTGCAAACGGCAGTTCGCCGGCTCAACAGCCATCAGGAACTCGAGATCATCAGCAGCAGTCCCTGGCACCAGACTGAGCCTATTGGGGGGCCGGCGAATCAGCCGCTTTTCTTAAATGGTGTCGTGCTCGTAGAGACTCGTCTCACTCCCTTCCAGTTGCTGGAATGGACGCAGGAGATCGAGGTCGAACTGGGAAGAGTGAACACCCAGCGCTGGGCAGCGCGACGGCTGGACATCGATCTACTGCTGTACGACGAACAGATCATCGACACTCCGAAGCTCGTGCTGCCCCATCCTCGCATGACTTACCGTCGGTTTGTGCTTGAACCCGCCGCAGAAGTGGCGCCCGAAATGATCCATCCTGTAACGGGATGGACGATCTCGCACCTGTTTAAAAACCTGCTCTGCAGGCCGGTGTATGTGGCTTTAGCAGGGCCCGCTGGATCGCATAAATCCGCGCTGGCCCAAAATCTGAAAAGTCGATTTTCCTGTCAAATTGTCACTGATGCTCAGCGGCTAGGGTCGTCTGGCGGTTGTGGGAGTTTGACGGCGGATCACAATTCAGCTTGGAAGAATGAATTGGCACTACTACAACATCGGGTTTCCATTTTGGACCACAACCGCTGGCAGAGCACTTCCGCAATTGTGGTCAGCGACTTCTGGTTGAACCAGTCTCTAGCTTACGGATCGCTTTGCTTATCAAAAAAACACTTTCGGGAATTCCAAGCAACATGGCGAGAGACCGTGGTTCAGACGCTGCCTACCACACTGGTCCTGTTTCTCGACCTGCAACCGGCTGAGTCGCGGAAGAGAATTCAACAAAAAGTCACGGATCCTGAATCTAAATTTTCAGACCATTGGCTGGATGATTTGCGTCAGGCCCTGATCGCCCAGACTCGACTGCCACAGGCTGGACCAGTGCTCCATCTTGATGTAGAAAGCTCGACGACCCATTCCGAAATCAACGCCGTAATACGGGCCTTGGCGCCCGGAAATGTGGGAAAGTAGAAACTGGGCTGAAACAAATTGCACAACTAACAATCATTCCAACACGGAGTCGTCTTCAAACATCCGCGTTCACTCGACGACGCCCCTGACGTTTCTCAGGGACTCTAATAAACTCCCTTGGTAGGAGTCTCCATTGTTTCCTCCAGCTACCGCCAGAGGATGCCCTGCCAACTCTACCCTCATGGTTTGTGCGCCGCTTGCCGAAAGGGCCTTCCCTGCTGATAAAGTTTTAGTCGCTTTTTGGCCAATCTGGCGGCTTCTTGATCGGTGAGAAGTTGCACGACTTTAGTCTGCCATTGGACAGCTTGCTGGAAATCGCCTCTTTCGGCACAGGCTGCGGCCAGCGTCTCGACACTCCGTCGATGTCGATTGGCTGTCAGCTGGCACGCCTTCTCAGCCAGGGCCATCGCCTGCAGACCGTCCCGTATGGATGCATCGGCACAGGTCGCCAGCAGCCAGGCCCTTTCCTGGTAGGCCACATGGTAATTTTCTCGTTCTTCGCTTGCCTGTTCAAACGCGTCCAAAGCTTCCAAATAGTGGCCTAACCGGACAAGACAACGTCCCCGATCGACATCGTAACGGGACTTCATCTGGGGCGAGAGAACAGCCAGACTCTGATAGTCCAAAATCGCTCCTGAAAAGTCCGCCGTTTTTTTCCGCAGGGCAGCGCGAGCGGCAAGTGCCGAGCGATTACCCGGTTTTCCCTGCAAAATGGCGGTATATTCTTGGATCGCCGCCGCGTGCTGCCCCGTTCGTCGCAGGTTACTCGCCCGGCCCCGCCGAGCAACCAAATCCTGCGGATCGAGTTCCAGAACTCTATTCCAATCGTCCAACTCGCGGGCAGTCTCTTTTTGGAGCCGCCACAGAGTGGCTCGCTCTCGATACGCCCGAATGAACCGTGGATTCCAGTCAATGGCGCGGGTCAGGTCAGCAAGCGCGTGGTCGAACTCTCGCATCCGTTTCCAAACCTTGGCTCGTGACACATAGTTCTGGGATTTGTTTTGATCGGTCAGTTCGATGGCTTGAGTGATATCACCTGCCGCCGCAGCGAGTTCCCCTTTCTGGGCGTAGACTTCTGCTCTCTGCATGTGAATGTTTGCTGATGATTGGGATGAAACCTGAAAGACTTCCAGGGCCTTTGTTAAATCGGAGACCGTCAGGTTCCACTCCCGCTGAGCGCGATGCAACTGTGCACGGAACAGGTAGAGGGTATGAAATCTTGGGTGGGACTCAATGATTTCTGTGACCACACGAATTGCTTCCTGGCCCTGGCCATCGACCTGCAATGCTCGAGCATGATGTAATTTGGCGAGCTGTCGATCGGGCTGATAGGGGGTACCGAGATAACGTTCTTGTAGAAACACATCCATCACCTTGGAGGGTTGGTAACCTTTGATTCGCCGCTCCAGGCTCACGGCAAGAGACTCACTCATGTTGGTGCATGCATACAACGCCGGCATCCCTTCGCGTAGCGCTAGGTGCCGAAATTGGCGACCCTGGATCTTGGACAATACTGGATTCAAGTGTTCAACACTTGCGTCAAAATAGCGCCCCCCCATTTCTCGTACAGCAGCCCGCACTCGGTGCATGCGTGGCGCGACTTCGCTGACCCAAACGGGATCCGTTTCATTCATCCAAGCAGGGTCGACGAGATGAGCCCATTCATGGATGAGAGTATCTTCCATTGGCTTTCTAGTGCTGGGGTCAAAAAGTCGGTCGGACACATAGAGACCATGGTGACTGAGAATGACCATGGCGAATGCGTCCGCGATCAGACTGTCAACGCGAAACAGCTGGAGAGGGCGATAAGCTGTTACCCTTTGAACCAGTCCGGGCGCCAAAAGATGTGCTGTCCCGGCTGCCAACATCACCTGTTGCTTTTCCACGGCAGTCCATTTCTTGACGGGCTGGATGGCGTGACCCGGAAGCGGTTGAAGATCGTCCTTGAATTCCATTTGAGCTTGCCACAACGCTGAATCCGCCAGAACGACTGGCGGCATTCCGGTGAGGAACAAGAGGATCCAAGAGATGTGCTGAAAAGCGTGCAAAAATTTCCCCCCCCGCAGTATCATCCGGGTATTCGCTATTTGTCTATTATACGTCTCTGGTTCGACACAGGTTCTGACAGAAACTTACCGTTGAGGCAGGTTATTGGTGGGCGACAATGGAGGGGCCCTCCGACCCTGTCTTTTCCCCCGCTGAAACTTGTCCCCAATGGTGAGGGAAAAGCCATTCTATGTCGTTTCTTTGAACAAAAAAGGTCGGCTGCCGTCGGACGCAAGAGGGTCGGCGGGCTACAGCCATCATCGATCTTGCCAGGCCTCCTCGAATCCGTGTGGACAAAGTCTCTCAACCTAGGTAGTTTCACTTGGGAGGCCAATGAACGCCGACTTGCAGGATTAATCCACATGCTTCAAACCAAAGATCGTCCCGTGCAGCACCCACAAATTGTTGGGCAGGCCATCGAGATCTATCGCTGGGTCCGGCAGGCGCGGGCAGCAGGAAAGACGATCGGATTAGTCCCGACGATGGGCGCTCTCCATGCGGGACACCTGAGTCTCGTCGCCGCCAGTCGCCAACAATGTGATGCGACAATTGTCACTATTTTCGTCAATCCTACACAATTCGTGGGCGACGAGGATTTTGAGACTTACCCCCGCAATATCCCACAGGATCTGAAACTGCTGGGCCAACACGAAGTCGACCTGGTTTTTATACCTGCCCAGGATGAAATGTACCCCGCAGGATCTTCGACACTCGTACTGCCACCTGAGGTGGCCCAACCCTTGGAGGGTCTCTGCCGACCCAATCATTTCCACGGGGTCGCCACAATTGTGCTCAAACTGTTCCACATGATTCCCGCCGATGTGGCTTACTTTGGTCAAAAGGACTACCAGCAAACGCTGGTCGTGCGCCAGATGGTAGCAGACCTCCGTATTTCGATGCAAATCGTGGTCTGTCCGACGGTCCGCGAAGCGGACGGATTGGCCCTGAGTTCACGGAATGCTTATTTGAATCAACATCAGCGGGAACAGGCTCTGGCCCTTTCCCATAGCTTGCAAGTGGCAGCCCAACTGGTCCAAGCAGGGCAGCGTGACTCGGCCGTCATTATTTCAAAAATGCGCCAAGTCTTTGCAGATGCGGGTGTGGCTCGAATCGACTACATCGCACTGGTTGATCCAGATACTCTGGCCGAAGTTCGTCAGGTAAATGAGCCAACAGTGGCTACCGTTGCTGCACATGTTGGTGATGCTCGCTTGATCGATAATCAACTGCTCGAACCCTAGCAGGCTAGGCCAACCGTCAACCCCATGCGGCAAACGATTGTTCACATACCTCCTGAATTCGCTGGAATTCCGGTTTTCGGATGTGGCTGGTTACTGATCGCCTGGGCTTGTTTGTCAATCGCATTCTTCACCTGGTTGATCCGCCGCCACGGCTGGAATGCCAATACCAGAGGCCATCTACCGGTTTTGGCGCTGATGGCATTGGCGATTATCGGGCTAAAATACATCGAAGAAAAAGACTCACTGGGATACGTTGTGGGCCTCCCCATCCGCAGTTACGGAGTCATGGTCCTGCTGGG
Source organism: Planctomycetota bacterium (assembly GCA_963578105.1). Taxonomy (GTDB): domain Bacteria; phylum Planctomycetota; class Planctomycetia; order Pirellulales; family Pirellulaceae. Next base: position 10,314 of record CAUZBP010000048.1, read on the forward strand.
GGTCTTATCAGGTGTGTGGCTCGCAACTCATCGGGCTCGTCGCATGGGTGTTGACCCCGACAAAATCTTGTCGCTTGCTACCCGCATGTTTTTTTTTGGGTTTTTAGGCGCGAGACTGTTCTATGTCATCGAATTCTGGGACGACCAGTTTGCCCATAACAACCTGCGGCAAACCCTGATCGCCATCATTAATTTCACCGAAGGTGGACTCGTCGTCTACGGTTCGTTGATCGGTGCTTTACTGGCTGCCTGGCTCTACCTGCGCCGACAAAAGTTGCCCATTCTGGCTATCTCGGATCTTATAGCACCCAGCCTGCTACTGGGGTTAGCTTTCGGACGAATTGGCTGCCTGCTCAATGGTTGTTGTTTCGGAAGCATTTGTGACACACCGTTGGCAATTACATTTCCTCGTACCAGTTCCAGCGTCCGAGGTGCAGCGGAAAGTCCCCCCTTTCAGTTTCAACTGCAATCCGGCCAACTGCATGGTGTCCGGGTAGCTGCTGATTCCACAGGAAACCCGGTGATCAAACACATTGATCCGCAGTCACCTGCCGCCGCGCAGGACTTGAAAGTCGGAAACCGGCTGACATCGATTAATGGTCAATCGGTTACCAGTCTCCACGATGCCTATGGCCAGTTTTATCAGTTGGGAACAGATGTGTCCCTTGAAACGAAAGGTGGAAAGCGTGCGGCATGGTCGCTGGCCGAGTTTCCTCAACGTACCCGGCCGGTTCATCCCACACAGATCTACAGCAGTATTCATGCCGGATTATTGTGCCTGTTCCTGGTAGCCTACTATCCCTTCCGCAAAAGGGACGGAGAAGTCATTGCCCTTTGCCTGACGATTTACCCCGTCAGTCGATTCTTGTTGGAAATCATTCGTGCCGACGAGAAATTAACGCAGAATCTCACGATCTCGCAGTTGATCAGTGTCATGTTGCTGGGGATCATCATTGCTGTGTGGACTTACGTGCTCCGACAACCGCGGAAGACCGTTCTTCCACCTGCCTAGTGTCGAGTCAATCCACCATGGATGTCTGGTCACCTTGACCTGCGACGGCTTTAAGCAAACAAAATGGCGAACCTTACAACAAACTTCAGCGTAGGTGAGAAGGGGAACCGGGACGGGACACGTTGTCCCCGGCCAGCGGAGAGTTTGGCTGCTGGTAGTTGCTAGCAGCCAAAACACTGTTTTCCTGCAGGAAGTTCCACGATTTGACAAGTGTCTGGCAACCCGCCAAGATACGTCCCGGCGAGGGACCCCCCCGACTCTATGGATAAATCGGTTGATGCGGCCGGGAACTTCCTCTTCTCATCAAGCGTCTTAATTTCTGGAGCAGCTGTGAACGAAGATGTCCGGCTCATCGACGAAGCCTTGGCTGGCAACACCAGGTCATTCGGAGAGTTGGTACAGAAGTACCAGAACCGGCTTTTTAACACCATGTTCCATGTTGTTGGTTCCAGAGAAGAAGCAGAAGACGTCGTCCAGGACGCTTTTGTTCAGGCTTTTGTAAAGCTGGGATCGTTTCAGGGCGCCAGTGCCTTTTACACCTGGTTGTATCGGATCGCCTTCAACCTTTCGGTCAGCCGCCGGCGGCGCAAACGGCCTGAACTTTCCATGGATGTAATACGCGAAACGACCGGAAACGAGCCGCTGGCAGAAAACGGATATCCCACGGAGCTGATGGAGCGCAAGGAGTCGGTCGAGCAGGTTCGTCGCGCTCTGGAAAGGCTGCCGGAGGAACATCGAGCGATCCTGGTATTGCGTGAAATCGAAGGCTATTGCTACGAAGAAATCTCGCACATACTGGACATGCCCATCGGAACGGTTCGCAGCCGTCTGCATCGCGCCCGATTACAGTTGCGCGAGGAACTTGAAGAGACATTGAAAACGCACCAAAAATAAGACTGGGATAACATCCATCGAAAAGATGTCGCCTGACAAACATCCCAACGCTCACGAACTGATCAGTGCCTATCTCGATGGAGAGCTGCATGACGATGAACTAGCGCGCGTGAAAACGTGGATTGCATCCGATCCCCAGTACAGCCAACTGCTGACCGACCTGCGCCTGATCAGCGCCCAAATCCAAGAGCTGCCGCAACAGACACCCACGGAAGATTTAACCGGGCGAATTCTTCGGCAGGCAGAGCGCACGGTGCTACAACCGGCTACCGATTTGAACGCATCCTACATCCCTGATTCTGGGCCTGGTCGCCGCGAACGAGGACTACTACGTGGAGTACTTTGGGGGGCAGCAGCCATCGCAGCTGCCCTTTTGTTATCTGTCTTCTTACCACGTGATTCAGATAAACTCGTCTCGCTTCCATCAACGGTCAACTCCGACTTTGCAGAAGCCGACCCTCAACAACCGCTCGTTCTGAAGCGCGAAACAGCGGCAGACAGTAGCGACCTGAACGTCGATTCAAAAAAAGACGTAGCGAGTGACAATCGCAGCGAGTCGCCTGCCTCCAAAATCCCAAAATCGGAGCCTCAAAGTGGCCGGCAATTCGACCGGAAGCTGGTGGCCGATTCTGCAATTTCCGGGGAACTGGTGAACGTGCGCGGTCAGGCGCGTGAAGTGTACGAGGTGGAGTCGAATCAGTTGGGCGCAACTGAAGAGTCGTTCCCCGGAGACAACCGATCACCACGCCGCAGACTGGCCGCCTCGCCAAACGATAAGCCTGTCGTGCAGGCATTCAACAAAGCTTCAAGCAAAGATTTGTCCTTGGCCCGAAGTGACCAAACCCTCAATGACTCGAATGCCTGGAATTGGGTGGCAACACTCCGGTTATCAACCGAACATGTGCGTTTGAAAACCCTGGAACACTCGTTCGCACGACACGCTATCGACTTCGATGGCCACCTTCTTCCAACACTGGCCGCTCCTGACTCGCCCAATCCGCCCGGCGCATCAGCCGCTGTCAACACTCTCGGATCGAAAAACGGGCGTCTAGTCGATGCGCAGGTCGCCCAGAAATACATCCTGGTGCAGGCACGTCGGGATCAAATTTCTGCCCTGCTTAACGACCTGCAGGATCATTTGGAAAATGTCTCGACTCCTGGCTTGGGCTCGGCTCAGAAAGAGGGTCACTCAAGCAAGATGCCGCATTCACCGCCCGACCATACTGTTCTCGATGAAATGATCTCGGTGTTGTTTGTGGTTCAAATCGGCACGGCAAATAAAACCAACCCCGAACCTGGTCTCCCGGTCGATGCGAATTCAAAAACTAATCTGCCATAGGTACTCCAATCCGACTGGGTTGGACCATTCCGTGCGGATTCAGCAAAGAATGCCTGACCTTGATACCTCTTCCGCGACCACAGGGACACAAGGGTATGCCAGGTGTCACCATTCGGCTTTGAAAAATTGGGCCCCTGGTCGTTGAAGGTCCGGGCCAACTTCTAGACTCCGACGGCACCAAATTTACTGTTGTTACAGACAAACCGAAGATTGCACTTTGTCGTCACGGAATTTCGCACAAGAAACCTTTCTGTGACGGTTCTCACAAGGCCCGCGGATTCGCAGCGACCGAACGGGCCGTTTCCTGGGCTGCTGGCCTGGATTTTTTAACTCCGACCCGGCCGCGCGATTTGCCCGTAACACTTTTTCAGGAAAGGAGAAGGCGCAATTCCACTCGACCACATCGCATTGGTCCACAGCCCGGTTGTTTCCTGACTCCCTTTTCCCTGCCACCTGCCCGGGCTCGTCGCAGGAGCCTCCATCGACACTTTATCAACAGCTTTTCAACAGCCGGGTACACAATTGGACAACCCGCCCTACCGTAGCAAACACTGCTGTAACAGCAGTTGCTGCCACTCTCTCATCGCGCGATGTCAAACAATCACTCGGTTACCTTCTGGAAGAAGCCCCCGCTACGCCGCTAAAATTCCTTGCCTTCAGGGACTGGTGGATCGACCCGGTGCCTCCTTAGAGGTTCTCTCGAAAAACCAATCAAGAAGTGACTGAACTGAGAAGAACGTTCGCTGCGGTATGGATTCCAAAATTGGCCGATCGCAATGAATCTTTGGTGAAAGGAGTTCACGCCATGAGTGACAGTTCTACGCAATACACCGAGCTGGATGCTGAGTCAAAACTCTTTGTCGGACGCTGGAACCGGCTGATCAGCACAACCAATTGGACGAAGGGTCAAATCATCCTGGAATGGAGGGAAGCCCTGGTTTCCGCCGGGGTTCCGCAGCAAGAACATTCGGATGAGGCGTGGGCGGCACGCGTTGGTGGAGTGACAGGCCAGCATGTCGGCAGACTACGCCGTGTGGCTTCCCGGTTTGCTACTGTGTACGAGCAGTATGACGGACTTTATTGGAGTCATTTCCAGGCCGTTCTTGATTGGGATGATGCGGAGATGTGGCTGGAGGGTGCTGCGCAAAACGGTTGGTCAGTAGCGGGCATGAAAACAAACCGGCAGGAAACTTTGGGAATTGTCGAGGAAGAAAATAGTACACCACAAGACACGGTCACCGAGATTCGTGAAGACTTGGTTCCTAGTTTACCTGCGACGATTTCCGCCACGGTCAGCGAAACCAAGGCCGAAGTACGATCCTTAACTGAGAGTGCCATCGGCGACGAGGACCCTGCAGATCAACCTGTAGAGTCGATCGCGGAACCTGCTGACGAGGTCGAAATGGCCACACCGGACCGTGCGGTGAATCGTGTGCGGCCTTTCGAGGAATTGGGGAATTTGCCTGCAGACATCGTCGAGGCATTTGAGAGCTTCAAGCTTGCCATCCTGCGGCATAGGAACCAACAATGGCAGGAAATTTCCATGGAGGACGTTCTCGGCACACTGGACTCCCTGAAAGAACTCGCCCTGGCCCCTTAAGCAGATTCCGCTTCGATTTGAACGATCGATTCAGGAACTGGTTTCATAGAAATCCAAATCGTCTTGATTGGTCACCCTGGGTGGTTCACCCCAGATAGAACGCAACAGCTGATAGGTCCTCGCATCGTATTGGCGGAGTTCGCCTCGATTGAAAGGGAAGAAGTCGTTGACTCCGAAATACGATTCGGTCATTTCTGCAAAGAACTCTCGGGCATTCTTGAGACCGTAATATCTGACATTGTTTCCTGTGTACCGCAGTACGGAATCATATCGTTTGCTCTCCAATGCCCGTCGATGGGCTCGCTTGATACGCGCATCATTGCGCCCCAAAAAACGGTGGTGATAGGCATGTGCCATCTCATGCATGACAATCCAGGGCTGGGCGTGTGTCCAACGCAGGAACCTTGATGCATTGCAGATTTCAATCGAGTTGACCTTGATGGGATTGAACCCGTTTTGTGCCATCCACCTCTTGGAAAAGTGGTAACAAATGCAGGGAAATTTATGGTCGTTGTCAGCCTCGACCCAGAGTGGCACTTTTCGAAGCTCCCGCAGGGGCTGAGCAGGCACCACGCGTTGAATGTCATGCAGTTTGACATCGAGCAACTTCATTGTCTGCCGATGGACTTCCACATCCTGTTCGATCAGTTGGCGATGTACGTAGATCTTCCATCCGTGCATTTCACTCAAAGCGTATTGTGACCGCGGGGCGTATGGACTTGCATTCGCAAACGTCGCGGCGATGGCGATGGCAACAAAGGGGAACATCTGGGCATCACGCCTGGTGTGACGGGTTGGCCTTTTCATCAGAATCCGGTTAAAAAGCCTAGCATGAAAAATCGTGCGGTGCACAGGAGTTTTCGCACCGGACTGCTAAGAATGGCGGTCGGCGCCGCTGACCAGTCGCCGCAAAACACTTTCAAACGGGTCGCTGTTGCCGTGTGCAGGATCTAATCCGGGTACCAGATGGCGGGGTCCAAGTCGCCCGGCTAGTTATTTCCTTTTGCAGAATACATCTCGACATATTCAAGTACCCACAAATCAATCAGTTCGACAAAACTATCCTGGTCGGTTTCGGCGATTTTTTCAAAGTGGTTCTGGTTGAAGATCTCCTTGTTGTGAATCGTTCCCTTGGCCGCCAAATCCAAAACGTGCGCCTTCGAAAACGGACGGATGGTCATCTCCAATCGGCTGTAATGGTTCGACCGCTTGCCGCTTGAAATCTGAATGTCATCGCGGCTCACAGCCGCTCCCCACCCACGCTCTCCAAAAATCATTTCGAATTGGAACCCTGGAAAGTGGTGTTGCAATTGTTTTACGCAACTTTCAATTTTTTCGGATAAAATGAGTCGGTGTTTGGAATGCAACGACTTGAGATCCTCCTCGTTGAGCGCCGCCTCCGCTTCTCGATTGCGCCGCTGATCCCCCAGTTGTCGACCACGTTGGATTGCCTTCTGTAGTCGTTGTTCAAAATCCATAGTTGCCTCAATCCGCAGATTCATCCGAATGGTCCGAGTCGGGCTTCGTCTGCGACTGCTTTTCATAATACTGACTCAAGTCCCCAAAGGTTCGCATCGGCTCACTGCCCACCTCCATCTCCTTGGTGATCGGCACAACGGGCTTTGGCGGCCGATTGGATGACTTTTTTCGTTGGCCCTGCCGTCCTTCCGGCTTTCTTTGGTGTTTGCGGGGAGGGGATTTCGGACGCTGCTTCGGCTTCTCACCGGATCGTTTGGGTTGCGCTGACGAGGGTTTTTCTGTGCCCGGTTGAATGGCGGTCAAAGAAACACGTCGGCGCTGTTTGTCGACTTCAACAACCCACACTTTGACGGTATCTCCCACACTCACGACTTCATGAGGATCCTTGATGTAATGGTTCGCTAATTGGCTAACATGAATCAAACCGCTGTCGTGCAGACCAATGTCCACAAAAACACCAAAGTCCACGACATTGAGTACGGTTCCGGACAACTCCAGGCCGGGTTGCAAGTCGTCTAATTTGACGATTCCTCGCCGGAAAATGGGGGGAGGCAAGTCTTCGCGCGGATCACGCTGGGGACGGATCAACGAACGGAGAATATCCTGCAGCGTCAACTCCCCTATTTCCAACTCGGCAGAAAGTTCCTTGATAGCCAACTGCGCGGCCCGCTTTTCAATCTGTTCTATCCGCGAATGATCTGACAATTGCGCAACCAGCTCTTCCGGCGCAGCGATATCCGACTGCTTTGGATTTTCCGATGTATCGGTCCCCTCTGTCGAGGCCGGCGAGACGCTGGATGATATTTCGGCATCTTCAGCTGAAAATTTCTCTTCCTTCGTAGCCGCATTTTCGGAGTCAGCCCCACGCAGAGGGGACAACCAGCTCGCTAGTTCCTCGACATTGCTGCCAAGCCTCTCCAGAATTTTACGAGCCACCTCATAATTTTCCGGATGAATCCAGGTTGCATCCAATGGATTGTCGCCAATGACAATCTTCAAGAATCCGGCGGCTTGAATGAATGCGGATTCTCCAAAGCCAGCAACTTGTTTGAAGGACTCGCGGTTTTTGAACGGCCCGTGCTCATGGCGGTAATCGTAAATCCGGCGCGCGGTGAGCTTGTTTAGCCCTGAAACATAGCTCAACAGGGCCGGGCTGGCAGCATTAACATCCACACCGACCAGGTTGACGCAGGATTCGACGACTGCATCCAACGAGTTTCGTAGATGCTTTGCCTTGATATCGTGCTGGTAGAGGCCCACGCCAATATTGGCCGGATTAATTTTGACTAACTCCGAAAGCGGGTCCAATAGGCGCCGTCCGATTGATACAGCGCTGCGCTGCGTGGCATCCAGTTCGGGCATTTCCTCGCCTCCTAGAGGACTGGTTGAATAAACGCTGGCGCCAGCTTCGTTAACCACCGTGTACTCGACCTCGTGACCCGCAAGTTCTTTGGCAATGATTTCTGCGACTAGGTTTTCGGTCTCGCGACAAGCTGTTCCATTTCCGATGGCAATGGCCGACAGGTTGTGTTCGGTGACCATCTGCACAATCTGGTTGCGGGCGTTCTTCAATCGTTCGCTCTTGCCCACGATATGAATCAAACCATGGCCGATGATCCCTCCGAACTCGTCCAAGGCGGCCAACTTGCAACCGCTGCGAAAACCAGGATCAATCGCCAGGACTCGGCGGCCCATCATCGGAGGTTGAAGCAACAGATTCCGAAGGTTTCGGATGAACACTTGGATCGCGTGGACCTCGGCTTGATCGGTCAATTCACGCCGCGCCTCCCGCTCAAGACTTGGTAAAATCAAGCGCGTCAAGGCGTCTCGCATGCAGCGCGATAGATACTCGGCATGGGGATGCTCTGGGTCTACCACCATTTTTTCAGATTCTTCCATCAAGGCTGTATCATCCGCCTCAATTCTGACTCGCAGCAGGCCAGCACGTTCCCCACGATTGATTGCTAACATCCGGTGCGGTGGAATTCGCTGCAGGGGTTCTGAATATTTGAAGTAGTCCTTGAAAGCCGCTTCCAGTTTCTTGCGTTTCTTATCTTTTTTCTCCTTGCGGCTTTCTCGCATCGAGAATGGCTTGGTCTGTTTGGATTTCTCCGCCAGTGGGCTTTTTTCAGTGACTTCGGAAGTCTTCTGTAAAACCTCACGAACCGTTGCTGGTTCTTGTGAGCCGTTATCAACGGATACCGGGCGTTCCTGCTCGGGCGGCTCCGCTGTCCCTGGGGAAGGAAGCATGGGCTGGTCCGCGGCTGAGACCACCGTCAACTGTTCAGTACCTTCGCCACCTACGTCTGTCTCGGCTGCGGCTGCCTTCGCAACTGGGATGGCATCCTCGGCTGCGGGGGCGATTTCTCTTCCTTCGGAAGGGAAATCGGGCTTGGTGTCTGACACCTTGGCCTGAATCTGTTGGGCGGGTTGAATCCGCGTGCTTACGAGTTTACCGGTTCGCCGGAAGATGCGGCGCAAGCTATTGCGCACATCGGCTCGATCGCCAAAAATCTCGGCCAGCAGATGCCCCATACCTTCCCACACGTCGTCAGCCGACGCCAGCGCCTTGGCGGGATCGACAAAGTCTTGCGTGCGTCGATCCATATCCTGCTTGCTGCAAGTCGCGTTCAACACCTCCACCGCCAAGGGCTCCAACCCTCGTTCGCGGGCCTTCGTGGCCAGCGTTTGTTTTTTCGGTTTGAAGGGCAGATAGAGATCCTCCAACCACTTGGAGGATTTGGCGGTTTGAATCTGCGCGGTAAGTTCGTCAGTCAGCCTGCCCTGAGTTTCGATAGATTTGAGAATCTTCTGTTTTCGGTCTTCCAAAGTCCGCAGCTGCTCAACCCGCCTCTGGATTTCCCGAATTCGTTCTTCGTCCAGACCTCCGGTTTGATCTTTACGGTAGCGTGTGATGAAAGGGATTGTGTTGCCATCGTCCAGCAACGCCACGGTGCTTTGGACTTGGTGCAGGGGAAGCTGAACCCCTTTAGCTACGAGTTCTAGATCGATGGAAATACTGATGTCCATGCCGTCGATTTCGAACAAGCGATGCCGCAAACATTAAAACAGAACGCACTTACCATCTGGGCAATCTAGCGCTTCATCCTTCGATTGTCAAGATTCGCTAGCACTCCAACGACCGGAGCGGCCGTCTCGGCAAAAAAAAAGGAAAAATCCCCATATCAGATCAAATCCCTCCAATGGTTTCTGCCGATAACTTGAGTAGAAGCAGGAGGAGGGCGCCCCGTTAGCGCGCATCCAGCGTCACGCCAGCACATTTGACGGGTAGACACGGTCCTTTATACAAGGCAATCGACTCCATGATTCAACCACTTCGAGTCTATTATGGGCCTGAAGGCGAAAATACCGCTCTTCTGGATCAACAACAGGTCAAACAAGAAACTGTCTCCATGGCACTGGGGGATGTGTTTCCAGCTCTGATGGACGCCCTGGAATCAGGTCGAACGTGGCCCCAGGACTTCGCCGACGATGAGATCACCATTTCATTGGATCTCTACGAGGTGGTCCTGGCCTACCAGCACTATCGTCGGCCTTCGGCTTGAAAATTCCACCCCACGATCCTTCGATTGACTGTTTTATCAGCCGAGCCGCCACGGGTTCGGCTTTTTTCGTAGTGACGCGATAAGGCCAACCATTCATGAGTCAAGTCCTTCCCGTAGGTCAACCCGTTTGAAAGACTTCACACGAGTGTCGCCCCGCAATTCGTTCTTTACTCGGACATCGCCTGCTTTACTTCAGGGGATCGTCCCCGATCGTCTTTTGACGCGGGGATGATGAGTTAGAAAACCGTGGTTGCGGTTTCGCACGGCCGCCTGTAGCCACTAACTACCTAGAGCAACGAGGTTTATCTTGAGTGATTCCAAACGGAAAACCGAATCTTCCGGTTCCCCTCCTGAGTCGACACAAGGTTCAACGGAGATTGATTCCCACTGGGGTTCCGAAGATCTGATTGATCGAATCAAAGACTCGGCCGACAAGCTCGCTCAGGATCGTTCCTCTCGTGGCGACCTGAAAATTCTCAGTCGCGCGCTGCGCGAGCTGCGGTATGCCTTTAAAGTTTTCTCGCCATATCGCAATCGACGGATCGTGAGCGTCTTCGGATCTGCTCGAACAGCCGCTGACGATCCTTGTTATGAGCAAGCGGCAAAGTTTGGACGTGCCATGGCGAAACAGGATTGGTTGGTTCTCACGGGTGCTGCCAGCGGCATCATGGAAGCTGGGCACCAAGGGGCAGGCCGGGAACATTCCATGGGCCTGAACATCATGCTGCCTTTCGAGCAGGACGCCAATCCCGTGATTGCGGGAGATCACAAGCTCGTGCATATGAAGTATTTTTTCACACGCAAATTGATGTTTGTGAAAGAATGCGACGCGGTGGCCTGCTTCCCCGGCGGATTTGGCACGCTGGACGAAGCCCTGGAAGTATTAACGCTACTCCAGACCGGCAAAAGAGACATGGTACCGGTCGTGCTCATCGATCCTCCCGGCCAAACCTACTGGCAAGATTTCCATCATTTTGTCCAGAGGAATCTGCTCGCCGATAAGATGATTTCACCCGATGACTTGTCCCTCTATAAGATGACGCACGATCCCCTGGAGGCCGTGGACGAAATTCTGAGATTCTTTCAGAACTATCACAGCATGCGCTACGTGAACGACCGGCTTGTCTTGCGATTATTGAAGGCTCCAACAGATTCTTTGGTGCAGCAGATTCAAGAAGACTTCGGCGACCTTCTGTCGGAAGGCGACTTTCAGGTATGCAAAGCTCTGGATCAGGAACAAGACCAACCGGACCTGGCGCATCTCCCGCGCCTTGCGTTTCCGTTTAATCGTCGCAGTCTCGGACGACTACGTCAGCTGATTGACACGATCAATGGGGCTGTCTTGGATTGACGCAGGTCTGGGTCAACGTTGGCTGAGCGCGTGGACGAGATCGACCATCGCGACCACGTTGTCGACGGGGGTCTGTTGCAGCACTCCGTGTCCCAGATTGAAGATGTGCCCCTGTCGACCCTGTGCCTGATCCAGAATGGCCTGAACCCGCTGCCGGATCTCCTGTCGGTCCGCTAGAAGTGCGGCCGGTTCAAGATTTCCTTGAATAGCGCGGTCATGGCCAATCATCCGCCAGGCTTCATCCAGCCTGACTCGCCAATCCACCCCGACCACCGAACTCCCTCCCTCAGCAAGCAAAGGAAGCAGGGCGGGATTACCGGTTGAAAAACTGATGACCGGTACTCCCGCAGTAACGTCCGAAATGATCTGCTGGACATAGGGCAACACATAACGTCGATAATCTTCAGGCCCCAAACAGCCCACCCAGGAATCGAACAGTTGTACGCATTGTGCTCCAGCAGAGATTTGCGCGTTTAGATACAGGGTCACCGCGCGGGTCAATCGCTCCATGAGGGCCCGCCAAGCTCCCTCGTCTCGATACATCAAGGTCTTCGTATTCAAGTGATTCCGGCTGGAGCCCCCCTCAATGGCATAACTAGCGAGTGTGAAGGGGGCGCCGGCAAAGCCAATAAGGGGAACATTGGCTGGCAATTCTCTTCGGGTGAGCCGGACCGTTTCGGTGACAAAATGCAATGCGTCAACGCTTTCAAGTTCCAAAAGTCGATCGACATCCCCTCCTTCACGGAGTGGATTGTGAATGATTGGTCCTTCACCCTCGGCATATTCCAACTCCAGCCCCATCGGTTCGAGTATGGGAAGCAGATCCGAGAAAATAATCGCAGCATCGACTCCCAGCCGATTGACGGTGGTCACCATCACCTCAGCACAGAGGGCCGGATTCTTACAGAGCTCGAGAAACGTCGTTGTTTTGCGTACCGCTCGATATTCTGGCAGGTAGCGTCCTGCTTGCCGCATGAGCCACACGGGGGTCACCTCGGTCGGTTCGCCGCGACAGGCTTTCATGAAAGGGCTGTCGTACCAGGGGGCAGAAGGATCGGTCACACCTGACACCGGGCTGGAAAGTGTCTCCATGATTTGTTTCTTGCGAGCTAACAGGCTCTCCGCTCGTTCGGCCGAGGCCGCCACCAGTTGGCCCATTTTTCCCTGTTCCGATTCAATGTCGACCGGCAAATGAAACGCTTGCAACATTTCCGTTGTCGTCGGACCAATCGAAGCGGTCACCGCCGCACGAATTCCTTTCTGAACGGCCGGCAGGATACCCATCGATTCGGCAACCTGCAATGCATGGGTCACCTGATTGGCCGAGGTAAACAGGACCACATCGACTCGCTTTTCACACAGGGCTTCGAGATTCTTTTTCAGCGGTTCGCAATCGAGCGGCAGAGCCCAACGATAAACCTTCACTCCGATAACACGAGCACCGCGGGCTTCCAGGCCGGCAATCAAGCTGGGATTGGTTTTGCCGTATTCCTGCAACCCGATCGTTTGATTGGCAATCGATATTTCTCGATCAGCCGTGTTTAAAACCTCCCGCCAAGTATTGGGATTCGGAACCCTGTGAGTGGGCTTGAGGCCCACTTCGTTCATAGCCACCATGGCTTTTGGTCCGCGCGCTATGGTTGTGATGTCGGACAGTGCCTCAAGGAACCGTTCGCGGTCCACGTGTCGTTCCACGGCCCGCAGTAGATGCCTGAATCCCACGCCCGTCATCACAATCACGATGTCAACCTGGCCCGTGATCAGTTGATTGGCGAAATCGATGACGGGTCGCGTGTCTTCGAGGGGAACCTCTCGCATGGAAGGGCTTACCTGCGGCAGCCCGCCCAGCCGTGTGATCAAACGCGAGATTTCCTCGGCGCGTCGACTTTCAAAGGCGGCTACACGTAAACCACCGAAAGTTTTGGTTCGTTCACTCATCCCAAATATACTAACCCAGACGCACGTATTTCTGAAGGTGGGCATCTGTGCTACCATGTGGGCATGCCTGAGAACCACCAAGATTTTGAACAACTGCAACAAGGATTCGCGCGGGACGGGATCGACGGTTTACTGTCCGTGCTGGAATCCTCTTTGAGGCGAGACAAGAAATACCACGAACTCTTCGAGGCATTGAAAATCCGGGTTCGTCACCATCTTGGGTTGCCGCCGCACGACAACGACTTGGGAGACAGCCTGGAAGCGACTCAGCGAGACGCCTTGGAAACAGGGCTGCTGGAATCCTGCCGCGATGTGGGAATGGCTCTTCTCCGAGACGGTCGCATCCGCGAGGCCTGGATGTATTTACGGCCCGCCATGGACCCGAAGAGCTTGATCAAGCAGTTGGATCAGGTTCCGATCAACGATGAAAACCGTGACGAAATGATCGAGTTAACACTCCATGAGGGTCTCGACGTGGCGCGCGGTTATGCCATGGTGTTGGAACATTATGGTACCTGCAACGCAATTACCACTTTCCAGTCGTTCGCTCATGGGAAAACGCGCACTGACCTTCAGGGTCCGGTCGGACTGCTGGTCGAGCATGTGTATCGGGAATTGACAGAATCCGTACGGGCTCACATCGAACGTGAGGAATCGACGGAGCCCAGTGAAGATTCTCTGGCCCAGTTAATCGCGCAACGCAAGTGGTTGTTTGGAGAATTCAGCTACCACATTGACGCTTCACATTTATCATCCGCAACTCAGGCGGCCCGTTTTTTGGACGATCCGAAATTACTCCGCATGTCTTTGGAGATGACCGATTACGGAAGTCGGCTCAATCCTCAATTCCAATATCCGGGCGAAGAACCGTTCGTGGAAACCTATCCGAGTCACCGACTTTATTTCCAGGTGCTGCTCGATGAGGATCGAACGAACGCACTCCGCTTCTTTGAAGAAAGGGCCCGAACGATCGACGCCTATGAACAGGGCACTGCGGCGGCTGAAACCTACATCGACTTGCTGGCCCGCGTGGGACGCTTCAACGAAGCGATTGAAGCGCAGATCGAGCTTATCCCTGACAATGTACACACCACCGGACTGGCGCCGGAGTTGTTAGACCTCGCCCAGCACGCTCAGAATTACGACTCGGTCCTCAAATACTATCAGAACCGCGGTAACCTTCTGGCCTATGCAACTGGCTTATTGCAGGCAAAATAAAAAAGCCTGTCCGGGCAATTCCACCCGGACAGGCCTTGAAGACTAACGTTTCGCTTTTCGCAATCCTTTAACGAATCACGCTCGTGAGGATCACGTGGCGTTTCTTGCTGGGTACGAAAGCCGAAGGATCGACGATCGGGGCCGGAGGCATCGGAGCAGCGTCGCTCGCTTCCGGAGCTTCTTCCAGGTCGTCGTCACTTCCAGCGTCAGCACATCCGCTGTCACAGTCGCAACCGGAATCGCAACCACAGCCGTGCAGCGATGGCAGTGCAGGAAGCTTCAGGTTGCATAGGGCCGACAGGAGGCCACAGCTGATGTCGCAGCCCGAATCACAACCGCAGGAAGGCTCACAACCACAGGAAGGCTCTTCCTCACAACCACACGAAGGGGCAGCTTCGCAATCACAGGCGTCGCAACCACAACCAAGAACGTTGTCCAGTAACCCACCCGCAAAGCTGTGGCCACAGAGACCAAGGCTCAGGACGAGTGCTCCAATTATCATGTTCCATTTCATCGAGCTACGTCTCCTTAATTTGAACTGCCTAACAGGCGTTTTCTATATTGGCCAAGTGCAATACACCATTACCTACGCAACATGCCTTAACCAAGCAGCATTCCGTTTGGCCCCGTTGTTTCCACGGGCGAGACCCAGGTAATAGCAGGTCTTGGTAGGGGACCCTCGTCCGCACACAGCTTGCACAATGTTTTGCGTCAGGCCGGTCGAGCACTCCATTGACTCGATGATGTCCAATCCGGTTGACTGACGCTCTGGTTGCGTCGCACGAGGCATTGATAAACTCACCGTGCAACAGTTTGGATATCGGTTTACATGTTGAAACGGCTTGAGGGTTCAAAAGCAATTTTCAGTAAGTGGCGCAAATGACCTGTCGCGTAAATTTTGCCGAAAAACTGCACTGGAGAAACTTTGATGATTGGCCGGCTCGGTTGCCATCCTGGTCAACAACACGTATGCTACTCAGTGGTCCGAGTACCGTTACAATCGGCCTAGTTTGACACTCCATGCTCCGATCCCGCCCTTCATTCGACAAACGCTATGAAACACTTGCCAAAGCTTCTGCTTGCTAGCGTCTTTCTCCTCGCTTCCAGTTCCGCTACTGCAAACGACTCTCAGCCATCCGATCCGGCGGGAAATGGGTCTGTCATCGACAAGACAGAACCGTCGTTCGATTGGCCTCATTGGCGAGGTCCCGAGTACAACGGCACATCCCGGGAAACGGGACTGATCAACAGTTGGAACCCCGCTGGTGGTCCCCAGGGAAATGTCCTCTGGAAACGCGATGGCTTGGGTGGAAGGAGCACTCCCATCGTCCTGAATTCACGGCTCTACACCATGGTAGGTACCGAGTTCGGGGAAAAGATCATCTGCGTCGATGCTGTGTCCGGAAAAACTCTCTGGGAAAACTCTTTTAATGTCTGGCTTTCGGATGTTCCCAAGGAACGCGTGGGTTGGTCCGCAGTGGTCGGTGACCCCCAGACAGGAAATGTCTATGCCCTGGGCGTCTGTGGCTATTTTCAGTGCCTGGATGGGAGGAGTGGAAAAACTCTTTGGTCGGTCCCCATGCACGAACAATTTGGACTGCTGAGTACTTATGGTGGTCGCACCAATTTTCCTTTCATCTGTGAAGACTTGGTGATTGTCAGTGCGGTCGTCATTGGATGGGGAGAAATGGCAAAACCTGCACACCGTTTTCTGGCATTCGACAAAGAGACGGGCGAAGTTGTGTGGTTCCGAGGCACGCGACTACTGCCTTACGACACGACGTACAGCAGCCCGACGCTCACTGTCCTCAATCATGAGAAGGCGATGGTTTTCGGGTCGGGTGACGGATCTCTGTGGGCTTTCCAGCCACGTACCGGGGTCCCCATCTGGAAATTTCGTTTCTCTCGACGAGGACTCAATGTGTCTCCTCTGGTCGTGGGGGATCGAGTCTATTCGGGCCACAGCGAGGAAAACATCTACGGCAGCACGATGGGGTCGGTCGTTGCCTTGGACGCGAGCGGTCGCGATGACATCACGGACTCCCACGAGTTGTGGGCACGGCCCGAGTTGATGATGGGCAAGAGTTCACCCTGTTTGATCGATGACCGCCTCTATTGTTTCGACGACGGTGGAAAACTTCACGTCCTCAATGCTGATACGGGTGAATCGATCGGCCGGAAATACTACTTGCGGGGGAGCATGCGGACCAGCCCGCTTTACGCCGACGGTAAAATCTATGCCTTTAGTTCCAGTGGAAATTGGCACATTCTCCAACCCGACAAACGGCGGGGCGTGAAGGTGGTAAAAAAAGGAAGTCTCAACCCGGGTGAAGAAGTTCATGCTTCTCCCATCTGCGCCAACGGGCGGATCTACCTGCAAACCACTACAACTCTGTATTGCCTGGAAGACCCTCAACAAGAACACGGATTTTCCCCCGGCCCTGCGACGGCCCAGGAACGGCCTGTCTCCGAGGATCTCCAACTGGCTCACGTCCAAGTGGTCCCTGAGGAAGTCCTGATGCCGACCGGCGGAACAAAACAGTTCCAGGTGCGACTCTACAACGCTCGCGGACAACGGCTCGAATCGGCCGCAGCCTCTTTCTCGGTCGACGGTCCCGGCCAGATCTCGTCCGCTGGCACGTATCAAGCTCCCGACAGCGCGCGGCACGCGGCGGTCACCATTCGGGCGACGGTCGGGGACATCCAGGGCGAGTCGCGAGTCCGAATTGTTCCACCGCTACCTTGGAAATTTGATTTCGAGGATGTCGTACTCAATCCAAGAACCGAGTCGGGACAACCGACCATCACCTGGGTCGGAGCACGATATCGTCACGTGGTGCGCAAGATCGATGGCAGCAACGTGCTGGTCAAAGTCACGACCATTCCAAAAGGAAAAAGGAGCCGGTGCTGGTTTGGTTATCCCGAACTCCACGACTATACGATTCAGGCCGATGTGCGTGCCGCGATCCAAGACAACAAAATGCCCGATATCGGCCTGATTGCTCAAGGATACGCACTGGATTTGCAGGGCGCCCATCAAAAACTACAAATACGGACGTGGACCACCGAGTTGCGGATGGCCAAAACCGTTAACTTCGACTGGCAACCCGATCGTTGGTACACGATAAAATTCCGGGCCGCTAACGAATCCGGAAAAGCCGTATTACAAGGCAAGGCCTGGCCGCGCGGCGACCCGGAACCGGACCAATGGCACATCAAGGTTGAAGATGATTTCCCCAACCGCCAGGGAAGTCCCGGTCTGTTTGGAAACGCCAAAGACGCGGAGCTTTATCTGGACAACCTGCTTGTTTTTTCCAATGAAGACGAGTGAAGGACCAGAGCTGTTTGTCGTGTGTTCGCCCAGTTATCAACAATGAGGCGGTCTCTGCAAATTAACCGTTGAAGGAACCCAGTATGATGCCCTGTTTTTACCTTGGTAGGATGACTCGACCGTCGATCATCTTTTCGTGTTTGACGGCCCTCTTTCTCCCCGCTTGCCAACCACCCGCAAGCAAGCCTCCCTCGAATTCGACATCCGCTGAAGTTTCCACATCAGCGATCTCGGAGGTTGCAGAAACCGGGGCGGAAAATTCCTCACAGTCAACTGACACCGCGCAAACTCCTGTAGCGGAAAACAAAAACCCCGACCCTGTGGATTCCACCACTGCCGAAGTTGCACACGAGACGGCGCTCGTCAGCCAGACAGACCAGGAAACAGACGAAACCGCCTTTCGCATCGAACGCGGAGATTGGGCACAGTGGGGCGGAAACTCTCTGCGTAACAACACACCCGTGGGTAAAAACATCCCCAGCGAATGGGACATCGGATCGATTGACCGGCGCACCGGCGAGTGGAACCCTGATGAATCAAAAAATATCAAGTGGGTTGCGAGGGTGGGAAGCCAAACGTATGGAAATCCCGTGGTTGCCGATGGAAAAGTCTACGTGGGAACCAACAACGCTGCGGGCTACTTGTCTCGCTATCCCGGAGATGTAGACCTGGGCTGTTTGATCTGTTTCCGCGAATCCGACGGCACGTTCCTGTGGCAACATTCCAGTGAAAAACTGTCATCTGGCCGAGTCCATGACTGGCCCCTCCAGGGGATCTGCTGCGCACCGCTGGTGGATGGTGATCGACTGTGGTTTGTCTCCAGTCGTGGGCACGTGGTGTGCGTCGATACCCAGGGATACTACGACGGCGAAGACGATGGACCTGTACAAAATGAACTTGCACGGTTGTTCAAGGAAAATCCGTCCCTCACCGCCGGTTTGGATGACGGGTACCTGGCAGATTCATTGCGCGCGGTCATCACGGAAAGAGAAATCGATTTCTCCGGTCGCTTGCGAGTGGAAACCATTGAATCGGGTCAACGCTGGAACCTGCGAGTGAAATCAAGGGATGCAACGATTTATTACGATCTTCAACTTCAAGACAATCAACTTCATTTCTCCTCCATCGAGTCCAATGAACCGGAAGCCGAAGGCAGCCTGCTTTTCAAGGTAGCAGCAACCCTGGATGCCGGTCTGAATGAGGGTCAGGTTTCTGAAGTTTTGCGGACATTCAGTGCGGCACGGGGATTTGCGTGCAACGACAATGCAACCGTAACCGTGGAAAACCCTGGTCAAAGCTGGAACATCACTGCAGGGGTCGAAGGGGAGATGCGCCAACTGCGGCTGCGACGCACCGGTCCCACGTTAACAGCCTGGCAAGTCGTAACGTCTCAGGATAAGCAAGAGGCGGATACGGTTTGGACTTACGACATGATGAGCCAACTACGAGTCTCACAACACAACATGTGCAGCTGTTCGGTAACCGCTTTGGGAGACATTTTGTTCGTCAACACATCCAACGGGGTGGACGAAACTCATAAAAACATCCCCTCGGTAACCGCTCCCAGTTTCATGGCAATGAACAAGCATACTGGGGAGGTCTACTGGACCGACAGTTCCCCTGGCTCCAACATCCTGCATGGGCAGTGGTCTTCGCCGACCGTGGGAATCATCAGTGGAGAGCCACAGGTGATCTTTGCCGGCGGAGACGGATGGGTTTACAGTTTTCGGGCGGACGAAGGAGTCGACGGAAAGCCTGAACTGCTCTGGAGATTTGACGCAAATCCAAAAACGTCTGAGTGGAAACTGCGCGGCAACGGAACCCGTAACAATATTATTGCCACACCGGTGATCTATCAGAACCTGCTTTATGTGGCGGTCGGGCAAGACCCGGAACACGGTGAAGGCAATGGGCACTTGTGGTGTATCGATCCGAGTAAACGGGGTGATGTGAGCAGCGAACTAGCAGTCAAAGTCAATGATCGCAAAACTTCTATTCCTCATCGCAGGATCCAGGCCGTGATCGAGGAAGAAGGAGAAATCGCAATTGACAATCCTAATTCAGCAGTCGTCTGGCACTACGACACCTTCGACCAGAACGGTGACGGAGAAATCGAGTTTCACGAAGAAATTCATCGTAGTTGTGGCACGGTCACCATCAAGGATGACATCCTTTACATCGCTGATTTTAGTGGGATTTTTCATTGCTTGCATGCACTGACCGGTCAAGTTCACTGGACCTACGACATGTTCTCGCAGGCCTGGGGTTCGTCACTGGTCGTCGAAGGAAAAGTCTTCATTGGTGACGAGGAGGGTGACATCTCTGTTTTCCCGTTGACGGCCGACCGGCAGAAGGCGTTAATCCAGATCGAGGAAGATGAGTGGCAACCCGCTTTGGGTGAAATCAAAATGGAAAACTCTGTCTACAGCACTCCGATTATCGCGAATGATGTCCTTTTCATTGCTAATCGCACGCACCTGTTCGCTATTTCTTATCCCGGAGAAGATCAGGTTACGCTGCAAAATCAACCTTGAACCCTGATATTCAGCTGCCTTGACGACCCACGGTGACACAACTTTTCATGAAATCCTGATGCCCAAACAAGTCCTGGACATCGGGCAGTGCGACATGGATCACGCGTCGACTCGCCAAGGCATAGCGCGCATCCTGGAACCGTAAACTGGCGACGGGCGTTTACCAGCGGCGCGAAACTTCAGCCCCGATTCCGGAAATACATCGCGGCGAAAATACTGCCCCCGATCGCCGCTCCAATCAGAACGCCAAGAAAGGCGCTGGAGTAAGTGAACGGATTGCTGTTAAAGACGACTTGGTAGGCAACAATCACACCGTTAGCAACAAAGATACTGATTAAGAGGGGCTGTTTGAGTTCTTCGTCCATTGCCGTTTGGTCCCTTCTCTTGATAGTACTTTCTGGCGCCATCACTTTCCGTGATTGGTGACAGGAAACCGGATTTTGGCGACGGTCACCTGCCGAGAACAAAGCCGCAACAAGGGTAACCCCGATTGAGAGGAAACCGCGGCTGGCATCCTGGAATCTCAGTATATCGATCCGTGCCACAGCGCTCGACCCTTCCAACCCAGCACACCCGAAACGAGCGGTCGATAAAAAAAGTCTACCAGCACAGACGCGAATCCCTGACAGTAAGAACCCTCCAGAGCAATGGCGGGACAAGCGTGGATCCATTGATCACCGGCAGCACGGATCGAGATGACCCGTTTGAAGCTGAGAAGAAACCCAAGGGTGACAAAGTGAATGCAGACGGAGCCGGTCGGAATCAGTCTGCGAGTTCGGCCTGGAGCCACTGGCCCGTGTTACTCACTCGGTGATTTCTTCCTTCACCTTTTGCACAAAATGAGGCGTCTTTTGTGACGTGGAGAGATCCGAAGCCTTTTTTTCCGCCTGTTTCTTCTGGTTGAATTCGTAAAGAGCCACCCGCTTGAGAGACTGGTTAAAGACTCCCCAGAATATTTTCATGCGGATTACTTTTTCTTGTTTCTTCGCTCGGGTCTTTCGCTTTACAGGGGTTTTCTTTTTTTTCGCCGTTTTGGTCGCACCTTCAGCCTGAGCGGCTGCTTCCCGTAACGCTTTGCGATTTACAACTTTACGAGCCATAAGTGGTTTTTTCTTGGTTGCGATCCCGAGTGAAAAAAAGTCCGCCATCCGACCAATCAGCGGTCATAATAGCCAAATATCATTTCCGTGACTAGTTGTCGTCAATCGGAGTTGCCCCCGGTGGGGGCGTGCCCTTGCCATGCTTGACATGCTGTGACCGTAGTCGAGCATATTCGGCACAACTGGGCAAATTTTCTTCAATTTGCCCCCCGGCGACCGCGGCGTTGAACAATTGTTTCAGATAGACACGACACCATCCACAGCCTGTTCCCGCCCCAAAGCAGTCGCTCAACTGACCTACCCGGCGAGGTCGCTCCACGCGGAGGAAATTGATGACCTTTCTCTTGGTGACATGAAAGCAGAGGCAAAGTTCGTCGTCCAGTTCCATCACCGAGGTCCTCGTCGTCGTTCTGGAGCCTTGCCAACAGGCTTCCCTGGTTCGATCGACCGGCACCGCACATGAGTGCCTAACGGGTCCCATGCCCGTGGCTGCAAGGTTAACGCCGGGGATCGGTAAAATTGTGGAATCATCGATGCCGCTTTACCAAATCCGATCTTACAACTTCGGTTGGGTGGCCAGGAACATACCGATGCGACAAGCGTTTTTAAAATTCTCGACATCAAGTGCCTCGCCTGTCATGTGTTGATTGACCTGACCACATCCTAGGGATACCGTGGGGATACCACGCGCCACCATCCAGTTCGCGTCCAACCCCCCGTTAGCCACCGCCCGAACCGGCTGACCACCTGTTTCCACAACGGCCTGTTCCGCAGCCAACACACTTGGATCGTCTTTCTGCAACCGGAATGCCTCGTAATCCAGCCGACCGTCAACATCGACGCGGCCCGACTGTCCGCTGTCATTTTTTATCTGCCCGGCTGCCCCTACAAATGCCTTTTCGATTTCCTTCAGAATGCGGTTGCGGAATCGAGGATCGTGACTACGCGCCTCGGCCTTCAGTTCTACATAATCGGAGACAACATTGGTTGTCTCGCCACCATGAAAGGATCCCACGTTGCTGGTGCCACGCTTACTTCCCTTGCAAATTTGGCCGTGCCAACCTCCGCGGACCAATTCCGTAATGGCCAGCGAAGCAATGGCAATGGCACTCACTCCGCGTTCAGGAGCTCCGCCCGCATGACTGGCGATTCCATGAATTTTGATGGCCATACGATATCCCCCGGTGGCACCCACCGTCAACTTCTCCCAGGAACCACCATCCCAATTGAAAGCACGCTTCGGTTTGCGCAGGATCGCGTGATTCAAGTGCCGAGCTCCGTGCAGGCCGATTTCCTCCTGGATGGTCCAGCAGAATGTGAGCGGTGGATGAGGCAACCCGCGTTCCACAATCTCCAGGGCTGAATTCAGAACGACGGCACAACCAGCACGATCATCCGCTCCCAGGGCTCGTTGAGAATTGCTAGAAACAATGAAATCGGAGCGACGCACGGGACTCGATCCCACGCAGATCGGAACGGTATCCATGTGCGCCATGAGCAACCGGCGTGTTCCCTGCATGTTGCCAGGCAGAGCAAGGACCAAGTTTCCTGTGTCGCCCCGAATCGGCGTGCGTCGATTTGCAGCGTCCCTGCAGATCATGGCTGGAGACACACCTGCCGCATGCAGTTTTTTCGTAATATAATCTGCAACACACCCCTCTTCGCCACTTTTGCCCGGAAGAGCCATGAGTTCTGTCACCAGCTTGATTGCTCGGCGAAAGTTCAGTTTGCGACCGTTGAGCGTCATGGGATCTGAGATTTGGTTGAATTACCGCGGTGTCCGGCAAAGCCGCGCGGGGTGGGGGATGAAAGATGTGGACAGCACATGTTGACACGACGGAACTGCCCTTTCACGATCCACAGTCTAACGTCTATCGTCCCTCGGTCTCCAGTCCCAGGAACCCGACTTTGCACGGACCGTGATGCGACCCGCAACGGATTCACTGGTGATTTTCCCGGGATCTGTATCTGACCCACCCGAACCGCTATCCTGAAACCAAGCCATGCGACACCTACTCGATCCAACTTGTGACCTCGAATCCTGGCTGGCAGAAAACGGACAGCCGGGCTACCGTGCTGCGCAACTGAGACAGTGGATCTATCAGAAACGTGCTGGAAGCTTCCAGGGCATGGAAAACGTTCCCAAGAGTCTCCGAACACAGCTTGCTGAAGAATTTCAGATCTGGACGACGCAAGTGGTACGGCATCAGCAAGCCGAAGACGGAACAGAAAAACTCCTCCTATCACTTGCCGACCGGGGAACCATGGAATGTGTGCTGTTGCGAGACGGGATGCGTCGTACCATCTGTGTCAGCTCGCAGGTTGGCTGCGCAATGGGGTGTGTGTTTTGCGCAAGTGGTTTAAATGGTGTACAACGCAATCTAACTTGCGGAGAAATCGTAGAACAGATGCTACGTTTGCAACAACTCCTGGAAACAGGGGAACGATTGAGCCACGTGGTGGTCATGGGAATGGGCGAACCGCTCGCAAATCTCGACGCACTCCTGCCATCTCTCCGAATAGCGTCCCACCAGGACGGGCTGGGTATCAGTACACGCCGAATTACCATTTCCACAGTCGGCCTGCCTAAGGCCATTCAACGACTCGTTGAACTCAAAACGGGTTACCATCTGGCTGTTTCGTTACATGCACCGGACGATTCCTTGAGAAATCAGTTGGTACCCGTCAACAAAAACATCGGATTGCACCAGATCCTTTCGGCCTCCGACAAGTACTTTGAGGCTTCCGGCCGGCGGTTGACTTTCGAGTACGTGCTGCTGTCCGAACTGAATGACCGTGAGCATCACGCCCAGAAATTGTCCCGGCTGCTGCAAGGCCGTTCAGCCCTGGTCAACCTTATCCCTTACAACCCTGTCGCCGGCCTTCCTTACCGGTGTCCCACAACGAAGGCCGTAGGTCGCTTTCGCGAGATTCTCCAGCAGCATGGCCTGAACGTCCAGGTGCGGCAGCGTAAGGGGGACGAGATTCAAGCCGCTTGTGGTCAGCTACGACGGGATAATCTGCAGATTATCGGTAAACCGGCCGCTGACAACCAGTAAGGAACCCCGGAACGGGTGGCCTATTTCTCTTCTGGAAAATCCGAAACTTTTCGAACGGAACGGGGTTGAATAACAAAACCAGCTTGCTGCGCCGCCTCGATTGGCTAGTGACAGGACCTTGGACGGTCTAGACTTGTGTAGCCGAGTAAAGGGTCGAACTCGGAAAGTTTCCAAACATTTTCAGGTGGGAGTTGCCGTTGGTAATTAGTGAATCCACGGCGCTGAAATACGAACGACTGGACCCTGATGTCCGGCTGATGTTGAAAGTGCGCGACGATGACGCGGCGGCGTTTGAGGAACTGATGCGCCGCTACCAATCGCGCCTGATCACGATCCTGCAACACATCGTGGGAAGACGGGATCAAGCCGAAGACCTCGTACAGGACGTCTTCCTGCGAGTCTACCGCGCCCGCAAACGCTATGTGCCTGGTGCCAAATTCTCGACTTGGCTGTTCACCATTGCCAATAATGTGGCAAGAAATGCTCTGCGTAGCTCGGCTCGACGGCACGAAATCAACCTTGGTCCCACGGCGGGAAACGAGTCTTCCGCACTGACTCTTGAGCAGCTTGCGATGGCGGCCAGTGGCCAGATGCCGACTCGCCAGTTTGACAGAAACGAAATGGCTGATATTGTACGTCTGGCCGTCACATCGTTGAACGAGCGACAGCAGATGGCGGTCCTGTTGTCCAAATTCGAAGAAATGAGTTACGCAGACATTTCTCAAGTCATGGACCTTTCACCACAAGCGATCAAGTCACTGCTCTCCAGGGCTCGCGGAAAACTGCGCAAGATCCTCGAGCCATACTTGTCTCATCAGCAAGTCCCCGAAGACAACCAACCATGACTTGTCAAACGATGATCGAGCTTGGATCAGAGCCGTTCCGTAAAATCCGGCCAACTTTTTCATGGCTTCGGTTTTTTGTTTCAGGGCAATGTCATGAATGATCGTGAAGAGAAGCGGCAGAAAAAACTTGACGCGATCCACGAAGAAATCATCGCCTACCTGGATGGCGAACTTGACGAGGACGTTTCTCAACGAGTCGAGCAGCGCTTGGCCAAGGATCCAAACTACCGGCGACGCTTACAGCAGATGGAACGCGCATGGGATTGCCTGGACGCATTGCCTCAAGCAGAGGTAGGCGAATCATTTACCCACTCCACTGTCGAAATGGTCACCCTGACTGCAGAAAAAGAACTATCCCTGTCGGCCACCACTCACTCCAGGTCGTTGACCACCTGGTTCATGGGAGGTGCCCTGACGCTGGCAGGACTCGCCGCAGGTTTCATCTTCACGACCCTGGTGACCCCTGACGCCAATCAGGAACTTCTGCGAGACCTGCCCATGATTGAAAACATCGACATGTATCTTCATGCTGACAACGTCGAGTTCTTGCAAAAACTGCAAGAGGAAAAGATCTTTATGTAGGAGCAGGATTCCTGTGCCGAAACGGTATGCCAACAAGTTCTCTGCCAGTTCGCAGGCGACGACCCGCGCTGGCCTGATGTGGATCGCGTGGTTTTACTGCGTGCTTCTGTTGCCCAGCGCCGCCTTCGCAGAAGATAGCTCCCAGGTAAAGCGGCAGCGACTCGACAAAATGAGCTCCGTCGAAAAAGAACAGTTGCGGGCCAAACGCGCCCGCTTCCTGGCGTTAGCAGTTGATGAGCAGCAACGGATCAGGAAACTGCATCGGCAGATCTCCACTGAACCCCAATTGGAGCAAACCACGCTCGCGTATTTCTCCTGGTTAAAAACTCTACCCGCTATTCAAGTCGCCGAACTGAAGTCCCTCCCTACGCCCCAACGGATCGTTCGCATCAAGGAAATACGGGCAGAACAACAGCAACAGCTTGTCCAGCGTCTGGCCTCAAAACCTCTTTCCAAGAAAGACGGGCAAGCTGTTCTGAACTGGGCCACACGATTCGTTGAGCGGCACCAGGACGAAATTTTTGGAAAATTTCCTGCTGAGCTCAAAGGACGGTATCGGAACACTCCAAATCCTGGCCAGCGTGAGAAGTTACTGCTGCACGCCGCATGGCAACTGAATGCCGCACCAACACCCAGCCGTGCTGAGATACAACGACTTTTCGACCAACTCTCCCCCGCAGCAAAACAAGAACTCCAGGCACTGAAAAACCCCCAGGAAAAAAAGCGAGTTATCGAGCGTTGGCTGAAAACCTCGTTTGTCGAACGCTTTGGCACCGATCGAATGCTGCCGGTGGCCAACGACAAGCAGTTGGATGGGTTCTATCGAGAGTTTTTGACTCGAGACCAGCAGGAGGGCCTGGACCGCTTGCCAGCCCCCGATTTCCAACGTGAGCTGGAGCAGCTTTTCTACAACCGTTCTCACAAACCACATCCGCCCGGCCCGCCCCGACCTTTTCGTCGCAAAGGGCCATCACACCGTCCCCGAAGGGAACGACCGCCCAATTAACTGGTCGGTTCCCGACGGTGCCACTCGCTAGCCTGGCTTGAAACTCGTTCGGCAAGTGGTGTTTTCACCGGGTGACAACGACTCTGGTCGGTCGGGTTCAATCGCAAAGAATTCTCATCGTTTAGAAACATCGTTTAGAAACATCGTTTAGAAACATCGTTTAGAAACATCGTTTAGAAACCGTTCACAACGCCTTGCGAAATGTCGTCACCGCCCGCAATTTGGCCCCTGCTCCGGACAGACTCTCAGCGGGAG